>NZ_BDBQ01000002.1 GCF_001613065.1 Nocardia miyunensis NBRC 108239
CGGACGCACGGCCCGGACCGCAACGCGTGCCCGCCCGCACCGAGCGGTCCGAATCCGTCGCGACCGCACAGCAGACCGAGGCCAAACCCGCGAGCGCGAATTCGCGGTTGCTCAGCGCCACCGGTTCGATCGCGATCGCCACGCTGATCAGCCGCATCACCGGATTCGGCAAGCAGGCGCTGGTGCTCATGGCGCTCGGCCCGGCGGTCGCGAGTGCGTACACGGTCTCCAGCCAGATCCCGACGATGATCGAGCAGCTGGTGCTGGGCGCGGTGCTGACCGCCTTCGTGGTCCCGACCCTGATCCGCGCGCAGAAAGAGGATCCCGATCACGGCGCGGCGTTCATGCGGCGGCTGTTCACCACGGCCGCCGCGCTGCTGGGCACCGCGGCGGTGGTGTGCACCGCCCTCGCCCCGGTACTGACCAAATACCTGTTCCTCACCCATGACGGCAAGGTCAGCACCGGACTGACCACCGCGCTGGCCTACATGCTGATACCGGCGGTGCTGTTCTACGGCATGTCGTCGCTGTTGATGGCGGTGCTCAACACCCACGAGATCTTCAAGCCGGGCGCCTGGGCCCCGGTGCTGAACAATCTGACCACGTTGGTCGTGCTGGGCCTGTACATGCTGTTGCCCGGCGAGATCTCGCTGGATCCGGTCCGGATGGGTCAGCCGAAACTGCTGGTACTGGGCTTGGGTATCACCTTCGGCGTCTTCGTACAGGTCGCGAGCATGGTCCCGGCGATCCGGCGAACCGGTATCGACCTGCGGCCGCTGTGGGGTATGGATGCCCGGCTCAAGCAGTTCGGCGGGATGGCCGCCGCCGTCGTGCTGTACGTACTGATCAGCCAGGCCGGATTCGTGTTCGCCACCCGGGTCTCCTCGCACTGGGATGTGGCCGGGCCCGCGATCGTCAACCAGGCGTGGCTGCTGTTGCAGCTGCCCTACGGCGTACTGGGCGTCACCGTGCTCACCGCGATCATGCCTCGGCTGAGTCGCAACGCCGCCGACGACGACACCCCCGCGGTCGTCGACGATCTCGGCGCCGCCACCCGTTTGACCATGATCGCCCTGGTCCCGGTGGTGCTGTTCCTGACCGTGGCCGGGCCGCAGGTCGGCGAGGTGCTGTACGGCTACGGCCATTTCGGTCACGACAACGCGCATCGCCTGGGCGAGGCGGTCAGCTGGTCGGCCTTCACCCTGATCCCGTACGCACTGGTACTGATCCATCTGCGCGTCTTCTATGCCCGCGAACAGGCCTGGACGCCGACCTGGATCATCCTGGGCATCACCGCGGTGAAGATCCTGGTGTGTGTGATCGCACCGCTGGTCGTCAGCCCGGACCAGGTGGTGATGGCGCTGAGCATGGCCACCGGGCTCGGCTTCCTCGCCGGCGCGATCATCGGCGGCTGGCTACTGCACCGCAGCCTGGGTGATCTGCGAATGTCGAACGTCGGCCGCACGGTGACCCGCGTGGTGCTGGCGTCGGTCGCCGGCGCGGCGGTCACGCTGATCGTCGATCAACTTCTGGGCCTGTCGCGGCTACATCACGGGATCGGCGCGCTGTTCCGGGTCGGCGTCGACGGCATCGTGATGTTCGGCGTCGCCTTCGGTCTGATGCGTCTGGTCGGTATTCCGGAGATCGTCGCGATCACGGTCGCGATCTCCCGCAAGCTGGGCTTCACTCCGCCCGCGCCCGACCTCGACCTCGACAGTCCGGCGGGCGACGACCACGCGACAACCCTGCTGCCGCGGCCCGAACTGGCACAGCCGTACTACTACCGGTACGACCCCTACACCGACGCGCAGACCATGGTCCTGCCGGTCATCCGGCCGGAAGCGGTTGACCGTACCGGCGGGGGTGAGTTCCCGTACCCTGTTCGGCAGAGAAACGCAAATGCCGATCCCGGCGGCCGCGGAGAAGCGAATGTCACTTCTTCCGCAGCTCACGGGCCCGGCCGGGTCGGCGACGGGCCAGGTGCGCCGCCGGCATATGGGACTTCGACACACCAGGGCGAAGGAGGAACGAGGGTGAGCGACGATGCGGCGGGCGGCGTCCCTGCCGCGCAAGCCGATGCCACCGCGGCGAGCGCGGTGCGCACCGAGGACGTCGTGCCCGGCGAGGTTCCCCCGGATGATCCGGGTGAGCAGGCGGAATCGGGCGAGGCGCAGAACTACGCCGAAGCTGCTTACGATTCCGCGGACGACGGGCATGCGCAGGACCAGCCGCCACATGATCAGACCTACGACACCGGCATGCTGCCGGTGGGTTCCCCCGAGATGCCGCCGATGCGCGTCGAATCGCCGTCCAAGCGGTCGCAGCGCGGTCCGAAGCTGATCCCGGGCGCCTCGGTGGCCGGTGGCCGCTACCGGCTGCTGGCCGACTGCGGCGGTGCCCGCGGTCTGCGGTTCTGGCAGGCGTTGGATGTGAAGCTGGACCGCGAGGTCGCGCTGACCTTCGTGGACGCCGATCAGAAGGCCGCGGACAATTCCGGGCACGACGGCCCCCAGGCCATCCTGTCCCGCACCCTGCGGCTGGGCCGGATCAACTCCCCGGGCCTGGCCCGCGTGCTCGACGTGGTGCGCGGCAGTTCCGGCGGCATCGTGGTGGCCGAGTGGACCCCCGGGCGGTCACTGCGCGAGATGGCCGAGACCAGGCCCTCGCCGATCGGCGCCGCGCGCGCGGTCCGTGCCCTGGCCGCCGCGGCCGAGCTGGCCCATCGCGGCGGCGGTTCGCTGTCCATCGACCATCCGGACCGGGTGCGGATCAGCGCGTCCGGGGACGCGGTGCTGGCCTTCCCCGGAACGCTCGGCGATTCGGACGCGCAGTCCGATGTGCGCGGTCTCGGCGCGATGCTGTACGCGCTGATCACCGCGCGCTGGCCGATCCGGACCGGTGGGGTGAGCGGTGCGGCCGCCACCGTGGGCGGGCTGAAACTGGCCGATTCCGGTCCCGACGGCACGCCCGTCGAGCCGCGGCAGATCCGCCCGGAGACCCCGTTCGAGATCTCCGCGGTCGCGGTCCGCTCGCTGGAGTCGAACAAGGGCGTGCGCACGGCAGCGACGGTTCAGCACGTGCTCGAACAGGCCTCGGTGGTCGATCAGAAGACCGATTTCATCCCGGTGCTGCGGTTGGGTCAGCGCGCGCAGGCGCTGCCCGACGAAACCCTGGCCGATCCGGAACTGCTGGCCGCGGAGAAGGAACGCTCGCAGCGGATGATGTGGATCCTGGTCGGGCTCGGTGTGCTGGCGGCACTGGTGGTCGGCGTGATCATCTGGTGGCTGCTGAGCGTCTTCGCACCGCCCACCTCCAACGCACCCCTGGACGACCAGCGCAAACTCGGCCTCACCACGGCGGCGGTGGCTCCGGCACCGTCGAACGCGGCCACCTCGGCGCCGGCGAGCAGCGGTCCCGCCGGCGCCGGGGTGCCGGTGCCGACGACCGCGGCCACGGTGTTCTCCCCCGAGGGCACCCCCGACGACCCGAGTCACGTCTCGGCGGTGCTGGACGGCAATCCGACCACGATGTGGCGCACCGACCAGTACTTCCAGCAGTTCCCGTCCCTGAAGAAGGGCGTGGGCATCCTGACCACGCTCGGCAGCCCCAGCAAGCTGACCAAGGCGACCATCAATTCACCGAGTGCGGGCACGGTCGTCGAGGTGCGCACCTCGCCGACCGCCTCGCCCACGCTCGATCAGACCCAGCTGATCGGCCAGGTCACCCTCGGCAACGGCGTGACCAACATTCCCTTGCACAGCGATCAGCCGGTCGGCTACGTCCTGATCTGGATCACCTCGCTGGCCCACACCGGTAACCAGTACCAGTCGCAGATCGCCGACATCCACTACGAGGCCGCCCGCTGATTCGCTCTGGTTGCCTGCCCTTCGAACCTGCCGATATGATTTCCACCGCGCTCTCAGCAGGGGAGCTTCCCGGGATCTGACGTCGCGGTTCCGGACGAGCGGTATGGGCAGATGTCCGATTCCGGGCATGTGTCGTCGAGAGCGCTGTGCCGAGGGGTATGTGTTGCCGTTTGAAGCGATCGAGCGATCCAGCGGGGGGACGTCGGAGGCGTCCGCTGTAGGCAGGCGCCCGATCGATCTGGACGCAGCCACCGATGTCGAACTCCTCGATGCCCACGTCGCGGGCGATCGCGACGCCTTCGGCGTCCTGTTCCGCCGCCACTACAACCACCTGTGGCAACTGGCCGTGCGAACCTGCCGGATCCAGGAGGATGCGGCGGATTCGCTACAGGATGCCCTGTGGTCCGCGCATCGAAACGCCGCCCGATTCCGCGGTGATGCGGAAGTGCGCAGCTGGCTGCATCGAATCGTGGTCAACGCCTGCCTGGATCGCATGCGGCGCAACAAGTCCCGCTACAGCGTGTCGCTGTCGGACGAGAGTATCGCCGAACCGGTCGTGGAACGCGACGACATCGCTCGGCTCGAGGTGTCGATGCTGGTCGACAGCGCGCTGATGCGGCTGCCCGACGATCAGCGCGCCGCGCTGGTGGCCATCGATATGGAAGGGTATAGCGTGGCGGAAGCGGCGCAGTTGCTGGGCGTCGCCGAGGGGACGATCAAGAGCCGGTGCGCGCGCGGCCGCAAACGACTCCAACAGGAGTTGGAATTCCTGCGGAATCCCGGGAACCGGATGTAGTCGAGATGCGTCATTACTAGTGACGGACAAATTCCGTCATACTGGCAGGCTCCGTCCGTTACGGGGCGGCGAGTACCACTGTTCACACGGCCCACCCCGGAGAGGCGATGGATGACAAGGGCGAAGCCGCCGACCATCGGCGTCGGCCCGGGGTGAGCGGTTCGGACGACCCTGGAGGTTCGATGGCGGCACGCTCAGCTCCGCAACCTCCGTTCTCCACGGATCTGCTGGCCGATCTCCATGCCGACAATGTCGCCCCCGATCTGTCCGACCAGCTCTGGCCACAAGTCCGGCGCGATCCGGAAGCTCTGCGATTCCTGTGCTCGCTCGACGATGTCACCACCGAACTGCGGAATCTGGGCCAGCAGCCCGCGATCCTGCATCCGATGCCCACCCAGGTCACCGCGCGGCTGGACGCATTACTCGATCAGCTCTCCTGCGGTAACGCGGCGATAGCCACCGACCCTGCCGCACCGGATGTCGAACCGGCCGAACACGTCGCCACCGTGCATCGCCTGCCGCTGGCCCGCCCGGCCCAGGGCCCCCCGAGAACGCATCCCCTGCCCGTCCTGGACGTCGAGGCCGACGACACCGAGGTCTCCGGCGACGAGACGGCACCCCTGCGAGCCGACCGCAGACGCTGGCGTTGGCTCGCCGCCGCGGCCGCGGCCGTCGTCGTCGTCGGGGCCTCCCTGATCGCGGTGGATGCCGTACGGAGCCAGCAGAGCCCGCCGACCGCGCTACCCACCCAGCAGCCCGGCGACAACGTCCAGATCTCCGACGATCTCCCGGTCTCCCAGCTGCTCGGCGCCATGGGCCGCCGCGATCTGAGCGGTCCGCTCGCCGACCACGCCGCCCTGGCAGGCTGTGTCACCGCTGCCGGTCTGGACCGGTCCGTGCTCGGCGCGATGAACGCCACCTACCACGGTCAGGCCGCGGTATTGATCCTGCTCACCGGCCCGAATTCGCCGAAGATCACTGCGCTCATCGTCGGCCGGGACTGCGGTCCGGGCAATCCGCACGTGCTGGTGACGCAGGACATCGGCTGAGCGAATCCGGCCGAGCACCCGCGGTGCGGTCCGGCTCACACCCGATGCGCTGGTCGTTCGGGGGCGGGAACAACAGCGTTTACCCTGTTGTTGACCGACACGCCTGTTGAAACATTTCTTCGGAAGGGCCTCATGAGTACGCAAGTTCGCGACCTGATCATCGTCGGCTCCGGCCCCGCCGGCTACACCGCCGCGGTCTACGCCGCACGCGCCGAGCTCGAACCGCTGGTGTTCGAGGGCACTCAGTTCGGCGGTGCGCTGATGACAACGACCGAGGTGGAGAACTTCCCCGGCTTCCGCGACGGCATCATGGGCCCCGACCTCATGGACGAGATGCGCGAGCAGGCCAAACGTTTCGGCGCGGACATCCGCACCGAGGACGTCGAGTCGCTGGACCTGTCCGGCCCGATCAAGAAGGTCACCGTCGGCGGTGAGACCTACGAGGCATACGCGGTCATCCTGGCCATGGGCTCGGCGGCCCGCTACCTGGACGTTCCGGGCGAGCAGCAGCTGCTGGGCCGCGGCGTGAGCGCCTGTGCCACCTGTGACGGATTCTTCTTCAAGGGCCAGGACATCGTCGTGGTCGGCGGTGGCGACTCGGCCATGGAGGAGGCGACGTTCCTCACGAAATTCGCCTCGAGCGTCACCATCGTGCACCGGCGCGAGGAGTTCCGCGCCTCGCGCATCATGCTCGAGCGCGCCCGCGCGAACGAGAAGATCCGCTTCGTGCTGAACTCCGAGGTCACGCAGGTGCACGGCGACAGCAGCGTCACCGGCCTGACCCTGCGCGACACACGCACCGGCGAAACCTCCGAGCTCGCCGCGACCGGCCTGTTCGTCGCGATCGGCCACGACCCGCGCAGCGAATTGGTCCGCGGCCAGGTCGATCTCGACCCCGAGGGCTACGTGCTGGTCAACGACCCGAACACCTACACCTCGCTGCCCGGTGTGTTCGCCGCGGGCGATCTGGTCGACCACACCTACCGTCAGGCCATCACCGCGGCCGGCACCGGCTGCCGCGCGGCGATCGACGCCGAGCGCTGGCTCGCCGAACAGGGCGATATCGCCAGCAACACGCTCGACAACGCCGGCCAGCCGGTCGAAGTCTCCGCCAACTGATTCACCGCTCGAGGAGTTCATCACGATGTCCGATTCCACGAAGACCGTCACCGACGCCACCTTCAAGCAGGACGTGCTGGGCAGCGACAAGCCCGTCCTGGTCGATTTCTGGGCGGATTGGTGCGGCCCGTGCAAGATGGTCGCCCCGGTGCTGGAGGAGATCGCGGCCGCGCACGGCGACAAGCTGACCATCGCCAAGGTCGACGCCGACGCCAACCCGACCACGTCGCGGGACTACGAAGTCATGTCGCTGCCCACGATGATCCTGTTCTCCGGCGGCAAGGAGACCAAGCGGATCATCGGCGCCAAGGGTAAGGCCGCTCTGCTGCGCGAGCTCGACGGCATCATCTGACACGCATTCACCTCACGGCGGCGGCGGCGCGGGTTAGGATTTCGTCGCCGTCCGCCGGCGGTGTGTACTGTTCGCACGGCCGGCGAGGCTCCGTGGTTACGCAAAGGCGCGCCATCTCCGGGGTACGATCCTCTGCACTCGCCAGAATTGCAGAAATTCGGTCCGGGTCTGAGACAATCGACCGACGTTCCGGACGTGCGCCCCGCGGGGATCGCGCCCTGGCACACCCCCGAAAGAGCTTCGGGAGTGGACGGTCCCAGAAATGGGTACCCGGGTTGGCGGAAGGAAAGGGCTCTCACGCATGCACCGACTTCGTCACGGCGATACCGGTCCAGCCGTAACAGAGGTTCGGAGCACCCTCGCAAGTCTCGGTTTCCTCCACATGCATCCGCACGGAGCAGACCGTTCCGACGGCCATGGTGAGTTCTGGAAAGAGACGGACGGCGTCTTCGACCACGATCTCGATTCCGCTGTGCGCGCTTTCCAACAGCATCGCGGCCTGCTCGTCGACGGCGTGGTGGGCCCGGCCACCTATCGCGCGCTCAAGGAGGCGTCCTACCGCCTCGGTGCGCGCACTCTGATCTATCAACTCTCCGCCCCGCTGTACGGCGACGATGTGGCCACGCTGCAGCGCCGTCTGCAGGATCTGGGCTTCTACGTGCATCGCGTCGACGGCTATTTCGGCCCGCAGACACACGATGCGCTGACCGCGTTCCAACGCGAGATCGGCCTGTCCGCGGACGGCATCTGCGGCCCCGACACGCTGCGTTCGCTGGATCTGCTGGGCGCGCGCGTCACCGGCGGCAATCCGCACCGGATCGCGGAGGAGGAGGTCGTCCACCGGGCCGGTCCGCAGTTGACCGGTAAGCGGATCGTCATCGATCCGGGGATGGGCGGCCCCGACAAGGGCGTCACCGTGCCCACCGAATTCGGCGACGTCTACGAGTCGGAAATTCTGTGGGACCTGGCAAGCCGGCTCGAGGGCCGGATGGCGGCGACCGGCATGGAGACGTTCCTGTCCCGGCCGTGGGGCGCGAATCCGACCGACGCCGAACGCGCGGAGATCTCCAACACCTTCGACGCGGATCTGATGATCTCGCTGCGTTGCGCGACCAACCCCAGCACCCTCGCCAGCGGCGTGGCCAGCTTCCACTTCGGCAATTCGCACGGTTCGGTATCGATGATCGGCCAGGTGCTGGCCGGATTCATCCAGCGCGAAATCGTCGCCCGCACATCACTGCAGGACTGCCGCACCCATTCGCGCACCTGGGATCTGCTGCGCCTCACCAAGATGCCGACCGTCCAGGTCGACATCGGCTATCTCACCAACGATTACGACGCATCCGTCCTGACCAACCCGCGGATGCGCGATGTGATCGCCGAGGCCATCCTCATCTCGGTGAAGCGCCTGTACCTGCTCGGCCAGGACGACCAGCCCACCGGCACATACACTTTCGCCGAACTCCTCGCCGAAGAACTGGCAGCAGCCGATTCCGCCACATAACCGCCTTCCCGCGACCTCAGCGTGTCGTTGAGTGCAGGGGAGACTGTTGCTTCTGGCCGACATTCGAGTGGTCGGCTACCTATTGCGCGTGCCCGGTGAGTTACCCGTGTGCATCCGAAATCAGTTGTCACGTTGGAGTGCCACGGAGAATACGCTGGCGGCCGGGCGTCGATGACACGATGAGATGTTATCCGAGTGCTTGCCAGATCAGTCGATGCGTTCGGGGTTGTCGTTCGCGGAGTCGGGGCGCCGCCTCCATCATCGGGAATGAGATGGCACCAGAGCGCGATCGGTACCGCGGGCTTGATGGCGACCGCCGGATACGTACTGCCTTGTGGCGGTACGTATCCGGGGCGTCCGTCTTATCGGCAGCCGACTCGGGTCGGGGTGGTGCTTGCCGCTGCGGCGGCCAGGAGTTGGTCGAGAGCGCGTTCGACGTCCTCTTTCCAGAGATGGTCGCTGTCGAGTTCGAGGCGCAGGCGGGGGAAGCGCTGGTGTGGGGCGACGACCGAGAAGCCGACGTCCTCGAGGAATTCGGCGTCGATCATGCAGCCCTCGGGGGAGCAGGCGCCATTGGCCCGCGAGGCCGAGGGCGTTCCGGCCGAAGGGGTTCCGCTGGCGGGGGTATCGATCCGCTCCATCAACAGCATCGAACTGATCGAACGGGTGGGCAGCATCGTGGCGGCGGGATCCTTGCGAATGCCGAACGCCTCGATCGCGCGAACACCACGTCGCATCAGATCGGCCACCACGGCCTGCATCAGCCGATGCGCGACACCGGTGTCCTGGTAGGGGGTTTCGGCGCCCAGCGTGGTCAGCAGGACCGCGTCCGGGCTCACCGGTGAGGTGGGGAACAGGCCCGCCCGCGGTACCGCACTCGGTGGTGAGTACAGCGCACATCCGGCGGGCAGGCCGTCGACGAGTGCGACCTGTCCGCACGAACCCCATTCGAGCATGACAGTGGACAGCCATGCTTCCTTCTCGAAGACCGGATCGCTGAATCCGCGAGAGTCTTCAGCCACGGCGGGGTCGATCTCCCAGAATACGCATCGGCGTGCGTGTGCCGGGAGTTTGTCGAGTCCGCCGAGGGTCAGTGCGGTCACGCTGGTCGACACCGCTCTGCTCAGCCTCCAGCTGTCGGATTCATCCACGCTCACGTGGCATCAATATCTACTCGCCAGCAAGAATAAGCGATCAACACGAACGGCCTCATTTCCGTCGCTGCGCTCGATGGCATACGCCGTCACTGTGACGTTTCAGCGTCAGGGCAATAGTCATCGGGTGCTCATGGATTTTCGCCCAAATATTTACGGTGTCAGACTACTGCTGCTGTTTTTCCATCAGTGTCACGATTCGCTCGAGATCTGCGAGATCCCCGAACTCGACGGTGATCTTGCCCTTCTTCTTACCCATGCTCACAGTGACACGGGTATCGAACGAATCGGCCAGGCGCTCGGCCAGACGATCCAGACCGGGGGCGTAGACAGGCTTGCGCTCCGGAGCGGGCTTGCGCTCCTGTTCCGGATACCGGTTCGCCAGTGTCACGGCCTCTTCGGTCGCACGGACCGAAAGTCCTTCCGCGACAATCCGTTCCGCCAGCTTCTCCTGTGCCTCGGCGCCCGCATCCAACCCCAGCAGCGCACGCGCATGGCCTGCCGACAGGACCCCGGCCGCGACCCGACGCTGCACCGGGATCGGCAGCTTGAGCAGACGGATCATATTGGTGACGACCGGTCGGGATCGGCCGATCCGATTCGCCAGTTCCTCGTGGGTGACGTCGAATTCCTCGAGCAGCTGCTGATAGGCGGCCGCCTCTTCCAGCGGATTGAGCTGCACGCGGTGGATGTTCTCCAGCAACGCGTCGCGCAGCATCGCATCGTCGGTGGTCTCCCGGACGATCGCCGGAATCGTCGCCAGCCCGGCGTCCTGGCAGGCACGCCAGCGACGCTCGCCCATGACGATCTGATAGCGGGCGGGGGAGCCGGATTCGGTCACAATGGGCTCGCTCAGCGCGCGCACCACGATCGGCTGCATCAGGCCGAATTCGCGAATCGAGTGGATCAGCTCATCCAGCGCGTCCTGTTCGAAGACCTGACGCGGCTGCTTGGGATTGGGCTGAATCTCCTCCGCCGGGATCTCGCGGTAGACGGCCCCGGCATCGGAGTCGGCAGCCGGATCGGGGACCCGGTGCAGATATGCCTCCGCAGGATGCGGTCCGATCGGATCGAGGCCGATAACAGCGTTCGCAGCGGCACTTCCGAGTCCCTGTACCTCGGCGGGACCGGTCGGGATCAGCGCGGCCAGCCCGCGCCCTAATCCACCCTTCTTCGCCTGACTCATCGGCTTATCGGCCCCTTTCCTCATTCACATCGCCGTCCTCGGCAACCGGCGTTGCCGTCACCGGACCCGGCGCATAGGTCGCACCGACGGCGCGAGCCGCCATTTCCCGACCGGCATCCAGATAGCTCATGGCACCACGAGAACCGGGATCGTAATCGAGAACCGTCATACCGTAGCCCGGCGCTTCGGACACCTTCACACTGCGTGGAATGACCGATCGCAGCACCACATCACCGAAGTGTCCGCGGACCTCTTCGGCGACCTGATCGGCCAGTTTGGTACGGCCGTCGTACATCGTGAGGACCACAGTCGAGACGTGCAGTTCCGGATTGAGATGCGACTGGACCAGGCCGATATTGCGCAGCAGCTGTCCCACACCCTCCAGCGCGTAGTACTCGCACTGGATGGGGATCAGGACCTCTTTCGCGGCCACCATGGCGTTGACCGTGAGCAGGCCGAGCGACGGCGGGCAGTCGATCATCACGTAATCGATCTCATAGCCGGCCAGATTCGCTTCCTGGATCGCGGTCTTGAGGCGGCCCTCCCGGGCCACCATGGAGACGAGTTCGATCTCGGCGCCAGCCAGGTCGATCGTGGCGGGAATGCACAGCAGGCGCTCGTTGTGCGGACTCTGCTGGATCGCGTCCTGGACAGGGATCTCGCCGATGAGGAGTTCGTAACTCGACGGGATACCGGAGTGATGGTCGACGCCGAGAGCGGTGCTGGCATTGCCCTGCGGATCGAGATCGATGACCAGGACGGTCATTCCCTGCAGGGCGAGCGCGGCGGCGAGATTGACCGCCGTGGTGGTCTTACCGACGCCGCCCTTCTGATTGGCGATGGTGATGATGCGTTGCTCGCGCGGCTTCGGAATGTTCATCGAACCAGGGTGCAGGACCTGACTCGCACGTTGCGCCTCCGCCGCGATCGGCGTGTCGGCGGAGATACTTCCGAAGGGCGTGCGGCTGAAGTCCTCCGAGTCGAAGGCGTTACCCTCCAGCATTCCGGGGACCCGCGAGGTTGTTTCCCGTGAAACTTTTGCCGGACCGTTCGACATGCAGGCTCCTAACCCGAGAACTTCAGACACGTGCCGGGCGTGGCTTCGGCGCCACGCGGCTCGAGTAGGCGGAGCGCCGCCATGTTGCGAGACCGATAGCCATCCGGCGAGCTGCCGGGCACCGATAAAATGCGCTCACACTCAACGACACTTAGCTTGCCAGTACCGGACGCAATACGGAAGTTGAACCGCGGCAATCCTTCTCCAACACGCCGATAATCGGACATTTCGTCTGCGCACTTCGCCCCCGCGCACACCCTTCGCGATGTTTCACATGAAACCAACACCCCCGAACCCCGCGTCCAGACACCCACCCACCCTCCACCACAAGACCTCTCACCCTTCCACTGCCGCACGGATAGGGGAGTGGCTTACCCATCAAGCCCAGTCGTCATCCCAGCCGGAATCGTCATCTACCGCTGCCCCTCGGGCACTGCCTCTTCGGCTCACTACCCCTCGCTCTCACTCACTCTCAGGCCCACTGACTCTCAGACCCACCGTCCGACTCGCGGGCCCACCGTCCTTCGGGTCCACCGACTCTCAGCCCCACCGACTCTCAGCCCCGCCGACTTTCGGGCCCGCCGACTTTCGGGCCCGCCGACTTTCGGGCCCGCCGACTTTCGGGCCCGCCGACTTTCGGGCCCGCCGACTTTCGGGCCCGCCGACTTTCGGGCCCGCCGACTTTCGGGCCCGCCGACTTTCGGGCCCACCGACTTTCAGCCCCACCGACTCTCGGGCCCGCTGTACCTCAGACCGGCTTACCTCCCGCCTACCGCCCCTCCCGCCTACCGCCCCTCCCGCCTACCGCCCCTCCCGCCTACCGCCCCTCGCGCCTCTCCGACCCACCCCCCTCGGGCCACTCACTCTCGGCCCCCCTGTCCCTCAGTCTCAATGCACCTCAGTCTCAATGCACCTCGGCCACACTCGCCCCCGTGCCCACTCACGCTCGAACGCCACTGGCGATCCGCTGCCCCTTAGAGGTCTCCTGACCATCGAACTGGCTGCGAGAAAAGTAACTCGCGTTCACTGCCGCGGGACAAGATCGCGATCCCGGCCAGCTATGGACCGCCGCCCTGTTCGTCCGCGGACAGTCCCATGGCCCCATAGACCATCCGAACCCAACCTGTCCGACCTGTCTGCCGGCCACCGGTCAGCCGACCCGATGCTCCTGACACCGACTTCCCTGTCCGCTCTGGGTCCAGCTGTCCTCGGTCCACTTGTCCCCGGTCCGGCCGCTCCCTCTCAGTCAGAGACACTCCCGCTCGACTGGTCCAAACCCCTGAAGCACCTGTCAGATCCGGCGCATTTCACCCCGGCACGTCCCCGGACGAACCTGCTCTCGGCCACGACATCTCATGCAGCACGTCCCCGCCCCCGCTCCGCCCGCTGTACCTCCATAAAGGCTCACAACTCCACCCACGGTCCAACCGATCCACCACAGCCCGCCCCTGCTACCCACCTTGCATCTCGGTCCACCACGACGTTCACAAGGAACACCCCCCTTCACGACGCACCTGGACCGACAGCACCAATTCCGATCGAACCCACCCACTGACCTACGCATCCCGCAGTCCGCCACCTCCGGCACCCCAACACCACACCGCCCCTTGCTGACATTCCGCCGCCGGTCCGCCACATCGTTCAATTCGCCACATCTCTCCGTCGGGCGCACCACTAGGCCCGACGCACCGCCCACTCCGACGCACCACTCGGTCCGGCGTATCACTCGGCCGGGCACACCACTCGGTCCGGCGCATCGCTCAGTCGGACGCATCGCTCAATCGGACGCATCGCTCGGTCCGGCGCATCGCTCAGTCGGACGCATCGCTCAATCGGACGCATCGCTCGGTCCGGCACACCGCCCAGTCCGGCGCACCGCTCGGCCCGGCGCATCGCTCAGTCCGGCGCATCGCTCAGTCCGGCGCATCGCTCAGTCCAGCGCATCGCTCAGTCCGGCGCATCGCTCAGTCCAGCGCATCGCTCAGTCCAGCACACCGCTCGGCCCGGCGCATCGCTCAGTCCAGCACACCGCTCAGTCCACCGCATCGCTCGGCCCGGCGCATCGCTCGGCCCGGCGCATCGCTCAGTCCGGCGCACCGCCCAGTCCAGCACACCGCTCGGCCCGGCACACCACTCAGTCGAGCGCATCGCCCAGTCCGACGCGATGCTCGGCTCGGCGCACCACTCGGCTCGGCGCACCACTCGGCTCGACGCACCACTCGGCTCGGCGCACCACTCGGCTCGGCGCACCACTCGGCTCGACGCACCACTCGGCTCGACGCACCACTCGGCTCGACGCACCACTCGGCTCGACGCACCACTCGGCTCGACGCACCACTCGGCCCGGCACACCACTCGGCCGACGCACCGCCAAGTCCGACGCGACGCTTGGCTAAACGCACCGTTAGGCCCCACAGATCGCTCGGCGTGGTCCGACACATCACTCGGCCTGGCCCGGCGCACCGCTCGACCCGGCGCACCGCTCGGCCCACACAATTCGGTCTCCCATACTCAGTCCAGCGCGGCGCGTCCTTCAGCAGGATGTGTCCCTCAGGACGGTCGGTGCTGGCCTCGACGCTTCTCTCGCACGACCCGTTCCTCGGCTCCATGCGCCCGTCGGCTCGACGCTAACCGATCCGGGTCAGCCTCGGCGCGTACGCACGATCCGGTGCCACGTGGTCCGAGTGCGTGCCCAGCCGACGCACCCATTCCGGTCGACGCCTCTCACCGTCCAGACGGATGCTTCTCGAATCAGCACGACCTCGGGGCTCGATGTTCGCAATCCGACACTGCCTCGATCAACGTGTGCTCGCGCGGCATCGATCCCCTTGGAATGAGCGCAGCCGCAAGTCCAGCGTCTCTGGATTATCAGTGCGCCGCTGGAGGCGCGTGCATAACCCCGCCTCGCGAATTTCGGCTCAGGGCGTCTCTTCCTGTTTCGGTTGGTGCCTCGGTGCCGGAGAACTTCGATGTGGGCGGTACGTGCCGGACAAATCGCGGGCAGGTGAGTCTTGTGGTTCGGCAATGCCGATCGGAGGCGTAAGGGTTATTCGTGTGGTCCTGTCGGCCCGGAGTCCGATCGCTTCGGCGATGACGAGCTCTCCAACCAGTTACTCGTGAAGCGTTGAGCGGTCTCGGTCCTCGACACGGCCGGGCCACAGCTGTTGTCGATTCGTCGTTCTTGTGGCGCAGCACATCCACACCGGCACGGCACGCGTTGCGGCCGACGCGCTTTACGCTTGGTCACCAGTCTGTCGGCAGCATCGAATAAAGCGGCCCGTTCTCGAGAACGATCCGATCGCTCAGCACATCCATCACAGAAGGCTGCCAATCATGCTCGCCACCAATCGATGCAGCCGAACCGGAATCCGTTGGCGGCCCACGCGACGGGTCGTCAATGGCTCCGCGTAGAGGTTGGTGCGGAATCAGACCTGAAAGAGATCTCGTACTCGACCAGTCCGGCGTGACCGGTTCGCAGCTTTCATTCGAACGCTCCGTTGTCGCCTTGCGCGCGGAGGCTTGTCACGATCACCGAGCGGGGGAGTGGTCACCCGAGGAAAGAAATCCGCGCGAACTCGAATGGTCGACCACCATCCCATCCCTCGATCCATCTTCGTCACGGTGACGGGAGGAAATGCGCCGGCGCACGCGCCACTCGCGCCGGATGGAGGACCGACAGCCGCCCTTGCGGAGTCGCAGTGCCGGATGCGTTGGTCAGGCCGGCATCCCGATCCAACTCGAGTAGCCGCCCGTCATGTTTCACATGAAACACCCGACCACCACATCGGTTCGGAACAAGATTCCCGCAATCCTCGACAGCAGCGCGGCCCTCGACCGCGGTGTCGAGTTTCGGAACTCTGCGACCACTCGAACCTCCGTCGGGATGGGCGCTCATGTACGTGGCAACGTCACCGCGCGCGATCCGATCCCAACCGAGCCGAGGTTGACTCCTCTCATCAACAACCGCTGAATCAGACAGAGTTCCTCGCGATCTCAGATCACCATCCGAAGCCCCTACAAGCGCCCACCCCACACACAGCAGCGAACCAGTTCGATCCAGACGCAATCGGTCAACAGATCCAAACTGGACTCAGGCTCGCAGGAGCGAGCCCGACTGATCGCCCCCAATGATTCACGTGAAACCGTGCAGTCGCCCTCGAAACCTGCGCGCAGACAGGGCAGCAGTCGCTCAGCAGAGGCGTAGCTCCAGATCGCGTCGCCTCACCCAACCACATTGCAGCGCAGCGTGATTGCCAGTCGCACGCTCCTGCCACTAGCCACAGCAAACAACGACTGCGGTCGCCGTCCCCAGCGACACCACCGACCGCACTCACCGACTGCGCCTGCGACGGTCAACCACAGTCGCCCTATCAGCGGCACAGTCGCTTACAGGTCACGGTTCCACCCGCGCAACAGCCACCAGGTACGGCCGCGGCGGCTGTTACGAGAGTAAGCAACCATCAGAGCCATCGACTACTGCCACGGCAACCCACCATAGGACTCAGGGCTCGCGGCTCAGGCCTCGTGGCTGAGGGCTCGTGGCTGAGGGCTCAGGGCTCAGGCCACGAGCCGGGAGCCGGGCTACGGCTACGGCTACGGCTACGGCTACGGCTACGGCTACGGCTACGGCTACGGCTACGGCTACGGCTACGGAGGTAGGGCCCCACGATGTTTCACATGAAACCCGGCTCAGCCACCAAAAAGCCGCCGAGCCCGGTCGCGCATCCGTGACAGCACGACAGCCCGCCCAGCGTTTCACATGAAACATCCGGACCGGGTTATCGCGCCCGACGCACCCGCACACCTCGACGCCCCGGACGCTCGGAGCGGGGGAGTCGCTCCACACTCAGAACGACCGTCGGCGGCGTGACGAGTCCGGCGCCGCATTCGAGAACCTGCGCATTGCCACCCCCGGCTCGAGTCAACTCCTCGCGATCGCGCTGCAGTTCCTCCGCGACGCTCGATCCCTTCAGCGCGAGCATGCGGCCGTGGTCATGCACCAGCGGCAGCGACCACTGCGCGAGTTTGGCGAGGGGCGCAACCGCACGAGAGGTCACGACGTCGGCGCCGCCTGCCTCTTTCCGGACGCCTGGCTGCTCCGCTCGGCCGCGAACCACCGTCACATCGAGCCCGGCCGCCTCGATGAATTCCGCGAGGAATATGGTCCGGCGCAGCAGTGGTTCGACGAGCGTGATTCGAAGATCGGGCCGGGCGATCGCCAAGGGAATCCCGGGCAGTCCGGCACCGCTGCCGACATCGACCACCGCGGCCCCTTCGGCGATGAGTTCCCCGAGAACGGCGCAGTTGAGAATGTGACGATCCCACAGCCGCGGTAGCTCGCGCGGCCCGATCAATCCGCGTTCGACCCCGGCGCCTGCCAAGGCCGCGCAATACTGCCGGGCCAGCGGTAGCCGATCTCCGAATACCAGCGCCGCCTCAGCGGGCGGCTCCTCGACACCGGAAGCGGGGGAGGGGTTCGGATCATCGCCGTCCGTGCCTCGTTCCACGTGAAACTTCCTTCCCGACCGATATGAATAGATATCGGGCGCCCATCGATCGGTCCGCCCGCACTGCGGCTGCGTCCGTACAAGGGTAGGGCCCCCGGTTCAGCGAACCGGGGGCCCTACCCTCACACGACACTTCTACGACGGCACAACCACCACGTGCCGATTGGGCTCCACGCCCTCGCTCTCACTCTCGACACCATCGACAGCGGCCACGGCATCGTGAACGATCTTCCGCTCGAACGGAGTCATCGCCGCGAGCGGCTCGGGCTTGCCCGACTCGAGCACCCGCTGCGCCGCCGCGGCGCCCAGGGCGCTCAATTCCTCACGGCGCTTGGCCCGCCACCCGGCGACGTCGAGCATCAAACGGCTGCGGACTCCGGTCGCCTGCTGCACGGCCAGCCGGGTCAGCTCCTGCAATGCATCGAGCACCTCACCGCGACGCCCCACCAGCTTCGACAGATCGCGTCCGCCATCGATGCTCACGACCGCTCGATCACCCTCGACGTCCAGATCGATATCACCGTCGAAATCGAGCACATCCAGCAACTGCTCGAGGTAGTCACCGGCGATCTCGCCCTCCTCGATCAGCTCCTCTTCGGCATCACCGGCCTCATCCGCGGCGGCAGAGTCGGAATCACGCGCGGCACCGGAATCGGCCGAGCGCTCCTGCGCGGCATCGGATTCCCGGGGCTCGGTGGTCTCCGCAGCGGCTTGCTCGATCGTGCCGTTCGCGCTCAGCGCCACAGTGGCGTCCCCTCCATCGGTCTCAACAGTCATTGTTGTCGTTTCCTTCACTCCTGCCGCGAGTTATCAGCGACGTCGCTTCTGATTCGGACGACCACGGTTACCGGATCGCTTGCGATTACCCTGTCCGGTCGACTTACCCGAGGACGCCGTCGACTTACCTGACTTCGCCGTCCCGTTCTTCGACGGTGCGGTGCCATTCTTCGACTGCCCGGTACCGTTCTTCGATGCGGTCGAATCGTCCGTTACAGCGGCATCGACAGGGGTATCGGAACCATCCGCGGTCGCATCGACCGAAGCATCGGTCACCGCCGGACCACGCTTACGACGGGTGTCGGGCTTGGCGCCCGGCTTGGGAGCATTCTGCGCGCGACGCTCGAGCGCCTCCTGCTTCTTGTGCTCGTCTTCCTTCTCGATCTGCTTGAACACGATGTGCTGCTGAGCGAAGGTCCAGATGTTGTTCGACACCCAGTAGAGCAGAATCGCGATCGGCAGGAACGGACCACCGACGATCACACCGAGCGGGAAGACGTACAGCGCCAGCTTGTTCATCAGCTCGGCCTGGTTCGGCCCCATCGGACTCGGCGACCCGCCGCCGCCCATACCGGTCGGATCCACCGAGACGCCGGTCGCCCGCTGACGGGCCACCGAAGCGCGTGCGTTGAAATGCGTCGCCAGACCCGCGATCAGCATCAGCGGGACCGCAACGGCGATCATGTGCGAAAGCTCGGGAATGCCGCCGTAATCGGCGAACGCCTCCATCTGAGATTTGGGAGTGGTGATCGCCGCGGAGATCGGCGCACCGAAGATCCGCGCCCGCAGGAACGACTGCACGTCGGCGACACCGAACGCGTAGTTCGCAGTATGCGCATTCGCATACGCGCTCATCCCGCCGCTGTGCCCGATACCGGCGAATCCACTGGTGCTGCCGACCCGGTTGAACGAGCGCAGCACGTGGTACAGGCCGATGAACACGGGCACCTGGGCGAGCACGGGCAGACAGCCCATGAGCGGATTGAAGCCGTGTTCCTTCTGCAGCTTCTGCATCTCGACCGCCATCTTCTGGCGATCGTTCTTGTACTTCTTCTGCAGTTCCTTGATCTTCGGCTGCAGCTGCTGCATCTGCCGGGTGGTGCGCACCTGCTTCACGAACGGCCAATACAGCACCAGACGGAGAGTGAACACCAGGAACACCACGGACAGCGCCCAGGCGAGCCCGTTGTCATTGCCCAGTGCCAGCCCGAAAGCTTTGTGCCAGAACCATAAGATCCAGGACACCGGGTAATAGATGAAATTGAGCACGGCTCTAAGTACTCCCGTCGGTCGTGTCGCCGGTCGCCGCGGGCGGCGACCCCTTCAAAGGCTCGTGTTCGGCCGCCGCGTCGGTCGCCGGGCTCGGCTCGGTCGCAGAGCTCTCGGGCGTTGCCGGATCGGCAGCAGCCCCTTTCCGTTTGCGCTCCGGAACGGGGTCCCACCCTCCAGGGTGCCAGGGCGCACATTTGGCCAAACGCACGGCCGTCAGTCCGAGACCGATGAAGAGCCCTCGGGTGCGCAACGCTGTCACCGCGTATTCACTGCAGGTGGGCGTGAATCGGCACACCGGCATCCGAGTCGGGGAGACATAGGTCCGGTACAGCTCGATCAGAAAGATGAGAAGTTTCGCCGGTAGTGCGGCCAATGTCCGCAGCCGGTTCATGAGGACCTGCCGTATTCCGGCACCCCATTGTCCGCCGAGGTCGGCGGCGGAAGAAGTTTGCGCAGCGCGGAACGCAGCTGCCGATCCAGTTCGGTGCTGTCGGCGTCGGCCGCGCCGGGCAGGGCGCGAATCACGACGTTCGCGGCGGTGGGCAGTTCATCGATCACACCGGCGCAGATATGACGCAGGCGGCGAGCCACACGGTGACGCACCACCGCGGGACCCACCGCCTTGCTGACGATCAGACCGAACCTCGGCCCGCCGTGCCGGACGGACGGTGTTCTGCCGTCCGCCTGCTGTGCGGGTGTGAGGTATATGTGCACGACAAGATCATGTCTCCCGATTCGTCGGCCGTGCCGCACCGTCCGGGAGAAATCGGCACGATGATGCAGCCGATACGGCTCAGGCAGCACCTGAGTGTCCGAGCACGTAACGGGTGGAAACGAGCGGACCGAACGGCGAACAGAGCATGACGCCGATACCGGTACCGATGGATCAGGCCGTGAGCTTGGCGCGGCCCTTGCCGCGACGCGCCGACACGATGGCGCGACCCGCGCGGGTCCGCATCCGGAGACGGAAGCCGTGGACCCGCGCCCGACGACGGTTGTTCGGCTGGAACGTCCGCTTGCCCTTGGCCACGGTCGACACTCCTCGAGTAGGTGGGCGCCCAGTGGCGCCCGAAGCTGGTGGGTGTAACTCTTGTGTGCTCGCGACGGCGGACGATGTCCGTGTCGGAACAACTCCCATCGGGGTGCGCCAGCCTCGCTACCAGGGCAGCAGGCATTCGACACCACGTCAATGGGTGACTGTACGAGGGTACTGATCAGCTCCGACAGGGTCAAACTCGGGTCCCTCGATGCGAGCTGCGCCACTTCGTGAGATCCGGGCGCCTGCGGTGCGGATCGGCCCCGCGGCAGAGGCCGGAACCGCCCTTGCCGGACGGTCGCCGCAGCATATAGGGTGCATAGCTAGCAGATTGCTACAGAAGCGCTGGTCTTGGCGCCGCAGGGGGAATGTGTACAGCGCGACTCACCCGGATAGGGTTTTCCACATCTGTGGATAATTGTGTGGAAAGACCAGTGGGGTGGCATATTCTTATGACCCCCAGCCACCCAGACGGCCACGTCGACGCTCATGCCACCGGGGGTTGCGGACGATGCCGACCGTCGACTCCTAGCGACCTGTATCGGGGAGGAAGTATACGTGGACGACGAGCAGAACGTGTTGACCGCCGTGTGGCCGGAGGTGGTCGCCGAGCTCACCACGGGATCCGGTGATGGTGCCATATCGCCGGTGTCCAATGCCCAGAAGGCATGGTTGGGCCTGGTCAAACCGCTGACGGTGGCACAGGGATTCGCGCTGCTCTCGGTGCCGTCCTCACTCGCTCAGGAGGCGATCGAACGCGATCTGCGCGAGCCAATCCTCCGATCGCTGGCCCGCCGGCTCGGCCCACAGGTGGAGGGACTCGGTGTGCGCATCGCCGCACCGGCCGCGCCACCGTCCGATCGCGCGGGCGGCCCGCCCCGACACGCCCGGCTCACTTCGCGTCCGGATCGGCTGCGCGAGCATCCGCGCGCTCCCCGCGAGCCTGTGAATTACCCCGCACCGACCGACTACCAACCGGCCCCCGACTATGCCGCGCCGCGCTATCACACCCCACCCGAATACCCGGGTCACGACGACTATCCCCAGCCCGAATACGTGACCGCGCCGATGGCCGGAGAATTGCCGAGCATCCCCAACCACGGTCAGGCAACCCCCCAACGACGTGATATCGATCTACCTCCGGTGCGGAACGTCCCCGTTCCGCCCGGACAGGAGTCGTTGTTCGCACCAGATCCCGAGTCCGCGCCGCAGCATCGTCCGATGCCGACCGAGCAGGAGGACGACGAACCCATCGTCAACGCGCACAACTCGTGGCCGACCTACTTCGCCAAATCGCCCGAACCGCCGGCCCCGGCGCCGGCCGCGTCGACGTCCTCGTCGGCGAGCCTGAACGCCAAGTACACCTTCGAGACGTTCGTCATCGGTGCGTCCAACCGGTTCGCACACGCGGCCGCGGTGGCGATCGCCGAGGCGCCCGCGCGGGCCTACAATCCGTTATTCGTCTGGGGCGCTTCGGGTTTGGGTAAGACGCACCTACTGCACGCGGCCGGTCACTACGCCCAGCGACTGTTCCCGGGCATGCGGGTGAAGTACGTCTCGACCGAGGAATTCACCAACGACTTCATCAACAGCCTGCGGGACGACCGCAAGGTCGCGTTCAAACGCCGCTATCGAGAGACCGACATCCTGCTGGTCGACGACATCCAGTTCATCGAGGGCAAGGAAGGTATCCAGGAGGAGTTCTTCCACACCTTCAACACCCTGCATAACGCGAACAAGCAGATCGTGGTGTCCTCGGACCGGCCGCCCAAGCAGCTCGCGACCCTGGAAGAGCGGCTACGCACCCGTTTCGAATGGGGGCTGATCACCGATGTGCAGCCGCCCGAACTCGAGACGCGCATCGCGATTCTGCGCAAGAAGGCGCGGATGGACCGGCTCGATGTCCCGCACGACGTGCTCGAACTCATCGCCAGCCGGGTCGAGCGCAATATCCGTGAGCTCGAGGGCGCGCTGATCCGGGTGACGGCGTTCGCCTCGCTCAACGGTCAGCCACTGGATCTGTCACTGGCCGAGGTGGTGCTGCGGGATCTGATGCCCGACACCACCACCCTGGAGATCACCGCCTCGACGATCATGGCCGTGACCGCGGAGTACTTCAACACCACGCTCGAGGAGCTGACCGGCCCGGGTAAGGCGCGCCCGCTGGCACAGGCCCGGCAGATCGCGATGTATCTGTGCCGCGAACTCACCGACCTGTCGTTGCCGAAGATCGGTCAGGCGTTCGGCCGGGACCACACCACGGTCATGTACGCGGAGAAGAAGGTCCGCAAGGAGATGACCGAACGTCGTCGCGTGTACGACCAGGTTCAGGAACTCACAGCCCGAATCAAACAGCGCTCCCGCTGATTCGCTCCACAGGCCCCTTCACCTCGTTGACCAGGGTGAAGGGGCCTTTTCGTGTGTGGAGTCCTCGAGGAATTCTTGTGGAGTCCTCGAGGATTCCACCGGCTGTCCACCGAGTTGCGCACAGCTCTGGGGAGGAATCTGTGCACGAGCTACTCACAGCGGTTAGTACACAGATTGCACACCCTGATTCATCCTCGAGGGCTGACCAGCGCAGATGTCCGATTCGGCTTGTGGATTCCTCGAGGACTCCATGTCAGGTCCTCGAGGAATCCACCCGTTCTACACCGGATGGTGCACATGTGTGCACAACAGGGTGATCGTCATGGAAGAACTCGAGGATGGCTCGAGGATGGGCCTGGGACAGATTCGCGGAGTCCACAACGACTCGATGTTCATCCTCGAGTCACCCGCTCGACATCCCCATGCCGCCACGCCTTCCCAGCAGGGGATTCGGCGGGAGTCCACAGAATCCACAGCGCCTACTACTACTTCAGTTCTTCTCCTTGAGATCTCTCTTTTAAAACAGGTGGTGTGGAAAGTCGGTTCGGGACGGATCGATGCGACGGAGCTTCGTCCCCAACCCGTATCGATGGCAGGGAGAAAGAGGAACCCGAACCGAACATCGGAGCCGAACATCGCTGACACCCCGGACGGCGTCGAGCCGCGCCCGAGTGCGCATCGACGTATCCGACGCACCGGGAGGGGTGGCGTAGTCGGTAGGCTCGTCCGCGGGTACGGTTTGGTGTCGGTCGCCTGTGTCACACTCCTGTGAGACGAATGCGGGCGACCGATCGAGCACCTCCTGCATGAACCCGCACTGCCGAGCCGAAGAAGATCACGACCGATCGAGACTGGGAAAGGAAATACCGGGCGATGGAGCTTGCAAGCATGAAGTTTCGGGTCGCTCGCGAGGATTTCGCCGAATCCGTCGCCTGGGTGGCCCGGAGTCTGCCCTCGCGGCCGCCGGTTCCCGTGCTCGGCGGCGTCCTGCTCGTCGCGAGCGAGGACGGGCTCACGGTGTCCGGTTTCGACTACGAAGTCTCCGCGCAGATGCGAGTGGCCGCCGAGGTCGCCGGTCCGGGTCAGGTCCTGGTTTCCGGCCGCCTGCTCGCCGACATCACCAAGGCCCTGTCCAACAAGCCGGTCGACGTCTCCGTCGACGGCACCCGCGTGCTGATCGCCTGCGGCAGCGCCAAGTTCTCCCTGCCGACCATGCCGGTCGAGGATTATCCCCAGCTTCCCGAACTGCCCCCGCAGACCGGTGAACTCGGTGTGGATGTATTCGGTTCGGCCGTCGGCCAGGTCGCCGTCGCCGCCGGCCGCGACGACACGCTCCCCATGCTCACCGGCATCCGGGTCGAGATCGAGGGCGACAAGGTCGTGCTCGCGGCCACCGACCGGTTCCGGCTCGCGGTTCGGCATCTGGAATGGCAGCCCGGTCGTCCCGATGTGGAGACCGCGGTGCTCGTCCCGGCGCGCACGCTGTCCGAGTCGGCCAAGACGCTCGGCGCTTCCGACGCCCCGGTGCAGCTCGCCTTCGGCACCGGCACCGACGGTCTGCTCGGCATCGTCAACGGCGGCCGCCGCACCACCACCCGGCTGCTCGATGCGGAATTCCCCAAGTTCCGCCAGTTGCTCCCCAAGGAGCACACCTCCATCGCCACCCTCGAGGTCGCGGCGCTGATCGAGGCCATCAAACGTGTTGCGCTGGTCGCCGAACGCGGTGCCCAGGTGCGTCTGGAATTCTCCGAGCAGGGCCTGCAGCTGTCGGCCGGCGGTGACGACGCGGGCCGCGCCGAGGAGTGGCTCGGGGCCGAGTTCCGCGGTGAGCCGCTGACCATCGCCTTCAACCCGGGCTACCTCAACGACGGCCTGTCCGCACTGCACTCGGACCGGGTGACCTTCGGGTTCACCACGCCGAGCCGTCCGGCGGTCCTCACCCCGACCGGTGAGGACGAGCCGGAGGTACTGGATTCCGGTGCGTTCGCCGCGCTGGCCACCGACTACATCTACCTGCTGATGCCGGTGCGCCTGCCGGGCTGAGTCCACACCGGCGATTGCCCGGATATCTGTGGATGAATGTTGACAAGGACTGAGCGATGTACGTGCGGACGTTGACGCTGCGTGATTTTCGCTCCTGGGATCAGGTCGATCTCGAATTATCCCCAGGCCGAACAGTTTTCCTGGGTGCGAACGGCAACGGCAAGACCAATCTGGTCGAGGCGGTCGGCTATCTGTCCACACTCGGCTCACACCGGGTGGCCGCGGACGCACCGCTGATTCGCCTGGGCGCGCAGCGGTCTCGGCTCGGGGCGACAGTGGTCAACTCCGGACGCGAACTGCGCATCGACGTGGAGCTGAATCAGGGGTCGGCCAACCGCGCGCAGATCAATCGCTCCCCGGTCCGGCGCACCCGGGAAATCCTCGGCATTCTGCAGACCGTGCTGTTCGCGCCGGAGGATCTGGCCCTGGTCCGCGGCGACCCGTCCGAGCGACGTCGCTTCCTCGACGAGTTGTGCACAGCTCGCCTGCCCCGCCTGGCCGGTGTCCGCTCGGATTACGACCGCGTGCTGCGGCAGCGTTCGGCGCTGTTGAAAACCGCTGGCAGACAAGCCCGTTCACGCTCGGGCCAGGCGACGGAACTGAGCACCCTGGACGTCTGGGACGGACACCTGGCCACCCACGGCGCCGAACTGCTGGCGCAGCGGCTGCGCCTGGTGAACGATCTGTATCCCCATCTGGAACAGTCGTATCGCTCGATCGCCCCGGAGTCGCGCACCGCGTCGATCCGCTACCGCAGCGGATATCTGCCGCCGGAATTCCTGGACCCCGCCCGCCCGCCCGAGGCACAGGACGTCGAGGTCCTGGAGGCGATCATGCTGCGCGAGCTGTCCGAGGCCCGCCCGAAGGAACTCGAGCGCGGGGTGTGCCTGGTCGGCCCGCATCGTGACGACCTGGAGCTCATGCTGGGCTCGGCGCCGGCGAAAGGCTTTGCCAGCCATGGGGAATCGTGGTCGTTCGCCCTGGCGCTGCGGTTGTCGGCCTTCGAGTTGCTGCGCGGTATGGGCACCGACCCGGTCCTCATGCTCGACGACGTCTTCGCCGAACTGGACCGTCATCGCCGCAGCGCCCTGGCCGCCGTCGCCGCTACCGCCGAGCAGGTGCTGATCACCGCCGCGGTCCCCGAGGACGTCCCCGCGGAACTCGAGGCGACCCCGTTGCGAGTGGAAACCGATGGCGCGGCCGATGAACGAACCTCACATATCGCGGATCAGGTGTCGCCCACCACATCCTGACCTTCCAGGGATGTCACAACCACGTCATGTGACACTCCCCGGCGTCGCGGCGTGTCTGTTCGCGGACCCGCTAGCCTACTTATCCACAGATCGACGAAAGGCAGCGCGATGACGGAAGAATCCGGATACGACGGGCCCGCCGCGTCGTCCGGTGACTCCGGCCCGGAGCTACGCGGAGTCGATCTGGCTCGCCGCGCGCTCGAGGAGGCGCGCGCCGCCGCCAAGGCCAGTGGCAAGGCGGTGGGGCAGGGGAGAGCCTCGCCGCGTAAGGGCGGCGTGCGGGCGCTGCGCCGGCGCGGCTGGTCGGGCGCTCGTCCGGACGAACGTGATCCACAACTGCTCTCCGCGGTCGCCGGTGCGCTGGCCAAGAGCCGGGGCTGGTCCGGGAAAGTCGCCGAGGGCATGGTGTTCGGCCGCTGGTCGAGTGTGGTCGGTGAGGATATCGCCACCCACGCGACGCCCATCTCGCTCACCGACGGCGTCCTGAGCATCCAGGCCGAATCGACCGCCTGGGCCACCCAGTTGCGCATGTTGCAGGCTCAACTGCTGGCCAAGATCAACGCGGCCGTGGGACAGGGTGTGGTCAAAACTCTCAAGATCAGCGGCCCGGCCGCGCCCAGCTGGCGTAAGGGCGCACGTCACGTCAAGGGGCTGGGCCCGCGCGACACCTACGGCTGATCCGTTTCACGTGGAACCGAGCGGTCCGGCGGGGAACAGCGAGTGCCGCAACCCATCCCGTGTCCGGTCCGTTCGAGTGATCGGCGACCCCGGGCGCACGGGCATCCGATCGGCCACGGAGGCTTACGGGACATTCGGACCTATAAACGGACCCGGTGCGGTTCGATTTATCCCACTCACGGCGCTGTCAGGGGTGTCATAGGTGCATCCTGTGCCGGGCGTACCAGTAGGATGGTGAGGTAACTAGCGGCGATACCCTCGGTGCGTACCGTGCTGCCGCCCGCTGGACCCATAATTCTCGAGCGGTTCGACATCTCGAGCAGAGACCATCTGGGGTCCGACGTGTGCCGTGGCCGTGCCGAGAGATCAGCAAGTAAGGAGAGCTACCGAGCAGTGGCTGCCAACGACTCCAATGCAAGCGGCTCGACCAACCCGAAGTCAGGTAAGCAGACCTACGGTGCCGACTCCATTACCGTTCTCGAGGGACTCGAGGCGGTACGCAAGCGCCCCGGTATGTACATCGGTTCCACCGGTGAGCGCGGTTTGCACCACCTGATCTGGGAGGTTGTCGACAACTCCGTCGACGAGGCGATGGCCGGCTACGCCACGCGCGTCGACGTCACTCTGCTGGCCGACGGCGGTGTCGAGGTCGTCGACGACGGCCGCGGTATTCCGACCAGCATGCACGCGCAGGGCATCCCCACCATCGAGGTGGTCATGACCCAGTTGCACGCGGGCGGCAAGTTCGACTCCGAGTCCTATGCGGTGTCCGGCGGTCTGCACGGTGTCGGTATCTCCGTGGTGAACGCGCTGTCCACTCGCCTGCAGGCCGAGATCGACTACGACGGACACCACTGGAGCCAGGAGTACAAGGACGCCAAGCCCGGCAAGCTGATCCAGGGCGAGTCGACCAAGCGCACGGGTACCACCATTCGCTTCTGGGCGGATCCCAACATTTTCGAGACCACCCTGTTCAACTTCGAGACCGTGTCTCGCCGCCTGCAGGAGATGGCCTTCCTCAACAAGGGCCTGACCATCACCCTGACCGATGAGCGCGTGACCGACTCCGAGGTCACCGAGGAAGTGGTCAGCGAGCACGCCGAGGCGCCCAAGCACGCCGAAGAGGCTCCGCCGGTCGAGCACAAGGTCAAGACCCGCACCTATCACTACCCGGGTGGCCTCGAGGATTTCGTCAAGCACATCAACCGGACCAAGCAGCCGATCCACAACACGGTGGTCGCGTTCACCGGTAAGGGCACGGGCCACGAGCTCGAGGTCGCGATGCAGTGGAATTCGGGTTATTCCGAATCCGTCCACACCTTCGCCAACACCATCAACACCCATGAGGGCGGTACGCACGAGGAGGGTTTCCGTGCGGCCCTGACCACGGTGGTGAACAAGTACGCCAAGGACAAGAAGCTGCTCAAGGAGAAGGACGGCAACCTCACCGGCGACGACATTCGCGAGGGCCTGGCCGCCATCGTCAGCGTGAAGGTCGGCGAGCCGCAGTTCGAGGGCCAGACCAAGACCAAACTGGGCAACACCGAGGTCAAGTCGTTCGTTCAGCGCACCTGCAACGAGCACCTGGCGCACTGGTTCGAGGCCAATCCGGCCGATGCGAAAACCATTGTGAACAAGGCGGTTTCCTCCGCACAGGCACGTGTCGCCGCACGCAAGGCCCGGGAGCTGGTGCGTCGCAAGAGCGCGACCGATCTGGGCGGACTGCCCGGCAAGCTGGCCGACTGCCGTTCGAAGGATCCGACGAAGTCCGAGATCTACATCGTGGAGGGTGACTCCGCCGGTGGTTCGGCCAAGTCCGGCCGCGACTCGATGTACCAGGCGATCCTGCCGCTGCGCGGAAAGATCATCAACGTCGAGAAGGCCCGCATCGACCGCGTGCTGAAGAACAACGAGGTGCAGTCGATCATCACCGCCTTCGGCACCGGCATCCACGACGAATTCGACATCGCCAAGCTGCGGTATCACAAGATCGTGCTGATGGCCGACGCCGACGTCGACGGCCAGCACATCTCGACCCTGCTGCTGACGCTGCTGTTCCGCTTCATGCGCCCGCTGGTCGAGCACGGTCACGTCTACCTGGCCCAGCCGCCGCTGTACAAGCTCAAGTGGCAGCGTTCGGATCCGGAGTTCGCCTACTCCGACCGCGAGCGCGACGGCCTGCTCGAGGCCGGTCTGGCCGCGGGCAAGAAGATCAACAAGGACGACGGCGTCCAGCGCTACAAGGGTCTGGGCGAGATGAACGCCAAGGAGCTGTGGGAGACCACGATGGACCCGGCGGTGCGTGTACTGCGCCTGGTCACCCTGGACGACGCCGCCGCTGCCGACGAGCTGTTCTCCATTCTGATGGGCGAGGACGTCGAGGCGCGTCGCAGCTTCATCACCCGCAATGCCAAGGACGTTCGCTTCCTCGACGTGTAGTCCGGTGCGAAACACACTGCCGCGCAACAGGACTACAAAGGAGACTTCATGACTGAGACGACACTGCCGCCCGGCGGTGGTGGCGACCGGATCGAGCCGGTCGACATCCAGAACGAAATGCAGAGCAGCTACATCGATTACGCGATGAGCGTCATCGTCGGTCGTGCGCTGCCCGAGGTCCGTGACGGCCTCAAGCCGGTGCACCGCCGCGTGCTGTACGCGATGTACGACAACGGGTATCGCCCCGATCGCGGTTATGTGAAATCCGCGCGACCGGTTGCCGAAACGATGGGTAACTACCACCCGCACGGCGACGCGTCGATCTACGACACCCTCGTCCGCATGGCGCAGCCCTGGTCGCTGCGGTATCCACTGGTCGACGGTCAGGGCAACTTCGGTTCTCGCGGTAACGACGGCGCGGCCGCCATGCGTTACACCGAGTGCCGCCTGACGCCGCTGGCCATGGAGCTGCTGCGCGAAATCGACCACGAGACAGTCGATTTCACGCCCAACTACGACGGTCGTTCGCAGGAACCGGTGGTTCTCCCCAGCCGGGTGCCGAACCTGTTGATGAACGGCAGCAACGGCATCGCGGTCGGAATGGCGACCAACATCCCGCCGCACAACCTGAACGAACTCGCCGAGGCGATCTACTGGGCGCTGGACAATTACGACGCCGACGAGGAAGCCACGCTCGCCGCGTGCATGGAGCGGGTCAAGGGCCCGGACTTCCCGACGCACGGTCTGATCGTCGGCACGCAGGGCATCCACGACGCCTACACCACCGGGCGCGGTTCGATCCGCATGCGCGGTGTGGTGGAGATCGAGGAGGACAATCGCGGCCGCACCACGATCGTCATCACCGAGCTGCCGTACCAGGTCAACACGGACAACTTCATCAACGCGATCGCCGAGCAGGTCAAGGACGGCAAGATCGCGGGCATCTCCGATATCCACGACGAGTCCTCGGATCGCGCGGGTATGCGGATCGTGATCACGGTCAAGCGCGACGCCGTGGCCAAGGTGGTGCTGAACAACCTCTACAAGCACACCCAGCTGCAGACCAGTTTCGGCGCCAACATGCTGTCCATCGTGGACGGCGTGCCGCGCACGCTGCGCCTGGATCAGATGATCCGGCTCTACGTCGAACACCAGTTGGACGTCATCGTCCGGCGCACCCGCTACCTGCTGCGCAAGGCCGAGGAACGCGCGCACATCCTGCGCGGACTGGTCAAGGCCCTGGACGCGTTGGACGAGGTCATCGCCCTGATCCGGCGTTCGGCCAATACCGACACCGCGCGCACCGGCCTGATGCAGCTGCTGGATATCGACGAGATCCAGGCCACGGCCATCCTCGATATGCAGCTGCGTCGCCTCTCGGCCCTGGAACGCCAGAAGATCATCGACGAGTTGGCCAAGATCGAGCTCGAGATCGCGGATCTGAAGGACATCCTGGAAAAGCCCGAGCGGCAGCGCGCGATCGTGCGCGACGAGCTGAAGGAGATCGTCGAGAAGTACGGCGACGACCGCCGCACCCGGATCATCTCCGCCGACGGCGACGTCGCCGACGAGGATCTCATCGCCCGCGAGGACGTGGTCGTCACGATCACCGAGACCGGGTACGCCAAGCGCACCAAGACCGATCTGTACCGCAGCCAGAAGCGCGGTGGCAAGGGTGTGCAGGGCGCCGGGCTCAAGCAGGACGACCTGGTCAAGCACTTCTTCGTCACTTCGACACATGATTGGCTGCTGTTCTTCACGAACCTCGGCCGGGTGTACCGGACCAAGGCGTACGAGCTGCCCGAGGCCGCCCGCACCGCGCGTGGTCAGCACGTGGCGAACCTGCTGGCCTTCCAGCCGGAGGAGAAGATCGCCCAGGTCATCCAGATCAAGACCTACGAGGACGCGCCGTATCTGGTGCTGGCCACGCGCAACGGTCTGGTGAAGAAGTCCAAACTGACCGATTTCGATTCCAACCGGACCGGCGGCATCGTCGCGGTGAATCTGCGCGACAGTGACGAACTGGTCGGCGCCGCACTGTGTTCGGCCGACGACGATCTGCTGCTGGTCTCCGCGCACGGTCAGTCGATCCGCTTCCCGGCCAACGACGAGGTGCTGCGCCCGATGGGCCGCGCCACCTCCGGCGTGCAGGGCATGCGGTTCAACACCGATGACGAACTGTTGTCGCTCAACGTGGTTCGCGACGACACGTATCTGCTGGTCGCCACGTCCGGCGGCTATTCCAAGCGAACCGCGATCGAGGAGTACACCGCACAGGGCCGTGGCGGAAAAGGTGTCCTGACTATCCAGTACGACCAGCGTCGTGGCAGTCTGGTGGGTGCGCTCATCGTCGATGATGAGGACGAGCTCTATGCGATTACTTCCGGTGGTGGTGTCATCCGGACCGCGGCGAAGCAGGTTCGCAAGGCAGGCCGCCAGACCAAGGGCGTGCGATTGATGAATCTCGGTGAGGGAGATACGTTGCTTGCGATCGCTCGTAACGCGGACGAGCCCGACGAGGTTCCCGGCGAAGACGACACCAGTGGTTCCGAGAAGAAGTAGTTTTAACCGAGCAGCGGCGGCACAACGGATCTAAGGAATCCCCATTGACCACTCCGAACCAGCCGAACGACGAGCGGCCCCACGCCAACGGTGTGACCGAGCGGATAGCATCATCACCCATTCCGCCGCGTCCCATTCCGCGGCCGGCGTCCACCGACGGCGGGTCGGGCAGTACGCCCGAAAACACCGAGCAGTCAGCCGATTTCGCGAGTGAGGAGAAATCGGGCGAGTCCGCTGAAGCGGACACCAACTCCCGATTCGAGGAGGGGTGGTCGCAGTTGCCGCAGCGCGAGCCACAGTCGAATCTGAGCCGTCCGGGCCATGCGCCCGTGACGGGTCGGCCTTCGGCGGTGGGCCTAGGCGGTTCGGGTAATGCCCGCACCACCGCGGATCTGGCGGCCAAGGCCGCGCGCAAGGAGGCGGCGATGGTGAAGTCCGTCGGCATCGACGGACCCACCCGCAGCATCGCCCGCCCGGAGTTGGTCAAGGACATGCCGGACCTGTCCGAGCTGCGTCATCCGCTGCCACCCTCGGAGCACATCGCCGCGCAGCAGCCCGTCTCGCCCGCTGCCCCGCAGGCCGTGGTCCAGGCCGCGGCCACCGGTCAGCCGCTGCGCGCGACCGTTCAGCTGCGGCACATCGACCCGTGGTCGACGTTGAAGATCTCGCTGGTGATCAGCGTGGCGATGTTCTTCGTCTGGATGCTCGCGGTGGGCTTCCTGTACATCGTGCTGTCCGGCATGGGTGTCTGGGACCGTCTGAACAGCACGTTCACCGATATGGTGTCCGACAACAACTCGAACTCCTCGGCTCTGATCGACGCCGGCACCGTCTTCGGCTACGCCGCCGTCATCGGCCTGATCAACGTCGTGCTGATGACGGCCCTGTCCACGGTCGGCGTCTTCATCTACAACCAGTGCACCGACCTCGTCGGCGGCATCCAGGTAACCCTGGCCGACCCCGACTGACCCTCTCCACCTCGAGGCCGGACCTGCTCAGCAGGTCCGGCCTTTCTTTATCTCCACCCCTCCTACCAGCAGTTTTGGTTGTTCCCGGCATGGTCGGGTAATCTTTGCTCTCGGTTCGGGACAACAACCCAGCCCCTACGGGCCTATAGCTCAGGCGGTTAGAGCGCTTCGCTGATAACGAAGAGGTCGGAGGTTCAAGTCCTCCTAGGCCCACACTCCACGAAAAGCCCTTGACCAGTGATTCGGTCGAGGGCTTTCGTCGTTCCTGAGGCCTTCCCGAGTCGATTTCACCGGATCAGGCAGCGAAAGGCAGCATCAGTTTTCGAATCTGGTTCGTGGCCGAGGGCTCGATATTTCGACTGTTCTGCCGCGTGGATGAAATCTATTGCGGCCCATCGGAATTCTGGTGCTCATCTGTTGGGGCCTCGCTGCTGGGCGAGCGGTAGGTTCGGAATCTTTCGGGTGGGTGGTCAGCGTGCCATGAGGGCTTTGTGTGCGGTGGTGACCAGTTGGTCGCGGTAGCGGCGGCCGAACAGCGCGACGTGTACCAGTAGCGGGTGCAGTTGGTGCAGGGGGATTCGTCGCCGCCAGCCGTCGGCCAGGGGTGCTGTCTCGTGGTACGTGGCGAGGATCCGGTTCAGGTGGGGTGCCCCGAACAGGCTGAGCATCGCGAGGTCGGTTTCGCGGTGGCCGCCGTGGGCGGCCGGATCGATCAGGGTGGCGTGGCCGCCGGTCCAGATGATGTTGCCGGACCACAGGTCGCCGTGGATTCGGCTGGGCGGTTCGGGTGGTCCGGCGAGCTCGTCGATGTGGGTCATGACGTTTTCCAGCAGTTTCACATCTGTCCCGTCGAGATGCGGTGCCGCGGCGCTCAGCGGCGGAAGCAGCCGTCGTTCGGCGTACCAGTGGGACCAGGGGCCGTCGGATCTGGTGTTGTCCAAGGGAAGGTCGGCGATGAATCCGGGCCACTCGGCACCGAAACGGTCCGGGGTTCGGGCGTGCACGGCGGCGAGTTCACGCCCGAACCGTTCGGCGGCGAAGACTCCCGGGCAGTCGCGCGCGGCCTTGACGAACAGGTCACGCCCATCGCGGAGAGCCACGCGGTGCAGTGTCCACGAGTGGTTCGCGCCGAGATCGTCGACCTGCGCCACCGGGGTACCGATCAAGTCGGACAAGTGATTTCGATCCAGCATCACCCCTCCTGCCGCTGGGGTCGGCATTTGTCTCGACAGTAGCGTCCGCGAAATTTGGGGATTCCCAGCACACTGCTGGCATCGATCCGGAGAACGGGTCCCATCCCGAGTGGATCGCGCGGTTCCACGCACTGCTCGACGAGATCGAGGCGCAGGACGGGCCGCGGGCGCTGGTGACGACCGGTGCGGGCAAGTACTGCTTTTCGCCCGGTTGCTGGTCGCGCCGCTGCCCACGGTCGCCGTACTGCAGGGGCATACGTTCGGTGCGGGTGCGTTTCTGGCGCTCGCCCACGATCGCGCCGTGATGCGGGCGGACCGCGGGTATTTCTGCCTGCCCGGTATCACCGTCGGCGCGTCGTACGCGCCCGGAACCGTGGCGCTGGCCTCGGCCCGGCTGGCGCCGCGCGCGGCGCACGAGGCGATGGTCAGCCGGGGGATATCTCAGAGCAACGCGAGGACGGCGCCGAGAACCACTCCCAAGGTTGCAACGGCGAAACCAGCGGCACTACCGACGCCTGGCAGAAGCACAATTCCTCCTGGTGACAACTGATGGTGATCTTGCGGGTGCGATCTTGCCCCGGATCGTGTCTTTCTCTTCGGGCCGTCTCGGCGGGTCGGAAAGTTGTTCAGCCGGAAATGTCCGGACGAATATCCCGGGAAAGACCGGCTCAGTATCGGTGGCAGGAATCGGCGATCCGCGACATCATCGAGCCTGCCGCCTGGTCCGCGCCCAACTCGGGGACGTTCACCCCGGCCATGTTCCGCTGTGCCGCGAGCTGTTCGAACATCGACGTGCGCTTTTCGGCCGGTTGGGAGAAGGCGAATCGCAGTGCGGCTTTCTGTACCGGTGCGGCATCCAGGCGGGCGGCCGATGTGGGGTCGACCTGGTGCCATGCGGCATCGATCTGATCGAAGGAGCAGGTCGAGGTCAGCAACGGACCGAAATCGTCGATCATGTCCGCGGCCGCGGCCGCCGATCCGAACAACGCGGCGCCCGCGGCGAATCCGCCCAGAGTGACGGTGACAATCGCGTACCGGGCGTTGAGCATCCTCATGAATTCACCCTTCGTGGAGTCCGATTGAATATCGGGGCCTTTACCCCGGCCGTGATCGTAGTCAACTATCGGCCGATGACGGCGACGCGCCGACCGCGCGCCGGGGTAAAACCCGTCCGCTCACCTACGGTGATGCCCGGATACGGCGAATCCCACGCTGTTTCGATATCGAATTCGCCGTCGTCAGCCATCGAATTTCGGGTGCCGGAACGCGCATGTGACCGGCCGGTCGGCGTATTGGGAGGCGAGGGATTCACGTGTTGCGGATCGAGGGTCTGTACAAACGGTACGGCGAGGTGGTCGCGTTGTCGGACATGACATTCGACGTGCGAGCCGGTGAGATATTCGGATTCGTGGGGGCCGACGGCGCGGGCAAGACGACCACCATGCGCATCGTGATGGGCGTGCTCGGCGCGGACGGCGGCGTGGTGCGCTGGTCGGGGCGGCCGATCGACCGGGACGTGCGGCGCCGCATCGGCTACCTGCCCGAGGAACGCGGTCTGTATCCGCGCATGCCGGTGGGCGGACAGCTGACGTATTTCGCTCGGCTGCACGGACTCTCGGCGTGGGAGGCGGAGAAATCCGCACGCCGCTGGATGCTGCGGCTCGGCATCGGTGCGCGCGCCCAGGACGATGTGCTCGAGCTGAGTCCGGGCGATCGACAACGGGTGCAGCTGGCAACCGCGCTGGTACACGACCCGGACATCCTGCTGCTGGACGAGCCGTTCGCCGACCTGGATCCGGTGGCTGCCGAGGTGTTGACCTCGGTGCTGCGCGAGCGTGCCGCGGCCGGGAACGGTCCCGTGATGTTCTCCTCCCATCAGCTCGACCTGGCGGAACGCCTGTGCGACCGGGTCGGCATCGTCCGCAACGGATCCGTGGTGGTCTGTGGAACGGTCGAGGAGCTGCGCAGTCTGGGCCCGGACCGGATCGCGATCGACGCGCCCGGTGTGAGCGGGGACTGGACCGCGCGGCTGCCCGGGGTACAGGTGGAACGGCGCGAGGGGACGCGCTGGATTCTGCGATTGGCCGACGGAGCCGACGATCAGTGGGTGCTGGGCGCGGCCGCGGCGGTGGGGCCGGTGCGCGAATTCATCAGGGTCAGGCCCACTTTGACCGAATTGTTCCATCCTGTGGTCGCCGACGAGGAACAGGGAGTCGTCGCATGAAAAGGATGTCGTCGGTCCGGGCGATCGAGTTGGTCGCCGAGCGGGAGATCGGTGCGCGGCTGCGGTCTCGGTCGTTCGTGGTGATCACGGTCGTCCTGGTGGCCGCGGTGGTGGGCACGGTGCTGCTGTGCCATCTTCTCGGCCGGACTCAGCGGTACTCGACGCAGACGGTCGGGGTGACCGCGCAGACCGCGCCCTACCGGCAGATGCTCGTCGGTGCGGGGCAGGCAGCGGGACAGCGCATCGAAACCGTGATGGTCGATCGCGCGTCGGGGGAGGGCCGGGTTCGGTCGGGCGATCTGGCGGCGCTGTTCACCGGCGTCTCGGACGGGCGGTTACAGGTGGTGGTGAAATCCGCGCTGCCGGACGGGCTGCGAGCCGGATTCGACCTGCTGGCCCGGCAGATCGCGTTGAACAAGCAGGTCAGTGCGATGGGCGGGGATCCCGCGGCGGTACGGCGCGCGATGTCCACCGCGACGGTGGACTCCCGCGTCCTGCGATCGGCCGACGACCATCGCGCCGAGCGGGCGGCTATCGCCGGCGTCATCGGCGCGCTGACCTGCATCATGTTGCTGATCGCCATTCAGCTCACCGGGCAGGGCGTGGTCGAGGAGAAGGCCGATCGCATTGCCGAACTGCTGCTGGCCGCTGTTCGGCCGTGGGAGTTGTTGATGGGCAGGGTGATCGGCGTCGGAGTCGTGACCATCGGGCTGGCGGCGGCGTCGGCCGTTGCGGGTGCCGGGGCGGCGAGCGTCCTGGGTGTGCTGCACATGTCGGCCGCCGTGTTCACGAGTGCGGTCGGCTGGGCGCTGCTGTGGTATTTGCTCGGCTGTTTCCTGTATGCGCTGGTGATCGCCGCGGCCGCATCGTCGGTGTCGCGGCGGAAGGACCTGGCCTCGGTGGCTGCGCCGGTCATCGTGATCGTCCTCGCGGCCTATCCGGTCGGCCAGGCCGTTGTGCCCGACCATCCGAATGGTCCTGCGGCGGTGGTGTTGTCGTTGATTCCGCCGCTGTCACCGGTGGTGATGCCGATGCGCGCGGTCTACGGCGTGCCCGGCCGGCAGATGGGGGTCGCGGTGGCGATCATGCTGGCGGCGATCGCGTTCACCGCGTGGTTCGCCGGGCGTTTATACGCGAATACATTGCTGCACAGAGGAAGTCGTTTCTCGCTGAGCACCGCATCGATGCGGGCGCGTGCGATGTCCGGTGGGCGTGCGGCGGCCTCGGCGAATCCCGATCGGGATATCCGGCGAGGCGGGGAATCTGCCGAAGATCACTCGAAAACAACTGCGGAACTGAGTATTTGATCGTTCACCTGGTCACCACACATTCGTCGCATTCGGTCAGGAGGCAGTTCGTGGAATCGGGATCTCGCGTACGCAACCTCGCGCTGGGATGTTGTGCGGCAGCGGTGGTGGCCGGTTCGGCGGTGGTGCCCGCCGCGGCCGCGCCCGGTATCGCCTCGCTGCCCCCGGCGCTGGTCGAGGCAGTGCGGCGCGATCTGGGGATCGATGTGGATGAATATCTCGCCCGGGCGAACGCGGCGCAACGCCTGTCCGGGTTCGCCGATCTGGCACGCCGCACACATCCGACCGTTTTCGCCGGGGCGCGCATGGATGGTGCGCGCCCCATCGTGCTGCTGTCCGCCGGGCCGGATGCGGCCGATGCGCGAAGTGCCGCCGAACAGGCCGGATTCGGTGTGCAGACGGTCGCGGCCAGCGAATCGACGCTGAACGAGCGGATCGCCGGGATCGAGCACTGGCTCGACGATCAGCCCCAGTCGGTCGGCGCGGCCGTGGTCGGATATGGAATCGACGTGCCACACAACAGTATTGCGATGCGGATAACTCGGAATGTGCGCCTGCCCGCCGATCTCGGGCCGGTCCGCTCGGTCGTGGAGGACATGCCCGAGGCGCTGCCGGAGGACTATTCGTCCGCGGGTCCTGGCGAGGATGCCGGAGAGATGGGCGATCGGATCGGTGGTGAGCCGTATGCCGTCGAGGGCGGCGGCCAGGGGCATCGGTGTTCGTTCGGGTTCAACGGCGTCGATGCCCAGGGCAATACGATCGATATCACCGCTGGGCATTGTGATCCGGACAATCTCGTCGCCCCGGCCGCGAAATCCGTTCATCAGCAACCTGTTTACGATCTTCGGAATCGCAAGATCGGCCGGCGGCTCGGATATTTCGAGGCCACGAGTTTCGGCCCGCACGACTATTCGATCATCCGAATCGACGATGCGGAAGCCGCGAGGTTCCGGAACAATCTGGTTTCCACACAGCGGCTCGGTTCGGCATCACCGGCCGTTGCGGGACGTTCGATCGCCGCCCGCGACAATGCGTTGCGCATCGATGGCACCGCGGAGCCGGTGGTCGGTGCCGCGGTGTGTAAATCGGGCTCCACCTCGGGATATGCCTGTGGGACCGTACTTTCCGTGCGTCAGCGGGGGCGCCTGGGCGGGGTGCCGGGACACGGCGATCGGCCCGTCACGATCGAGGATGTGTTCTACAGCAGTATCTGCGCCCAGCGCGGCGACAGCGGCGGACCGATCTTCGCCGGTACCAAGGCGATCGGCATCATCAGCGCCATCGTCACCGCCGACGCCCCGGCGGATCACGGCTGCGGCCACTCACCCGTACTGTTGGGACAACCGATCAGCACTGTGCTGGCGGACCATCCCGGGGTGCGGATATTCACCGAATAGATTGCAGCCCAGCACAATTCGTCGAGGCGCTAGCAATCCGGCTCGGCTGCGCGCTGGCGGACCATGCCGACCAGAACGCGCTGAACGGTTTCCAGATCACCGTTGACGACACCGGCGATGTCGTCGGCGGAACAGGGATGCCGCCGCGGCGGCAGGCCCAGCAGCGATCGCAGGACGGTCAGATCGTCGGTTCCCCGGGCGAGCTGTTCCAGGGCGGGCAGCATCTGTTCGAATGCGGCCGTCGCCGCGGTTCCCGGCCCGCGCACCGCGACCTCCAGTCGCACGGTCTCGGCGAGATCGGCGGAGATCCCGGTCAGCCGCTCGAGCAACCGATGCCAGTCGTCGGGGTCCACAGGCTAAAGCTTTGCCCGGCGTGCGGGCTTTGTCCAGCATCATTCGAGCAACATCGCGTGTCGCTACCCGCCATGATCACGGGTTCACCGTTTGATGCCGACGCCGCCGAGCCAGTCCAGATAGCGGGTCTCCTCCGGCGTGTCCGAATCAGGCCGCCACAGCGGAACCTGGACCACGCCCGGCTCCACGAGTTCGAATCCGTCGAACAGCGCGGTGATTTCGGCCGCCGACCGCGGACGGCCGGGCGTGGTCGTCGAGCGGGTCAGTTCGAGCAGTTCCTCCAGCCGATCCGCGGACCAGCCCTCGTTGGTGAAATGTGAGATCGCCAGATGGCTGCCGGGCGGCAGCGTGTCGCGCAGACGGCCGAGCACGCCGTGCGGATCCATCTCGTCACCGACCACGTGCAGGATCGAAAGTACCAGTACGGCAACCGGTTTCGTGAAGTCGATATGTTGTGCGACCGCCGGGGACCGCACGAGCGTGTCCAGGTCGCGGAAGTCGCCGCGGATCGCGGTCGCCCACGGGATGTCGGCCAGGATCCGGCGGCCCATCAGGAAGGCGACCGGATCGTTGTCCACGTACACGACCCGGCCGTCCACACCCAGCTCGGTCAGGATCTCGTGGATATTGCCCGCGGTCGGGATGCCCGAGCCGATATCGAGGAACTGGGTGATACCCGCCTGGACGCAATAGCCGATCACCCTGCGCAGAAAGGCGCGATTCGCCCACGTCGCCCGCGTGATGCCCGGCCACCGGCGCTCCAGATCGTCCGCCCACTCCCGGTCGACCGCGAAATTGTGCGACCCGCCCAGCAGATGGTCGTAGATGCGCGCGATACTCGGCACCCGAGGATCAATGTCATCGTCCGCCCAGTCGGGAAGCTGTGGCACAGTGGACATTTCAGCCTCGCTTCATAACTCGCCAGTTCGGTTCGGAATACCCCACCGGACCCGTGACGCTCCGTCAGACGTTCACCAACCGCGTTCGACGCACGATACCTCGACTCGGCTGCTGCCGATGCGGCGCGGAAAGGGTGGCACGAAATCCCCGTGGACAGTACGCTTCTCGAAATAGCGGCAGTGGTTCGGCGATCGAAAGCAGGGATGCGCTGAAGACCGCGTCCCCAGAACACACGAACATCTGGAGCTCCATTCTTGAGTACGCCACAGTCCCGACTGGCCTGTCCAGTCGTCCACGGCTCGCCCACGGCTACCAAAGGCCCGAGGGTGTCGTTGTACTCGTCGGAATTCGCCGCGGATCCGCACCGCGCTTACGACGAAATGCGCAGACAGTACGGCTCTTTGGCTCCGGTTGAGCTGGCGCCGGGCGTGTCGGCCACGTTGGTGGTCGGATATGACACCGCGCTGCGGATCCTCAACGATCCCGAGCACTTCCCTGTCGATCCACGCACCTGGCAGCAGAACATCCCGGCCGACTGCCCGGTCCTGCCGCTTATGGAGTGGCGTCCCACCGGGAGTCGAAGCGACGGAGCGGCCCTCCTGCGCTATCGGCAGGCAATCACCACGAGTATCAACGCCCTAGATCTATATGCTCTCGATGCCACTGTGGAGAAGATCGCCATCCCGCTGGTCAACACCTTTTGTCAGGCCGGTGCAGCCGATCTGATCAGCCAGTACGCGCTCCCGCTTGCATTCGCGGTCACCGATGCTCTGCTGGGCTGCCCGCCGAAGATCGGACAGCGGGTCGCCGCAGGCATGGCCGCGATGTTCGAGGGGATCGATGCCGAGGACGGCAACAAGATGATCGTCGAGGCGCTGCTGGAACTGGTGGCCCTCAAACGGACCCATCCTGGCAACGACATCACTTCGCTACTGCTGCGGCATCCGGCCGAACTCGATGAACTCGAGATGATCCACCAACTGAACAGCGTCTACGGCGCCGGGATCGAACTGCAACAGAACCTGATCGGCAACACCCTGCTGCTGATCCTCACCGACGAACGCTTCGGCGGAAGTGTCGTCGGCGGGAACCTGTCCACCCGAGACGCCTTGGACGAAGTCTTGTTCAACAACCCGCCGCTGGCGAATCTTCTCACCACCTACCCCCGTCAGCCGATCCTCATCGACGACGTCTGGCTGCCCGCGCACCAGCCGATCCTCATCAGCATGGCCGGCTGCAACAACGACCCCACGATCCGGACCGAGAATCGCACAGGCAATCGCTCGCATCTGGCGTGGGGCATCGGCCCACACGCCTGCCCCGCGCAGTCGCTGGCCTACCTGCTCGCTCAAAACGCGATCGATCAGCTTCTCGATGCGCTGCCCGAGATCCAGCTAGCCATACCGGCCGACGCACCGACCTGGCGGCCTGGCCCCTTCCACCGGTCCTTGGCGGCTCTACCGGTCACCTTTCCGCCTTCTGCTCCGTTGAACGGATTCTGAGAATCTCGCAATCTCCCACGCGCGTCGGAAGCGACCAGGCGACCATCGCGATCGCCCGCCGCCATGCCAGGCGACCTGAATTCGATATCGCGTGGAGCGCAGTTGGAAACGACTTGTCCTGCCGCGGCTCGGTGAGGTGATCCACCACTGATCCGCGTGGATGACAGAGATTGTGACGACGCACTCCGACCGTCCCACAGAATGCACCCAATTCGGCATGAGCGTGCGTCTACCCTCGCTACATGGGCCGCCTACCACAAAACAGCGAAGCCACAGGCCAATGACCTGTGGCTTCGCAGAATGTGGCCCACGAATGGCAGCGGGTCCGGATGCGCTCGGTATCCCCGACGACGTGACCGCCCACAGCTTCCAAGGTGCGGTCGCGACGATCCTGGACGATGCCGGGTTGTCGGCAAGGGGCACGGCAGACGTGCTCGGCCACGTTGACCCGGCCATGACGCAGAGGCACTACATGGCGCGTGGCCGGGTCCATACGGCTGCTGCCGAAGCGCTGGACAGGGCGGTCAGCAGTGGAGACTGACCGGGACGCACTGAGCGACTTAGTTGGAAGATCGGCCGACACGAAGTGGGATCGGAAAGCAAAAAGCCCAGCCTGAGCTGGGCTTATGGTGGAGCCTAGGGGAATCGAACCCCTAACCCCTGCCGTACGGCTGGAGGCCACTACTGCGGACAACTATGAACAGTCAAGACGGGCCGAAAAATGCCTTTGAACAGCTGGAATGTCAATTATCCACAACTTACGGCAATCGAACGTGCATTCGATATGCATTGATGGTCGGGGAATTTGTTGGGACATAGTTGGACGCCCTCAAGGCCCGCGCTCGGCGTGTTGCTGTGGTGACACGCCGGACAGATGGTGCCCGCAGCGATCCGTTGGCAATCGATTTGGTCGGCCCTCCTTGCGTCGTTCTCGACATGAACGTATGGGCGGGTGCTCGGTGGCAAGCCCCGAAGGGGTGCGGCAGCCCGTTGCCGGGGAGAAGGTCTCGGTCCGTTCCGATCGTTGTCTGCCGTGGGATGGGTGCTGGCTGTGGTGGGTTCGGCCCCCATCCTGGTTCTGCGCCGGGTGCCCGCCCGGGAGCGGAGCGGTAGGGCGGGCGCACCGGGCGGCGCGCGCATGCGCGCCGCTCTTGATTCTGTAGAGAGAAATTCGGCAAGTTCTTCTTGGGGGGTTACCGTTTCTTTTTTTCTTTTTCTTCTTTTCCGGGGGGCTCCCAACCTTTCTCCCCACAACTACATGAGTCATCAAGCTTGTGGCCCAACAGATTTCGCGGGAATGATCGGTAATCCCGCCTCACCCGCGACGTATCCCGGCAGGTACCCCCGTGCGCAGGGTTCCGGGAGTGGGGCGGCCGAATGCGCCGCAAGTTGGAGCCTGCGGCGGGGAGAATGACGAACGCCCTGCCCCCACGTATTGGGGTAGGGCGTTCGCGGATGGCTCTCCGGGCTCACAGCCTGGTAAGTGCTCGGTGCTGTTTGACCGCCTGCCCCAGGTGCCGGGTCCAGAAGACGGCTTCAGGAATGGTGTCGATCATCGGTTCGAAGGTTTCGAGGCTGTCTGTCGGCAACCAGAGATAGTCTGAATACTCCTCGTTGATCTCGATTTCCCCGCCGCCGTACTCGGCATAGAAGTGTGGCAACACCATGGAGTTACCGTCGTTCTTCCGAAACAGCACGTTGTACGAGACGTCCTCCGCGATCGAGATTTCAGCCTTCTTGCCGATCTCTTCGTCTTTCTCTCGACGGATTGCATCGAGAATGCTTCCGTCCGTGGTCTCCATCTTCCCGCCGATAAACGAGTACACCCCATCGTAGTCGGCTTCACCCTTACGCCGCGCCAGCAAGACACTGTTGGTCGCGGGGTTGATGACAACGAGTTTCTGGCAATACTGGAAATGAGTTGTATCGGTCATGACGCTACCTTTCGGTCGTTATGGGTAAGTTCTTTGGGCTGCGCCGGATTGGTGCCGTTGACGTAGACGGTAACACCGCTCAGACCCGCCTCGTAGCCAGCCAGGTACACGGTTCGGACATCATCAACCGTAGAACAACTGGGAAGGTTTATCGTCTTCGATATGGCTTCATCGGTGTACCGCTGTAGTGCCGACGCCATACCGATATGCCCAGAGACGCTGATTCTCGTCGCATCCTTGAAATGCGGCTCGATGCCAGTTGACGCGTCGATTATCAGAGCGCTCCGGCCGGTAGGTGGAAGCGCGATTGTCGAGACGTTCCGAAGCATTCCGGTATCGGCCACGTATCTCGACAGTTCGCACCAGTCATGGCCGGAAACTGTACTCGACTCCAGGTGCCCGTACATCCGTTGGATATGCCCCGGATTCTCGCGGTGACGGTTACCGGCTATCGTTGTCAGCATTGCGCCGAACGGCCCTCGCTGTTCCGCGAGCCGAATAGATTCCTCTTTCGATGTGATGTTGATAAATGAAAGAATATCCTCCATCAAGGATCGTGCGGCGTCGGAGTCATAGGCCAGGCCGACGAAATCGAGCGCGTCGGCAACCCCGCACAATCCTATGCCGATCTTGCGCTTCTGTGCGAGAACGTGCCCTGAGTGCGTCTTCGCGAAATTCTTGCCGCTGATCTCGAGGCAGTTGTCCAGAGCGCGGGTCAATATCTTGGTCGTATGCTCCAGCCAGGGGAGATTAACGGCCACGCGACCGGTGTCACTGGTGTACACGAATTCGCCGACGTTGATATATCCGAATTGGCAGGTCTCACCGGGAATAAGCCCTACTTCGGCACACGGAGCAGTTGTCTGATAGGCCCCCAACCCTGGAACCGGGTTGCGGGCATTCATCCGATCCAAGAAAACAATTCCCGGATCGGCGCAGAGCAGGGCGGCGCGACAGATCTGATCGAACAGTACACGAGCCTTTATTGTCTGCCCATTGTCGAGATGCACCACCGAACCGGCTTCGACCGCCGTCATGAAGGCCCGGTCTATATCGACCGAGATGTTGAACTTCCACTCAGCCGCGGACTCGACCTTGGCATTGACGAAGTTGTAGATCTGCGGGTGTCGCACGCCAAGTATCGCCATATTGCCCACGGGCCGATCTTCCCGGCCGCTGTTCGCGCTGTCTATTGCTACCTTGTTGAGGAAGTCGAGAGCCGAGACCGGATCGTCGGTCTCGTTGAGGTTAAATCCGGTGCCCATGCCTTGTTCATGAAGTGCAATGATATTTTGGCGCAGCTGCTTCAACCGCAAGGTGCTGAAGTCGAATGCTGGCATTGTGCAGGCAGTCAACGGCCTATCGGCATACCGGCCGATATTCGTCATAACCGGCGTGCTCATGATGATTTCTTTGTTGTCTAGCGCTTGCCCGAAGGCTTCGGCAAATTCTTCCGATTCCGTGATCGTCGAATACGTGAGTTCTTCGCGGTACAACGCATCGGTGACGCGCTCCACCATTGCTGCCGGAGCCTCGTCCGCGCCGATGATTCGACCCGTATTCATTACTTTCAGGGCCAACGGAGACGGCGCAAACCGAGATTTGTATACGCTCATTAGCTACTAACCCCTTTATTCAGTTCTCGTCTGGAACAGGATTAACCTGGTATGTCTTCCCCTGCTAAATATTGCGCCTAGCGAATTCGGCTTCTACCTCGGAAAGAAACGCGCCGTCGAGGACCGTTTCCGAGCCGAGTATCAAATTCCACCCAAACGGAGCCTTACCCTTGGGCTTAAGCTCGTATCCCGCCGATTGAGCCCGGGTTATCATTGCCATGACTTCCGGATTCCAATCCGAATTATCTCCGGATGTCTTCATAGACCGAAGCTTCCGGGGCATAGGTTGGTTCTCCATCTCGGCTAAACGCCCTCCCCCCACCAATCAAACGAACCTATGCGGATACGATCCGGCATCGGCTCATCCGAAGCCGCTGCACTCCTTTCGCGCTTCAGCCCTTCGAGAGCCCTATGCACCACCGCCAGAGGAACCGGCGCGAATTTCTCGCCCGTATTCAATTGCGGGACCATGTAGGAGCCTGGTTCATCGCGCTGCTCGAGGTTCATCGTGCGCTCGCTTCAGCCGGAAGCCACCGTTTCGCAGTCGGGTGCTCGCGCGTGAACTCGATAGGCACCGACAACACTCGACCCTCCTGCAAATCTAGGTCGGAATCGGCACCCGTTTCGCTTGAAATCATCTGCGTAGCAATGGATCTGATCTCTTGCTTCGTGATCGCGAATGACCACAGATCGATCGCTGGCACGTACACCAGCCACCGGGAGCCACAGCAGTGCACCCGCACCAGGTATTGCCGCATCTCGCCCTCTCTCGGTCTTGGAAGACATCCCCTGCCCTGCGGCCGGAGGCAGACCGCGGTGGGCTTGTCGGTGTCGGATTGGCCGGTATGCATCGGTTCCTTTCGACTCGGCGTGTGGTCTGGCACCCGCCGCCGAGGGATGCGGTACGACATCGACCAGGGCGTCATAGTCGGGTTCGTCGATGTACCAGCCGGTTGGGGCACTGCATCACGCCCCGGCGGCGGGGCCTACAGAAATATTTGCGCTGACCTACCGGACATTTCCGGACATGGGCCGGACAGAAATCGGTCATCGCGCCTACAGTTGAGTTCACCACTTCCGCAGCAGGGGGTTGCAATGGCTATTGTCGCGATATGGACCAAGCAAGATTGTGTTGCGCTCCGCTTCGCCTACGGAATGAAACAAGCCGCATTTGCCAGAGCACTAGGGGCCGCAGAGCGATCGGTAAGGCGCTGGGAAAAAGGCGAAACGGCGATCGGCGGCCTTGGACAGGTCAGCTATTCGACAATGCTCGCGAAAGCGCCAGCAGACGTCGTCGCACGTTTCGAGCAACTGCGGGAAAATGAGGACGACGTGAATCGGCGGCAGCTATTCAAGGGCGGTGCATTCGGCGTTGCCGCATTGGCGACCTTGGGGCTCGGTGGTGATGCGGCCGAGCGCGCTGCGTGGCTGGGATGCGGTGCTGGCCGTCCGGACTCGACAGCAGTGGCGCTGGTGCGGGCGACTCTGCATCAGGCGATGCAACTGGACGACGCACTCGGTTCGCCTGCGGCGCAAGGCATTGTCATAGCGCAGCAGCAGTTCACGGCCGCCATGCTGAGCAACTGCCCGACTGGTCTACGTTCCGATGTGTTGTCGCTGTATGCCGAGTGGACCGGACTGGCCGGGTCGTTGGCCTGGGACGCCCGCGATCACGCGACGTCGGCCCGCCTGTACACCGAAGCGCGGGAAAACGCGCACGAAGCGGAGGACTCCGATCTCGGCAGTTACATGCTCTGCCACCTTTCCCAGTTGGCTACGTGGCAACGGCGTCCGCGTGTCGCGGTGGACTACGCCGTCGCTGCACGCAGTTGGGTATCCCAGAGCGAGGATCGTCATCTACGCGCCTACGTCGCGATCCGCAATGCTGAAGCGCTCGCACTCGCCGGTCAACGCTCACCCTGTCTTGCCGCGCTCGATGAGGCCCAAGGCGCATTGGCGGGTCTGGAACCGTGCCACCCGTCTCAGTCTCGTGCGTACTTCATGGGCGAGGGCATCATGCACTCATATCGCGGAAACTGTTTGGCAGTCCAAGGTGACGCACGCCCGGCGGCCGAGGCATCGCGACAGGCGCTGGCAACAATGCCGGCCGCGTACACGCGAGACAGGGCGGTGACACTGTTGGAATTGGAACGTGCCCTGATTCAACTCGATGAGATCGAGGAAGCAGCCGACGCCGTCGCGCATGCTGCGGAACTGGCGGACCAGAACCGGTCTCCTCGGCTTGCCGCCGCCATCATCGGGAGCCGTCACCAACTCTCCCCTTGGGCCGATACTCGATCAGTACGCGAACTTGATCAGCGGCTCGCTGCTCGGGATATCGTGGTCGCATGAACACCGACCGCGTATCCGAGGTTCTGACGAGGATCGCGCGTGCCAACGCTGCAATTCACGCAACGGGCGAACTCAACGAGATCGGCAGGGAAGGTCGAGCGCCGTCCAGGTCGGAAGCATTCAGGTCGGCATCGGAAGAACTCCACGCCGCCAAGCAGGCACGTAACCGGCTATTCGTGGAGTTGGCAAGCGACTCCGAGACCGTGCCCTTGGAGCTGGCGGAACGCTTCGGGCTCACCGGCCGCGAGGCCGCGACTCTTGTTGAGGTTGCGCGCGGCGGACCGCGACGGCTCCGGGGACACCTGTTCGGCGAGCTGGACACCACGCAAGTGGTTTGGACCTCGGACAGTCACAACAGACCGTGATTTGCTTAGTCGATTGGAAGGCTGCTGCCGCAGATTGTCGCAGGGGCACATCTTCGCTGCGATGAACAAGATCTTCGTTGGAAGATGGACCAGGCGGAGGGGCCGTCCCCCGGGTGCCACGGTGTAGATTCCGGTGTTTCTGATGCACTGGCGCAAATTCGGCGTGCCATCGCGAACTTTTTCGAGTGATCTCTGTCACTAACCTTCGAAGATATGCTGATTGTCTATAGTCGATTTCGAGAATGCGGCGCATTGCAGCGGGGGCATATGACTTGTGACTGCTGATGCGATGCTGTGTACGTCTCGCGCATTTGTTGATGTGTATCGCAGCTGATGAGAAGGGTCTGCGCCGTGTGCCGAGTATTTGCTTGATGAAATGTACGTAATGATTCCGATCGTGCAAGATCGAATCACTCGCAGGTGTCAAGCTTGCCACGCCGAAAAATGCGGCGGACTTTATTGTTCAATCGCGACAGTTAGCCGTTCTGTGGCTGGATTGTGTCGACACGATAACGGCCGACGTTGATTGAGGGCGACTCAATTCGCGAGGATGATCGAGGTCATGGGGACTGATCAGTTTCATCGGTGAGCGTTCGGAGTGCTTCAAGTATGCCGAACGGGAAAGGATTCGCAGTCGTGTCAGAGTCCCCTGCGTTGGTTCGGATCGGTCGGGGAGTGCTCGGGATGCTCCCGGTTCGGGCTGGCGGTGGCCCTGCATCCGCGTCGCTGAGTGAGTCGTGGCGTGTGATCGTCGGATATCGGCGAGCCCCTGTGCCGGGTATGGCATTCGGTAATCCTGTACGCCCTCGGCGTCTTTCGATCGTCTCGGATGACGGCGGCGCGGAGGTTTACGGAACCGGTCGCCACTCCTGGTGGTGCCACACACCGTGGGTGTGCATCGGGGTTCCGGAACGCGGCGGCGCGTGATGTCATGGTGAAGACGGACAAGAAAGGACGGTGATCCGACAATGGTGACATGACCTGATCGCTCTGGATACATTTCGTGGTTGCCCCCTCGGTGCAACGAGGGGACAACCGAAACGAAATGAACTCCGTGGAATTACCGGGTTGGTAGCCCCCTCCACCAGAGTTTTGACCTTTCGCTAGCAGTGCCGCCTCGGCTCTGCTGTGTCCAGAGTAGTGCATAGTTTGCGCTGTGCACCACCGACGGTGTCATTGCTGTCGGTGTGCGCGGACTCGTCGATATGCCGTCCCCAAGGGATGTTCGGTATCAGTGTCGTGTCCGTCGCGGTGGGTATAGCCGTGCTGTTTCTGCTGGTTAGCGCTTGTGTTTAGACGTTCGTGGGGGCGTGATCCGGCCGATCCGCACTCGGAACGCCAGACGATTGCTGGCGTTGTGCGGGTTCTGAAAGTCACAGATACATGCAGCAAATGCACAGAAACAGGAGTACGGCACTCATGGCCGAAAACACCTCGGCAGAGGTTTCCCGCAAAGACTACCGATACAAGATCGTATTCGACGAGTTCTTTCCGCTTCCCTTGTATCAGACGGGGCCGGTGGTCCCGGATACCGAATATCTCGGCCCGAATCGTCAGGGGCCGCAACGGCGCGATCCGGTGACCGGGCTGTTGGTCTGGCGGATCGCGGTGACCGATCAGAACGAGCCGAACACCAAGCGGCGGGCGTATGACGTGCTGCTGTTGTCGGATACCGAACCGGTGCCGACCACTGAGGAGATCGCGGATGGGCTGCGGCCGATCCGGCTCGAGGGTGTGACCGTGCAACCGCGTGTCGGCGGCACGGGTGAGTTCAAGTACCTGGATCGCATTGTGCGCGCGACGGGCTACGCCCCGGCTCCGGCGGCATCGGGGCGCGGCAGCGGGTCGGCGGCGGGTTCGGGCTCGGGTAAGTCCGCGGGCTGATCCCGGCGCGGCATCTCCACCGGGCGGGTTCGGCCCGAGCTTGATCCGGGCTGAACCCGCCCCATCACCGGACTGTCTCGTAATCGTTTGCGAGACAGCACTATTCGTGACACCTGATGAAGGAAAATGATCATGGTTCGATCTGCGAACTATCAGAAGAATCAACCACCACAAGGCCAATCGGATTTTCTGGACCAGATCGCCGAGTTGCTGGGCGAACTGCTGCTCAAGGTGTGCTTCGGGCTGCTGGTGCTGGCGTGGCTGGCGCTGCTGTTCCCGATGCTGTCGCTGCCGGTCGCTGGATCGGTGGCGCTGGGCTGGTGGCTGGGCTGGCCGTACGGCGTGGCTGGCGGAGTGACCACCGTGACGTTGTGGGGTGTGTGGTATCTGTGTTGGCCGGGCTCGTTCGACCGCTGGGTGAGCGGGCGTATGCGGCAGATGTATTGGAAGTGGTGGCGCTACACACGCCGCTGGACCTCGCTCATGGCGCTGCAACAGTTGACCGCCGAACTCGATAACCGAGTCCTGACCCCGCCGTTGATGTCCGCACGCATCGGGCGGGTGGTCGACGTCCTGGAAATCGGGCTGGTGCACGGTCAGAAGGTCGAAACCTGGGAACAGCGCGCCGAAGAGCTGCGGCACTCGTTCCGGGCGTTGGGGCTGCGCGTGCGGCACACCGCCTCGGGGCGGGTGCGGGTGGAGGTCATCCACACCGACATCCTGCGTAAACCGATCCCGCTGCCCAGAGTCCCTGGTGGCCCGAATTCGGTTGACCTGCAAGCGGTTACGGTCGGGATCACCCAGTTGGGGCAGCCGTGGCAGCTGGAATTGCTGGGTACTCACGTCCTGTGTGGCGGCGAGACCGGTGCGGGCAAGGGGTCGGTGGCGTGGTCGATCATCGCGGGCCTGGGGCCTGCCATCGCGGCCGGCATCGTGGTGGTGTGGTGTATCGATCCTAAAGGTGGGGCTGAAATGGGGTACGGGATGGGCTGGTTCGACCGGTTCGCCTACGACAACAGCCAGGGGGCGTTGGAGCTGTTGCGGGAAGCGGCGCGGGTGATGCTGGCCCGGCTGGCGCGCATCCGCCCCAAGCCCGATCGCAAGGTGCATCCCTCGACCGACGAGCCGATGATTCTGCTCATCATCGATGAAGCGGCGTCGCTGACCGAGTATTACGCCGACCGGAAGGTCAAGGAAGAGATCGAGCGCCTGTTGGGGCTGATCTTGACCATGGGCCGCGCGGCGGGCGTGGTGGTCGTCGGGTTCGTGCAGGACCCCAGTAAGGAGGTAAATCGCCTCCGTCAGCTGTATCCGACCCGGCTCGCGATGCGCGTCGGTGAGGCTACCCAAGTCGCGATGCTGCTGGGGCAGACCGCCCGCGAGCGGGGCGCGCTGGCCGATCTGATCTCGCGGCGGACTCCTGGTGTGGCGTATGTCCAGATCACTCCGGGCGCTGACCTCACCGACCCCGGCCGCAACGAGACCGAGGAACTGACCGCCGAAATCGAACGGGTGCGCGCGTTCAACGTGACCGACGACGATATCGGCTGGATCATCGCCACCTACACCCCGCCGCGTCGCTACTCCGGCGACACGGTACCGGGTGAACCGGTCGTGATCGACCTGGACGATTACCTGTCCACGAGACGCGACGACGGCGGCGACGGGAACCGAAACCGCAAGGGCCGCACCGGATAACAGCAGAACTCACGGAACCGTCACCACCTTGACGGTTCCGTGAGGCGCGGCCCGTGATTGTGGGACGCGCGTGCAATAGTCGACGGTCGCTAGAGAACTGGAACACCGAATGGTATGCGGCCCCAGCGCGATACAGCGCCCTGATATGCAGGCACCGAGTCGGCGGTGTCGAAAAACTTCTAATCCTGTTCCGGCAGTTGATATCTCACTTCTCCACGCGACCCCGGCCCGAGGTGGGCGTGATCGTCGCTCGGCGGTCGGGGCTCGCGTGTTCGACTACGGGACAGGTGATGTCATGAGTATCTCTCTGCGTGATGATGCGCCGCTGCCGGGTGCCCCGGACAATGGGGAGGCTGGCGGGCGGGGGCCGTCGTTTCTGGATATCGCCGTGGCTGCCGCTGAGCGGTACGGGGTGTGCGTGCGGCCGGTGATTCTGCAACAAACCGACACCGTGACCGGAGGCAAGTCGTTCTTGCCGGTGCCCTGCGGGGCCACGCGGGAGTCGGTATGCGGGCCGTGCGCCCGCAAGTACAAGGCACTGCGCAAAGCTCAGTGCCGCGAGGGCTGGCATCTGACCGAAGAACCCCGAATCGCTGGCTCGGAACCGGGCGATGAGCAACAAGACCTGCTCGCTATTCGGGCCGACCTGCTGGCCAACAGAGCCCTGGCGCGTGAACAAGGGCGTGATGCCCAGGTGGCTGACTGCTCGGCGGAAATCGCGTGGCTCGATACCCGGCTGGCGGCGCTGGGCATGCGAGGGACCACGCCCGCGGTGACCGACGCGACCGCGGTGGACATCCAGGAGCCGGACGGTTCGGCGCCTGCGGCACGCCGTCGTTCGACCCGTCGCCGTCAGGACGCGCCGGACCTGCCTCGGCACACGGTCTCCGAACGGACGGTGGGCCGCGAGTTCGGCGGTTACTACTCCTCGATGTTCGTCACGCTCACCATGCCCTCGTATGGGGCGGTGTTCGGCGACGGGGCCGCACGCAAACCCGAGGAGTACGACTACGACCGGGCGGCGTGGGACGCGATCACGTGTGCCCGCCTGTTCTCGCGGTGGATACAGAACTTGCGGCGGGCGGTTGGCTGGAACGTGCAGTATTTCGCGGTCGTGGAACCTCAGAAACGCGGCGCTCCCCACCTGCACATCGCGATACGCGGGCACGTATCCCGCGCGGTGCTGCACCAGGTCACCGAGGCCACTTACCACCAAGTGTGGTGGCCTTCCACCGCGCAGATGCGGTATCCGGGCGCGGTGGTCCCGGTCTGGGACACCGGGCGTGAGACGTTCGTGGACCCGCGCACCCGCCGACCGTTGACCGGGTGGGATGAAGCCCTGGACGCGATCGGCCCCGACGACGCCCCGGCACATACGGCCCGGTTCGGAGCGCGCATCGACATCCAAGGCATCGCGGCGGGCAGCAAGAACGTGGCCGACGCGATCGGGTACCTGTGCAAGTACCTCACGAAATCGGTGACCGAGGTACTCCAGGCGAAAACCGCGCGGGCACATGACCATTACGACCGCCTGCACGGCGCGCTGTGCCGTACCCCGTGTGGCCCGCGCTGCGGTATCTGGCTGCTGTACGGCATCGTCCCGAAAGGCGCTACAGCGAAAACCATTGCCGGAGTGTGCAAGTCGCGTGCACATCGCCGAGACACCCTGGCACTACCGGGAAACCGCGTGCTCACCTCCGAGCGGTGGACCGGTAAAACGGTCGGCGACCACAAGGCCGAACGGCTGGAATTCGTCCGGCGACGCTTGGCGGCGGTCGGCATCGACAAACCCGCCCGAGATCCACGCCGCTACACCTGGGCCACGATCGCCCCCGGCACCCGGATGCCCTCGCGGGCGCAACTACTCATGGCCGCCATCGCCGAACGCATCACCTGGCGCGGGGAATACGACCGGGCCATGCTCGCGGCCGACCCTCCACACGAACCGGACACATCAGCAACCCGCACCCCAGCGAACGGAGAGCTATCAAATGGGCATTGATCTTGCGAACGATTCCGGATCTCCTGAACCCAGCACACCACACATGCGGCGGTGGGCCACCACGAAGGACGCTGCGGCGCACATCCGCGTACACCCGGAAGTGCTGCGGCGCTGGAACCGGCACCGAGACAAGTACCCGTGGCTACCCACGCCCAAGCGGGTCGGAAAGGATTTCCGTTGGGACCTGGACGCATTGGACGCGGCCCTGGACGCACAAGGCACCGACTGACGCACCCCGGACCGGTGGACCGATGACCCGGGGCAGACCGGCCCGTCCCATCGGTGTCCCCGGCAAGCCGATGCTGACCGAGCTGTCCCCAGGGCATTGGGCCGCACGCCTGTTGGTCCGTGATGCCTCTGGCCGTCGCCGAGACATCAAACGAGTCTCACCGGTCAAGCTCGATGCACGCGGACGGAGGATTCCGGACCGCAACGGGGCTCGGGCGCTGGATGCAGTGATGGCGGCGGTCTCGGCGGTCCGGGTGGACCTGGGCGGGGAACTGTCCGAGTCCACAACTGTTCGGCAACTGTGGGACCTGTACCGCAAGTACCTGGAAGAACAAGAACGGGCTCCGGGCACGCTCGAACGTTATGACCTGGTGGCAGAGCTGTTCAACAGTGCGTTCGGCGAGCGGCGATTGCTCGAGGTCACCACATCCTCGGTGGAGATATTCCTGACCGACCTCGGCAAGTCCAAGGGACCGGCGTTGATGCGGACAGCGCGGCATGTGCTGTCCGGCATGTTCCGGTATGCGGTCCGCAAGGATGCGCTGTCCGTGAATCCGGTCCGGGAGTCCCAGTTGGCCAAGAACATCGAGGCCAAGGGGCGGACAGGTGGTGCGCGGGACATCACTGTGGATGAGATGCGGTTCATCCTGGCCGCTGTCCGGACCTCACAGCTGCCCTGTCCGCGCAAGCTGTCCAAGGCTGAACGGACTCGGGGACGGCCGGTGAAGTCCTACACGCCGCCGACCGTCGCGGACTACTGCGAGAGCGCGGATCTGGCGGACTGGGTGACCCTGCTGGCCGCAACCGGACTGCGCCGCAGTCAGATTCTCGGGCTGCTGTGGTCGGACTTCGATCTGGGGGAACGGACATTGCGGCTGAGTGGGAAGGTCGTGCGGACCAAGAGCACGGGACTGGTCCGCACCGACAAGGACGATGATCCGAAGAACCGGAAAACGGTGATCGCGCTGCCGGAGTTCGCGGTGGAGATGTTGAAGCGTCGCAAGGCTGTGCTGGCGGCTCGTCGGTTGAAGTCTCCGCCCGACCCGACGGCCGATGTGTTGGATCTGGTGTTCCCCTCGGCTGCGTGGACACTGCGTGATCCTCAGAACGTCGGGCACGAGTGGCAGCGCGTACGGACCGCACTGGACATCCCCGATGACGTGACCGTCCACAGCTTCCGGGGTGCGGTCGCGACGATTCTGGATGATGCCGGGCTGTCGGCGCGGGTCACCGCTGACGTGCTCGGACATGCCGATCCTTCGATGACCCAACGGCGCTATATGGCTCGCGGGCGAACTCATCAGGCGGCGGCGGACGCGCTGAACGTCGCCGTGACCGGCGAGGCTCGTCAGAGCAATTAGTTGGGATTTAGTTGGAAGATCGGCCGCTCTCCTCGCTCGTACCCGATGAGAAAAGCGGCCCTGACCTGCCGTTGGAGTGGAGCCTAGGGGAATCGAACCCCTAACCCCTGCCTTGCAAAGGCAGTGCTCTGCCAATTGAGCTAAGGCCCCGGTTGGTTGGCGTCCGCGTGGACAACCTCGGAAACGGTACCCCTCGGCGGGGGGTGGGGTCAAAACGGGGACCGTGCGGCGATCATGGCTCGGATCAGGCCGTCTTGTGCCGATGCAGTGCGAACCCTTGCTCGGCCGAGTGCTCGCGACCGGAGCGCAGGCGCAGGGTCGGCATCTCGTAGTCGCCGCCGTTCTGCGAGCGGTAGGGGATCGGTGCGGTGTCCGCGAGGGTCAGCAGACGTTGTTCCCAGGTCTTCGCCGCGACCGAGAAGTCCTCCGGGGAAACACGATTCGTGCCGTACAGGACGAACGGCGGCAGGATGTCCATGCCCGTGTAGTACAGGATGCCGTGTTGGATGGGAAAGAGCAGATCCTCGATCGGGCCGTTGATGCCGCGGTCGCTGTAGTGCGTCTCCTTGCCGCCGATCGTCACCGACAGCAGCGCACGCTTGCCCGCGAGCGTCCCCTCGCCGTAGCGGTCGCCGTACCTGTGTTCATCGTGTTCGCCTACGCCGTAACCGAATCCGTCGGTGAACACGCGGTCCACCCAGCCCTTCATGATCGCGGGCATCGAATACCACCACAGCGGGAACTGCAGGATCACCGCGTCGGCCCAGCGGAGTTTGTCCTGCTCGGCTCGGATGTCGGCGGACAGCGTCCCGGTCCGGTACGCGCGGCGCGAACTGTGCCCGACGTGGAGCGGATGCGTTGCGGCGGAACCGAAATCGTTCGCGTCGACGGTGGCCTTCCAGCCCATCGCGTACAGATCGCTGACGCGGACCTCGTGTCCGGCCCCGGTCAGCGTGGAGACCGTGATCCCGGTCAACGCCCCGTTCAACGAGCCGGGTTCGGGATGCGCGTGGACGATGAACACCTTCATGACTGCCTCCTGGCGGATCGGATGTCCTCGATGGTGGCCGCCGGTGGGCGCGGTGTTCAGGGGCGCTCGAACCGTCGGACCGGAGTTCCTGGTATCGGCAGGACCACCCGGGCCGTCCGGCCGCGTGGTGATACTGGAGACATGGACGACCTCGCCGATTTCCTGCGCACCCGCAGATCCCGGGTCGATCCGGTGACGGTGGGCATCACGCCCGATGCGCGTCGGCGGGTCACCGGACTGCGGCGGGAGGAGATCGCGCATCTTTCCGGGGTCAGCGTGGATTACTACGTCCGGCTCGAGCAGGGACGTGCCCGTCAGCCGTCCGAACAGATCCTCGACGCACTGGCCCGGGTACTCGGCTTGGACCGGGTGGAACGCGCGCATCTGCATCGGCTCGCACATCGCCCGCGGCGCGCGCCCGACGCGGCCGACGGTGCGGCTCGGCAGCGCCCGGAACTGCTGCGGGTGGTCGAGCTCATTCCGGACAGTCCGGCCTTCATCGCCGATCAGCGCCTGAACGTGGTCGCGGCCAACCGGCTCGCCGAACTGCTCTACGGGCGGCGACCCATGTGCGGATTGAATATCGCCCGGCACATCTTCCTGGAATCCGACGGCCGCGACCTCTACGCGGATTGGGAGGCCTGCACCCGCGACACCGTGGGCCAATTGCGTCTGGCGGCCGGTAAGGATCCGGACGACCCGCAGCTCACCGCCCTGATCGGCGAACTCGCCGTGCACAGCGAACGGTTCCGCAAACTGTGGGCTCAGGCGGATGTGCGCTGCCGCTCGCACGGCCGCAAACCCTTCGCCCACCCGCTGGTCGGCGACCTGGAATTACATCAGGAGAATTTCATGGTCCCCGGCGACAGCGGCACCGAACTGGTCATCCTGTCCGCCCGACCCGGCAGCAACGCCCACGACGGTCTGCGACTGTTGGCCAGCATCGGCGCAACCGACGATCAGGACCGGTCGATCCCGGAATCCCGGCCCTCGGCCTGAATCGTTCCCCCGCCGCGCGACGCCGACGGGAGTGCTTGCGCCAGAGTGACTTCGGACCCTCCTGGGCGAGATTCGGCGATGACAGTAGGGTGGGTTTCATGAAACTTCTTCTCACTCTGGGTGTCGTCGTCGGTGTCATCTTCGCCATCAACAAATTCCGCCAGCGCGGCGATGCGGATCTGTGGCACGAGGTGACCACTCGCTGAGCGCAGCCACCTGGGCGCCGGTCGGGGCATGCGGTGTGACCTCGCGGGAGGCCGCGCCACCCGGCCGGCAGGGCGTGCGCGGGATCGGATCGGTCAACGGCACGTCAGGATAGCCCACTGTGCTTGTCGCACAGTGGAATTCACCGGAGTGCTTGTGTTCGGCGTGCGGTGACGACGGTTCCGTCCGGCCATCGCGGGCGCGGGCGTCGGGCCGTGGCGTTGTGACACAGCACTATCGGGTGGGGATCGGCCGTGTACGGCCGTATGGTCGTTGACCATGGACCGCGCGGAGTTGTCGACATTGGTGCAGTCGGTCGTGGAGCCGTATCTGCTGGGCGGCCCGCGACTCTACGACCGGGCCGAGGTGGTGCGGCAGTCCGGGGTGCCGCAGGAGGTGAGCGGGCGACTGTGGCTCGCGCTCGGGTTCGCCGCGGATCCGGACGGGACCGCGATCGAGTACACCGACGCGGATGTGGTTGCGGCACGGGACTTTCGGAGTCTGGACGCGTTCAGCGGCGCCGATATCCGGCGGCAGTCCGCGGCCGTGCGGACCATGGGGCAGTCGATGGCGCGGCTGGCCGAATGGCAGGTCGATCTGGTGGTCGAGGAGATCATCAATCGAATCGCCTCGATCACCGCGCAGGATCCGGAACTGGACCCCCAGACGGTCGCGATGGAGGCGACCGAGGAGGTCGTCACGACCCTGCAGCGATTGCAGGCGTACGCGTGGCGGCGGCATCTGGCCGCCGCGCTGGCCCGGTCTCTGGGCAGCGACGGGGCGGGGGAGAGCGTTCGCGACCTCGCGGTGGGATTCGCCGATATGGTCGGTTACACCCGGCTGACCCGGCATCTGGATCGCGACGAGCTCTCGGATCTGCTGGAGACGTTCGAGACCGTAACCACCGAGGCGATCACCGCCAACGGCGGATGGGTGATCAAGAACGTCGGCGACGAGGTGATGTTCGCCGCCGAGACGGCGGTGGTGGGCGCGCGGATCGCGCTGGACATCCAGACCGCCGCGGCCGCCCAGACCGGGCGCGGCGAATCCGATGCCACCACCATGCCCGAACTGCGCGTGGGCCTGGCCTTCGGGCAGGTGTTGCAGCGGTTCGGCGATCTGTACGGCTCGACGGTGAACGTCGCCGCACGGCTGACCGGTGTGGCGCGTCCGGGGACCGTGCTGATCGATGACGGCGTGGCCACGCAGCTGGCCGGAGAGCCGGAATTCGCGATGCGACATCTGCGCAGCGTGCGGGTCCGGGGAATCAACCTGCTGCGCTCACATGTGCTGCGGCGCAACGGACGTGGGTGATACGCACCCGATTCGTGAAGGCTGTTCACCGTGCGCGGCGGTCGGCGTGGGACGCGCTGCCGCCGCTGTACGGAACTAACCCGAAAATTAGGAGCGGGCCTCGGCGAAGGGGGGGAGTTTGCCGAGGCCCGCGTAGGGTCGGCCCGGGGGGGAGGGGCCGACGTGAATGATCCTACGCGACGATCGGCGATTGTGTGAGTATGAGGGCTGCCACTTTTGGAAAGTTTTTCGGGCGGGCGTGTCGGTGGGGCTGCTGAAGCGTCGCTGGAGGGCTCACCGAGCATCGTGGATATATTGAAACCTGTTGTTACTCAGTCGGTTACGGTATGGAAAGCAGATACTTACCGGTTCGCTGAATGGTCGCCATCGACCGGTCGGTATGCGAGTTCGCGACACGGTCACAATTGAGAAGTGGATATTCCGGGCGTGTCCGGGGGCGGCTGGATCGGTCGACCGAGTAGCGCCCTGCGGGGAGTCGGGTAGTGCGGTACTCGCGCATACCGCGCCGCCGGACGAGACGATGACATCGGTCGCACCCCGCCGGCACCCCCGAGCACCCGCCGGACCCCCGGGGTGCGGCCCCGACTTCCCGCCCGCACCGCCGGTCCGTTGAAACGTTCGCCCTGGCAGAGGCGATATTCGATGGAACCTGTCGGTGGTCTGGGCAATACTTGCCGCGAGATCCGCAGATATCCGGTCCGCGGCCGGTGGGAACGTCAGGAGAGGTCATGGTCGATGCCATCATCGCCGAGGGCCTGGTCAAGAAGTACGGTCGTCTCGTCGCCCTGGACGGTCTGGATCTGCGTGTGCCCGAAGGCACGGTGACCGCGTTGCTCGGGCCGAACGGCGCGGGCAAGACCACGGCGGTACGGGTCTTCACCACCCTCCTGACACCCGATTCCGGCCGCGTCACGGTCGCCGGAATCGACGTCCTGCGCGAGCCGCGGCGGCTGCGGTCCCGCATCGGGGCCTCGGGCCAGTACGCGGCCGTGGACGAATATCTCACCGGTTTCGAGAATCTCGAGATGGTCGGGCGGCTCTACCACCTCGGGGTGGCCCGCAGTAAGCAGCGGGCGCGCGAGCTGCTCGAACGGTTCGATCTCGCCGATGCGGCGGATCGCCCGGTCAAGGGCTACTCCGGCGGTATGCGGCGGCGGCTGGACCTGGCCGGGGCGCTGGTCGCCAATCCGCCGGTGCTGTTCCTGGACGAGCCGACCACGGGCCTGGATCCGCGCGCCCGGCTGGATCTGTGGGACGTCATCGAGGAATTGGTCGCCGCCGGCACCACCCTGCTGCTCACCACGCAGTACATGGAGGAGGCGGATCGGCTGGCCGACGCGATCGCTGTCATCGATCACGGCAAGGTGATCGCCCGCGGTACCGCCGACGAGCTCAAGACCATGGTCGGCGGCGATCGCATCGAGTTGACCGTCGACCACATCGACAGCCTGGAGGTCGCGCGGGAGGCGCTGGCCGAGTTCGCGGTCGGGGAGATCCATCTCGAACCGGGTCTGCGCCGCATCACCGTGCCGGTCAGCGACGGCTCACAGGCCCTGGTCGACGCGATCGGGCGGCTCGCCGCCCGCGAGGTGAAGATTCACGACGTCGGGCTGCGCCGCCCCTCGCTGGACGACGTCTTCCTCACCCTCACCGGGCACGAGGCGCGGGGATCGGGTGCGGAGGATGGGGACACCGGGGAAGGAGTCGCCTGATGGCTTCCGCGACAAGCGTTTCCGACGAGCCCGCGGTGTTCCGGCGCGTCGCGATGCTGATCAGCGACAGCGTGACCATCACCAAGCGCAACGTCATCAAGATTCGCCGGGTACCCGACGTGCTGATCTTCTCCACGCTCTCGCCGATCATGTTCGTACTGCTGTTCGCGTACATCTTCGGCTCGGCGATCAAGGTCACCGGCACGTCCTATCGGGAGTTCCTGATCGCGGGCATCTTCGCGCAGACCGCGGTGTTCGGCGCGACGTTCACCGGTTCCAGCCTCGCGGAGGATATGCAGAAGGGCATCATCGACCGGTTCCGCTCACTGCCGATGGCCCCGGCCGCGGTGCTGATCGGGCGCACCGTCGCCGATGTGGTGATCAACGTGGTCAGCCTGGTGGTGATGTCGATCACCGGACTGCTGATCGGCTGGCGGATTCGCGGATCGTTCCTGGACGGTGTGCTCGGCTATGTGCTGCTGTTGCTGTTCGCCTACGCGGTTTCGTGGATGATGGCCGTGGTCGGTTTGCTGGTACGTGCGCCCGAGGTGTTCAACAACGCGAGCTTCATGGTGATCTTCCCGCTGACGTTCATCGCCAACACCTTCGTTCCCAGCGCCCAATTGCCAAGGCCGCTGAAGGTTTTCGCCGATTGGAATCCGGTGTCCGCGGTGACGCAGGCGACCCGCGATCTGTTCGGCAACACCAGTTCGCTGGCTCCGCCCCCGGAGGTGTGGTCCATGCGGCATCCGGTGCTCACCACGCTGATCTGGGTGGTCGTGCTGCTGGTGGTCTTCGTGCCGTTGTCGCTGCGTCAGTTCGAGCGCACCGTCAGCCGGTGAAGCCGCCGCCACACTGAGCAGTGCCTTCTGCGCGAAGCGCGCTGCTGTGACACAGTGGTCGTATGCAGTTGGGCAGTTCCCGGAAGGGCCGGTTGCGCAACCGGTTGATCGTCGCAGTTCTGGCCGCCGTAGCAGGCGGTGCGGCATGGCGGGTCGCCACCCGCCGTCCGCAGCTCCCGGCGCCCGCCCCCGAACCGCCCCGCCTCGGCTACAGCACCAACGGCGCGACTCCCCAACACGCCACGCACCGCTGAGCGGGTTTGCCGGCCTTGGCGCAGCAGCTCGATTCACCCTGCGGGACAATCGAAATATCAGCCACCAGGTGCAGTTTCCCAGCAAATCCGGCGGCTCCGGCCGGTGTACAGTGGAACATAGCCTCGCGTGTGCCAACATGTTCGACGTGACTTCACCGAATCAGACCTCCGTGGCAACGCTGCATACGAACCACGGTGATATCAAGATCGCGCTTTTCGGTAACCACGCGCCGAAGACCGTGCGTAATTTCATCACTCTGGCCGACGGCAGCGCGCCCTACTCGACGCAGAACGCCGGTGGCGGCACCACGGGCCCGTTCTACGACGGCAGCACCTTCCACCGGGTCATCGAGGGGTTCATGATTCAGGGCGGCGATCCGACCGGAACCGGCCGCGGTGGACCGGGGTACGAGTTCGGTGACGAATTCCACCCGGAGCTGCGTTTCGACCGCGGCTACCTGCTGGCGATGGCGAATGCCGGGCCGGGCACCAACGGCTCGCAGTTCTTCATCACCGTCGGCCCGCAGCCGCATCTGAACCGCAAGCACACCATCTTCGGCGAAGTGCTGGAGCCGGATTCGCGCAAGGTCGTGGACGCCATCGCCACCACCGCGGTGGATCGCAACGATCGGCCGAAGGAACCGGTGACGATCTCCGGCATCACGATCGACTGAATTTCTCCGCCCGGGATGAGCGGTCCGATTTGCGAGGGTAGCGTGCAGTTACCGCCCTCGCGCCGCTCACCGTCGATGAACACGGAGTTTCGTGAATCCCCAACCGCCCGCACCGACCTGTTTCCGCCATCACGATCGGACCACCGGTCTGGCATGCACTCGGTGCGGGCGGCCGGCCTGTCCGGAATGCCTGCGCCAGGCCGCGGTCGGACAGCAGTGCGTGGAATGCGTGGCCCAGGGGCAACATGATGTGCGGCAGGCGCGCACGCCGGTCGGCAGCCCGGCACCCACCCGGCCCACGCCGTACGTGACCTACGCGCTGATCGCGCTGAACGTCGCGGTATTCGCGATCACTGCCGTGCAGGCGCACAGCGTGGCCGCCAATAGTTCGTCGGCGCTGTTCCACGACTGGGTGCTCTGGCCGCAGGCGGTGGCCCACGGCCAGTGGATTCGCGTGGTCGGAGGTGCGTTCCTGCACTACGGTCCGCTGCATCTGGCGGTCAACATGTTCGCGCTGTATCTGCTCGGGCGCGACGCGGAGACGGTGCTGGGCCGCTGGCGCTATCTGGCGATCTATCTGACCTCGCTGTTCGGCGGTGCGGCCGCGGTGATGTGGCTGGCCCCGAATGCGCTCACCGCGGGGGCCTCGGGGGCCATCTTCGGACTGTTCGGCGCGTTGACCGTCGTGCTGCTGCGACTGCGGCGCAGTCCCACGCAGATGCTGGTCGTCATCGTGATCAACCTGATCATCAGCGTTTCGGTGCCGGGCATCTCGCTCTGGGGGCACCTCGGCGGCCTGGCCGCGGGCACGCTGGCCACGGTCGGGCTGCTGTACGGGCCGCAGTGGTTGCGGGTCCGCACCCAGGAGACGGGACTGCGCGTCGGGTGGGGCGCGGTGGCGCTGGTGGCGGTGCTGACGCTCCTGCTGATCGGTGCGGCCGCGGCCTCGCTCGGTTCCTGACCCGACAGCCGGTCACATGGCCAGGCCGTGTGCCACGAGCGCGTCCATGACGTCCTGGGGATGCGCGCCCAGATCCCAGCGGCCGAAGATGAGCAGCCGGTCCTCACCGTCGTGCTCGACGTCGATCTCCAGATTGGGCGATTTGCGCCCGAGCCGGCGGAAACTCACCACCCGGGCCCGCAGGATCCGCTCCCGGGGATACTCCACCGCGCCGAGCAGCCCGCGCACGACCAGCACAGGGCGTTGACCGGGCACGATGGTGATCCGCGGACGCTGCCGCAGCCCGAGTGCGGCCAGCCCGAGCAGCAGGATCGCCGCCAGTCCGACCAGCAGGCGGCTCGGCGCGTCGCCGGTGAACACGGCGGCCGCGGCCAGCACGATTCCGCCCACGGCGGCCGTCACGAGGGCCATGGGCGGTGTGGACCATTGCAGGCGGGACACCGGTTCGGATGCGGTCACGATCCCCACTCGCTCCTCAAGTTGTCCACAGGCTCATCCACAGGTGTGCATGAATAACACAGGTGTAAGAACACTCCGCGCCGGGTCAGCGCCACCGCATCGTCATGACCAGGCCGACGACCATGAGTCCGAACCCGATCAGGAAGTTCCAGGCGTTGAGGTTCGCCATCCAGGTCAGCTTGTCGCTGGCCAGGTAGTACACGATCAGCCAGGCCAGCCCGGCCAGCATGAAGCCGAGCATGATGCTGACGTACCAGACCGAGGAGGGGCCGCCCTTGATCTTGACCGGGGTGCGACTGGCGGGGTTGATCGTATAATCGGTCTTCTTGCGGACCTTCGACTTGGGCATGACGTCCTCGTATTCGGGTGCGGGTCGTACCGGCGGGGGCGTGCGCGCGACGCCCTGCGTCGCCGGTCTGCCTTCAGGCTATCCCAGCTGGGTGTACGTGCGTGGCTCGCGGTGCTCGCGCGCGGGCCGACCGGGTCGCGAGATGGCCGTGCGCGGGGTATTCACGCGACGTCGGGTTCGGCACCCCGTAGGCTTGCGCCATGCGTGTACTGGTCGTCGACAACTACGACAGCTTCGTGTTCAACCTGGTGCAGTATCTGGGCCAGCTGGGCGTCGAGGCCACGGTGTGGCGCAACGACGATCCGCATCTGGCGAATCCGGACGCGGTCGTCACCCAATTCGACGGCCTGTTGATCAGCCCGGGACCGGGGACGCCGGATCGCGCCGGGGCCAGTATCGAGCTGGTGCGCGCCTGCGCTCGGCATCGGGTTCCGCTGCTCGGGGTGTGCCTCGGGCATCAGGCGATCGGTGCGGCGTTCGGCGCGACGGTCACCCGCGCCGCCGAACTGCTGCACGGTAAGACCAGCTCGGTGTTCCACGTCGGCGCCGGTGTGCTGGCCGGGTTGCCGGATCCGTTCACCGCGACCCGCTACCACTCGCTCACCGTCCTCGAGGACACCCTCCCGGAGGAGATCGAGGTGCTCGGCCGCACCGAGAGCGGAATCGTGATGGCCGTGCGGCATCGCACCCTGCCCATTCACGGCGTGCAGTTCCATCCCGAATCGGTGCTCACCCAGGGCGGGCATCGGATGCTCGCCAACTGGCTCGAGGTCTGCGGCGAGCGTCCGGCCGAAGCTCTGGTCGAGACGTTGGAGGCCGAGGTCGCGGCGCTGGTCTGAACCGCGTCGTGATGTTGTCGTCCCGTGCGGTCGCGGCGGGGAGTCGGGAGGATGCGGCGTGAGCGGCAACGACGGACGGCGACCGTATGTGCTGCTGTCCGTGGCGGTCAGCGTCGACGGTTATCTCGACGATGCGAGTCCGGACCGGCTGCTGCTGTCCAATCCGGTGGATTTCGATCGGGTCGACGCGGTGCGCGCGGATTCCGATGCGATCCTGGTCGGCGCGCAGACCCTGCGCAGCGACAATCCCCGGCTGCTGGTCACCGACGCGGATCGCCGTGCCCGGCGGATCGCCGCCGGGAAACCCGAATACCCGGTGAAGGTCACCGTCAGCGCGAGTGGTGACCTGGATCCGGCGCTGCGCGTCTGGCATCACGGCGGCGACAAACTCGTGTACACCACCGACGTCGGCGCGATCCGTCTCGGCGACCGTCTCTCCGGTCTCGCCGAGGTCGTATCCCTCGGCGCCGCAATAGATTTCGGCGCGCTGCTGGACGACCTCGGCCGCCGCGGCGTCACCCGTCTGATGGTCGAGGGCGGCGGCCGAATCCACACCGCCTTCCTGTCCGCCGACCTGGCCGACGAACTCCTCCTGGCCGTGGCCCCGATCCTGGTGGGCGACCCCGCCGCCCCCCGCTTCCTGCACCCTGCCGCCTATCCGGGCGGTTCCGCGCGCAGGATGGAACTCGCCGACCTGACCCGCGTCGGGGACATCGCGCTGCTGCGTTATCTGCCCAAGGCGCACAACACGGTCGGCGATGCCTGAACCGGTTCCCTTCCACAACGTCAGGGGTGCAGACTTGTCCACAGAAGCCGCCGAGCCACAGGGCAGCGAAAGGGGTACCGACGTGTCGGCAGAAGACCCGGAGGATCGGGACAGTTCGGTCTTGCGGCAGCGCATGCGGCATGCGATCGAATTGGCTCGGTTGTGCCCCAAGAGCCCGGGGGCGTTCTCGGTCGGGGCGGTCATCGTCGACCAGGACGATGTCGAACTCGCGCACGGGTATTCGCGGGAGACCGACGCGAAGGTGCATGCCGAGGAGTCCGCGCTGGACAAACTCGGCGACGATCCCCGCCTCGCGCACGCCACGCTCTACAGCACCCTGGAGCCCTGTTCACAGCGCGCGTCCAAGGATCGCGCGCCGTGCACCGACCGCATCCTGGCCGCCGGGATCCGGCGGGTGGTCATCGCGTGGCGGGAGCCGTCCACCTTCGTCACGGACTGCGTCGGGGTCGAGAAACTGCGCGAACACGGCGTCGAGGTGATCGAGCTGGCCGATATGGCCGAGGAGGCGATGTCGATGAATCGCCACCTCGAGCTCGACTGAATCACGGCGGGCCGAGTACCCCCGTGACGATCGTTATCGTCGCGTCCTTGGAGATGGTCGAATTGGCCTTCGGCTGCTGATCGACGATCCGCCCGACGTTGCCGGCGTCGAAGGTGCCCTGGGTGGTCTGGGTGATCTGGCCTACGCTGCCGGTCCACCCGGCCGAACGCAGCTTGTCCAGGACCTGTGAGGTGGTCAGTCCTACCAGATTCGGCATGGTGATCTGATCGCTGGACACCTGCACGGTCACGGTCGAGCCCTTGTCCGCCATCGACCCGCCCGGCGGATCGGTGGCGATCACCTCGCCGCTGGGACGCGAGGAGGGCACCTTCTGCACGACGACCTTGAAACCACTGCTGTCGGTCAGATTCGGCTCGGCCACGGTGAGCGACTGGCCCACCACCTGCGGCACCCGCACCTGTTCCGGACCTTTGCCCAGGGAGATGGTGACCTTACTGCCCGCATCGGTCTTCGAGCCCTCGGGCGGATTCTGCTTCACCACCTTGTCCTTGTCATCGACGCTGGACGGATCGTGACCGATGTTCGGATCCAGTTGCAGGCCCAGCGCGCTGAGTTGCTGTTCGGCCTGCTGCTGGGTCAGCCGGGCCAGCCGGGGCACCGGAATCTGCGCCGGACCGGTGGACACCTGCACGGTGACGGTGCTGCCCTTGGGCGCGCGCGACCCGCCCAGCGGCTGCGTCTCGATGACGTTCCCGTTCGCGGTCCGGCTGTCGGACTTCTGCTGGATGGCCACCGAGAATCCGGCCTTCTGCAATTCGTCCTGCGCCTGCGCGGCGGGTTTGTTCGCCAGATCCGGGATGCCGATCTGATTGAAACTGCTGCCCGGACCGAGGAACACCCAGTACAGCGCGATCAACACCACCACGACACCGGCGGCGATCCCGCCGATCAGCATGTTGCGGCGCGGATCGCGCGGGCGTGGGGCCACGGCGTCGGCGGAATCCTCCTCCGAGCGCGGCGCGTCGACCGCGCCGAGGAACGTCGTGCGATCCTCCTCGGTCATCACCGTCGGCGCCTGCGGTTTCTGCCCGCCGAGCACCCGGATCAGATCCGAACGCATCTCCGCGGCCGTCTGATAGCGGTTCGCCGGATTCTTGCTCATCGCCTTGAGCACGACCGAATCCAGCTCGCGCGGGACGCCCTCATGGACGTTGGACGGCAGCTTCGGATCCTCGCGAACGTGCTGATACGCCACCGCGATCGGCGAGTCGCCGGTGAAAGGCGGTTCGCCGGTGAGGATTTCGTACAGCACACAGCCGACCGAATAGACGTCCGAACGCGCGTCGACCTGCTCGCCGCGGGCCTGTTCGGGCGAAAGATATTGCGCGGTACCGATGACCGCCGCGGTCTGGGTCATCGGATTGGAGCTGTCGGCGATCGCGCGCGCGATGCCGAAGTCCATCACCTTCACCGCGCCCTGCCGGTTGATCATGATGTTGGCGGGCTTCATATCGCGGTGCACGATGCCGTTCTTGTGGCTGAAGTCCAGTGCCGCACAGACATCCGCGATGATCTCCATCGCGCGTCGCGGGGCCAGCGGGCCGTTGCCGCGCACCATGTCGCGCAACGTATCGCCGTCCACGTACTCCATCACGATGTACGGCAGCGGACCGCCGTCCACCTCTGCCTCGCCGGTGTCGTAGACCGCGACGATGGCCGGATGATTCAGCGCGGCGGCGTTCTGCGCCTCGCGCTTGAACCGCAGATAGAAGGTGGGGTCCCGGGCCAGATCCGCGCGCAGCACCTTGATGGCGACATCGCGGCCCAGCCGTTCGTCCCGAGCCCTGTGGACCTCGGACATTCCGCCGAATCCGATGATCTCGCCCAGCTCATAGCGAGAAGACAGATTCTTCGGGGTGGTCATGGCAGTCCTTGCGAGGAGGTGTCCGGCGGGCTGATGTCGGTGTACTGGCTGTGCGAGCGGCGGTCGGGATAGCTGTTCTGGCTGTATCCGTTGTGGTTGTACCCGTTCTGGCTGTATCCGTTGACTCCCGGAACACCCGGCAACGATGGTATGTCCACCGAGGGGTAAGTCGAGTCATCCGTGTCCCACGGCATCGATGAATGACGCCGACCGGTGGTCGTCGTGGTCCCTTCGGTGCTCGACGTCGTGTCGCTGGTCGAGGGCGGCGCGGTCGTCGTCGTGCTGGGCGGCGTCGTGGTGGTCTGCACCGGGGGCGCCACATACCTGGTCGTGGTCGGCTCCTCGGTGGTGGTCGGCGCCTCGGTCGTTGTCGTCGCCGGGGCGGTAGTGGAGTGGGTGGTCACCGGTGTGACCGACTGCTGCGGCGGACTGCCGGCGAGCAGCACGTACGCCGCCGCGCCGCCCAGCACCAGCGCGCCGATGCCCAGGCCGAGCAGCCATTTGGTCGTGCGGCTCATGCCGGGCTCGTCCTCGTACGGCAGATCGTCGTCCGGGTGTCCGGGCATCGCGCTGGTCGCGTTGGCCGGACGTGCCCCCGCCCGATGGGCATTCGTGTAACGCCCGGAATCCTCGTAATCGCGCGGCAGGACCGTCGTGGCGCCCGTCGGCGGCGGCAGCACCCGCGCCGCGCCGCCCTGCGGAGTGTTCGGACCACCCATGGCGCGCGGCATCGGGGGACGTCGCCCGGACCGCACCGCGGCCACCGCGTCGGCGAACTCCCCGCCGCTGTGGTAACGCCGCGACGGATCCTTGGTCATGGTGATCTCGATCAACTCGCGCACATTCGGCGGCAGATCCGAGGGCATCGGCGGCGGGGTGTCGCGCACATGCTTCATCGCGACGGTCAACGCCCCGTCACCGCTGAACGGGCGATGTCCGGCCAGCGCCTCGTAGCCCACCACGCCCAGGGAGTACACGTCACTGGACGAGGTGGCGTCCTCGCCGGTGGCCTGCTCGGGCGCGATGTACTGGGCGGTGCCCATCACCATGCCGGTTTTGGTCACCGGTGACGCGTCCACCGCCTTGGCGATGCCGAAGTCGGTGATCTTCACCTGACCGGTCGGGGTGACCAGGATGTTGCCGGGTTTCACGTCGCGGTGCACGACGCCCGCGGCATGCGCCACCTCGAGCGCGCGGCTGGTCTGTTCGAGCATGTCCAGGCCCTGCACCACGGACAGGCGGCCGAGCCGGTTGAGCACCGCGTTGAGCGGTTCGCCCTGCACGAGTTCCATGACCAGATAGGCGGTTTCGCCGCCCTGCGGGTCCAGGGTTTCGCCGTAGTCGTAGATTCCCGCGATACCCGGGTGGTTGAGCTGCGCGGTCGTCTTCGCCTCGGTCCGGAACCGGTGCCGGAACGTCGGGTCGGCGGAGAATTCGGCCTTGAGCACCTTGACCGCCACCCGGCGGTCCAGCCGGGTGTCCAGCGCCTCCCACACCTGGCCCATACCGCCGGTGGCGATCAGGCGTTGCAGTCGGTAGCGGTCCGCGATCATCGCACCGTTGGTCAACATGGGAGCCCCCGTAGGACTTCGTACTTGGTCATCGTCGTTCAGCTCCCCTGCAGACCGGCCTCGAGCACGGCTCGTCCGACGGGGGATGCCACGAAACCTCCGGTGCCCTTCAGGCCCATGTTGCCGCCGTTCTCCACGACCACCGCGATGGCGATCTTCGGGTTCTGCGCGGGCGCGAATCCGATGTACCAGCAGTGCGCCGGTGTGCTGCCCGGATTGGCGCCGTGCTCGGCGGTGCCGGTCTTGGATGCGATCTGGAACGGGGTGGTGTTGCCCTGGAACGTGTTCTTCTCCGAGTCGATCATCATGCTCGTCAGCGTCGAGGCGACCTGGGGACTGATCGCCTGGCCGACCGACACCGGTTTGGTCTTGGACAGCTCGGACAGGTCCGGGCCCTGAGTCTGGTCCACCAGATGCGGTTCCATCCGGACGCCGCCGTTGGCGACGGTGGCCGCGATCACCGCGTCGTCGAGCGGGGTGATCGCCACGTCGCGCTGACCGATGCTGCTCTGGGCGAGGGACGCCTCGTCCGGGATCGTGCCGACGGTGCTGTCGGCCACCGGCAGCGGAATACCCGAATGCGTGCCGATGCCGAACGCCGCCGCGGTGTCCTTGAGTTTGGCCGCGCCCACCTTCATGCCGATCTGCGCGAACGCGGTGTTGCAGGACAGCGCGAAGGCCAGTTCCATCGTCGCGGTTGCGCCGTCGCCGCAGTGCTCGCCGTCGAAGTTCTCCAGCGTGGTGTTGGTGTCGGGCAACGTGATTCGCGGGTCGGCGGAGAACTGGTCGGTGGTCTGGATGCCCGAGGCCAGGGCCGCGGCCGAGGTGATCACCTTGAACGAGGAACCCGGCGGATAGGTCTGCGAGATGGCGCGGTTCAGCAGCGGCTGCTTTTGATCGGAGCTGAGCTGCTCCCACGCCTTGGTGCTGCTCGCACCGTCGTGCGAGGCCAGCTGATTCGGGTCGTAGCTCGGCGTGGAGACCATGGCCAGGATGCGGCCCGTGCTGGGTTCGATGGCGACCACCGAACCGGTGTACCCGTTCTTGGTCAGCTGGTCGTAGGCGACCTTCTGCATCACCGGGTTGATGGTGGTGACGACGTTGCCGCCGCGCGGATCACGGCCGGAGATGAGGTCGATCAGGCGGCGGCCGAACAGCTTGCTGTCCGATCCGTTGAGCACCGAGTCCTCGGCGAGTTCGAGTTCGGTGCGGCCGTACTGCATCGAGTAGAAGCCGGTCACCGGCGCGTACGCCATCGGATCGGTCGGGTAGGTGCGCAGGTACTTGTACCGGTCGTCGGTGGAGACCGAACTGGCCAGCACCGTGCCCGAGGCCGAGATCTGCCCGCGCTGGCGGGAGTACTCGTCCAGCAGCACGCGCGAGTTGCGCGGATCGCTGCGCAGGCTGTCGGCCTTGATCACCTGGACGTAGGTCGCGTTGAGCAGCAGGGCGACGGTCATCAGCATCACGGCCATAGCGACGCGGCGCAGTGGAGTGTTCATGCCGGTTCCCCCTTCGCCTTCCGGCTCGAGTCGGTGTTGTCCGTGCGGATGATCGCCGTTTCGGCCGGGCGCAACGTCTCGGTGGGCGGGTTGCTGGTCGGCGCGGTTTCCTTCCTTCGGCTCGGCGCCGGTGCGCGGGCGGCATCGGAGATCCTTATCAACAATGCCAGCAGTGCGTACTCGGCCAGCAGCGCAGATCCCCCGTACGACAGAAAAGGCGTGCTCAGGCCGCCGCGCGGAATCAACTTGGTGACGCCGGCCACAACCACGAACACCTGTGCGGCGATAGTGAAGGCGAGTCCGGCGGCGAGCAGTTTGCCGAAACTGTCCCGCACCGCCAGCGCCGTGCGCAGTCCGCGCACCACCAACACGGTGAACAGCACCAGCACCGCGGTCAGCCCGATCAGCCCGAGCTCCTCACCGACCGTGGCGATGATGAAATCGGTCTCGGCGAAGGGCACCTGATCGGGACGCCCGTTACCCAGCCCGGTACCGGCAAGCCCGCCGGTGGCCAGACCGAACAGCGACTGCGCGATCTGGAAACCGGTGTTGTTGTAGTCCGAGAAGGGATGCAGCCAGGTGTGCAACTGCGCTCGCATCGGTCCGAACGTGTTGTAGGCGAAGATCAATCCGATGATCAGAAGTACCCCGCCGACGACCAGCCAACCCACCCGCTCGGTCGCGATGTACAGCAGTGCCAGCACGGTGCCGAAGACCAGCAGGGACAGGCCCAGATCCCGCTCGAACACCAGCACCCCGACGCTGACGGCCCAGACCAGCACGAGCGGGCCCAGATCGCGCAGCCGCGGCAGCTCGATACCGAACGCGTGCCGTCCGGCCGCGGTGAACCAGTCGCGTTTGGACACCAGCAGCGCCGCGACGAACACGACCAGCAGGACCTTCGCGAATTCGCCCGGCTGCACGGTGAATCCGGGCAGCCGCAGCCAGATCTTCGTGTGGTTCGTCGTGGCGAACCGTTCCGGCAGCACCGCGGGCAGCAGCAGCGTCACCAGGCCCAGCGCCCCGATGGAGTAGTTGTAGCGGGCCAGGGCGCGATAGTCGCGCACCACCACCAGCACCGTGGCCAGGATCAGGATTCCGGCCGCGGTCCACAGCACCTGGCGGTCGGCGTCGGGGGAGGGGATCGGCCAGGAGTTGCTGCGCGCGGTCTGTGCCGCGGCCAGATCAAGGCGGTGGATCAGCACCAGGCCCAGGCCGTTCAGCAGCGCCGCGATCGGCAGCAGCAGCGGATCGGCGAACGGTGCGAAACGTCGCACGGCCAGATGGGCGACCGCGAACAGCGCCAGATAGGCCAGCGCTAGTTCGGCGCATTCCCACCAGGCGCCCTGATCCTGAGCGGCCTCCACCAGAACCAGTGCGACGGTTGTCACGACGACCGCCGTCCCCAGCAGCAGAAGTTCGACGTTACGACGAGTCGAGGGCGGTGGCGCAGGGGCGAACCCGCCCGGAGGACTCGGGAAGGCCCCCGCAGACAGCGGTGCCGGAGCGGACATCAGTCCGCCTTCCTGCAGTTCTCTCCCGGAGTTTGCGGGGCCTGCGACGCGGTCGTCGGCGTGGCGGGCGCGGTGGTGGTGGGGGCGGGCGCGCCGGGATGTCCGTCGCCGCTGGCGGGCGCAGGCTGCGCCGGCGTGGGACCGGTCGGCGCGGCGGGGGTTGTCGTGGGTGCGGGATTCTGCGCCGGCTGCGGCGTCGCGGCCGGGGTGCTGCACGCGGGCAGCAGATCCTGCTGGGCGAGTTTGGCGAGCTGGCGGCGCGCGTCGTCGAGGGCGCCCGGCGGAAGTCCGTTGTTCACCTTGTCGCGGCCGGTCTGCTCGAGGTCGGCGACCTGCAACTGCTTGCAGCCCGACGGAAAGCCCTCACCCGGACTTGCCAGGCTGAGCTGTCCGTCGCGCTGCACGCACGCGATCTGGTCCACGTCGTGGATCGAATAGCCGAGCACCGATCCGGGTAACCCGCGCACGATCACGACGTTGCCGCCGTCCGCCCCGACGTAGTAGTTGTTGCGAATCATCTTGTAGCCCACCACGAGTCCTACCGCCACGGCCGCGATCAGCGCGAGCGACAGCAGGATCCAGCGCAGTTTGTGGCTCTTGCGTGGCTCGGGCTCCGCGGTCACGGGGGCGCGCCGGGGGGCCGCCCGCGGTGGGCGCATCGCCGCGGCCCGGCCGGCGGCGGTGTTGGGCGGCGGGGTGTCCTCGTCCTCACCGGAGGCGGCGCCGGCCACGATCGGATGGCTCTGGCCGTAGTCCAGATCGATGACGTCCGCGACGACGACGGTGACGTTGTCCGGGCCGCCGCTGCGCAGGGCGAGTTCGATGAGGCGATCGGCAGCCTCGTCGGTGCTGCCCTCCCGCAACGTATTTCCGATCGTCTCGTCGCTGACCACGTCGGACAGGCCGTCGGAGCAGAGCAGGTAGCGATCGCCCGCCCGCGCCTCCCGCATGATCAGTGTGGGATCGATCTCATTGCCGGTGAGCGCCCGCATGATCAGTGACCGCTGCGGATGGGTGTGTGCCTGTTCGGGCGTGATCCGGCCCTCGTCGACCAGCGACTGCACGAACGTGTCGTCGCGGGTGATCTGAGCCAGCTCGTTGTCGCGGAACAGGTACGCACGCGAATCGCCGATATGCGCCAGGCCGAGTTTCTTGCCCGCGAACAGGATCGCGGTGAGCGTGGTGCCCATGCCGTCCAGTTCGGGCTCTTCCTCGACCTGATCGGCGATGGCGGCGTTACCCGCGTGCACCGCGCGGTCCAGCTTGCCGAGCAGATCGTCGCCGGGCTCGTCATCGTCGAGATGCGCGAGTGCGGCGATCATCAGTTGGGAGGCGACTTCACCGGCGGCGTGGCCGCCCATTCCGTCGGCCAGCGCCAGCAGGCGCGCACCGGCGTAGACGGAATCCTCGTTGTTGCCTCGGACGAGTCCGCGGTCGCTGCGCGCCGCGTAACGGAGAACAAGTGTCACGATCGCAGCTCGATCACTGTCTTACCGACACGGACGGGGGACCCGAGCGGAACCCGCACCGGGGTGGTGACCTTCGCGCGGTCGAGATAGGTCCCGTTGGTGGAACCCAGATCTTCGACGTACCAGTCCTCGCCTCGCGGCGAGAGTCGCGCATGCCTGGTCGAGGCATAGTCATCGGTGAGTACCAGCGTGGAATCGTCGGCGCGCCCGATGAGCACCGGTTGGGTACCCAGGGTGATGCGTGTGCCGGCGAGTGAACCTTGAGTCACCACTAGATACTTGGCGCCCTTCTGGCCACGGCTGAAGGATGGCAGCACCGCGGAACCGCGTGCGGCCCGGGGCTGGATCCGGATGCCGGATGCCGCGTAGATGTCGCTGCGCAGGGTTCGAAGCACCGCCCACACGAACAGCCACAACAGCAGTAGGAACCCCGCACGGGTCAATTGCAGGATCAGTCCCTGCACGGTGCTCCACCTCCTGTTTCGGCCGATGTGGGTACGACGTTCGACCCCCAACCGGCTTGCTGGTCAGCACGGACCTGCCGCCGACCGAGGGTTGGCAGCATCATAGGGCCGATGACCGGTTGCGATCACGATAAGGGCGAGTTTTTCGCGCCGCATCGTGACCTGCATCGGCGAGCTTACGGGATCAGACGATTCGGATCAGGATCTCGGAATGTCCGGCGCGGATGATATCGCCGTCGGCGAGCTGCCAATCCTGCACCGGCGAGCCGTTGACCAGCGTTCCGTTGGTGGAACCGAGGTCCGAGAGCATCGCGACCTGACCGTCCCACCGGACCTCGATGTGACGGCGGGACACCCCGGTATCGGGGAGCCGGAAGTGCGCATCCTGGCCGCGGCCGATGATGTTGCTTCCCTCACGCAGCTGATAGGTCCGGCCGCTGCCGTCGTCGAGTTGCAGCGTGGCCGAGTACCCCGAACCGCCCGCGGGCGCCTGGCCGGGCGCGGCGTATCCGGGCTGCTGTCCGTAGCCGCCCTGCTCGTAGCCCTGCTGCTGTCCGTAGCCGCCCTGTTCGTACCCGGCCTGCTGCTGGCCGTAGCCCTGCTGGTAGCCCTGGTCGTAACCCTGCTGCTGCTGCCCGTAACCCTGGTCGTAGCCGCCCGGCGCCTGGCCGTATGCCTGCTGTTGGCCGTAGCCGCCCTGGTCCGCGTAACCCTGGTGTTGCCCGTAGGCCTGGTCGCTGTAGCCCTGGTGGCCCTGTTCGGCGTAACCCTGCTGGTCGTAGCCCTGCTGCTGGCCGTACCCGCCCTGGTCGTAGCCGCCGCGCTGGTCGTAGCCCTGGTCGTAGCCCGGCTGGCCGTAACCCGCGGCGCCGCCCTGCTGGTAGTCCTGACCGTTCTGGTAGTCGCCGTACCCGTGCTGCGCATCGGGTGCGGCATATTCGCCACCGGCCGGAGCCTGATAGTTACCACCCTGCGGCGCCTGATAGCCGCCACAGCCGTAGTCGTCGTAGCCCTGGGCGGGGCGGCCCGCCGGCGGCGGCGCGTACCCGCGGTTGCGTGGATCGGACTCCGCGGGCTCACGGCTCGGGTCGTAGCCTGAGTTCTGCGTCATGGGGCCAGCTCCTGGTTGCGGGTTTGCGGTTCTCTGTCGGGGGGGTCCAGGTCGGCCGGGTGAGGGGCCGCGGGCCGCCGGATTACGGCGATCCGCGTCGGGATCGACCCGACCGCGAGTCCTGAACTGCCCGGTGTGCAGCGTAGGGGATGGTTCGAATTCGACGTGCACATCACCGTAGGTCTGCCAACCCTGTTCGCGGATGTAATCCTGCAGGTGTTTGGCGAAGGCCCGGGTGGTGAGGTCGTGATCGGCATCGAGTTGCTGCAGGTCCGACGCGTTGATGGTGATGGTGTAGCTGTTGGGAGCCAGCAGATGGCCACCCTCTAGTTCGGTGACCTGATCGGAAGCCTCACGCTGCAGCGCCGCCTCTACTTCCTGCGGGACGACGCTACCGCCGAAGACGCGCGCGAACGCGTCCCCGACCGCGCCCTGCAGGCGGCGTTCGAAGCGGGTCACGAACCCCATCTCGGCCTCCTCCGGTACATGCGTCGGTCGTCTGCTCAGGATTGACGACACGCCGATAGGGCGTGTCGACGTAGGGACACGGTCACTGCATGATATCCACGATCGTCCACACCTGTAACTCCCGATGCTTCCCCAGGGTTCCCGTTCCGCCGGAACACCCCGTGCAGGCCTGTGAACAGGCGATTTCTTCTCGCCCCCGCCCCCGTGCTACTGTCTTCCAGTCGCTCGGGCGAGTGGCGGAATGGCAGACGCGCTGGCTTCAGGTGCCAGTGTCCTTCGGGACGTGGGGGTTCAAGTCCCCCTTCGCCCACCAGAACGAGGAAGGGTCGGAGTTCTAGCTCCGGCCCTTCCTCGTTTCTCGTTCGACGAGCATCCGGTCCGGTCGGTCCGCCGCTGATTCCGGTCGAATCGGCTTGTCGGGAATTTCACAAACTTTCGTGGGGCGCGTTTGTCAGCTATGGCTATAGGTCCTTGCGCGGAACTGTCGGCGGACCGGAACTGATCATCCGACCAAGTTGGTTCGGTACGCTGCCTCGGTCGTGGATGATCGTGTCGCGGCTGGTCGGGAATGCGGAACAGGCAGGTGGCAGCCATGAGACGAGCTTTCTCCGGACGTCGGCGCGGTGTGGGTCGTGCCTTCGCGGCGCTGTGTGCGGCCGGGGCGCTCGTCGCCGGGACGCCCGCACAGGCGGCGACGTTCTGGGGGCCGTTCGCCGCGCCGAGTCCGGCATTGGGGCCGCAGGGGAGCGCGACGATGCACGCCGATGCCGGATCCTCCGATGCCACGCCGCTCGCCGGCCCGGGTGCGCGCGCGGTGCGAACGACGGTGTATCCGCTCGCCGCGGCCTGTCCGACGTTGTTGCAAGGGTCCGATGGCATGGTGGTGGCGCTGTGCACCACGATCGCGGGGCGCACGCCCACGGTGGAGCTGATCGATCCGAATGCGACCGGGGCGCTCGCAAGCGCCTCGGCCACACTGCCTTTGGTGAAGGGCGGCCTGCTCGGCGGGGTGTACGCATATCTGGACAACGCGAACCGGCTGGTGCCCGCCGGGGACAGCGTCGTCGGGCTGGTTCCGGATCCGTCCGGCGGGGTGTGGTTCGCGACCGAACACGCGGTGGCCGGGCGGGTGGATCCGTCCGGACATGCGGCGGCGATCACGCTGGGCGGCGGGGAGATGGTGGAGAACAGCATCTCCGCGACGCCGGACGGCCGCATCGCCGTGGCCACCACGCATGCGCTGTACGAACTGCGGTCCGTCGCGGCGGGACATCCGGAAGTATTGTGGCGCAAGGCTTACGACCGCGGCCCGGGTCGCAAGCCCGGTCAGCTCAGCTGGGGTACCGGATCGACACCGGTGTACTTCGGCCCGGAGACCGGCGCGGACTACGTGGCCATCGTCGACAATGCGGCCGAGGCGGCGCACCTGCTGGTGTTCCGTTCCGGCACAGGGCAGTTGGTGTGCGTGCAGCCGGTTCTCACCCGTGGCGGGCCCGGCAGCGAGAACGCTCCGATCGGGCTGGGCCGCACGGTGGTCGTGGCGAGCACCTACGGCTATCCGTATCCGACGCTGCCGCAGGGCGCCGGTCCGGCGGTGCCGCCGATGGCTCCGTTCACCGGGGGCATGACTCGTGTGGACGTCGGCGCGTCCGGCTGTCACACGGTCTGGGACAACGAGGTTCGCAGTTCGGCGGTGCCGATGCTGTCCGCCCCCGACGGCCTGATCTACACGGTGAACCGGATCGGCCCCGCGGCCACCACGCCGCTGGACGGTTTCGAATTCACCGCCGTGAACGCCGACACCGGTGCGATTGCCGCGCGCAGCCCGCTGCCCGGCACGATCGTGGCGGATCCGTTGCAGACCGCGCCGTTGATCACCCGGGATCGTCGGGTGCTGCAGGGCACTCTGAGCGGGATCGTGCGCATCGGATAACGCGCTCAGCCGCCCTCGGCCCCGGCCTGTTCGCGGAGCGTACGGTGTGATCTTCGCCGCACTCCAGGCCGCTGATCAGGGGCTCCGTGGGCTCTTCGGGGTGATAGCGGGCTGATCTGAAACGGTCGCAGATCAGTATCTGAGCTCGAATAATCGACTACATATGCGTCGATTGCCTGTTACTGCTGAACTGCTTTCCGGGACCCGCCGGAGATAACAAACTTCAGGTTTGTTTACTGATTGGCTACCTTTTTGTCATCGCTTGGAGATCTAGAAAATGTCCAGGTTGACAGGCATTTTTAAGATGCATTGACATCAAGTGAACAGAATTGGCAAACCTTACCTCGAGACTCATCGGGTGAATCCGTCTCGCCGATTCCGGGGAATGGGAGAGTTCGGGCAATGGTCGGATCAGTCGGTCCTGTCAACTGCATTTATGCCGACGCCACGCGTTTGCCGGAGGTGTCGGACACCCTGTCCGACATGCGGTTTTCGAGCCGCGGCCTATACGCCGGTCCCGCATGACGAGCATTGCGTCGCGATAACGATTGTGTAGAGTTGACGGTAACGCTGGCCGCAGCTGAGCTGGACTCGCTGCGGCCAGTGGCTCTCAAATTTCCCGCCTGGATCGTCCGTCCGGACGCCGCGGATCCCCTCTTGTCAACCGGCTGTGCGCCCGCTGGTAGCTGCCGACTCCCGCACCGCGCGCCGGCCCACGCCGAACACATAGGTCAGGAAGGCCAGCTCGGCCAGCACACCGATCCCGATCCGCACCGGGGCGGGCCAGCCGCTCGGCGTGATGAAGCCCTCGATCATGCCCGATACGGCCAACACGCCCACCAGGCCCAGCGCCACCGTCGCCGAGGCCCTGCCCTGCCGGGCCAGCGCCTGCGCGCGGGAGAACCGGCCCGGGTCGATCAGCGTCCAGCCCAACTTCAGACCCATGCCACCGGCCACGAAAACCGCTGTCAGTTCCAGCATTCCGTGCGGAAGGATGAATCCGAAGAAGGCGTCCAGGCGGCCCGCGTCGGCCATCAGACCCGCGGAGATGCCCAGATTGAGCGCGTTCATGAACAGCGCGTACACCGCCGGGATGATCAGCAGCCCCGTGAACAGGGCGACGGCGGAAACCCAGGCGTTGTGCGTCCACACCTGCGCGGCGAACGCCTCGTGCGGATGCTCGGAGTAGTAGGTCTCGAACTCGCCGCCCGGTCCGGTCAGATCGCGATTGTCATCGGACAGACCCAGAATCCTTCGGGCCGAACCGGATCCGGACACCCAGACGCCGAGTCCCAGGGTTACCGCCAGGAAGACCGCGGCCACGCCGAGCCACCACGCCCGGACGCGATACAGCGCCGCCGGGAAGGTGTGTGTGAAGAATCGCCCGACCGCGCGCCAAGCCTCGACCCTGGTGCCCAGCACCCGTCCACGCGCCCTGGTCAGCAGTGCGCTCAGGCCGCCGATCAACTCCGGATCCGGGGAATGCGACTGCAATCGGGACAGCTGCTGTGAGGTACGGCGGTACAGCGCCATCAGCTCATCGGCCTCGGCGCCGGACAGGCGGCGCTGCCGGGTCAGCTGATCGAGCCGATCCCAGGCAGGCCGGTTGGTATACGCATACGCGTCCACGTCCATCGGATACCTCCCGTACCGCCGATTCCGGCCGCTGATCGGATACGAGGCTAGCCTGTCGCACCGACAATCCGTTCCCGACCGGGACGACCCGGGCGCGCAACACGATTAGGCTGTCGAGATCATGGCCGTATTCACCACCGGCGAGGCCGTCGCCCTCGACTTGCCCATCGCGCGAATTCCCACGCGGGCCGCGGCGATGCTGATCGATCTGCTGTTCCAGGCGTCGCTGGGCGCGCTGCTGGTTCTGCTGATCGGCGCGGTCATGGCGGAGTTCGAGCCGGACACCGCCTGGTTGCAGACCGTGGCGCTGGTCGTCTTCGTCGCCGTCCTGGTCGGATATCCGGTCACCTGCGAGACCCTGCTGCGCGGGCGCACCATCGGCAAGATCGCGCTGGGCCTGCGAGTGGTCCGCGGGGACGGCGGGCCGATCGATTTCCGCCACGCGCTCACCCGCGGCCTGACCTGGGTCATCGTCGACTTCTGGAGCCTGGGCGGATTCGGCGTGGTCGCGGTGCTCACCTCGCTGTGCTCCCCGCGCGGCCGCCGCGTCGGCGACGTACTCGCCGGCACCGTCGTCGTCCACGATCGCGCGCGAATCCCCATGCCCGCCTTGGCCGTCGCCCCACCTTGGCTGCAGGACTGGGCACAGCACCTGGACCTGTCCGGCCTCACCGAGGACCTGGCCCTGCCCATCCGCCAATACCTCACCCGCTACCCGACCCTCACCTTCGAGGTCCAGTACACCCTGGGCACCACCCTGGTCAACGCGGTCTGCACCCAACTCCGCGTCCCCGTCCCCAGCGCCTACCCACCCCTGCAAATCCTCGGCGCGCTGATCTCCGAACGCCAACGCCGCACCCTGACCCGTCCCCAAACCCGTACGGCCACACCACTTCTCATCGGCGCCTCATCGTTCACCCCGACGCCGTTGGCCCCGGGACCTGCCGACACGTCCTGGACGCGTCCGGCCTGAACCCGCCGCCGACGACTACCGACGAGAAACGAACCGCGCCACACCTTCTCCCGCGGCGACATGCAGGTGAAGGTGCCGGTTGTGCTGCTCATCGCCGAGAGTGGTCAGCACCTGGCAACCACCATGTGCATCGACGAAACCTCGCGTGACCTCCTGCACGACCTGCAGCAGGTCAGCGCTCAGTCCAGGCTCCAACTCCAGCAGCGACCGAACATGCCGCTTCGGAACAACGATCACGTGATCGGTCCCGAACCCGCGAACCGGCGGGCGAAAGGCCAGCACCTGCTCGGTCTCTCGGACCACATCCACATCGATCAGCTTCGGGACGACCTCATCGCAATACCAATCCGGCTCTCGCATCTCCGCAACCCTACGACCGGGACCGAGATCGATTGGGAGAGCCGACTTTCGGCCCGCACGGTCGTTCAATCGAGTCTGGTCGCGGTTGTGGGCCTGGAATGGGCTGCCGCGGGTTGCTCGGCACGGCTGCCGAAATCGCGGTGTTCGGCGAGGATTTCGTCGATCAGGCGCCGGGTTCGGGTCTCGGTGCCGGGGGCCGAGGTGTCATGTTCGGTCAGGGTCAGCAGTGCTTTCCAGAGCGCCCAGCCGCGGGCTCGTGCCCACGTGCCGGTGTCGTGGCGGACGGTTCGGCGGAAGGCTTCTCGGCTTCGTCCGGACAGTTTCGTCCAGGCGAGGACGAGGTCGCAGGCGGGGTCGCCGACTCCGCAGGTGCCGAAATCGATGACAGCTGTGAGCTTTCCGTTGTCGATCAGCAGGTTTCCGGGGGCGATATCGCCGTGGAACCATACCGGACTTCGGTTCCATCGGCCGGCGACGGCGGTGTTCCAGACGGCGGTGGCCAGGGTGACGTCGATGCGATCGGTGAGAGAGTTCAGGCGGTCGCGGGTCTCCCGGTCGTAGTGGCTCAGTGAGCCGCCGCGATAGAAGCTGTGCGCGCCGGCCATCGGTGCACCGGCGGTGTCGCAGGCTTGCAGGGCACGGATGAATTCGGCGACCGAGACGGCGAATTCGGTCGGGTTGTCGATGCGGGCATGGTCGGCCGACTCGCCGGGGATCCAACGGCGCACCGACCACGGGAACCGGTATCCGAGGTCGGGAACGCCGACGCCGACGATGGTCGGAACCGAGGCCGGCAGCATGGGGGCAAGGCGCGGTAACCAACGGCTTTCCTTCGAGACCGCGGGCGCGTAATCGGCGGCGGTAGGCAGTCGCACTGTCTTGGCTTCGCCGAGGCGGTAGGTCCGGTTGTCCCAACCGTCGCTCGCCACCGGTGTCACCGATAGGTGCCGCCATTGCGGAAACTGTGCTGCGATCAGGGCCGCGACGAGGTCGGCGGTGATCCCCGCCCGGCCGTCCGCTGAATCAGCCATCGGGTCATCCTCGGGCCTGGTCGGCGGTCCCGGCAACCGATTTCCGACCGGACGGCGCGTGGCGTTGCGCGGTCTCTGCTTCGCACCTCAACGTGGTACCCGGCCGCACTGTCGCATCGATTCTCGTCGGCCCGCTGGCTCCCATGCCGACTCCGTTGCTTCGTGGAGTGTTGATGACGCTCGGTGTCGCCCCTGTCGCCAATGGGGGTCCGCGTCGGGGAAGTGGTGTAAGGATCTGTGGAGCGGGCTGTCCGTCTTCGTCGAGGAGGAGTTCATGTTGCGGGTGGTCTACTCGATGGGCGTGTCGGTGGATGGTTTCATCGCGGGGCCGGGGGACGACATCGGCTGGACCGCGCCTGATGCGGAGCAGTTTCGGTTTCATGTCGAGCAGACTCGGGAGATCGCCGCGCATCTGTGTGGGCGGGGGCTCTACGAGGCGATGCTGGTGTGGGAGACCGCTGAGGAGACGATGTCCGATGCGACGGAGTTGGAGTTCGCGCGGATCTGGCGGCCGATTCCGAAAGTGGTGTTCTCCCGGACGTTGACCTCGGTGGCGGGCAACGCTCGGCTGGCCACCGACGACATCACGACGGAGATCGATCGGCTCCGCGATCAGCCGGGCGAGGGCGTGGTGGCCATCGGCGGGGCGCACCTGGCCGCGGCGGCCATCGCCGAGGACCTGATCGACGAATACCGCCTGTTCGTCAACCCGATAGTGCTCGGTGGCGGGACCCCTTACTTCACGCCGTTCGCCGGATACCGCGATCTGCGGCTGATCGAATCCCAGACCTTCAACACCCACGTCGTCTACCTTCGCTACCAGCGCATACGCTGACCTCGGGCGTCGAGTCATACTTCCCGATATTTGCGCGCCCAGCCGTTCCAGCGGGAAGGTCGACGTCCGGGATCTGCCGCCATCGTCGATCGCCTCAGCCCTGTTCACCGGGCAGCGATCGACCGCATCCGCGGGATGGACATCGGCCATGGTCCGGACCGGCGTATTACGCCCGGCGGGTTACATGGCTCCGGATTTCTTCAGTTCGAGGTATTCGTCGGCCAGGGCTTCGGGGAGGCGGCTGGGTGAGGTGGCTACCACGTCTATTCCCTTGCGGCGCAAGGATTCCTGGACCAGGGCGCGTTCGGCGAGCAGGTTTTCGGCGGCGGCCGCGGTGTAGATCTCCGGGGTGCTGGCGCGGTGGGTGGCGGCGGTCGCTATATCGGGGTCGGTGACCGAGACGAGCAGCACTCGATGACGCTGGGCCAGGACGGGCAGGACCGGGAGGAGATTCTCCTCGACCATCGCGCCGTCGAGACCGGTGAACCAGACGACCAGGCTGCGGCGGCGGGCGCGTTGGACCGCGGCGCGAACCATGGCCTCGGTGTCGGTGTCGACCAGGGCGGGCACGATGCCTGCCAGGGCGTGCATCAGTTTGGGTTGCAGGCCCCGGCCGCTGCCGGTGCGGACCTCGGCGCGGACCTGACGGTCGTAGGCGAGCAGGGCCACGGTGTCTCCGGCCGCGGCGGCCAGTCCGCCCAGCAGGAGCGCGGCCTCGATACTCGTTTCCAGACGGGTGGCCTCGGCGCTGCCGGAGGTGCCGCCGCCGACCAGTCCGGCGCTGTATCGGCCGGTATCGAGCAGCAGCAGGACGTGCCGATTGCGTTCCGGACGCCAGGTGCGCACCAGGACGTCACTGGCGCGGGCGGTGGCGCGCCAATCGATCGCGCGCACGTCGTCACCGGCGACATACTCACGGAAGGAATCGAATTCGGCTCCCTGACCGCGGATGTTCACCACATTGCGGCCCTCGAGCTGCTGTAGCTGGCGGACCTTCGAGGCGAGGACGCGTTCACTGCGGAACGGCGGCAGCGCGCGCACGCGAGCGGGGACCTGCTTGCGGATCTGCCGTCCGGCCAGGCCGAGTGGGCCCAGCAGGCGAACGGTTACCGGTCCGGCCGCGCGATCACCGCGACCAGCTGGGGTCAGGGCGGTGACGAGTCTGGTCCGGGTGTTCGGACCGAGCTTCAGCCGGTGAGTGCGGCGGTCGGCGCGGACGCTGTCGGGCCAGTCGTCCCACAGCATGCCGCGCGCGGTGCGGTGGCCGCGGTTGGTCACCGTGAGTTCCACCGCGGCCTCGTACCCGACGCGCACGGTGGTCAGATCCGCGCGGGCGAGTTCCAGATCCGCGCCGCGGGCCGACGCACTCGCATCGATCACGATCAGCAGAGCCAGCAGCGCGGTCATCGCTACCACGCCCACCCACGAGGGCAGCACGACCATGACGAGCACCGCGGCGACCGCCGCGATCACGGCCAGTCGGCCGGTGACAACCATTGCGCTACACCGGAACCGGGACCGACAGCAGCAGCGAGGACATCACGGCCTCGGCCGTCACCCCGTCCAACTCCGCCTCGGGCCGCAGTTGCAGCCGATGACGCAGTGCCACGATCGCGACGAGTTTCACGTCGTCGGGAGTGACGAAGCCGCGTCCGTTGAGCCAGGCCAGCGCGCGGGAGGCGGCCAGCAGCGCGGTCGCGCCGCGGGTCGAGGCGCCGTGCTGCACCGCGGGGGATGTGCGGGTGGCGCGGCACACGTCGACGATGTACGCGAGCACCTCGGGACTCACCGCCACCCGCGCGACCGCGGCCCGCGCCGCGGTGATGTGCGAAGGCCCGGCCACCGGGTGCAGCCCGGCCGCGGTCAGATCGCGCGGATCGAATCCGGCGGCATGACGTTGCAGAATCCGGAATTCGTCCTCGCGTTCGGGCAGCCGGATGTCGACCTTGAACAGGAACCGGTCCAGCTGCGCCTCGGGCAGCGGATAGGTGCCCTCCTGCTCGATCGGGTTCTGGGTGGCGATGACCATGAACGGGTCGGGCAGCGGCTGCGGTGTTCCCGCGACGGAGACCTGCCGCTCCTCCATCGATTCCAGCAGGGCCGACTGGGTTTTGGGCGGGGTGCGGTTGATCTCGTCGGCCAGCAGCAGATTGGTGAACACCGGCCCGCGGCGGAAGGTGAACTCGGCCGAATGCGGATCGTAGATCTGCGATCCGGTGACGTCGCCGGGCATCAGGTCGGGGGTGAACTGGACGCGGGAGTGCTCGAGTTCCAGACCCATCGCCAATGCGCGCACCAGCAGCGTCTTCGCCACTCCCGGAACACCTTCCAGCAGGACGTGCCCGCGGCACAGCAGGGCCAGCACCAGGAACATGACCGCCTGGTCGTTGCCGACCACGGCCTTGCCGATCTCGGTGCGCAACGCGCCGAAGGCCAGCAGGGCGTCCTGCGCGGTCGGTGCGTGATTGGTCTCGGCCTGTGTCATGCGATCTCCGACTCGATTCGGTCCAGTTGTGCGGCAATCATTTCCAGGGTGGCGTCATCGGCCACCGGGCCGAACAGCACCGCACCCAGCAGGTTCGGGTCCGTGCGGGTGCGGGCGCCGACGGCCGCGATCACCCGATCCGGTGGTGCGTCGGCGGTCAGGCCCAGGATCGGGCGGATCCGGCGCATGGTGGCCGCGCGCAGTTTCGCCGCGGTGTGGTCACGATCGGACGATCTGCGGTACAGCGCGGCCTGACCGGCGAGCAGTTCGTTCGCCGCGACCTGGACCGGGCGTGGTTCGCCGACCAGCGCGCCGCGTCGGCGGGCCCGCCACCACACCACGATGGCGGCGCAGATCAGCCATTGCAGGCCGCCGTAGGCGAGCCAGTGCGGCAGCCGGTCGAAGATCGAATCATCGCCCGCGCCGCCCGGCCTAGGCGTCGGCGGTGGGGGCGGCGGTTCATCGGGGAACGGATTGTGCTGCGGCGGTGGGGGTGTCGGTGGGGCCTTCGGCGCGCCGGACAGGTGCAGCAGGACGTAGACGATCACCGCCAGAAGTACGACGCCCAGCACCGCGGCCCAGAACTTGGGGTTGCGCAGCAGTTCGGGCAGCGGCGGGATGCGCCATTGCCTCGGGCGGCTTTCGGGTGTGACCGTGTCGACCGGCTCGTCCGGTGGCGGTGGGGCGAGCGAGTAGCGGTCGGCGTGTTCCAGGAGACGGTATTCGGCCTCGGTGGCGGGACGGCCGCCGTAGACGACCTCGTCGAAATTGCGTGCCGCATCGGGAAGTTCGGTGGCCTGGGCGGTTGTCGCGGCATTCGCGGCGGTCTCCCGGGCGGTGCGGGAACGCTGGACCTCGAGCAGTCCGCCCTGTTCCAGACCGCGTACGACCGCGCGGAACCGCTCTCGCAACGCGGTGGTGAAATCGCTGTGCAGGGCGGCCTGTTCGGCGGCGCCGCGATGTGCGCCCGCCGGGCCGAGCTGCGGTGGCGGGGGCGCCGCGCCCGGATCCGGTTGTCCGGGAACGGATTCCGATTGCGGGAGGGGAGGCGGATCGTCGCGGCTCACCGCGCAGTCTCCGTATTACGGTGTGCCGGAACGGGAATGCGCACATCCCAAGCCTCGCGGCGGCAGCGCCGATCGATGTAGCCGACCACGCTGGTCGCCGAATCGACGACCTCGGCGAAGGCCGCGATCAGCAGGACGCTCGCGGTGGCCAGCACGATCACCGCCCAGCGGTGTGTACCGGAGAAATTCGAGACGAACAACGGCAGCCCGAGCAGCGGCACGGCGACCCCCAGCAGCAGCGCGCGCAGCGACGACCACAGCCCGGTGAGCCGCCATTCCGCCCCGGCGGCAAGGATTTTCGCCCTCCCCACGGCACCACCATACGATGCGGATTCCGCGAACAGCACCGGGACAACGCACATTCGCCGCGCCCGCAGCCAGCCCACCAGCGGTACCGCGCCGAGCACCCCGATGAACGCCAGGGCCAGGCCCACGGCCGGAACAAGCACGCCGATCACCGTATACAGCAGCCGATCGAGCACCAGCGGGCCGAACTTCTCGCCGAACCGGCGCAGCGCCGCACGCCAGGTGAGCGAACCACCCTGAATTCGCGCCACCCCGATCGGCACGGTGACTCCGCGCAGGAACAGCCGTAGCAGCCAGGCGGCGACGGCCGTGGAAAGGATTGCCGACCAGGCGGTTCCGGTATCCGAACCGTCGGTGAGGATGGAAAAGCCGGACGTTGTCGCGATGACCAGATCCTCGGCCAGCACCAGCCCGGCGACGACGAAGACGATCAGTTTCCGTACGTCCGCCTGAATCACCGCGAACGGCAGATCCACCGATTCCCGAAACGACAGCGGCCGCACCGGAATGGATTCGGCCCCGTCGAGCCCCGATATCGGCGCGCCGGACACCGCACTCGACCCGGTCCGACTCGGGGGCGGACCGGCGTGATCGGCGGCGGCAGCGGGAAACACGGGCCCGAGTCTAACCGTGATTCGCCGCCTGAAAACCTTTCCGCCGTACCCGCACCCCTTGCACGAATTCGCACCCCTTCCAGCGCACAACCGCACCCTCTATATGGGTTCGCCGCACCCCGACTACGCCTTGGGCGCGGCGGCCGTCATCGCCTGGCGTGCTGCCAAACCCGGCCGCCGACCTCGATCCAGCCGTCCGGCCGCGGATCGGTCATGATCTGCGATCCGCGGCCCTGCGTGATGGTCAGCGACCGTCCCAGAGCCGCGGTGAGCTGGATCGCGGCCGCGCCGGTCGCCTCGTCCTCATCGATGGCGTCACCGCGCCCCGGGAACGCGCGCGCCCGGACCCGCCCGGCCGCCTCGTCCTGCCAGGCCCACGCGTAGATCCACGCACCCGGCGGCGGCACCTCGAGCGCGTCCACCGCGGCGGCGGAATCGTATCGGCGCAGCGTGCGCGTAGGCGCCCACTCGGGACGTGCTGTGATCCAGGTGAATTCGCCGTCGTGCCGCACCCCGACCCGCCCTGACCTGGTCACGAGTTCGGCCGCGTCGAGCAGCCAGGCCGTCCCGACACACGGATGCCCCGCGAACGGCAGCCGCATCGACGGCGTCCAGATATCCATGACACCTCGCGCGGCGTCATCGAGAAATACCGTCTCGCTGAATCCCAGCTCCCGCGCCACCTCGAGCCGCCCGGCATCCGCCGGGACCACCGACCCGTCCCGAATCACCCCCAGCTCGTTCCCGAATTGCCCGCCGGGGCCACAGAACACGCGAACCACGTCGAAATCGATCACCCGACCAGTGAACCGCAAAACGAATGCCGATCAGAGCGGAACGATCTCCACCGTGTCGTCCAAGCCGCGGAAATCCACGACATTTCGGGTGAACAGCGGCAGGGACCGTGCCGAAGCGATCGCGGGATCAGCAAATCCATCCGTCGCGGGCGTGGGTCACGCTCCGCCGCGATCGTCAGAGCGACCAGAGAGCCGCAGCGAATGGCGGCGGCTTCGTCGAAAGGAAGTGGATCCAACTCGACGAGGGCAGCGCCCAGTTGTTCGTCTCGGGCTGCACGGGTTGCGGCGTCCTTTGCCATGACTACACATTTCAGGATTCCGATCCACCTGGACAAGAGGCCGGACAGGCGTCGATCGAGCTGTCGACGATAGGGGGTCGAACTGGACCCCGATGTAGCTGTCATCCTCCGTTCGAGCGATCCGGGCCATCGTTCGTATCGGCTCGAGTGCGGGCAGGATTCGCCTGCTGACGCCTTCGGTCGACCAGGTTCGGGTATCCGTGGACGAGTCTGAACGCACAACTCGAGATCCTGTCAGGGTGCGGCGAGGGTGATGCCGCGTCTGGTGCAGGAATGCGGGGTGGGTTCGCGTTGTATCACTTGGTTACGACGATTACCTGATTTCAGCGGGTGGATTTCGGTCCATCGTGGGAAGGTGCTGGGCCGATGACGCTTCGTCAGTACGAATACGCCCTGGCTGTTGCGGAGACGGGGTCGGTGACGGCGGCGGCGGAGTTGTTGCATGTCGCACAACCGTCGATGTCCCAGCAAATTCGGGGGTTGGAGCGGGAGCTCGGGGTGCAGTTGTTCGCGCGTACGCCAACGGGGCTGGTGCCGACCGTGGTCGGGCGGGCGTTTCTGCGGGAGGCGCAGGTCGCGGTGAGTGCATCGCGGCGGGCGCGGGCCACGGCGCGGGCGGCTGCCGACGAGCTCGAGGGAGAATTGCTGGTCGCGGTGCAGATGGGGTTGGGCACGCAGCAGTTGCCACGGGCGCTGGGGGCTTTGCGCAACCGGTTTCCCCGGTTGGAGGTGACCGTGTTCGAGGAGCCGAATCCGGCCGAGCTGGAACGCCTCGGGCGACGGGGTGTACTGGATCTGGTGCTGGTGGCCGCGCCGTGTGAGGAGGGTGCGGCGCAGGCTCACCACCTCGGTGACGAGGAATTCGTCGTGGTGCTCGGTGAGGGCCACCGGCTGCTCGCGGCGGAACGGGTCGACCTGCGGGAGCTCGAGGGGGAACCGTGGGTGCGGTTCGATCGGGACGGTGCGCTGGACGGTGTGCTGCGAGACGCGTTGCGGGACAACGAAATCGCCCCGATGACGGTCGCGCGGGTATCCCAGGCGGCGACGGCCGTGCGCTGGGCCTCGCACGGGATGGGGGTCACGCTCGTCCCGGCTTCCGCTGTGCCGCACGGATACTGCCATCTCGCGCGCCCGGTGTCGCCGGTCGTATCCCAGCCCGTCGTCGCCGCGGTCCGGCGCGATCCCGGCCCCGCGGAGCGGGCATTGCTGGAACTTCTGCTGCGCGAGGACTGGTGCCGAGCCGTCCCCGAAGACGTGCTGCGCGCCTCTTCGAGCGCCGTTGTCGAGCACGGGAATAACCGCGGCCCCGCCCGTGTCGGATGAGCCATGACCTTCGTACTCGTGCACGGCGGCTGGTTCGGCGGATGGTGGTACTCCGAGCTGGCATCCGAATTGCGCCGACACGGACACGACGCCTACGCGGTGAGCCTCACCGGAGTCGGTGAACGCAACCACTTGCTCACGGCAGCAACGAATTTGGACACCCATATCGAGGACGTCCGCGCGGTGCTCGAGTACGAGCGGATCGACGACGCGATCCTGGTCGGGCACAGCTACGGCGGCATGGTGATCACCGGCGTGGCCGATCGTGCCCCCGAACGGGTGGCGGCGCTGGTGTACTCCGATGCCTATGTCCCCGAGGACGGTCAGTCCTGCTTCGAGCTCACCTCCGAGATGTACCGGCGGAGGTTCCTCGAGGGGGCCGCCGCGGACGGTTTCGCCGTGCCGCCGGGCCCCGGGGCCGACCCGCGCGCGACCAGCCATCCGCTCGCCTCGTTCCTTCAGCGGATTCGGCTGGATGGTCGTGCGCGGGAGGACATTCCGCGCGAATACATCTATCTGTCCGGGTGGGAGGGCACGCCGTTCACGGAGGTGTACGAGCGGTTGCGCGACGACCCGAAGTGGCGTACCCACACGCTTCCCACCGGGCACAATGTTGTCGCGGAGGCGCCCGAGGAGTATCGGGAACTGTTGCTGGACATCGCTGTTCGGGTTAAGCAACCGCATGGGACCGGCGACGGGCCGGATCGCCCGGGCGTCCGGACCGGTGGAAAGTAGCGTCGCCGGGGTCGGTGTGGTTCAGAGTTGGGTCGCGCCTCCGTCCACGACGAGTTCCGCGCCGGTGGTGTAGGTAGCCTCGAAGGCGAGAAATGTTGCTGCCCTGGCAATTTCGTCGGATGTTCCGAAACGTCGCATGGGATTGGCGGCGACCACCGGAGCCTTGAATCGCGCGGCGGCCTCCTCGGACACGCCGTTCTCCAGAATTCCCGTGTCGACGGGGCCGGGGCCGATCGCGTTGACACGGATGCGGCGCGGGAGCGGATCGGCGGCGAGAGTGCGCGCCATCGAGCGCACGGCCGCCTTGCCCGCCGAGTACACGCTGGTCGACGGAAGGCCTGTGACGTTCGCGTTCGAGGTGGTCAGGACGATGCCCGCGCCCGTTCTCAGCAGTGGGGCGAGCTTCTGCACGGTGAAGAACGCGCCCTTGACGTTGATCGCGAACAGTTCGTCGTACTCCTGCTCGGTGGTCTCCTCGAGGGATGTGGCCCGCGCGATCCCCGCATTGACGAAAAGTGCTTGGAACGTGCTGAATTCGTGCTCGGCGCGGTCGGCCAGCCGCCGGTGATCACCACGTTCTTATCGCTGTATCTGCCCATGTCGGAATTCCTGCGTTCTTTCTTGTTCGATGACGCGCTATCGGTGGAATTCGCCGCCGTCCACGACGAGACTGCTTCCGGTCAGCCAGCTGGCGCGGTCGGACAGGAGGAACAGCACCGCGTCGGCGATATCGTCGGGGCGGCCGTCGCGGCCCAGCGGCACGCCGGACGTGTCGCTCTGACCGGGGGCGATGCGGGCCCATTGCTCGCGCGTCTGCTCGCCGCCCGGGGTCGCGGTCTTACCGGGGGAGACGGTGTTGACCCGAATTCCGAAGGGCGCCAATTCGGCCGACAGCCCACGGCTGTAATTCTCCAGCGCCGCCTTCGCGGCCGTGTAGTGCAGAAATGGCGCTACCGGCGCGGGCACCACGGCCGAGGATATGTGCACGATCATTCCCGAATGCCGTTCGCGCATCTCCGGTGTGAGAAGCGCGTCCAGACGAACCGCGGCCAGCAGGTTCAGATCCAGCGCATCGCGCCACTCCTCGTCGGGAATGCTCGAACTCCCCGGAAAAGGCCGCGCACCGCCGGCGTTGTGAACCAGAATGTCCACCCCGCCCAGTATTTCCCGCGCGGCTTCGGCGAGTGCCTCGGCCCCGGCCCGGGTCCGCACATCGGCCGCCACGAAACCGGCCCCTTCCGGCACCGAATTCGTCGCTGATCGCGCCGTGGTGAGCACCTCGGCTCCCGCGTTCAGCAATTGCCGCACCACGGCCGCCCCGATCCCACGAGAACCACCCGTCACCAGGGCCCGCTTTCCCGCGAGTTGTTTCGTCCCCGAACCGTTCTCGATTGTGGTCATGCCACGGATCCTCTCGATCGCATAGTCGTCCGTTCGACCGAAAAAGATGAATATGGCCCGTCGCGAATATTCGGATTTTCACGGTGGGTGTCTCGTCGAACCATTTCACGGTAAGTCCGGAAAGGAACCGAAGACAAAGACCAAATTTCAGTAGCGACCATAGGAAATCCCTATGCCGCCCACATCGCGGACCGAGATCGGCTACGCCGGTCCGGCGGTACACGAATTCCAGGGCAAGGAGTGCGCCATGGTGATCAGCGGATTCGGAGCCTCAGGGAATCGCGGAAGTCGGATCGGCTTCGTGGCTGTTCCGGATCCAGGCTCTCGATTGTCGAAGCGCTGTCCGATTATCGTCGCAACGAGCATCGTTGGCGCACACCGTCAGACGGACGGGACGTCGCAGTGCACGGATTGTTGCCCGAGAAGTGTTGTGGCAGTTCAGGTTTACAAGGCTAGCGAGAGCTCGGGGGAAGTTGGCGGGAAGTCCGAGGGTCGAGTTCGGCGGGGGTGACGGCGCCGGTGACAGAGGGTAGGCGGTCGGCTCGAGGAGCTGGGGGCTGGGGGGTGGAATCTACGACGGTGGTGGGGAGTTGGGGGTTGGAGTCCGAGGAGTCGATGGTTACCTTGCGGGTGCGGCGGAGGGTGAAGGTTATTTCTTCGGTTTCCTCGAATACCTGGCGCACTGTGCGCAGGGGGTGGGTGGCGGTGTCGATGGCGTCGGTGACGAAAGAGGGGACCAGGGGGCGGATCCAGCGGGCGGCGGTGTCGGTGAAGGGGACGGTGCCGATGATGGGGAGTTCCAGGCCACCGGATGCGGGGGCGACCGCGTTGTGCGGTAGCGGGGCGGGGAGGTTCGACGGCTGAGACATGGTGTCCCCCTCGGAGTTCGACGTCGGGCTGGCCGGAAGTTCCGCCAGCGCTTCGAATTCGGCGACGGCGCGCTGCTGGGGTGCGGTGACGCCGATTTCCACCGCGCCGATCGAGGCGATGACGCGTCGGCGCTGATTCTCGCGATCGATGACGGTGTCGGCGTGGACGGCCAGGCGCGCACTCGCCAATTCCTGGTCGGCGCGCAGCTTTTCGGATTCGGCGCGGACCTCGGCGCGTTTGACCGCGATAACGGCCTCGGCATCCTGCTCGGCACGATCGGCGGCGGCCCGCGCCGAGACGCGGCGGTCGAAGGAGGTCTCCCCGCGCCACCACCGTGACAGCAGCGGCAGCAGGGCCAGGGCCACGGTGATCACCAGGGCCGCCAGGCGCAGCAGGAAGGCGCCCGCATGTCCGAAGGTGTAGCCGTTCAACGCGATCCAGCGTGCGCCGAGACCGCGATCACCGGTTCGGAAGGCGGCGGTGCGGGCCTGATCCAGGGCCTGCTGCCGCTGAGTGAGGCGATCCTGCGTGGGCCGCACCTGGGACTGCGCGGCGGCGAGACGGGCGCGGGCGTCGTCGAGCATGCTGTTGTCGGTGCGGGTCTCCGGGCCCTGACCGGGCACGCCGGTGATCATGTTCTGCGGGCATTCCGGGGTCGGGTTGTATTCGCAGCGAGCGATGATCAGGGCCTGCTGGATGTCCGACTGCGCGCCGGTGATCGTGCGATTCAGCGCGTCGCGGTCGGATTCGGCCTGGTCCAGAGCATTTCGAGCGGTGATGACAGTGGCCGCGGATTCCGCCTCGCGCCTGGCGTTGTCGTCCAGGCGGTGATCGATCGTGCCGCCGAGCAGGACGGTGCTCGCGAGTTCGGCGACGACCACACCCGCCAGCACGGCGACGGCGACGCGGCCGATCAGCTCACCGCCGAAGCGAATTCGCGAACCGTCGCGGCCGGGCAGCGGCGCGGTCGCCAGGGCCCGCGAGATCGTGCCGATCAGCAGCGCCGCGAGCATCGCGACGATGATCACGACGATCGCGGCCCACTGCGCCGCCGCTGAGGCCAGCGCGACGACCGTGCCCGATATCGCGGCGAACAGCAGCGCCATCGCGCCGGTCACCGCGTATCCGGATCGTTCGTGATCGTCGGCGACTCCCGTCCCCGCGCCGCCGAGCCAGGTCAGCAGGCTGATGGTCCGGTCACGCAGTGCACGGATGCCTACCGCGCCTCGGCTGTTCGTCCCGGTGGACCTGATCGAGGTTGTGCTGTCCTGTCGGTCCGAAGCGGCCGTCCGGGCTTCGACCGTGGCCGAGTCCGTCGGGTCGTGATCGATCGGTTCCGAGATGTGGGGGCTGGTCAAGGGATCTCACATCCTCTGCATCCCAGGCGGTTCGCATTCGGCGAAGTCGTCGGTATTCGTGGTCGCCGCAGGTCGGTGGGGCGAGAAGACGGCCGGGTGAGCGGATCCGGTCGCACGAATCGGCTCCAGCGTGACAGGCCGACGGCGCTCGCGCCGAGTCGCGTCCGCAGGTTGTGGCCATCCTCACAGTGCCGACGCGGCAGACGCGAATCTCGGCCGGGGAAACGAAGATTCGCATCGGAAATCCGATACTCGCTCGTACCGTGGTGATGTGGCGCTCGTCTCCGCGATGGCGAGATGCGGGCGGCACACGTTCGCATTTCCGCACAACAGCCCGTCAGGAGTGTTCCAGGTGCGTACGTCCGTGTTGATGATGGCGGCCGCGATCGGGCTGATGTCGCTCGAGGTGGTACCCATGACGATCGATCCGGCGGTCTCGGCCGCTCGCGCTCAGGCCCCCGCCGATGCCGCCCCGGCGAGCCCCGATCCGCTGATCGATCTGTTGCTCGAGCGTCTGAACACCGCCGACGCCGTGATCGCGGCCAAATGGGTGGGCGCGCGGGGGCAGTATCCGGCGATCGACGATCCGATCCGCGAACAGCAGGTCTACGACTCGATGAGCCGCGCGGGAGCCGCGCTGGGACTGCCGGAGGACTGGGTGCGGCAGGTCTTCGCCGGGCAGATCGAGGCCAACAAGATGGTGCAGCGCGGCCTGCTCGCGCGGTGGCGGCTCGATCCGGGCTCGGCGCCGCGGACCTCGCCGGATCTGGGCGCGGTCCGGCCGATCATCGATCGGGTGAACGCGCAGATCCTGCGGCAGCTCGCGCAGCGGCGGGCGGAATTGCGCGGACCGAACTGTGCCGAACAACTCTCGACAGGAGTGTTCGGGGTATTCGCCGGTGGGCGTTCGGATGCCCTGCATCAGGCGGCGTTGGTACGTGCCGCCGCTTCGGTGTGCGGGTGAGGCATCCGCGGCGAATCCCGCCGTCAAGGCCCATTCCGATGTGGCCGCAGTGTGACATACCCAACACGCGCGGTTTGCTGAGCGTATGCCAAAATGTGAGATTGCGAATCAGACCGTACGGTCTGAACATTGCAATGGCTCGTAGTCTCCGTGTCCGAGACATCTCCGCCGTGTGTCCGGAAAGTTAGCCGCATAACAGTCGGTTTGTCCGGACGCGAGCCTGGGAATTCCTTATCGATGCAGGTTAGAGGGCACCTAGCAGCCTACTTGCGGGCTGCGCGTGCGCGGTCCGGGCGCAACGGGCAACAGTGGCATACACGACTGAGCGATCACCGATCTCTGCTTTACACTGGAGAACGCGTAGTTAGTGGAGGACCAATGGAGAAGCCCAGGTAGACGCTGTTCTTAGTGGAACCTAAGTTGGTTGGGCACGGGTCCTGACTTATCGTTTGCTCTTACGCTGGGCACGAAATGCCCGGTTGAATCGCCCGATTCGGTCACGAACCGATGGTCGTGGAGACCCTCGGTCCGCACAGCCGGACCGGTCGGGCGACCACGGGCGCGGCGAGTGGAACACGGAAGGGCTCCGCAACCGCCGAGCACCCGACTACGGAACCGGAGCGGGTGGACAACTGGAGAGTTGACTGCACGGTACGACCATCAGCGTCGCTGGTCTGACGGACCCCTCCGGGGCGCAGTCTAGACGGAGGCGTTCGACGAAGGCCATATTTCTTCGAAGGCCTGATTTTGAAGGCAGAGGCATGACGCAACTACCTGGCCACAGGTCACCTGGACCCATCGGTCTGTACGACCCGGCGAACGAACACGACGCCTGCGGCGTCGCGTTCGTCGTCGACATGCACGGCCGCCGCAGCCGCGACATCGTCGACAAGGCTATTACGGCGTTGCTGAACCTGGAGCACCGCGGTGCCGCCGGCGCCGAACCCAACAGCGGTGACGGCGCGGGCATCCTGATCCAGCTCCCGGACAAGTTCTTCCGGGCCGTGCTGGCGGAGAACGGCGCATCCTTCGAGCTGCCGCCGGAAGGCTCCTACGCCTCCGGTATCGCCTTCCTCCCGCAGGCCCGCCGCGAGGCCGCCCGCGCCTGCTACGGCGTGGAGCGCATCGTCAAGGAAGAGGGCCTGGCGGTGCTGGGCTGGCGCGAGGTGCCGATCGATGAGACCTCGCTCGGCGCACTGGCCCGCGACGCCATGCCGACGTTCCGGCAGTTGTTCATCGCCTCGCCCAAGGACTCCGCCGAGCAGCTCTCCGGCATGGACCTGGACCGCCGCGCCTACGTCGTGCGCAAGCGGATCGAGCACGAGCTGGGCCAGTCCGGCGCGGGCGAGGGCTCGGTCGGGCGCGAGACCGTCTACTTCCCGAGCCTTTCCGCGCAGACCTTCGTCTACAAGGGCATGTTCACCACCCCGCAGCTGCGGGCGTTCTACCTGGATCTGCAGGACGATCGGGTGGAATCGGCGCTGGGCATCGTGCACTCGCGCTTCTCCACCAACACCTTCCCGTCCTGGCCGCTGGCACACCCGTACCGCCGCGTCGCGCACAACGGTGAGATCAACACCGTCACCGGTAACGAGAACTGGATGCGCGCCCGCGAGTCGCTGATCAAGTCCGAGGTCTTCGGCGTCGACAGCCAGGGCCGCAACCGGCTGGAGAAGATCTTCCCGGTCTGCACGCCGGGCGCATCGGACACCGCGCGCTTCGACGAAGTGCTGGAGCTGCTGCACCTGGGCGGGCGCAGCCTGCCGCACGCCGTGCTGATGATGATTCCCGAGGCGTGGGAACGTCAGGAGGCGATGGATCCGGCGCGTCGCGCGTTCTACCGCTACCACTCCTTCCTGATGGAGGCGTGGGACGGCCCGGCCTCGGTGTGCTTCACCGACGGCACCGTGGTCGGCGCGGTGCTCGACCGCAACGGCCTGCGCCCCTCGCGCATCTGGGTGACCGACGACGGCCTGGTCGTGATGGCCTCCGAGGTCGGCGTGCTCGATATCGAGCCGTCCAAGGTGGTCAAGAAGGCGCGCCTGCAGCCGGGCCGGATGTTCCTGGTGGACACCTCCCAGGGCCGCATCATCGATGACGACGAGGTCAAGACCCAGCTGGCCACCGAACATCCGTATCAGGAATGGCTCGACGGCGACGCGGAGAACGCGGGCCCGATCAAGCTGTCCGATCTGCCCGAGCGCCAGCACGAGCACATGGTGCACGACCGGGTCAAGATCCGGCAGCAGATATTCGGGTACAGCACCGAGGATCTGAACATCCTCATCTCGCCGATGGCCACCACCGGCGGCGAGGCGCTCGGCTCGATGGGCACCGACACCCCGATCGCGGTGCTCTCCGCCCGGCCGAGGCTGCTGTTCGACTACTTCTCGCAGCTGTTCGCGCAGGTCACCAACCCGCCGCTGGACGCGATCCGCGAGGAGGTCGTGACCAGCCTGCGCAGCATGATCGGACCCGAGTCCGATCTGCTGCATCCCGGACCGGAGTCCTGTCGGCAGATCACGCTGCCCCAGCCGATCCTGGACAACGACGAGCTGTCCAAGCTCGTACACATCAACGACGACGGATCGCGGCCCGGGCTGCGGTCGGTGGTCGTGCACGGCCTGTACCCGGTCCGCAAGGGCGGCAAGGGCCTGCGCAAATCGCTGCAGGCGATCAACGAGCAGGTCTCGGCGGCCATCGCGGGCGGCGCGCGGATCATCGTGCTGTCCGATCGCGAGTCCAACGAGAAGCTCGCGCCGATCCCGTCGCTGCTGCTCACCGCGTCGGTGCATCACCATCTGGTGCGCGAGCGCACCCGCACCAAGGTCGGGCTGGTCGTGGAGGCCGGTGACGCGCGCGAGGTGCACCACATGGCTCTGCTGGTCGGCTTCGGCGCGGCCGCGATCAACCCGTACATGGTGTTCGAGTCGATCGAGGACATGATCGAGCGCGGCGCGCTGAACATGCCCGGCAGCGCCGGTGTGGTCTGCGACGACTACGACGCGGCGGTGCGGAACTACAACAAGGCGGCCGGTAAGGGCGTGCTGAAGGTGATGTCCAAGATGGGCATCTCCACCATCGCCTCCTACCGCGGCGCGCAGCTGTTCCAGGTCGTCGGCCTGTCGCAGGAGCTGTGCGACCGGTACTTCACCGGACTGAAGTCCCCGCTGGACGGTATCGGCCTGGACGAGATCGCCGGTGAGGTCGCCGAGCGGCACCGGATCGCCTTCCTGGAGAACCACAACGAGCGCGCGCATCGCGAACTCGAGATCAGCGGCGAGTACCAGTGGCGGCGTGAGGGCGAGTACCACCTGTTCAACCCGGACACGGTGTTCAAGCTGCAGCACGCGACCCGGAGCGGTCAGTACAAGGTCTTCAAGGAATACACCAAGCTGGTCGACGATCAGTCCGAGCGGCTGGCCTCGCTGCGCGGTCTGTTCAAATTCCGTGGCGACGAGCGCAATCCGATTCCGATCGATCTGGTCGAACCGGCCACCGAGATCGTCAAGCGGTTCTCCACCGGCGCGATGAGCTACGGCTCGATCTCCGCCGAGGCGCACGAGACGCTCGCGATCGCGATGAACCGCCTGGGCGGACGCTCCAACTCGGGTGAGGGCGGCGAGTCGCCGGCCCGCTTCGAGCCGGAGGAGAGCGGTGACTGGCGGCGCAGTGCGATCAAGCAGGTGGCCTCGGGACGTTTCGGCGTCACCGCGCACTACCTGAGCAACTGCACCGACATCCAGATCAAGATGGCCCAGGGCGCCAAGCCCGGCGAGGGCGGTCAGTTGCCCGCGCACAAGGTGTACCCGTGGGTCGCCGAGGTGCGGCATTCGACGCCGGGCGTCGGGCTGATCTCGCCGCCGCCGCATCACGACATCTACTCGATCGAGGATCTGGCACAGCTGATCCACGATCTGAAGAACGCGAATCCGCAGGCTCGGATTCACGTGAAACTTGTCGCCGAGCCGGGTGTCGGCACGGTGGCCGCGGGTGTGTCCAAGGCGCATGCCGATGTCGTGCTGATCTCCGGCCACGACGGCGGTACCGGCGCCTCGCCGCTGACCTCGCTCAAGCACGCGGGCGGCCCCTGGGAGCTCGGCTTGGCCGAGACCCAGCAGACGCTGCTGCTCAACGGCCTGCGCGACCGCATCGTGGTGCAGGTGGACGGTCAGATGAAGACCGGCCGCGACGTCATGATCGCCGCGCTGCTCGGCGCCGAGGAGTTCGGTTTCGCCACCGCGCCGCTGGTGGTCTCGGGCTGCATCATGATGCGCGTGTGCCATCTGGACACCTGCCCGGTCGGTGTCGCGACGCAGAATCCGGTGCTGCGCGAAAGGTTCACGGGCAAGCCGGAATTCGTCGAGAACTTCATGCTGTACATCGCCGAGGAGGTGCGCGAATACCTGGCCTCGCTGGGCTTCCGCACCCTCGACGAGGCCATCGGCCGGGTCGACCTGCTCGACACCACGAGGGCCAAGGAGCACTGGAAGGCCGCCAAGCTCGACCTGTCGCCGATCCTCGACGACGTCGAGACCGCGTTCATGTACCAGGACCGGCGCAACACCAAGGGCCAGGACCACGGTCTGGACCGGGCGCTGGACAACCAGCTCATCGCCGAGTCGGCCGATGCGCTCGAGCGCGGCAAGCCGGTCAAGTTCGAGACCCGGATCACGAACGTCAACCGGACCGTCGGCACCATGCTCGGCCACGAGGTGACCAAGCTGTACGGCGGCGCGGGCCTGCCCGACGACACCATCGACATCACGTTCACCGGTTCGGCGGGCAACAGCTTCGGCGCGTTCGTCCCGGCGGGTATCACCCTGAGGGTGTTCGGCGACGCGAACGACTATGTGGGCAAGGGGCTTTCGGGCGGTCACCTGATCGTGCGGCCGCCGCTGAACGCACCGGGCGAGTTCGTCGCCGAGGACAACATCATCGCCGGCAACGTGATCCTGTTCGGCGCGACCAGTGGTGAGGCGTTCATCCGCGGTGTCGTTGGCGAGCGGTTCGCGGTGCGCAACTCCGGTGCGACCGCGGTCGTGGAGGGCGTCGGCGATCACGGTTGTGAGTACATGACCGGCGGCCGGGTCGTCATCCTCGGTGAGACCGGGCGCAACTTCGGCGCGGGTATGTCCGGCGGCGTCGCCTACCTGTACAACCCGCACGGGACCTTCGAGAAGAACGTCTCGCCCGAGCAGGCCGACGAGATCGAGCCGCTGTCCGGTGACGATTTCACCTGGCTGCACGATGTCGTCGCCCGGCACCGCGAGCAGACCGGTTCGGCCGTGGCCGACGCCATCCTGAGCGACTGGTCGCAGCAGGTGACGCATTTCGTGAAGGTCATGCCGCGGGACTACAAGAAGGTCCTGCTGGCCATCTCCGAGGCCGAGAAGGCCGGCCGCGACGTGGACACCGCCATTATGGAGGCCGCGCGTGGCTAGGACGGCTGGGCCCGAAATGACGTGGACGCCGCGCTGTGACTACTCGAGGCCGCGCGTGGATAGAACTTTGGTGCGACGCACCGGAATTGACAGGTGCGCCGAGGCGGCGCTGACGTGTGGAGTCGAGAATGGGTGACGCACAGGGCTTCTTGAAGCACACCAAACGTGAGCTTCCGACGCGGCGGCCGGTGCCGCTGCGGCTGATGGACTGGAAAGAGGTCTACGAGGAGGGTTTCTCGCACGAAACCCTGCAGACCCAGGCCAGCCGCTGCATGGACTGCGGAATTCCGTTCTGCCACAACGGATGTCCACTCGGGAACCTGATTCCCGAGTGGAACGACCTGGTCTACAAGGGCCAGTGGCGCGACGGTATCGACCGCCTGCACGCGACCAACAACTTCCCGGAGTTCACCGGGCGGCTGTGCCCCGCGCCGTGCGAGGCGTCCTGCGTGCTGGGCATCAACCAGGACGCGGTGACGATCAAGCAGGTCGAGGTCGAGCTCATCGAGAACGCCTTCGACGAGGGCTGGGTGACTCCGGTCTACCCGACCCGGCTGACCGGTAAGAAGGTCGCCGTCGTGGGTTCGGGCCCGGCCGGACTGGCCGCGGCCCAGCAGCTCACCCGCGCCGGTCATACCGTGACGGTGTTCGAGCGCGACGACCGCATCGGCGGTCTGCTGCGCTACGGCATTCCGGAATTCAAGATGGAGAAGCGCTTCATCGACCGTCGTCTGGCGCAGATGGAGGCCGAGGGCACCATCTTCCGGACCGGCGTGAACGTGGGCGTGGACATCACCGCCGAGCAGCTGCGCGAGCAGTTCCACGCGGTGGTGCTGGCGGGCGGTTCGACCATCGCGCGTGACCTGCCGGTGCCCGGCCGCGACCTGGACGGCATTCATCAGGCGATGGAATTCCTGCCGCTGTCCAACCGGGTGCAGCTCGGCGACCCGATCACCGACGAGAACGGTCTGCCGCCGATCCACGCCAAGGACAAGAAGGTCGTCATCATCGGCGGCGGCGACACCGGCGCGGACTGCCTGGGTACCTCGCACCGCCAGGGCGCGGCGAGTGTGCACCAGTTCGAGATCATGCCGCGTCCGCCGGAGGAGCGCGCGAGTTCGACCCCGTGGCCGACCTATCCGCTGATGTACCGGGTGTCCTCGGCGCACGAGGAGGGTGGCGAGCGGGTCTACTCGGTCAACACCGAGCGGTTCGTGGGTGAGGACGGCAAGGTCACCGGTCTGCAGGCGCACGAGGTGCAGATGGTGAACGGGCGTTTCGAGAAGATCGAGGGCACCGATTTCACGCTCGAGGCCGATCTGGTGCTGCTGGCCATGGGCTTCACCGGCCCGCAGAAGCCGGGTCTGCTCGAGGATCTGGGCGTGGGCTATGACCAGCGCGGTAACGTCAAGCGGGACAAGGGTTTCCAGACCACGGTCCCCGGCGTGTTCGTCGCGGGCGATATGGGCCGCGGCCAGTCGCTGATCGTGTGGGCCATCGCCGAGGGCCGTTCCGCCGCGGCTTCGGTGGACAGCTTCCTCGAGGGCGAGTCGGCGCTGCCCACGCCGATCGAGCCGACGGCCGTTCCGCAGCGCTGATCAGGCCGGACGGGTAGCTCGTACCCGAGGAGCGCCCGCGAACCCTGTTGTTCGCGGGCGCTTTTCGCCCTTTCGCCCCGATCTCCGGCCGCTCCGGAACGGAAATCAGACGTCTTCGTGACGTCGAATGGCAATGCCGAGCCCGCCCATCTATTCTTGATCACGGTGCGGTGTCGACGGGCAAACGGTCTGATTCCGGTCTCGCAAGAGTTCGGTAGTTTGTTCGCCCACGGTTAACCAAACTGCAATCCGGCTACCACACCATTGTCTGGAAGAAACTCGGGATGCCCGTGGCTGGGCAGGCTGGAACTGGAGCGGTATGCGGTTGAAAAGGGTTGCTGCGGCTGCGGCTGCCGTTGCGCTGTCGGGGTTGTCGGGTGTGGTCTTCGGAAGTGGTTCCGCGGCAGCGGCTCCCGCTTGCCCGAATCTGTATGTCGTTGCGATTCCCGGTACCTGGGAAACCGGCCCGGACAAGGCCGAGCACATGCACGGTCCCGGCATGCTCGCGGGCGTTACCCGAAATATGCCCAGCGGCACTCGGGTCGACTACGTCGACTACGCCGCGACCGCCTTCCCGTGGGAGGGCGATATCTACGGCAAATCGAAGGCGCAGGCGGTCAACAAGGCCAACGGCATGATCAAGGCTGTGGCCGCCCGGTGCGCGGCGGCCAAGATCGCGATCGTCGGTTACAGCCAGGGTGCGGACGCGGCCGGTGACGTGGCCGCCGAGATCGGCACCGGCCTCGGCGTGGTGTCCCCGATCCGCATCGCGGGCGTCGGCCTGATCTCCGATCCTCGTCGTTCGCCCACCGACATCCAGGTCGGTCCGCATGCGGGCGGCGCGGGTGCGAGCGGTCCCCGCCCGGGTGGTTTCGGTTTCGTCAGCGACCGGGTGCGTACCATCTGCGATCCGCAGGATCTGTACTGCTCCACCAAGTCCGACGATTTCGTCACCCGTTTCGCGGGCTTCCTGGCGGAGACCTCGGATCCGAACCCGGCGAGCATCTGGCGCTACCAGCTCGAGGCCGGTTCCATCGTGGGCGATCTGATGTCCAGCGGCGGTATCGGGACGCTGGGAACCCAGTTGAGCGAGGGCGCGAACAAGAAGCGTGTGCAGCAGCTGGAGAAGTTCTACGGGTCCGGCGCGCACACCTCCTATGGCAGCTACCACGTCGGCGGCGGTCAGACCGCGCTGTCCTGGATGCACAGCTGGATCGCCGGAATGGCCTAGCGCCAACGTGATCCGGGCGGATTGATCCGTTTCAATCGGCGAGGGCCACATTCCCGTACCGGGGATGTGGCCCTCGCCGCGTTCGGGATGCGATCAGCCCGCGGAACCGGTCGGCGGACGCAGCGGTCCCGGTCCACCCGGCTGCCCGCCGCCGTGTCCACCCGGGCCACCCTGGTGTCCACCCGGGCCGCCGGGGCCGCCCTGGTTGTGCCAGTCGATGACGCTGGCGCTCGGGGCGGAGGCGAAAGCGGTCCCGGCGACAGCGGCGACGGGCAGCACGGCCAATGCCCCGGCAACGGCCACCCGGGTGACGATGCGGCGGGTGCGATGTGTCTTCACAGTGGCAGACAACGACTTACCTTTCCGTAGTTCCCGGCCACCTCTTCGGTGGCCATGGACTCCATCAAAACGTGTCGGACTAGGTCCGCCATAAGTCTCAGCTGGCAATTCCCTGGGACCGTGCTCTCGGCCGTCGTGAACAGGGTGGGCATCGCTCGAATTGTCCTACGGCCGTGGTGAATTCGCGTCCGGCGGCGATGTCGAAGCGCGATCCGATCGGCCCGGTGCACCCGCGCACGGAAACGACGAGGGCCACTCCCGGTGCGGGAGTGGCCCTCGTTCACTCGGTGGCCGTGTCGTCGGCGGTCACCGAAGGATTATCAGCCGGCGGAACCGGTGGGCGGGGCCCACGGACCCGGGTTCCAGCCCGGACCACCGTGGTTCCAGCCGTGATCCCAACCGTGCGGGAAGCCGGGGCCCGGAAGGCCGCCGGGGAACCCACCGGGGCCGCCGGGGAACCTACCCGGGCCAGGGAGGCCGGGGCGATCCCAGTCGGGGCCGCCGTGCCAGTCGACCGCGGTGGCCGAGGGCACCGAGGTGGTGGTGCTGGCCAGCGCCGGGCCGGCGACTGCCGCGAGCGGAACCACGACGAGGGCGCCGGCGACGGCGACACGGGCCGCCATCCGCCGGGATTTGGTCGGTTTTCTCGTAGAGAGCAACGAACTGCCTTTCTCTTGGAACATGAACCACGCATCGCGGCGGCTCACGGTGTTCCATCGAACGGCCGTGCTCTGAGACGACCATCCGATAAACCTCACAGTCGGCTGTGAATTTCGCGCCGACTGTTTCGCCGCAATCGTACGAGGGTAAATCCGGGAACCGACCGCTCGGGCCGTTCTGGCGCAAATGTGACGGCCGCTGCGCGCGTGGAGAATTCGCGTGATCGAATATTAGCCGACGGTGCTTCCGGTCGCACATCGGTAATCGATCATCTTCCGCGCGCGGAACGCATCGGGCCCAGATTACCTGCCGTGATCCGAATTCGACGCCAGCTGGATTGTGCGGCAATGGATTTCGTCCACTATGCTCGCCATCGAACTATTCGCCGTCAGGGGGGATCCCCGGTTCATGACCGATTCCGCGCCACCGTCCGAGTCGCCATGGGTTGTCCAATCCGTGCCGCCCGAGTGGCAGCCGCCACAGGACCTGGTCGCCGCCGCGGCGGCGAATGCCGGTGGATCGGTGGTCGACATCGATCCGGCCTGGGTCGACGATCCCACCGGATACGTACCGCCCGGCGCGGTTCGCGGGTTGTTCCCGGTGGACGAGCAGGGGCAGCTGGTCCGCGAATATCACAGCAACCCCACGCACACACCGCCGCGGGACGACTTCCGGAATCTGTATGTGGACAACGAGATGCCGTTGCTGGTGCTCGGCGACGATCCCGAGGGCACGATCCGCGCATACCTGCTGAACACGCTGACCTCACAGGTCGAGGGGGCCGAGGCGGACTGGATCTGGGTCTCGGACGCACCGGCCCATCAGGTCGCCGGGAAGCCCGTCGAGAACGACCGCGTCGTCGTCAGCCGGGTCGCCCTGGGCATTCCCTTCGCTAGTTCGGTAAGGGCTCCCGGACGTGACCGTGCGGTGATAGCGGGGACGTTCACCATCGTCTGGGGCGGCCTGGACGAATCCGAGCGCCGCGTGCGGCTGTGGCTGGATCTTGGGGAGTCCCTGGAATGGGCGGTGGAACAGTTCCCGACCCGCATGCACGAGGTGTAGCGGGCGAATTCAGCGACCGGGCAGATTGCGGGGCAGCAGATCCCAGACGTGGCCGTTCTCGTTGATCGTGGCCACCGTGCGATTGCCGGTGCGCGAGTAGAGGATTCGCGTGATCGAGCAATAATCGATCGGAAAGGTCAACGGACGCTCCAGGTTCAGGATCTGCTGCGCCAGCATATTGATCACTCCGCCGTGCGCGAACGCCACCACGGTTTCGGAATGATCGGCCGCCGCGACGATCTCCTCGATCGCCCCGGAAACCCGCGCGAAGAATGCCGCGCCATCGATCTGCTCGGGCAGATATCCCGCCTTGATCCGCCGATAGACCGCGGCGAATTCCGCCTGCGCGGAATCGGATCCCTCCGCGGCCCGGCGGGCGTCCTCGATCGGCAGGTAAACCGGTAGCTCCCGGTCGTATTCGGCGAGCCCGTCGAAAATATCCACCGGCAGACCGAATTTCGCGGCGCTCGGCGCGGCGGTCGAGCGGGCCCGGCGCTGCGGACTCGACACGATGCGGGCGATGCGGTGACCACCGGCCTCGAGCCGGGCCAGCGCGTCCGGGACGCGCGCGGCCTGTGCGCCGCCGATCTCGGTCAGATCCGGGTCGGCGGGACCGTCGGCGGTGACCAGACGCTCGGGTTGGGCGTGACGTACGAGTACCAGCTGCACGTCATCACTGTGCCGCATGCTCGATCACCGCCGCCATCCCGGCGGGGCCGGCGGCGGTGACCGTGCTCAGGTACGCGGTTTGACCAGCGGGAACGGCAACGTCTCGCGGATACTGCGCCCGGTGATCAACATGACCACCCGGTCCACGCCGACGCCCAGGCCACCGGTCGGGGGCATGGCGTGCTCGAGGGACTGCAGGAAGTCCTCGTCCAGTTCCATCGCCTCCGGATCGCCGCCCGCGGCCAGCAGGGATTGTTCGGTGAGCCGCTTGCGCTGTTCGATCGGATTGGTCAGCTCGCTGTAGGCGGTGCCCAGTTCGACGCCCCACGCCACCAGATCCCAGCGTTCGGCCACGCCCTCGATGCTGCGGTGGGCGCGGGTCAGCGGGGAGACCGAGGTGGGGAAGTCGATGTAGAAGGTCGGCTCCTCGGTGCGGTCCTCGACCAGATGTTCGTACATCTCCAGCACGATCTGGCCCGCGTCCCAGCCGAACTGATAGGGCACCCCGGCTTTTTCGCACAGCGAGCGCAGCCGCTCGACGTCGGTTTCGGCGCTGATCGTCTCGCCCAGGGCCTGGGAGATCGCATCGTGCACCGTCTTGACCGGCCAGTCCCCGGAGATGTCGACCTCGGCCAGCGAACCATCCGGCTGCGGCCGCATCGCGACCATCTTGCCGTTCGCGGCGAGGGCGGCGTCCTGGATGAGCTGACGGCAGGCGTGCATCATCCGCATGTAATCGCTGTGCGCCTCATAGGCTTCCAGGATCGTGAACTCGGGATTGTGGCTGTAGTCCACACCCTCGTTGCGGAACACCCGGCCCAGTTCGAACACCTTCTCCATACCGCCGACGCACAGCCGCTTGAGATACAGCTCGGGTGCGATGCGCAGATACAGGTCCAGGTCGTAGGCGTTGATGTGGGTCTGGAACGGGGTGGCGTTCGCGCCGCCGTGCACCTGCTGCAACACCGGGGTCTCCACCTCGAGGAAACCCCAGCCGTTGAGCGTGTCCCGCAGCGAGCGCACCACCGCGCTGCGCTTGGCCAGCACCTCGCGGGTGTCGACGTTGATCGCCATGTCGACGTAGCGCTGCCGCACCCGGGCCTCGGGATCGGACAGGCCGCGCCACTTGTCCGGCAGCGGATGCAGGCATTTGCCGATCATCCGCCAGTCCTGCGCCAGCAGGGACAACTCGCCGCGGCGGCTGTGGCCGATCTGGCCGCTGACCTCGATCAGATCGCCCAGATCGAAGAATTCGTCGAATTCGTGCGCCCGGTCCGCGCCCACCCGGCCGCGGTCGATGACCAGCTGGATATCGCCGGACCAGTCCCGCAGCACCGCGAAGATCACCCCGCCGTAGTCGCGGATCCGCAGCAGCCGACCGCATACGCGCACGGTCGTGCCCTTGGGCGAGCGTCGCGCGTCCTTCACCGAATGGGTGGGCGGATAGGCGACCGGATACGAGTCGATCCCCGCAGCCTCGAGCCGGGCCACCTTGTCCATCCGCACCCGGACCTGTTCCGGACGTCGCGGACCGTTCTGCTCGAGTTCGTCCGGGGGCGGCTCCGGCGGGCTGCCGTCGGCGTGCAGACCGGTCATGGTAGACGGGACGGCCGAGCGAATTCCGGTGTGCTGCATGGGATCCGGCTGTTTGCCGAAGCGCGGCAGGAAGCCCTCGGCCAGGGCGCTGGCCAGGGCGACCCGGACCAGCTGGCGACGTTCCTCGAACAGCGAGAACCGTGGCACCCACTGCGGCTGATACTTCACGTTGGACCGGTACAGCGCCTCGAGCTGCCACCAGCGCGAGAAGAACATCAGCACGCCGCGCCACAGTCGCAGCACCGGACCGGCGCCGATCCGGCCGCCCTCCTCGAAGACCGCGCGGAACACCGCGAAGTTCAGCGAGACCCGGGTGATGCCGTACTGCTCCGAACTCAGCGCCAGCTGGGAGATCATCAGCTCCATGACGCCGTTGGGGCCCTTGGGATCTCGCCGCATCAGCTCCAGCGAGACACCGGTGCGGCCCCACGGGACCAGCGAGAGCATGCCCAGGACGCGTTCGTCGGATTCGGACACGCCGGGGGAGACGGCCTCCACCAGCAGGCATTCGCCGTCCAGCGGATCGCCCAGACGGCCCAGCGCCATCGAGAATCCGCGTTCGGTCTCGGTGTCGCGCCAGGCGTCGGCGTTCGCGATGACCCGGGCGAATTCCTCGGTGGTGAGTTCGTTGTGCCGCCGGATGCGCACGGTGATGCCCTGTTTGCGCAGCCGGTTGGCGGCCTGACGCACCTGTTTCATCTCCGGGCCCGCCAGGGAGAACGTGCGAGTCTCCAGGATCGCCTCGTCACCCAGCCGCAATGCCGACAGCCCGGCCCGGCGGTACGCGGTCGCGCCCAGTTCGCTCGCACCCATCACCGCCGGAGCCCAGCCGTACTGATCGGCCAGGTGCAACCAGGCGTCGATGGCCTGCGACCAGGACTCCTTCGGTCCGATCGGATCGCCCGAGGCCAGACAGACGCCCAGTTCCACGCGATAGGTGACCGCGGCCTTGCCGTTGGGCGCGAACACGACCGCCTTGTCGCGCCGGGTGGCGAAATAACCCAGCGAATCCTCGACATCCGAACGTTCGAGCAGCCCGCGCAACGCCGATTCGTCCAGGCCGGTCAGCGCATTGGACGCGCGCTGGGAGCTGAACAGCACCATCGCGGCCGCCATCACCGCGAGGAAGCCGAAGAAGCCCAGCAGCAGATCCACGATGTGTCTCGGGTGACCGTCGAAATTGTCGGTGCTGACCAGGATCGCCGCGGTCACCTTGGACACCGCCCAGGCCGGGCGTTCCACGCCGCGCGGCAACGTCCCCGGCAGCAGCTCGACCAGTCCCCATCCGAGCAGGAAACCGGTGGTCAGGCCACCGGCCAGCACGCCGAGCGCCTTCCACACCGCCGCCCGGCGGACCTGGGTGTAGAACTCCGGCCAGGCCGCGATCAGCAGGCCGATCACCAGGACGTGGACGATCAGCGCGATCAGCGAGCTGATATCGCGTTCATCGCCGAATTCGACGGCGTTGGCCGCCGCGAACGACGCCATATAGGCCACCAGCAGCCACCACGCGATGCGTTTTCGGCTGGCGGTCGCGCCCGCGAGCAGGCCGATGATCAACGCCCACACCAGTGAGGTCTCGGGGGCGTCGAAGTAGTAGTCATCGATGTAGTGCCGCGGCACCTGCGTGATGAATCGCACGCCGGGAGAGATGCTCCACAGCATGCACAGCACCGCGAAGGTGCCCAGGACCAGCCCGGCCAGGTGTGGAACCTCGCTGAGGCGTCCGTGCGCGCGGTGCGGGACCTCCGGAGATCGCCCAGCGCGCTCGGCCCGGTGCTGTCGGTCGGATTTGGTGCGCCGGCGCTCGGAGGGCGCTACGCCGGATGTCGATGTCACCGAACCAGTGTGAATGTTGACCTCGCTCGAATGCGGAACGTCGGCGTGCATGTCCGTGCCGCGCGCGGGCGCGCCGAGGTCGCCGCGGGGGGTGGATGCGCCGCCGCGGGCGCGAAAGGTGAAGATGTTACCCATGTCGGATCCAGTCGATGTGCCGATCGATGACGAGGTCATTCGACTCGGACAATTCTTGAAGCTGGCCAACCTGATCGATAGCGGCTCGGAAGCCAAGACCGTTATCGCCGCCGGTTTGGTGCGCGTTAACGACGAGGTCGAACTGCGGCGGGGCCGTCAACTGCAGGCAGGTGACGTGGTCACCATCGCCGGACACCGAGCCCGGGTCGGCAAGGGGGCCTGACACCGCGGCGCGGGCTCATTCGGCGCGCACGACGATCCCGTCGGCATCGCTGTAGAGCATCTCGCCGGGGACGAAGGTGACGCCGCCGAATTCGACGGGAACATCGCGTTCGCCGGAACCGGTCTGGGTGCTCTTGCGCGGATTGGTGCCCAGTGCCTCGACACCGATGTCCAGGGTGCGCAGGATCGCCGAATCGCGGACCGCGCCGTTGACCACGACGCCGGCCCAGCCGTTGCTCACCCCGCGTCCGGCGATGACGTCCCCGACCAGTGCGGTGTGTACGCTCGCACCGCCGTCGACCACCAGCACCCGGCCCTCGCCCGGTTCGCCGAGGGTCTGTTTGACCAGGAGGTTGTCCTGGAAACAGCGGATCGTGACGATGCGGCCGGCGAATGCCTCGCGACCGCCGAACTGCGTGAATTGTGTGTCACAACTACGGATCTCGGGACCGATCTCATCGGCGAGGTCTGCGGTGGCGACGGTGTTGGCTGATTCGGTCACGGCTGCAAGCTTGCCATGGGGCCCATCAGTTATTCCCTGAGACCTTTCTGCGAGCTTCGTTCGGGATGGGTGGACGGCCGTGTGCCGGACCGACCGGATCCTGGCCGGGTCGTGTCCGGTGGCACGCACGGCCTGCGACGGACCCGGCCCGTACCCGGGCTCAGGTCGCACTGGGTGTGTTCGGCCGATGCTGGACCAGGTGCCGGGGGAGGCTGTTTCGGGAGGTGTCGAATCGGGGCGGTCAAGCAGTGACGGACAGTGTCGCGGCCAGACCGAACACCACTGCGATCACCACGACCTCGACGATCGCGCGTCGCAGGGAGGTGTCCGCGGACAGGCGATGGTCCGCGGCCGCGGGCACCCAGCTGCGCCGCCACCACCAGCCCAGGACCAGCAGTCCGCCCAGCAGGACCGCCTTGGCCAGCAGGATCCGCCCGTAGCCGGTGTCCACCAGCGGTGTCAGTCCGCCGATCTTGACCAGTCCGTCGATGACGCCGCTGACCGTGACCGCGGCCACCGCGGGCAGCGCCCAGGCCGAATATCTCGGCAGCACGAGCGCCCATTCCCCGCGTGAACGCAACACCAGGGCCAGGGCCAGCAGCAGTCCGAACCAGGCCGCCGCGGCCAGCACGTGCACAGCCGCGAAGACCGCGCCCAGCGGCTGCTGGGACATGTGTCCGGTGATCGGCCGCAGTTCCAGGGCCACCGCGGCGAACATCAGCACCAGATCGATCGCGGCCCGGTCCGGTTGCCGGTGGGCCAGGGCGCAGTACCCGGTCACCACGGCCGTCCCGATCAGGATCCCGACACCGATCTGTCCGCTGCTGACGTGGGCCAGATACGTGCCGAACTCCCCGATGCCCAACCGCCGCACCGGCACCCCGACGACCTGGGCCCCGGCGCAGGCCAGCACCGCGAATTCCAGGATGGTCCAGATTCCGCCGGCCACGGCCAGCTGCCGCCACGGCGGATCGATCCGGCGGTGCAGCCGGGGCAGCGCGGCCAGGCCGACCACGGTGGCCCCGGCGCAGTCCGCCAGGGCGCGGACCGGCGCCTCGGACTGCAGCGGGTCCGGTGCGGCCAGGGCCCAGGCCAGGACCGTGCCCAGGACCGCGGCCGGGACGACCAGCAACACCGCCGACCGCAGGGCGGGCGCGCCGCCGGTCGTCTTCCCGCTCACCGCTTACTCGGCTGTCTCCGACGGCGCCGTACGCGGGGCCCTCCGTGGTTACGCACGCTGCCTCCTCCGGGCCCGTCGCTCCCGGCGCGCTTTCCGCCCAGCAGTGCGAACGCCAGTCCGCCGCCGAACAGCACGACCGCACCCACGATGAACACCCAGACCGGAACCCCGCCGGACCCGCCGCCGGAACTGCTTCCGGCGTTCGCCTTCGGTCCGGGCGTGCCGTGACCGGCCGTGGTGAGGGTGAAGCTGCGTGTCCCGCTGACCGGATGGCCGTCCGCGGAGGTCACCCGGTAGGCCATCGTGTACTTGCCCGCCGGACCGAGTTCGCGCACCGCGATGCTGACGCGCGGACCGTCGACGACGGGCTGTCCCTCGGACCACAGATTGCCGTCCGGACCGACCACGGTCACCGACGGGAAACTGGGCTGCAGATTCTCGTTGAACGTGAACGTCACCCGGGCCGGGCCGGCGGACAGCTGTGCGCCGTCCGCCGGATCGACCGAGACGAGAATCGAATGCGCCGCGGCCGGACCGGCCCCCAGGACGGCCAGTCCGGCGGCCAGCAGCGCGATCGCGACCGCGCCGAACGTCCGGCGGATCATGAGCGCCGGCTCCGGACCAGCGCGCCCAGACCCAGGGCCGCGCCGAACGCGCCCAGGACCAGTCCGACGCCGCCGAGCCAGCGGGCCGTGTCATCGGACTCGGACTCCGACGCGGGCGCCGCCTCGGTCGCGTCGCTCATGGCGTGCTCGTGGCCGGATCCGGCGGCGGCCAGGCTCAGCGTCGGGACCGGATTGTCCGGTTCCTTGCCGTCCGGGCCGGTCGGCTGATTCCAGCTGACGACCTTGCCGTCGCTGTAGGTCTGCACGGCCGGGAATTCGGCGTGATCCTGTTTCGGCAGCGGCGCGACCAGCACGATGAACTGCTGGAACTGATCGGGTGCGATACCCGGGGTGCCGGGATCGGCGGTCCAGGTGACGGTCGTGTACTGATTCTTGTCGTTCTTGTCCAGCTTCGCGGTCCAGCCCGGCAGCGGCTGGGTGCGAGCCTCGTCCACCGCGGGCAGGGTGACCGCGAGGCTGGTGGTGGACGCGGTCTCCGATTCGTCGGGGACGCGGAAGGTCAGGACGGCGTCACCGCCCTGTGTCGCGCCCGGCGAGGTGACGTGGACGTGGGCGTCGGCGGTTCCGGTGGCCAGCAGGGCCAGTCCGGCCACCGCGCCAGTCGTGAGGAGGGCGCGCGAAATTCCGATGGGCATGAGTGTGTGCTTTCTGAGTGGAACGGGTGATGTCGGTTTCAGGCCGGCATCGGCGGCGCGCGCGAGCCGAGGGCTCCGGCACGCAGAAAGCGGTGCGCGTGGGAGGGGTCGGCGGGCCAGCGAGCCGCGCCTGCTCTCGGTAGCGGTCGCGCCGGACCGGTGATGGTCCGGACCGCCCGGGAGACAACGGTGTACAGCCGTTCGGCGATGACGATGAGCGTCGCGCAGACCAGCGTCGCGAGGGCATGCGCCGCGGCCATCGGACCGCTGGGCAGGCCCGCGGCGGCCAGGAATGTGCCTGCCGCGCCGCCGGATTCGCGGCCCATGGCCATCGCGTCCGGTCCGGCCGGGACGGACAGCGCCAGGTGGGCGGCCAGCTGTCCGGCGGCCAGGGCAGCCGGAAGGGCTGCGCGGGAAGGGGTTCCGGCCGGAGCCGGGAGCAGGGTCGCGATCGCGCCGATTCCGGCGGCGGCGAAAAGCAGCAGGGTCAGCGGTGCGGAGCCGGGCCAGCCGCCCCCGGCCAATCCGTGCGCGGCCACCGCGAGAGTGGCGACCGTCGCGCCGACCAGCACGCCGCGAAAAGGCCCGGCGGCCGTTCGGCCCCCGGACCCCGGAGCTGGCGTGCGGCGCATCGCCGGTCGATCGATCGGTCTGCGGGTCAGCGCACGCCCAGGCGCGCGAGCACGTCGGATTCGACGCCGGACAGTTCGTTGGAGATGGAGCTGTGCACCGCGCGACGGCGCGGGGCGGGCATCTGCTCGGCGGTGCGGACCGCGGCGGTCAGGCTGTTCAGCCGGTCCTGCGAGGCGGTGACGAACTGCTGGGTCTCGGCGTCCTTACCGGCCTTGTCGGCGATCTCGGACAGCGCCGACTCCGCACCGCTGATCCGCGCCTGCAGCCGCGCGCCGTGTCCGGAGTAGTCGCCGAGCTGGTCCAGGCCGATGCCAAGACGATGGGCGCGACGGGCATCGATCTGCCCGCGCAGGAAGGTCGCGGCCCGGTAGGCCAGCGGCGCCAGCACCGGAATCAGCACCCGCGCCACGCCCAGATACTTCTTGACCTGCCCGGCGCTGAACAGGTCCCGCTCGGCCTTCTCGGCGGTCTTGAGCGCGGCCTTCTCCTCGGCCTTGAGCGTGGAGATCTGCTGTTTGGTCACCGCGCGCTGGTTGCGTTCCTCGGCCCGATGACGTTTGCGCTCGTTGCGCGCGGAGAGCTTGGCCTCCAGCCCGGCCTTGTGCTTGAGGGCCTTCGCCTCCGCTCGGCGGTCCGCGCGCCGCTTGCGCTTGGTGAACAACCCCATTTGCAGCCTCCTGAATTTTTGGCTGTGTCCTCGGCCCCAGCCGCAAACCCGTTGTGGTCGCGCGGCGGGTTGCCGTTGGTTCGCGGTGGCCTACCGGCCAGTTCTGCGTGGTACGTACTCGGTGAAATTTATACCCGACTCGGGTCCCAGGAACACCACAGCATGCGAGTCGGCGTTCGCACGGCCGCTCGATGGACCGCAGGTCACCCAGTTCGCGCACCTCGCGAGGCCAGCACCGAGGTCATCCGGTTCGTTCACCTTCGATAACGCCGACTCCGAGGCCACGACCGGGTCGGTTCCGGCTGTCGGAGCGGGGAGGGCAGCCACCGAGCCGTGGAGGAGGCCGGGAACAACCCAGTTCCGCCCGCCCCGGACAACGTCAACACCAAAGGCCGCGGCCCGGGTCGATTCTGGACTGACCGGAGCGGAGGAGCGAAGCGGAGGCCGAAAATACAGCTTGTCGGGGGTGGGGACCATACTGCTAGGTGTGGATTCGGGCAAGGGTGACCGAGATGGTCGCGAGGACAACGGCAATCAGGCGCGGCGGCGATCGGCCTCGGTGCGCGATGCCGGGCCCGATTCGGGTGCGGGCGAACGGGAGCGGGTGGCCTTTCTGGACGCGCGGTCGCTGATCGGGTGCCGTCATCGGCTGCGTCTGACCGCTACGTATCCGGAGGTGCTGGCGGGAGTCGCCGAGGACACGGGTGTGCAGCAGCGGCGGGACGCTGCCGTCGCGCATCGGGAGCACGTGCGCGACACGCTGGTCGCGGCCCAGCCCGAGTGGTGGGTCGTGATCGATCCGGCGCAGCCGGCGGCGATCCGCGCCGAGGCGACGATGGAGGCGTGTTCGCAAGGGGCACAACGTATCTGGGGCGCGGTGCTGCCCCAGGAGTTCGATACCGGGCGGCGCGGGGGTTCGGAGATCCTGCTGCGGGACGAGATGCGCGGCGGTTATATCCCGGTGATCGTGGTCAATCACAAGGTGACCGACGCCCGCCAGCCCGATCCGGCCGACCATCACCCGGTGACTTCCGATCTCTACCAATGGAATCCGCAGCCGGACCGCCACGTGCGCTCCCGCCCGCAGCCGCGCGATCAGCAGCGCCTCACCCACCTGTATCGCATGCTCCAGCGGCACGGCCTGGCCAGCCCTGCCCTGGTCGGCGGGGCGATCGGCCTGGCCTTCGACCGCATTCTGATCCACGATCTGACCGGGCTGCTGGACGATTACGACCGCCGCTACGCCGACCGGATCGCGGTGATCCGCGGCGAGTTGCCGACGGTGCCGTCCAAGGTGCCCGAATGCCGTCAGTGCCCGTGGTGGTCCCGTTCGGGCACACCGGACGAGCCCAGCTGCGAGCGCTGGCTGACCGAACATCACGATGTCAGCCTGGTCGCGCCGGGTTCCCGCGCCGAACTGCTGCGCCGTCACGACGTGGAGACCGTCGAGGATCTGGCCGGGTGGACGGGCGAGGAGCCGGACGACTGGCAGTACGAGCCGTTCGCCGAGGCCGTGGTCACCGCCCGCGCCTGGATCTCCGGCGCGCCGCTGGTCCGGCGGGTCGAGCGGTTGCAGGTGCGGCGCGCGGACGTCGAGGTCGACGTGGACCTGGAGAGTTATCAGGAATTCGGCGCATACCTGTGGGGCACGCTGCTGGACGGGGTCTACCGCCCGTTCGCCACCTGGGATCCGGTCCCGACGACGGACGAGGCGCGCTCGTTCGCCGAATTCTGGACCTGGCTGATGGGCCGGCGCGCCGAGGCCGCCGTGGCCGGGAAAACCTTTGCCGCCTACTGCTATTCGCGTAACGCCGAGGACAAGTGGATGTACGAGTCCGCGCGCCGGTTCGCGGGTATGCCGGGCGTGCCGACCGAGGATCAGGTGCGTGAATTCGTGGACAGCCCGGAGTGGGTGGACATGTTCCAGGCTGTTTCCGAACAGTTCATCTGCCCGAACGGCAAGGGCCTGAAGAAGGTCGCACCGGTCGCCGGATTCGCCTGGCGCGATGCCGAGGCCAGCGGTGAGGCGTCGATGAGCTGGTATCGCCTCGCGGTCGGCTACGACGGCGGTGAGGTCGATCTCACCCAGCGCACCCGATTGCTGGAGTACAACGAGGACGATGTGCGCGCGACGCTGGCGCTGCGCGACTGGATGGTTCCCTCGACGCCAGGCGGCCGCAGCGCCGAGGCCGAGGTGCCGAGCATGGCGGACTTTCGCGGCCCCGAGCACTCCCGTCGTACTATCGGCACGTGACTGAGCACGTCGAGAAACTCGAGTTTCAGGCCGAGACCCATCAGCTTCTGGAATTGATGATCCACTCGGTCTACTCGAACAAGGACACGTTCCTGCGGGAACTGATCTCCAACGCCTCCGATGCCCTGGACAAGCTGCGCCTGCTGTCCTATCAGGACAAGGATCTCGAGGTCGATACCTCCGATCTGCACATCGAGCTGGAGGTCGACAAGGACAACCGGATCCTGACCGTCCGCGACAACGGCATCGGCATGTCGCGCGCCGAGGTGGTGGATCTGATCGGCACGCTGGCCAAGTCCGGCACCGCCCAGCTGCGCAAACAGCTGCTCGAGGCCAAGCCCGATCAGGCCGCCGAGGAGCTGATCGGTCAGTTCGGCATCGGCTTCTATTCGACGTTCATGGTGGCCGACAAGGTCACCCTGACCACCCGCAAGGCCGGCGAATCCGAGGCGACCCGCTGGGAGTCCGAGGCTGGTTCGTCGGGTTACACCATCGAGACCCTGGAGTCCGCGCCGCAGGGTTCGTCGGTGTCGCTGCATCTGAAGCCCGCCGACGAGGACGATCACCTCTTCGATTACACGCAGGAGTGGAAGCTCCGCGAGATCGTCAAGAAGTACTCCGACTTCATCGCCTGGCCGATCCGCATGCAGGTCGAGCGGACCGTCACCGAGGGTGAGGGCGAGGAAAAAGAAGAGAAGACGATCCTCGAGGACCAGACGCTCAATTCGCAGAAGGCGCTGTGGACGCGCCCGCGCGGCGAGGTCTCCGACGAGGAGTACAAGGAGTTCTACAAGCACGTCTCGCACGCCTGGGACGATCCGCTGGAGATCATCCCGTTCAAGGCCGAGGGCACCTTCGAATATCAAGCGCTGCTGTTCATTCCGTCGCACGCGCCGTTCGATCTGTTCATGCGCGAACATCAGCGCGGTGTGCAGCTGTACGTGCGGCGGGTGTTCATCATGGACAACTGCGAAGAGTTGATGCCGGAGTACCTGCGCTTCGTCAAGGGCGTGGTCGACGCACAGGACCTGTCACTCAACGTCTCCCGCGAAATCCTGCAGCAGGACCGGCAGATCCAGGCGATCCGCAAACGTCTTGTGCGCAAGGTGCTTTCGACGGTCAAGGACTTGCAGCAGGCCGAGGACAAAACCTCGTACGAGACGTTCTGGACCGAGTTCGGGCGAGTTCTCAAGGAGGGCTTGCTGTCCGACTTCGACAACCGCGAAACCCTCTTGCAGGTCTCGTCTTTCGCGTCCACGCATTCGGATGACAAGCCGACCACCCTCGCGGACTACGTCTCGCGCATGGCCGAGGGCCAGGACAAGATCTACTACATGACCGGCGAATCGCGTCGGCAGATCGAATCCTCGCCGCATATGGAGGCATTCAAGGCCAAGGGCCTCGAGGTGCTGGTGCTCACCGATCCGGTGGACGAGATGTGGGTCGGCCAGGTCACCGAATTCGACGGCAAGGCGTTCCAGTCCATCGCCAAGGGCGAGGTCGACCTGGAGTCCGAGGAGGAGAAGAAGGCCTCCGAGCAGCTGCGCGAACAGCAGGACAAGGATTTCGGCGAGGTGTGCACCTGGTTGCAGCAGGCCCTGGGCGAGAGCGTCAAGCAGGTCCGGCTCAGCTCGCGTCTGACCACCTCGCCCGCGTGCCTGGTCGGGGACGTCTTCGATTTCACCCCGCAGCTCGAGCGCATGTATCGCGCGTCGGGGCAGGCGCTGCCGGAATCCAAGCGGATCCTGGAGCTGAACCCGACCCATCCGCTGGTCACCGGGCTGCGCGAGGCATATCTGAAGGACAAGGAGTCCGCCGACGCCGGTGACTCCGCCGAACTCACCGAGACCGCCGAATTGCTGTACGGCACAGCGGTTCTCGCCGAGGGAGGGGAGTTGAAGGACCCGGCGCACTTCGCCGGAATCCTCACCGATCGGCTGACCCGCACGCTGTAGATCCGCTGCTGTGCACGGGTTCCGTCGCGCCGGCGGACCCGTGCACCCGGATAGTGATCCAGGTCACTGTCTCGGGTCCCGGGAACTCGGCTCGCGACCAGGCTGTTATACATATTGGTCGCAGTTTTTGTGTGCTCGTGTTTCAACATGCTCGCGCGGAACATTGTGCGGGCGTCGCTTCTCCTTGCCGGGCAAGTAGTAGTCGCCGTCTCGATGCGACCACTCGGTCACCGCGGTCCGCGGCGATCGGACAACACCTCGTCAGGAGAAACAATGGTTCAGGGAACCGTCAAGTGGTTCAACTCGGAGAAGGGCTACGGCTTCATCTCCCACGACGGCGGCGCCGACGTGTTCGTGCACTACTCGGAGATCGAGGGCAACGGTTACCGTGCGCTCGAGGAGGGGCAGAACGTCACCTTCGAGATCACCCAGGGCAAGAAGGGCCCGCAGGCTTCCGGCGTCCGCGCCCAGTAGTCGTCACGCGCGGAACCTACCGCGCGCGTGACGACCTCAGGCCCGCACCGATTACGGTGCGGGCCTGAGCTTTTCGATTCGGCAGCTCAGCGCGGCGCCATGCGCAGCGCGCCGTCCATGCGGAAGGTCTCGCCGTTGAGGTAGTCGTGCTCGGTGATGTACTGCGCCAGCTGCGCGTACTCGTCCGGGCGGCCGAGGCGCGAGGGGAACGGCACACCGGCCTCGAGGCCCTTGCGGTACTCCTCGGTGACACCGGCCAGCATCGGGGTGTCGATGATGCCGGGAGCGATCGTGTTCACCCGGATGCCGAACTGCGCCAGGTCGCGCGCGGCCGGAACGGTCATTCCGGCGACGCCGCCCTTGGACGCGGAGTAGGCGATCTGGCCGATCTGCCCCTCGAACGCCGCCACCGACGCGGTGTTGATCACCACGCCGCGCTGACCGTACTCGTCGAGCGGCTCGGTCTTGGAGATCGCGTCGGCGGCCACGCGCATCACGTTGAACGTGCCCAGCAGGTTCACCGTGATGACCGTGCGGAAGAGTTCCAGATCGTGTGGGCCGTTCTTGGACAGAATCCGGCCCGCCCAGCCGACCCCGGCGCAGTTGACCACCACGCGCAGCGGGACGCCGGACTCGACCACCGTCGCGACCGACGCGGTGACCTCGTCGCCACTGGTCACATCCGTCGGAAGCAGGATGACACCGGCGGGAACGCTGTCTCCGGCCCGTTCGATCGACTGCTGCAGGTCGAATCCGAATACGGTCGCGCCCTGGTCGGCGAACCGCTTGGCGGTCGCGGCGCCCAGGCCGGACGCAGCGCCGGTGATGATTGCGGCAGAGCCCGAAATCTCCACGGTGTTTGGTCCTCTCGTTGATGACGGCCCATGGCTGGCCTTCCGTCAAGACAGTAACCGCCTTACCCACAGCCGTGTCTTCGGCCTCCGCTCCGCCGGTCCGGAATTGCCCCGGCGCGCAAGGCCACAACCTCGAACTCGGCCAGTTCGCTCACCTCCGCGATCACCGGCTTCGAGGTCGCGTCCCGGGGCGGTCCCATGGACAACCCAGGCCCGCCCGCCCCGGACAACGCCAGCTCCGAGGTCGCGGCCCTGGTCGATTCTGGACTGACGGAGCGGGGGAGCGAAGCGGAGGCAGTAGGACACAGAATCGGCCCTTCGGGGGCCGAGGCCCGCCGGAGCGAAGCGTAGGCCAAAATTGCAGTATGTCGGATTCGGCTGTGCCCAGCCGTCAGTTGCCCCGGGGCCGTCACGGCCTGCCACGGGAGACGGTGGTCGCCTCGCAGCGTGACCGGATCCTGAGCGCGATGGCGCAGGCGATGACCGAAAACGGTTATGTCGGAACGTCTGTCGCGGCGATCATCAAACTTGCCGGAGTGTCGCGGGAGACGTTCTACGAGCAATTCCGTTCCAAGGAGGACTGTTTCGAGGCCGCCTACGAGCGCGCCGCGCAACTCCTGCTCGAACGGATCGTCGAGGCGACCGCGACGTTGCAGAATGCACCGGCCGCCCGTGAGCAGCGGATCGAGGCGATGCTCGGCGCTTATCTGGGCGGCCTGGCCGCCGAACCGGCCGACGCCCGGCTGTTCCTCATCGAGGTATACGCGGTCGGACCCGAGGCCATCGCCCGACGCGGCGAACTACAGGAATCCTTCGCCGCCATGGTCGCCGACATCCTCGAAGCCCGCACCGCCGAACAATATTTCGCCTGCCAGACCTTGGTCGCGGCGGTCAGCGCGATGGTCACCGCGCGGGTCGCCGCGGACGATCTGGACGGATTGCGCGCGTTGCGGGAGCCGCTGCTCGAGCTGTTACGCCGCAGCGGCGATCTGTTCGGATCTGCCGAGCAGATCCCTTCCCGCTGATCCGCGGGGGCGACCGGAACTTCAGTGGCTGTCGACCGGCTCGTCTTCCAGTTCCGCGCGCGGCGCCGACGCGACCGAACGGCGGCGCAGCGCCCACAGCGCCGCACCCGCCACCGCGGGGGCCAGCAGGGATATCGCGTATTCGGTCACCCGGCCCAGGCCGGGGGCGAAGGCCGAGAGCAGGGTGGCCGCGCCGATGTACAGGAACAGCAGGCCCGAGCCGATGGCGATGGCGCGTTCGGGGACGTGCTTGCCGAGCAGGATGCCCAGGGCGATGGCCCCGGCGCCGGCGGCGACCATGCCCGCGACCGAGCCGAGCCACACCGCGACCCAGTTGTGGCTCGAGGCCAGGGCGATGATCGCGAACATGGTGCGGTCACCCAGTTCGGCCAGCAGGAATGCGGACAGGACCATGAAGAACACCCGCCACCGGGAGCGCGCGCCGGGATCCTTCTCGGCGACCTCGGTGTCCTCGTCGGTGTCGGTGCGGACCGTCTCACCCAGGGTCCACAGGCCGACCGCGAGCAGCACGACCGCGGTGATCGCGGCGATCACACTGGTCGGCAGTGCCGCACCCAGGAAATGTCCGACGCCGACGGCGATCAGGTTGACCGCGATGCTCGCGGTGGTGATCCCGGCGAGCACGACCCACCACCGATAGCGCAGCGCGAAGGTCAAGGCCATCAGCTGCGATTTGTCGCCGAGTTCGGCGAGGAACAGCACGCCGAAACTCAGCAATATCGTGGCGATCATCGTCTACGCTCCCAGGTCTGCGGCCTGTCGGCCGCAGACGGGGCGTCTCCGGCCGACAACGCACCCGAAATTTTCGGTCGGTTGGTTATCGGCCGAAGGTCTCGCCCACCGGGCGGGCGGATCCTGGTCCGCCGCGACGCCGGTTCACGTGGCCGGACCCGAGAGGATCAGTATGTCGACCACGCGATTGGGGGCTACTCCCCTTCGCTGTTACCAAGCCTAGCCTACGTTGCGTGCGATGCCAACCGCGTGTAATCGAAATCGCAATGCGCGCAATAAGTTTGGCGATCCTTCCGGGAGATTTCGGGTACCCTCAAGCTGCGATCAACATGGCCAGAACCGCGGTATCGGGATCGCTGATCGGATCCACTCCCACCCGGCTGACCATCGAGGTCACCGTGCCGTCCGATTCGGCCTCCACCCAGGCCGCGCGATGCTGCAAGCCCAGATGCGGCACTCCGGGCAGCAGCACGCAGCCCGAGGCCGCCCCACTGCATTCGGGCAGGGACGGGCGTGTTTCCGAGGGCGGATGCAGCATCATCAGCGCGGGCGGCACATGCCGGGCGAACCGTCCGGGCTCGAGCGCCTGCTCGCCCAGTACCGGGCCCTCGGCCAGAACCAGGCCGACCGTGCCGGGTTCGGGGTCGTCGGGTAGATCCTCGCGAGCGCCGAAAACCGTGGTCGTGGTGAGAATGCCCGGCAGCGTCGCCACCCGTACGGCCAGGGCCAGCAGTTGCGCCCACTCCTTCGTGGTGTCCGGCCAGCGGCCTCCGATGAGAAATCCCCGCAGTGATCCGTGCGCCTGGAATGGCGTGACTCGAACCGGATCGTTCGTGTGCATCGTGGCCTCCCGAATCGGTACCGGGATGGCTGCCGAGATAGCGAGCCGTCCTGAAGTTGTGAGTACCCGAGAATGGCCCGAACAATGTCTGGCACACAAGTACCAGAGAGTGCTAAAGCGCAGGTAACAGGCCTGAAACATGAAACGGGCCCGCGAACCGTACGGTTCGCGGGCCCGTCAGCCGAGTGCGCCGGAGTTCCGGCGCGGGCGGATCAGCCGAAGACCAGACCCTTGCCCTGGGCGGTCGCCCGAGCGAAACGCTCCTGCACGTCGGCCCAGTTGACCACGTTCCAGAACGCCTTCACGTAGTCGGCCTTGACGTTCTTGTACTGCAGGTAGAACGCGTGCTCCCACATGTCGACCTGCAGCAGCGGGATGATGCCCAGCGGCACGTTGGCCTGCTGGTCGTACAGCTGGAAGGTCAGCAGCTTCTGGCCCAGCTGGTCGTAGCCCAGCACGGCCCAGCCCGAGCCCTGCAGACCGTTGGCCGCGGCGGTGAACTGCGCGCGGAACTTGTCGAACGAGCCGAACTGGTCGTCGATGGCCGCGGCCAGATCGCCGACCGGCTTGTCGCCGCCGTTCGGGGACAGGTTCTTCCACCAGATGGTGTGGTTGACGTGCCCACCCAGGTGGAAGGCCAGGTTCTTCTCGTTCAGGAAGATCGCGCCGTGGTCGCCGGACTCACGAGCCGCTTCCAGCTTCTCGAGTGCGGTGTTGGCGCCGGCGACATAAGCGGCGTGGTGCTTGGAATGGTGGAGTTCGTTGATCTGCCCGGAGATGTGCGGCTCCAGGGCGCCGTAGTCGTAATCCAGATCTGGCAGCGTGTACTCAGCCACGATGTCCCTTCCGTCGTATGTCGTCTGCACCCGGACTTGCCGAGCGCATCAACCATCATTCGTACACCCGCTCCTGTGCAACCGGCGGTCGTGCCCCCGGAATTCCTGATGAACGGAAGATTCCCGATGATCGGAATCTTCTGCGGCCCTACATCGGTGGCGCGACGTCCGGCAACATGGTGCGCGGATCGCAGGCGTCGTGTGCCTTCCACCAGCGCGCACCGCCGTCGATGAACTCCGCGAGCACGATCTCGGCTCCCTCGGGGCTGGTGATCGAGACGTCCTCGAACCAGATCCGCACATCCAGTTCGCGCGGATCGATGCCCTCCTGCTGGGAGAACTCCAGCAGATGGGTGCCCGGCTCGGCGCTGACGATGGTGTCGAAGCTCAGCAGCTCGCGCCACAGCGCCCAGCCGCTGTCGTCGGCGTCGATGAAATCCCAGCCGTGCAGGGCGCCGCCGCCGAACCCGTCGATGGCCTCGCCGAGGGTTTCCAGGGTGAGCGGGAAGACCTGCGGTTCGGCATCGTCCCAGCGCTGCATGCGCAGCGAGGCGGCCACTCGGCTGACGCCGGTCAGGGTCAGGTGCACCCGGCGATCCGTGGGCGGCGGCCCATCGGTGGGTAGGGTCAGCGCTTCGAGTTCGATCCGAACTCGTGCGGCCCCGACGTCGGGCACGAGGCCCAGACAGGTGCCTTCGGCAAGCGCTGTGTTGAGTCCGGCCGTATCCAATCCGTCGAGTAACCCGCGGGTCGCGTCCATGGCGTCCAGGCTACCGATCACCGTGGACATGTCGGGGATTTCGCTTCGCGCTAGGTGTCGCCCGGGATTTTTCGAAACCGAGGGAACCGAACGCCCGCGCGCTCCGTCCAAGTAGTTGTCGGGATCCCCCGCCGCAGTTCCGCCAGCCGGTGCTGCAGCCCGCGGCGGACCCCGTAGAAGGCGGTGGGCGACCGCTCCGGCATGAGGAGGGGAGTTTCGGATCGGTCGCCCACATGCGCTTCTTACTGGTCAGGGGGTTCCGAATCGTTCGATCGCCGCAACACTCTCGACCTGTGGATGAGGCTGTGGATATGTGGATAACTCGGCGCAAGTTATCCACACTCTCCGTCGGCGGGGCTGCCGTGGCAGGATCGAACACGTGACGAGCCCCGAAATTCCATCGGTGCCGGTGGATGCCGTACCTGCCGAATTCGATGATGCCGGGACCACACCGGCCATGCTGCTCGACGTCCGGGAGGACGACGAGTGGCAGCTCGGGCACGCGCCGGGCGCCGTGCACATCCCCATGGCCGACATTCCCGCGCGTGCCGAGGAACTGGACTATGACCGGGAGATCTACGTCGTCTGCCGCCAGGGCGGGCGATCGCTGCAGGTCGTGCGGTATCTGACGCATATCGGATTCGATGCGGTCAACGTCTCCGGCGGCATGGTGGCCTGGCAGAAGGCAGGTCGCCCGCTGGCCGCCGAGGGCGATCATGAGGCGAAGATCTACTGATGAGAGGGGGACAGGCATGGCGGTGAGTACGGTCGTGCAGCCCTGTGCCCGCTGCGGTGCGCGATGGGCGGTGCAGGGCAGACCCATGCACTGGTGCCCGCGCTGCCACGGCGTGTTGCTGTCCCCGGCTCCGGTCGACGCCCCGCCGCAGCGCCGCAACTACCGCTGGGTCGCCCGGCCTCCCGGACATCGTCGGCCGCGTGACACCCGCTCGTCGTCGGTGGCTGCCGCACCCGTTCCGACACCCCGCTACACCGAGATTCCGCGCTGGGGCCTGCGCGATCGGCCCGCACAGCCGATCCCGGCTCCCCGTTCGCGGCTGGATCGGCTGACCGATCGTCTCGTTCGGCTGCTGACGACCACGGCCGTGCTGTTCATCGCGTCGGCGGCCGCCGAATTCGGGCGGTATCTGCTGCTCATGTGGAACCGGACGCGGTTGATCGAACCGGTCGTGGTCTACCTGTCCGACTGGTCGGTGCGGGTTTTCGCCGTGCTGGCCCTGGTGTTCGCGCTGTTGAGCGCGGTCGCGCTGGTCGGCTGGCTGATCGAGGCCCGGCGCCGGGTCTACACCGCCGACGGGCAGCGCGATCCGCGCGGGATGTGGGCGCTGCTGCTGGGTTGTGTCGTTCCGGTGGCGAATCTGCTCTGGCCGGGGGTGTTCCTGACCGAGCTGGCACGTCGTCACGACGATCCGCGCATGCTGCAGGTCGTGCGGATCTGGTGGGCGGTCTGGGTGGTCAACGGTGTGATGGCCGTTGTGGCGCTGAGCTTTCGGACAACCGACACGTTGCAGGCCCAGGCCAACGGCGTGATCTTCACCGTCTACACCGATCTGGTGGCGACGGCGGTCGCGGTGCTGTCGCTCTGGGTGGTGCGGTCGTGCGAGGGGCTGGACCTGCGCGGTCGTCGGCGGCTGCCCAAGCGCTGGGTGGCCACCGGCGGTCCGGTCGTCCCGGTCATCGAACCGGTGCATCCGGCGAGCGCGGAAGCCGCCGGATCCGGTGGTGCGGATTCCGCCGCGGCCGCGAGCGATTCGTCCGGTGCGGCAGTTGAGCGCGCAGTCGATCCGGAGGTCGTGCAGGATGTGCGTGCGGAGGCCGTATCGGGTGCGGAATCCGAGCAGGAGGAGGTCATGGCGAAGTGAACCAGGACAGTCGTGCGCCGTTCGTCGTCGCGCACCGGGGCGCCTCGGCGGCACGTCCGGAACACACTCTCGCCGCATACGAACTCGCCCTGCAGGAGGGCGCCGACGGTGTCGAATGCGATGTGCGGCTGACGCGCGACGGACATCTGGTCTGTGTGCACGACCGGACGGTGGATCGCACCTCCTCGGGTTCCGGTCTGGTCAGCGAGATGAACCTGGAGGAGTTGCGCGCCCTGGACTTCGGCGCCGACGGCGAATCGTCCCCGGTACTGACCCTGAGCGAACTGATCTCGCTGGTGCTGGATTGGCGCAGCCGGCCGACGAAGCTGTTCATCGAGACCAAACATCCGGTGCGCTACGGCGCGCTGGTGGAGAACAAGGTACTGGCCGAACTGCAGCGATTCGGCATCGCGACGCCCGCCTCGGCAGCGCATTCGCGCGCGGTGGTGATGTCCTTCGCCGCGACGGCGGTCTGGCGGATCCGCCGCGCCGCGCCGCTGCTGCCGACGGTGCTGCTCGGCGAATCCTCCCGCTATCTCGGCGGTAGCGCGGCGACCACGGTCGGGGCGACCGCGGTCGGCCCCTCGGTGAAGACCCTGCGCGAACATCCGGATCTGGTGGACAAGGCCGCCGCCGCAGGGCGGGCCACGTACTGCTGGACGGTCGACGATCCGGACGATGTGAAGCTGTGCGCCGAACTCGGCGTCAACTGGGTCGCCACCAACCATCCGGGCCGCACGAAGGCGCTGCTGGATGCGCTTCCGCCGCTTCCCGATTCGTCACAGAGCTAGCGTCGCGTGACCGCGGACCCGTGACCGGCCGCGAGGGGGATTCGCTGACGTGCACGGGTGATCGAGCTGCGTCGAGGTTGCCGGTCACGGAGTCGCTGGATGTCTCGTCGTGAATACGCGACTGTGCGAGGCGGGTGGCGGATACGACTGTTGTGCCGCTGTTGGTCGAGCCGCCGCAGCGGCGCTGTTCACCGGGGTATTGCGGGTGTGTGACTGTGCGGGCCGGCTTGCGCGGGCGTGGGCGCGGACCGATTGACAGTCAACCTTCCCGGCGTTCGACGGCACGGTGAATCGCGATATGGCGGTGCGGGGTTGTAGGTTCTGCATCCGTGGGTAAGAGCAAGCGCAACAGTCCCAAGCCCGACAGCAACCGGGCCCAGCGTCTCGCCGAGCGGCGAGCCGAGCAAGCCAGCCGCGGCGTGACGCGTCCGTTCGCGGGGCTGGCCGCGGAATGCGATCTGGTGGCGCTACGGGAGTTCGTGCCGTCGGCGACCGCGACGTTGCGCACCGCGCCCGGCTTCGCCGCGAAACGTCCGGTGACCCTGGCCACGGTGCTGCCCGGCGCGGTGGCCGCACTGGTGCGCGCCGCCGCCGAACCGGTCGGATTCGTCGCCGCGCAGGTGCAGTTCCAGTCCGAGAATCCGGCCGCCGATCTGGCCGCCGCCATCGCCTGGACGCAGGCCGCCGAGCCGGGCGAATCGCTGAACAGCGCCGCCGACGCCGAGGTGGCGACCGAGGCGCTGACCGAGGTGCTCGACCCGAGCGCGGGCCTGGATCTGACCGTGCACCAGGACTTCAACTGGTGGGTGCCCGAGGGGGTGCAGCCGGACCCGCAGGTGGCGAGCACCATCGAACAGGCCAATCAGGCGATTATGCCGTCCGACCGCCTGAGGTTGGACGCCGACGCGATCGGCGCGGCCTGGTGGGTCGACGCGGGGGAGAAGGCGCATCTGCGCTGGGTCCGCCCGGAGGACGAGGACGCACTGATGCTGGCGCTGGCGCGCCTGCACGCCTCCGGCGGCCTGCACCTCGGCGAGGGCTCCCGCTTCGCCGGTTCGTTCCGCACCCACGGCCTGCTCGTCCCCGTCTTCGACCTGGACCGCGAACAGCACGCCACCGAATGGGTAAAGCCCGCAACGGAATTCGGCGCCCGCCTGAGCGAGGCCCTCGCCTCGGACGCCCCCCTGACCCCGGACGAGCGACGTTCACGCGACGGATTGCGCTCGCGTCAGGTCACCCTGCGCTGAGTGAGGCGGGCCCGGCTGAATAGTCGGG
>NZ_BDBQ01000003.1 GCF_001613065.1 Nocardia miyunensis NBRC 108239
CGGGCTGAATGCTCGGGCCCGCAATGGAATTCGGCCCGCGTCGGGCCGGAGTCTCGGCTCCGACGAGTAATTCATTCCGGATGAGGGTGGCTCGCGTGAGCGGATGCGCTCGCCTCGGGCCACTCTGCGCCGACTCGGTCACGGCGAATGAGTAGCGTTCGTAATGGAATTCGGCCTGTCCGAGTGCGGCTGTTCATTTTCGGCGGGCCACCGCTGCTCCGGATGAGCGGTGTTCACGTGACGGGTTGCGCTCGCGTCGGGTCACCCTGCGCTGAGTGAGACGGATCCGCTCCATGGCTCTGGCCCGCAACGGGATTCGGTCTTCGTCTGCGACGGCCCGCTTCTCGTGCACCGGCGAGGTTCGGGTGGCGGCTCGGGAACGGGCCGGCTGGACTTACTTGGTGAGTAGGTCGTCCGGGATCGGTTTGTCGGCGGCCAGGTCGGCGAAGAACTGGCTGGCCTGGCTTTTGTCCCAGAGCAGGACGCTGCCGCTGCCGTCGACGGTCTCGAAGCCGCCGATGGGGACGGTGGTCGTGACGGTGTTCGCGTGCAGCGCCCAGGCCAGGCGGCCCAGGGCCCAGATGTGATCGCCGTTGTCCACCTGCAGTGTGCCGGTGATTCCGGTGGCCAGCGGCCACAGTTTGAACGGGTTGGCCAGGGTGCCCGCGCTGGTCGCCTTCTTCAGCAGGGCGGCGAGGAACATGCGCTGATTGTTCATCCGGTCCAGATCCGCGCGCGGGGTGGCGCGGGTGCGCACGAATCCCAGTGCCTGCGTGCCGTTCAGGTGCTGGCAGCCCGCGGGGAGGTTGAGCCCGGCCTTCGGATCGTCGATCGCATTCGGCAGACACATATCGATGCCGCCGACCGCGTCCACCATATTCGCGAACCCGCCGAAGCCGATCTTCGCGAAATGGTCGATATGCAGACCGGTCGCGGTTTCCACGGTCTGTACCAGCAGTTTCGGGCCGCCCTCGGCGAAGGCCGCATTCAGTTTGTCGCGGCCGTGACCCGGAATGGGCACATAGGAATCGCGCGGGAGGCTGACGATAGTGGTCGGGCCCGACTGCGGAATGTGCACCAACATGATGGTGTCGCTGCGCTCACCGCCCGCATCGGCCTCGTCGCCGGTGGAGAGTTGCTGCTCCTGTGCCTGGGTCAGCCCCTCGCGACTGTCCGAACCGGTCAGCAGCCAATTGGTTCCCGCGGTCTGCCCTACCCGTCCGGAATAGCCGGCCAGCGCGTCGATGCGGTGCAGCGAGCTGTCCAGATAGATCCCGGCCGCGATCGGTGTGAGGATCAGCACCAGCAGCAGTGCCAGGAACCAACGTCCCCAATGTCGCCGACGGCGCACCCGGGGTTGACGCGGCTGGGGTTCCCGGCGGCGTCGTGTGGGCGGGAGGGGCGGCGCGGGCGGCGGG
>NZ_BDBQ01000004.1 GCF_001613065.1 Nocardia miyunensis NBRC 108239
GGGCCCTCGCGGTACGGCGCGGGCCGCTGCGTCGGGGCCCAACCGCGATCCGGTCCCGGGCGAGGTCCGCGACCGCGCGGCGGAGGCGGTGGGGATTGCGGACCGCCCTGTGACCAGGCCAGCGGCTGTTGCCCCCGCGCATCGCGGCGCATCACCTGAGTGGGCTCGCGCGGCGGTTCACCCTGCCCGCCCGGCATCGGCCCGCGCATGCCGGGCCCGTTCGGCGGGACCCGGCGCATCCGTGGATCCCGCGGATCGTACGGGGGTCGCTCGCCGTTCATCTCCGCGATAGTAACGGGAGAAGCTGAGCGTTTCAGGGCAGCCAGGAGACATGGCCGTGCAGCACGGTGTAACCGATGTAAGCGACCGAATCGATTGTGGCGTGGGCCACAATCAATGGCCACAGGCGATTGGTGCGCTGCCAGAATGTGCCGAAGATCAAGCCCATCACCAGATTTCCGAGGCCGCCGCCGAGGCCCTGGTAGAGGTGATAGCTGCCGCGCAGCAGGGCCGAGGCGAGCAGGGAGCGGTTCGGCGACCAGTCCAATTGCCGCAGCCGAGTGATCATGTAGGCCACCACGATCAGCTCCTCGGCGACGGCATTGGCCACCGCGGAAAGGATCAGCGCGGGCAGTCGCCACCAGTGATCACCCAGGGAACTGGGCACGATGGTGACGCTCAACCCGAGCGCGTGCGCGATCAGATACAGCCCCAGGCCCGGCAGGCCGATCACGGCCGCGAGTGCCAGCGCGGGAAGGACATCGTGGCGCAACCGAATTCGCGCCAGACCGATGAGCCGAGGCCCGAATCCGCTGCGCCACAACAGATACAGCCCGAGCGCACCCCACCCCAGCAACCGCAGCACACTCAACAGCTGGAACAGCAGATCGATGGTCGACTGTGTGGCTCGCGACGGATTCAGCGCCACCGACTGCCCGCCGATCCCGCCCGGCGCCAGCGCACTCTCCAGCAGCGACAGCGCCGCACTGGCCCCGCTCAGCCCGAACGTGACGACCAGAACGACCAGAATCTCGATCCGGACGGCCCGCCGCTCCCCATCGGAGGCGGGCGCAGGCCACACCGGAACAGCATCAGCAGCCGAATCCATCCCGCCAATCTAATCGGGGCGCACCCGCCCCTGGTCGCGCCCGGGTTGCCTGCCATGCCCGGCGATGAATGGCATCGGCCGGTGCGACTGTTCATCCGATGCGATTTCTGGCCACGGCACTGCCCGGATTCATCGACGACAGAGCCGTCACCGATCTCCACGCGATCTCTCCGATGAGTACGCCCCGTCCGGGTTCACCGGCATCGCGGCCGGTGGGTACGCCGAATTCTCCCGCTGTGGGGTCGAAAATGCTTCGAGAGCAATGGAATTCGTGAGCGCAAAGCCGTTGTGGGTCGTGGGTGGGCATGCGTCCCCGTGGCTACATGTGGCGCATGCCGTGCAGGAACGGGCAGCCGACGAGGATTCGCACTGCGCGGCTGAGGGATTGGACGTCTTCCACGGGAGTCTGGAAGGACAGCCGGACGTCGTGGTCCTCCTCGCTGGTCTCGACGCGCAGGCTGATGCCGTAGCGGTCGATCGCGAGGGGGTGGATCGCGCCGCCGCGCAGGCGGGTCGGCAGGTGGCGGGCGAGCTGGGCGACGACGTCGGCGTGGTCGGCGTCCATATGCTGCAGCCAGGCCGCCTCGAGTTCCCAGAACGGATCGGGCCGGGCCTCGCGCAGGTCCGCGTGGCAGACCGATTCCGCGCCGGTCGAATCCGCCAGCACCGCGGAATTGATCATCAGGCGCAGCAGGGTCGTGGTGTGCCCGACGTCGAGCAGGGCCGGATGCGGATGGTCCTCGGCGACGGACGAGGCGAGCAGACGCTGCGTCCCGGCGGGGACCGCGCGCACGCGACCGCGCAGCCAGACCAGCGCGCGCACCGGCTCCCGCAGCGGCAGTGGCGTGCGATCGGTGAGTTCGAGAACAGCCTGGACGCCGCCCTCGCCACCGCGTGCCGCGGCGTGGACCGCGGGTGAGTCCATCGGCACCGCGACCACCGCGTCACCGCACTGGCGGAGGTGGTGGACCGTGATCGTCGCGGGATCGATTCCGGGCAGGGCGAGCATCGCGTGATCGGCATGCACGCAGGCGTTGCGGATCCGTTCGGCGGTGGACGGCGCGAGGGTCGGATTCGGTCGCATGCATTACCTCCAGGGCTGTGGTCCCGGCCACGATGTATTGGTTAGGTAAACCTAAGCTAAGTGAATATGCCCGGTTGTGCAAGCATTTCGATCGCTACGGTGGAAATGTGCCGCACGATTCCACCGCCCACGAACCGGTTCCGCTGACGTTGTCCATGCCCGCCGCGCCGCGGGCCGATCTGACGGACGCGCTGGTCCGGCCGCTGTCCGAGGTTCCGGGAGCGCCGGTGCTCGACGCCGGACTGCCCGATGTCGAGGTGGCCGAATTCCTCGTCATGGCCGCGCATTCCGCCGGCGGATTCGTCGCCCGCACCGATTCCGGGGAGCGGGCCGTCGGCGTGGTCGCCGCCACGGTCGCCGCGCTGTGCGGCGAGGACATCCGCCGCGCCCTGACCCATCCGGATCTCGAATTCCTGCGCGGCCTGGGCCCGGGGGCGGTGGAGGCGTTGCGCGGCGTGCTGCTGGCAATCGAGTCCGAAACGCCCGATGCCGTCGCGAAAGCCCTGGAAGTGCTGCAAACTCCGAGCCCACCGGCCACCGGTCGGTAATGTCGTATCCGTGCCGCGTATCGCCTATTTCGGACCATCGGGAACGTTCACCGAGATCGCCCTGATCCGACTCGAGTCCACCGGCGTCTTCGACGAACCGGTCGAGCGGGTCGCCGCGCCCAGTCAGGGCGCGGCGCTGGAGTTGATCCGGGCCGGTGCGGTCGAGGGTGCGGTGGTGCCGATCGAGAGTTCGGTGGAGGGGTCGATCTCGCCGACGCTCGACGCGCTCGCCCTTGGGCCGCGGTTGCAGATCGTCGCCGAGACCGAACTCGACGTCGCCTTCACGATCGTCGCCCGGGCGGGTATCACGCTCGCCGATGTGCGTACCGTCGCCGCGTATCCGGTGGCCGCGGCGCAGGTCCGGGGCTGGCTGGACGAGCATCTGCCGCAGGCCTCGATGTACACCTCGGCCTCCAATGCCGCGGCAGCCGAGGACGTCGTGGCCGGACATGCCGATGCGGCGGTCTCGACCACGCTGGCAGGGGAGCGGCTGGGGCTGGCGGTCCTGGCGTCGGGCGTGGCCGATCACGATCAGGCCGTCACCCGATTCGTCCTGGTCACGCGGCCACGGCAGGCCCCGCCGCGCACCGGCGTCGACCGGACCTCGCTGGTCGTGCTGGAACTGGCCAACGAACCGGGTTCGCTGATGCGGGTTTTCGCCGAATTCGCCACGCGCGGAGTCGATCTGACCCGCATCGAATCCCGGCCGACCCGCACCGGAATGGGCACGTACCGGTTCTATCTGGACTGTGTCGGCCATATCGACGACATCGCCGTCGCCGAGGCACTCAAGGCGCTGCATCGGACTGCGGGGCGGATCCGCTTTCTCGGATCGTGGCCCGCGAGCTCGCCCACCGGAGCGCCACCACCGCCCGACGAACCCGCCGCGGCATGGCTCGCGGATCTGAAGAAGGGAACGGCCGATCTATGAGCGGCAGGCTCGTCCTGGTGCGGCACGGTGAAACCGAGGGAAACGTCGCCAAAATTCTCGACACCCGGGTGCCGGGCCGCCCGCTCACCGAACGTGGTGTGGCACAGGCGAAGGCATTCGGCGCCGCACTCACCGCACCGCCGCGCAGACTGTTCAGCTCGCAGGCGCTGCGGGCCCGGCAGACCGCACAGCACATCGAATCGGTGACCGGGGCGCCCGCGCAGGCGCTGGACGGTCTGGCCGAGGTGTTCGTCGGCGAGCTGGACGGCAGCAGTTCCGAGGCGGCGCACGAACTCTTCCAGACCATCTACAAGTCCTGGCACCTGGGCGAACTGGATCGGCGGGTGCCCGGCGGCGAGACCGGCCGCGAGGTGCTGGACCGGTACCTGCCTGTGCTGGAAGAGCTTCGGCGGACCTATCTGTCCACGGGCGAGGACGGCGACATCCTGGTCGTCAGCCATGGCGCGGCCATGCGCCTGGCCGGTAGGACCCTGGGCGGTGTCACCCCGCCCTTCACCACGAACAACCATCTGGACAACACCGAGACGATCGAGCTGGTACCGCGTTACGCCGGAACCGAATTCCTCGGATGGGAGTGCGCGCGCTGGGGCCGCTTCACCCCGCCGTTCGGCGGGGATGCCGAGCCGGACGCCGACAATCCGATGGGTTGAGCACCCGCGGACTCAGATCGCCCCCGCGGGCGGATTGAATTCCGCACGCAGCGGGAGCTTTTCGATGAGGTCCTTGATCGCCGTACGCAGCCGCCCGGGGGTGCCCGTCGCCAGTGATGTCCACTGCACGTCGTCCTCGGAGCGGGTGGTGGTCGTGATGAACCGGCCGTTGCGGGTGTTGAACACGGCGACCGCGCCGTCCGCGATATCGCGGCTGCCGTCGCCGTAGATCACGCCGACGATCGAGACGTGCGAGGGCACTTCGACCAGTGCCGCGGCCAAGGTCTGCGCATCACGCGGCGGGCGGCCCACCCGGCTCAAGCGCTGCGCGGTGGCATTGCTGTCGCCGGCGTCGTTGAGAATGGGTTGCAGATCCTCGGTGAGCACGTTCATACCCTCGAGCTCGAGCGGATCGGCCGGACCCAGTGCGGCGAGGATGGTGCCGGGCAGATCGTGCGATGCCTCGCTGATGACGTAGGTGTCGGGCCCGCGCAGGGCGACGACCTCCAGCTCGTCACCCTTGGCGATGCACATCCGGTTCACCAGCTGGCCGACGTACCAGCGCACGGCGATGGCCCAGTGCGGCCGGTCGAGTGCCCGCAGCCGATCTTCCAGATCCCGGTGCACGAACTCACCGTCCAGAAGATCGCGCGCCGCGAGCGACTCGGCGGCCGCATCGAACGCCTCTTTACGCCTGACGTCGCTGTCGTACCTGGCAAAGGTGTCCAGTACGACCGGAACCTGGCTGATCTGCAATTTATCCAGCAGGAATTGCATCTCGTCCAGCGTCAGCACAACAGATTCGAGCATGGCCCCACCCCGTCCAGCGCCCAGTACCGTCACCTAGCGGACTCTGCATTCGGGTCGCCCCCGATGACGCCCGCCGCGATGATCCGGCCGTCGTTGAAGTACTCGCCGTGCACCAGCTCGTTCTTGTGCTCGAGCTCTTCCTCCTCCTCGGCCTGGTTGCCCAGCAACGGATTTCCGCTGCTGACCGGACGGGCCGAGGCGGGCTGCGTGGCGTTGGCGCTCGCCGGAGTGGTCGGCGCGACCTCGGGCACGTTCGCGGTCGGGAAGTTGGTGCCCAGACCCGCGCCCCAACCCTCCGGGATCTGCAGGCTGCCCGCGCCGTTGCCGATGCCGACCGAGCCGCCGCCCGCGAACGACACCGCCCGCGTGGCGATGGCGCCGCCGCCGAGACCACCGAGGCCGCCCACCATGGTCGTGGACACGCCCGGGGATGCGGTCGCGGTGGTGTTGGTGGCCGCCGAGATCGCACTGCCTGCGGCATCGCCGACGGTCGGGACGGCCGTGGTGGCCACCGATCCGGCGACGCCCGCGACCTGGGTCGCGGCATCGGAGGTACCCGGGCTGGACACCGCCGCCTGTGCGGCGGAGACCGCGTTGGCGACCGGGTTGATATCGGCCTGTACCGCCTGGGCGACATCCAGTGCGCCGCCGACGGTTCCGGCGCCGACCGCGATCGGCGGCGGCATCATGAAGGCGGCCGGGGTGGCGACCATGAGCGAGGTGGCGGCCTCGTAGGTCTCCATCACCAGTGCGGCGCGGAGTTGGACCTCCATATACGTGGCCTCCGCGATCTCACCGGCGCCGCACAGATCACCGCCGGTGGTGTGCGCGGCGACGCGGGCCGCGTCGACGGCCGCGATCTCCGGCGGGCTCGGCATGACCAGTGAGGCGACCGTGTAGGCGGTCACGTTCGCGGCGGCCTTGGCGCCCATGCCGGCCGCCATCGCGGTCTGCTCGCCACACCAGCCGGTGAAGGCGGTGAGCTGGGCCATCGCGGCGACACCGTTGACACCCAGCAGGCCGACCCCGAGTTCGGCCATCACGCGGGTGAGCGTCGCGGTGGCGTCGGTCCAGGCCGCGGCCAGACCCGCCCAAGCGGTTCCCGCGGCCACGATCGGCACCCCGTGCGCGCCGAGATTCAGCGTGGCCGAGTTGATTTCTGCCGGACGGGCTTCCCAGACCACGCCGGTGATTCCAGCAACCATTGTTCTCTTCCCCTGTGGTTGATGTTGAAGTGGTGGTCTCGGATCAGAGCTCGAGCGCCGTCTGGACGGCGGTGATGCCCGCGGCCCGGATGGCGTCCTGCGCGACGTACTCGCTCACCTGGATGCGCAACGTCTGTGCGGCATTGCGCAACTCGACGATGCCCTGTGCGATGGAGGCGTCGTGCGTGACCGCGCCCTCGTTGAAGTGGTTGGAGGCCAAGAGCGATACTTCTTCGGCGCCCGACGGAATGACGTGTGTGGCCGGGCCGCTCAGCCCCTGGGCCGCGGCCAGGCGATCGGCGAGCAGGTCGAGCTCACCGGCGGCTGCGAGCACGATTTCGGCATCGACGTGAACGAGATCCATGACTCGAACTCCTTCTGGTGGCAGCTATTCAACTGTAGGACCGGCACAGGCCGGGCCTTCGGTGGAACCACGAGAATTCCCCCTACGAGTTCTTGGACGCGGTTGCCCGCGATCCGGTTCCCTCGAGTCCGAAGTTTACGGGCTCGATGCACCCCGCGGACTAGACTATCCCCATCCCAGCTCATGCAGTCGGGCTTCGTCAATGCCGAAATAGTGAGCTATCTCATGGATCACGGTGATCGCCACCTCGTTCACGACCTGGTCCGCGTTGTCGCACATCCCGAGAATGGGCTCGCGATAGATGGTGACGGTGTCCGGCAGCGCGCCGCCGTACTGGCTGTCGATCCGATCGGTCAGGGCGATGCCCTGGTAGAGGCCGAGCAGATGCGGATCCTCCGGATTGCGTGATTCGATCAGCACCACCACGTTGTCGATGGCCCGGGTGAGTTCGGACGGGATCAGATCCAGTGCGTCACCGACCAATTCCTCGAACCGTTCCGGTGACATCGATACGGTCATCGCGCTCGGTCCCGCGGACTCACCGCACCGGCGGGGCCGCGCCCGGCAGCGGGGCCGGGGTGGACCGGCCCGTACTCGGCGGCGGCACCGGGGCCTGGCCGTCGATGAGGATGTTGCCCTTGGCCGATCCGGTGATCGAGGAGAATCCGTCCCGAGTCCCCTTGCCCACCAGGCAGTTCAGCTTGTGACTGCCGACCAGCCAGCTGCGGGCGTCGATGTTGTCCCAGAAGATGGTGAGCGTCTTGTTGATCAGCGCCTTCGGCCCGCCGAGATAGGAATCCGCGACGCGCGAGCACTGATCCTGCATGTATTTGTCCTGATCGGCGTTCGCGGGCGTGCCGCCGCTGAACTGCTGTCCCAGGTCGACGGTCGACATCACCTCGTAGGCATGGGGGTCGGCGCACTCGACCGGTTCGTTGGTCGGCAGGTTCTGGTTGATGCCGATGCAGGTGCCGGGATCGAAGATGCGCGACTGATCGCTGTCCCGCACGCGCCCGACGGTCTGCTGGGTGGCGTTGCCGGTGGCGCTGACCAGTTGCAGCCCGCAGCGCACGGTGCGGTCGCCCTTGTTCCACGCGGGCTCACCGGGATTGATCATGCCGACCACGAAACGTCCGCGCGGGTCCAGGCGTCCGCCCAGATATGCCCGCGCCGCGGTGACGCAGTGCTCGTCGCGCAGTTCGGCGAAACGCAGTGAATCCGGGAAGCGGGTGCCCGGGCCGAATTCGCGGCCCGGATAGTTGCTCAGGTCGATGCCGGCGGTCACCTCGAACAGATGCTTGTCCGCGCAGTTGACCTTCGACAGATCCAGGGTCTTGGCATTGGTCCAGCTCAGGCAGTCGCCCGATTTCGCGGTGCCGAATACCGAATTGTTCCGCCCGGCCGGACCGCCGCCGCCGGGATCGCGTGCCTCCAGTCCGTGCGAGGAGCGGAATCCGGAGATGGACAGCGTCACGATCGCCGCGACCAGCGCACCCACGGCCACCGCGAGCAGCCCCCAGCGCATCTTGTGCGCGGGCAGATGCACGCGCCTGCCCGAGTGCGGCGCGGCCGGTTTCCGCTCGGCGGCGGTGTCGTCCCACTCGGAAGCCGACTCGGCCCACTCGGGGTCGGGTCCGTTCGCGGGCGGGCGCGCGGGCACATGTTCGGAGGACATCGCGGTCCATCATGGCAGCGCGCGAGCCCCTACGCCACGATGGGGGTGAGCGGGTCGCGCCATCTCTCGATCGCGCTTCCCATCGCGCCCCCGGGTTCCGCGCAACCCGTGAAACGTCCCCAGGTTCCGCTCAACCTGTGAAACGCCCCGAGTTCCGCCAACACCATGAAACGCCGGCTCCTGGCCGGGGCCCGCCCCGGTCGTGGACCGACCGGAGCGGAGGGAGGGAAGCCGGGGGTCACGAGGGCCCCGGCCCGCCGCGGCGAAGCGGAGGCCATAGATACAGCCTGCGGAATATCGGTGGACTCGGCCCATTAGGCTAGGTCCCCATGATCGACCTCAGATTCCTGCGTGAGCAGCCCGATGTCGTCCGCGCGTCACAGCGGGCGCGGGGTGAGGATCCGGCGCTGGTGGACGCCCTGCTCGAGGCGGACGCCGCGCGGCGTGCCGCGGTCGCGACCGCGGACTCCCTGCGCGCCGAGCAGAAGGCGCTGGGCAAGAAGGTCGGCAAGGCGTCGCCGGACGAGCGGCCGAGTCTGCTGGCACACGGGCAGGAATTGTCCGCGAAGGTCAAGGAGGCCGAGGCCGCGGAGAACGCCGCGAACGCCGAACTGGACCTCGCGCAGCGCGCGCTGTCCAACGTCGTGCAGGAGGGCGCGCCCGCGGGCGGCGAGGACGATTTCATCCTGCGCGAGACCATCGGCAGCACACCCGAATTCGACTTCACCCCGAAGGACCATCTGGAACTGGGCGAATCGCTCGGGCTGATCGACACCGAGCGCGGGGCCAAGGTGTCCGGCGCGCGGTTCTACTTCCTGACCGGATACGGCGCGCTGCTGCAACTCGGCCTGCTGCAACTCGCCGCGCAGCGCGCCACCGCCAACGGTTTCACCATGATGATCCCGCCGGTGCTGGTGCGTCCGGAGATCATGGCGGGCACCGGATTCCTGGGCCGGCACGCCGCGGAGATCTACCGCCTCGAGGAGGACGACCTGTATCTGGTCGGCACCTCGGAGGTGCCGCTGGCGGGTTACCACTCGGGCGAGATCCTGGATCTGTCGGCCGGTCCCAAGCGCTATGCGGGCTGGTCGTCGTGTTTCCGCCGGGAGGCGGGCAGTTACGGCAAGGACACCCGCGGCATCATCCGGGTGCATCAGTTCGACAAGGTCGAGATGTTCGTCTACTGCAAGCCCGAGGACGCCGACGCCGAACATGAGCGCCTGCTCGGCTGGGAGAAGGAGATGCTGGCCGCGATCGAGGTGCCCTATCGGGTGATCGATGTGGCCGCCGGTGACCTGGGCAGCTCCGCGGCGCGCAAATTCGATTGCGAGGCTTGGGTTCCCACCCAGCAGACCTATCGCGAGCTCACCTCGACCTCGAATTGCACCACGTTCCAGGCACGCCGGCTGTCGGTGCGGTATCGCGACGAGAACGGGAAACCGCAGGTCGCCGCGACACTGAACGGCACCCTGGCCACCACGCGCTGGATCGTCGCCCTGCTGGAGAACCATCAGCGGGCCGACGGATCGGTGCGGGTGCCCGAGGCGCTGGTGCCGTTCGTGGGCAAGGAGATCCTGGAAGCGGTCTAGGGTACGACGTCACACATCCGACAGAATTGGTAGCTGGTAATTTGCGATCGAATTCGAAAGAGCCCCTGCATTTCCCGACACGCCGAGGGAAACCGGGGGATGTGAGCATGATCGCAGACTTTGCCCGCCGATTCCTGCGGATGTGACTACTGCTCGGGTCAACTATGTCTAGGCTATGGATCGTGCGCGGAATCGGCTCGCGCGGCGATACCCGGACGCGGGTGCGGACGGTTTCGGCGTTGGCGACGGCAAGGGTCATGGCCCGGACCACCGGGGCGTTCTACGTCATGGGCGGGGTGCTGGGTCTGCTGCTGACTGCCATCGCCCCGGGGGACGACGGTAATCGGCCGCTGGTGGGATCGGCCGCGGCGGTGGCGCTGTTGCTGGGCGTGAGCCTGCTGATCTGGGGGCCGCGGCTGCCGCATTCGATCCATCACGGCTACGTCGCGCTCGCGACGGTGCTGGTGACGATCGCGGTGCACTGGTTCCCCAATACCGTCGGGGCGATCGGCCTGTCCGCGTTCTATGTCTTCGTCGCCTGCGATGCGGCGATTTTCTTTGCCTGGCAATGGGTTGCGGCCCACGTGACGTTCGCGGTGCTGCTGTGCCTGTGGGTGGTGCCCTCGCGCGAGCTGCCGTGGTGGGCGGGCGGGATTCCGGCCGGGGTGACCGTCGGGGTCGGCATCGTGGTGGGCATCCTGACCCGGATGGCGTCGGACGCCGATATCGATATGCTGACCGGCCTGCTCAATCGGCGCGGCTTCGATCGCACGCTGAGCAATGCGATCGCGCACGCCGCGCGGACCGGGCAGGGACTCGCACTGGTCCTGGTGGACCTGGACCGTTTCCAGAAGATCAACGACCATCTCGGTCATCGCGCGGGCGACGCGGTACTGCAACGCGTGGGCGACACCTGGTCGAAACTGCTCGCCCCCGATCAGCAGCTGGCCCGATACGGCGGCGACGCCTTCGCGCTGCTGCTGCCCAACACCACCGAACAGGCCGCGATCCTGCTCACCGAACAGCTGCGGGCCGCGGTCACCACCGGATGTTCCGCGGGCGTGACCTCCTGGCAGCCGGGCGAATCCGGATCACTGCTGGTCAGTCGCGCGGACGTCGGGCTCTACCGGGCCAAGCAGGCCGGGCGCAACCGGACGGTGCTGGAATCCTCGCGGCAGCTGCCGCTGGCGGTGGAGTTGCGCGAGGCCATCGACAAGGGCGCGCTGGATGTGCACTACCAGCCGATCGTGAGCCTGGGCGAGGGCGGCGCGGGCCGGGCGGTCGGGGTGGAGGCGCTGCTGCGGTGGTCCTCGAGCGCGCAACCGGACGTCACCACCGAGGGCCTGATCCGCGTCGCCGAGGAATACGACCTCATCGCCGATCTGGACGAGCTGGTGCTGCGCCGGGCCTGCGCCGACGCCGCGCGCCTGCAGGAGACCTTCGCCCAGCTCGACCTGACCCTGAACGTCAATGTGAGCGGCCTGGAACTGGCCGAATCCGATTACGCCGACCGGGTTTCGGGCATTCTGTCCGATACCGGCTGGCCCGCCGATCAGCTCGTGCTCGAGGTCACCGAGAGTGAGCTCGCGGCCGAATCCCAGACGGCCATCGGCAATCTCAGCACGTTGCGTGAGCGCGGCGTGCGGATCGCCATCGACGATTTCGGCACCGGGTACTCCTCGCTGAGCCGCCTGGCCACCATTCCCAGCGACATCCTGAAGGTCGATCAGTCGTTCGTCGCGGCGATTCGCTCCGATTCCCCGGCCCCGCCGCTGCTGGGAGTCATTGCGGCGCTGAGCCGATCGCTGGATCTGCAGGTCATCGCCGAGGGCGTGGAGACCGAATATCAGGCCGCGGTGCTCACCGAACTCGGTTTCGCCCTGGCCCAGGGCTACCACTACAGCGATTCGCATCCGGTGGCCGAGCTGATCAACGATCTGAACGATCTGAACGATCAGCACGGTCTGGTCGGCGCGGGCGCACCGGAACACGAATTCTCCAGCAACGGCTGGATTCCGATGGATACCGGCCGGGATTCGGCAGCCTTCGGCGGCGAGTAGCGGATCCCGCCTGCTCGGTCGTTCGGCGGGATATCGTTTCGTGCCGGACAATCGCGGCTGGGCCGGCGCCGCATGAGGAGACTTTCGAAGCGAAAGGCAGCTGGATGGCGCAATTGGGTGTGGCCGTTATCGGGTACGGGCTGGCCGGTGAGGTGTTCCACGCGCCGCTGATCGACGCGGAGCCCAGGATGCGGGTGGCCGCGGTGGTCACCTCTTCGGCCGAGCGGGGCGAGCGGGCGCGCGCGGCGTATCCGGGTGTGCGGGTGCTGGATACGGCCGAGGAGTTGTTCGCCGATCCGGACGGCATCGATCTGGCCGTGATCGCCACGCCCAATCGCACCCACGCGCCGCTGGCGATTCAGGCGCTGGGCGCGGGACTTGCGGTGGTGGTGGACAAACCGTTCGCGCTCACCGCGGACGAGGCACTCGAGGTGATCGCGGTGGCCGAGCAGAACGAGCTGGCCTTGGCGGTTTTCCAGAACCGCCGCTGGGACAGCGACTTTCTGACGTTGCGCCGATTGATCCAGGAGGGCCGACTCGGGCAGGTGCGCCGGTTCGAGTCCCGATTCGAGCGGTGGCGGCCGGTCACCAAGGGCGGCTGGCGCGAGGTCGGCGAGGCCGCGGAAGGTGCGGGCATCCTCTACGATCTGGGCAGTCATCTGGTCGATCAGGCGCTGACCCTGTTCGGTCCGGCGACCGAGGTGTACTGCGAATTGGACTCTCGCCGACCGGATGTGCGGGCCGACGACGACGCCTTCATCGCGCTGACGCACGATTCGGGGGTGCGCTCGCACCTGTGGATGAGTGCGGTCGCACCCCGGCTGGGCCCGCGGATGCGCGTACTCGGTTCGGCGAGCGGCTATCTCACCTTCGGGCTGGATCCGCAGGAGGACGCGTTGCGCGCGGGACGTCGCCCGAACGACGGAAAGCCTTGGGGCACGGTGGATCCCGAGAACTGGGGTTCGCTCGGCACTCCGGACGACACGCAGCCGGTCCCCAACGAGGCGGGGAACTACCCGGCGTTCTACGCGGAGATGGCCGCCGCACTGCTCGACGACCTCCCCGTCCCGGTCGATCCCCACGACGCGGTGGCGACGTTGCAGGTGCTGGAGGAGGCCCGCAGGTCCGCCGCGGGCGAGTGATCGGCTACCGGAACGTATTGCGCGCCAAGGGTCTCCGCGCCAACGGGCTCAGAGCTTGCGCGAGCGAAGCTCGTGCCCCTTGGAGGTCTTGCACCGCCCCGACTCCAGATCCCACTGCCACCCGTGCAGATTGCAGGTGAGGGTGTTGCCTTCCACCACACCGAATTTCGACAGGTCGGCCTTGAGGTGCGGGCAGCGGCGCTGCACCTCCCACCCGGCCAGTTCGGTCGAGGCCGAATCGTCGTGCGCCTCGGCGAACCAGCCGTCCGCGTAGGCGATTCGCTCGTCGGTGAGACATTTGAAGAAGGTGTACAGGAATTCGTTGTAGCCGCCGATCCGCCACGCCTGGAAGCGGGTGGACAGGAAGATCGTGTTCACCCAATCGGGTTCGTGATCGCGCAGCACCGTGCGCACCAGCTGCGGATCGATCCGGAAGCCGTAGCGGTACCGGCCCTCACCCTCGATCGGCTCCCGCACCACCCGCTTGGGGAAGTCCAGGACGAAGGTCTGCTCGCCGAGCACCAGCCCGACCGGGTAGCCGATACCGTCGCAGATCAGATCGCTCTGCGCCATGATCGGCTCGAACAGATCCTTCAGCTGGGGCAGCAGCGGTTCGTCGCCGGTCGCCCAGGTCGCCTTCTCCGCGGCCAGCGCGGGCGCCATGCGCTGCGCCATCCGCTCGATGTATCCGGCCTTGTCACCGTAGATCTCGTCCGGATCGACCGGATGGGTGAGCTCGAGCTCCTTGCCGCGCACATCGGCCACCGAACCCGGAATCATCAGCACGCCACCGGGATTGCCGTGGATCCGCATCTGCTCGAGGAACACCATTTGATCCGGGAAGATGTTGCCCTCGTCGCCGCGGTCGTCGTTGAGGTAGCGCAGCGCGTCGTCCAGGAACACCGGGGGACCGGCCGAGGGCACCACCCAGGTCGCCCCGACCTGCTCGATGTAGCTGCGCGCCCGGTCCATGCCGCGCTGCCGCTTCTGCTTGCCGAAATTCGACTTGGTGCGGGCCGGGATGTCGTAGACCATCGGGTACCAGATCGCGCCCGAGTACTGCAGCAGATGGATGTCGACGTGCCCGAACGTCTCGTGCAGCACGTCCATGTCCACCGGACGGGCGTCGTTCATGTTGAAGCACACCGTCTCGCCGTCCGAGACGACCAGCCCGGAATCGCCGATCGGCCCGTCCGCGGGCGCGCGCAGCGCGATGATCATGACGTCCATCTCGCCGCCCGGACCGGTGATGGTCCGCTTCACCGAGTTCTCGGTCTCGATGAACTTCGTGAAACCGACCTTCTCCAGCTCCCGGCGCAGATCCGGGACCGGGTAGTCCGGCAGCAGGACGGTCGCGTCCTTGCTGACGTGGTCGGTCAGGTGTTTCGCGTCGAAGTGGTCGCGGTGCAGGTGCGAGACGTACAGGAAGTCGCAGTCGCCCAGTTCGTCCCAGTCCAGTTCGGTGTTGTCCGGGAACGGGAACCAGGACCCGAAATACGCCGGGTTGACCCAGGGATCACACAGGATCGTCCCGGCCGCGGTGCGAATATGGAACCCGGCGTGTCCGACGCTGGTGATCTCCACGAACTTCCCTCCTGAACGTTGCCGGTCACCCAGGGTACCGACTACGAGGAGACGTCGCCGATGCAGTAACCCTGCTTGCCGGACTTCAGGGTGAATGTCCGGGTCTGTTCGGCTCCGTCGGTGGTCAGGACCGAGGCCGACACCGAGACGTAGGACCCGCGCAACGTCTCCGAGGTCAGCGACTGGTCGACGAAGGACTGCACGTCGTCGAGTTTGCCGGGCTCGGCGGCCAGCGGCGGCGTGGTGGCCCGGCCGGCGCCGGTGGGATCCCAGGTTCCGGCGGTCGCGGCGCAGCGCAGCGGGTGGGTGGCCTCCTTGTCGGCCGGGTCGAGCGGCGTCCCGGTGACGCGGTCCAGGTACCGGCGGACGGTGTGCCGGGCGTCGGCCTCGTTGAACGTCGGCGTGGTTCCGGCGGCGAAGACCCGCGGGCAGGCGTATCCGGCGTCCACATCGGTGCGCTGCGCGACGACGGTGACCGCGCCGCGGCCGGTACCCCGCCAGGTGATCGCCGTGCCGTCGTCCACGCCGGGCCGGGCCAGGGCGGCCAGGATGGCCTTCTTGTCGGTGTACATGGACTGCACGTTCTGCGGCGCCAGGGGCCAGCACTTGGCCTGCAGCCGGGCCGTCGACGTCGATTGCAGATCCATCGCCCAGCGGGTGAGCGCGTCGGCGGCGTCGGAATCGGGTTTGGTCAGCGAGACGGTTACCTCGAGTTCGCCCGGCTTCGGCTTCGGGAGGATCGGCGCGGCCGCCGCGTCGGCGGACTGGGGTGTGGGCGATGTCGCGGACGAGGACACCGGGGCCGGTGGTTCGTCGGCGCTGTAGTCGGTGCCCTCGATGCCCACTCGTGAATCGCACCCCGCGACCAGGCCGGTCGCGATCAGTGCCAGGCCCCCGGCCAGTGCGTATCGGAGACGTCCACGCGTAGCCGGTCGGGGAAATTTCACTGCGGTGAACCTCTTTCCTGTAAGCGCTCGCCGTTGTCGGATGGATGTGTGTGTGGACCAGAACACACGCCTGGGTGTAGCCCGATGTGCCGAGGACTACGCTAGCGGAATTGTGGAACCCGTCTACCGGTCGATCATCGGCCTGGCCCGCACCATATTCTTCGCGCAGGGGCTGAAATTCGATGTCCGAGGGGCCGAGCGCATCCCCGCCGTCGGTGGCGCGGTCATCGCCATCAATCACACCGGCTACATGGACTTCACCTATGCCGGGCTGCCCGCACGCACCCCGAAACGGTACATCCGATTCATGGCGAAGAAGGAGGTGTTCGACAGCGGCGTCTCGGGTCCGATCATGCGCGCGCTGCGGCACATTCCGGTGGATCGCTCGGCCGGGGCGGACTCCTACAAGGCCGCGCTGGAATATCTGGCGCGGGGCGAGCTGGTCGGGGTGTACCCGGAGGCGACGATCAGCCGCAGCTTCGAGATCAAGGAATTCAAATCCGGCGCCGCGCGCATGTCGATCGAATCGGGTGTGCCGATCATCCCGATGGTGATCTGGGGTGCGCAACGGGTGTGGACCAAGGGACACCCCAAACGCTTGGGCCGCACCAACACTCCGATCCGGATCGCGGTGGGCGAGCCGATCGCGCCGCCCGCGGTGGGCGATGAGGACATCGCCGAGGTGGCCGCGGAGCTGACCACGCGGCTGCGCACGACCATGCAGCAGATGCTCGAGGAGTTGCAGCAGGGTTATCGGCTCGAACCGGGCGCATACTGGGTTCCGGCTCGATTGGGCGGAGGTGCGCCCACACTGGAGGAGGCGAACGCGATGGACGCCGCGGACGCCGCCGCCAAGGCCGAACGTGCCGCGGCGAACCGGAATTCGGCTACCGGCGAACCGGATCGGTAGTCCGGCCGCGAGAGTGGATGCACAGGAGTTGTAAGCATGGCGCGCGAACCCGTATTCGACGTTCTCACCGGATTGGTACGCGGTGTGTTCCGGGCGCAGGGACTGCGAATCGAAATCACCGGGCAGGAACATATTCCGCGCTCCGGCGGCGCCGTGCTGGCCGTGAACCACACCGCCTACCTGGATTTCATGGAGGTCGGGCTGGTGGGCCGCGGCTCGGGCCGCAACGTCCGGTACATGATGAAGGCCGAACTCGAGCATGGCATCGTCGGCTGGCTCATGAAGCACTGCAAGGCGATCGGCGTCGATCGCAGTCACGGCGCGGAGTCGTACGAGCGGGCTGTGACCGCGTTGCGGGGCGGTGAGATCGTCGTCGTCTATCCGGAGGCGACGATCAGCCGCAGTTTCGAGTTGAAGGAATTCAAATCCGGCGCGGCGCGCATGTCGATCGAATCGGGGCAGCCGATCGTGCCGATGGTGATCTGGGGCGCGCAACGCGTCTGGACCAAGGACATTCCGAAAGAGCTGGGCCGCAACCATTTCCCGGTCCACATCCGGATCGGCGAGCCCATTGCCCCGCCGCCCGGTGAACTCACCGCCGCCGGGGTGGACGAGCTGACCGCCGAATTGCGCTCGCGCATGGGCGATCTGCTCGAACTGGCGCAGCAGGGATACGAGATGCCCGAGGGCGCGCCCTGGGTGCCCGCCCGGCTCGGCGGCAGCGCGCCCACCCCGGAGCGGGCGGCGGTGCTGGATCAGGAGGAACTCGCCCGCCGCCGGGCCGCGGCACAGCGCAAGGCGGCCGGCTGAGCCGAGGCCGGTCTGTCCTGCCGCTGGATTCGGTGGGTTCAGGATGGGGTGCCGTAGATCGAGGTGTCCCGGGGGTGGCTGCCGAGCGATCCGCCGAGTGGGATTGCCGCGTCGAGGATGCCCTCAGCCGTGCCGATCCCGAATGCGATGGTTGTCGTGACGATCGGCTGGCTTCGTGCCGGATCGGGATCGGTTCTCACTGTGCGACAACCTGATTCACCGGAGCGATGGAGTGTAGCGCACGGCGCGGCAACGGACAAGACATCTCGAACCGCTGGTCTCGGGGTGGGGCGGTCGACCTCGATTGGGATCGATCGCGTTGTGGGAGGGGTTCGTAGTGGGCGTTCGGCGCTGTCGTCGGCCTCGGGCGGGATGGATCCGTTCGTATTCGGAGTTGTCGGACCGCTGATGCCCGGGGCGGGATCGGCCGGGTGCGGAAGCCAGGATCGCGGCGACGTGGAAGTGGGTTCGCGGACGCGGCGATGCGCTGGACGATCGGGTCGGAGATGTCTGTGGGTATCGCTTGCGTCGCGGTAGTTCTGCTGGTTTCAGCGGCGAATCAGCTGCGGAGTTCGGTGGCGCAGGGAGTGGAAGCGGGCAGGGCGCCGCGGAAGTAGGCCGAGGGGGCGGTGCCCATGAGGGTGCGGAATTCGGCGGTCATGTGGGACTGGTCGTAGTAGCCGTGGGTGGCGGCGGTGGTGGCGAGGGGAGCGGCGGTGGGATCGGCCAGGACGCGGTGGAGGCGGCCGATTCGAGCGAATTGCTTGGGGGACAGGCCGATTCCGGTGGCGAAGAGGGTGCGGAGCTGGCGTTCGCTGACGGCGAGCCGGGCGGCCACCTCGGGGACCGGGATCGACCGCGCGGTCAGGACCGCGGTGGCGGCGTCCAGCAGACGTCGATGCGCGCGGTGGTCCGCGTCATCGGAAAGTGCTTGTGGCAGTGCGTATTCCAGGATTCGAACCGCCTGGTCCGGGGTGCTGTGCAGCAGCTGGTCCTCGAATCCGGCCAGCGGGCCCGGGAAATCGGCCAGCGGGCGCACCCGGTCGGTCAGTTCGACCGCGGCGACGCCCAGTAGGGGTCGCACCGCGGCGGGGGCCAGACGTAGTCGCTGACATGCCGCGGACTCCTCGGCCCGCTTGTACGTCGCACGGGTGCGCGGGCCGACCACCACGACGTCGCGGCGGCCCGAACGCTCGGCCCGGACGACCACGGTGGTCACCGCCTGGGGGATGTGCGTGAACGGTTCGGTCAGATCGTCGAGGAACGGGATGCGGCCGATGCCCGTGACCCACGGCCGCAGGGCCGCCGGAGCCTCGCGCAGCTGCTCGAACTGCTCGGTGGTGCGCACGGGCGCGATGGACAGGACGCTCACCCGATCGACTGTAGGCGCGCCGGGCCGCCGGTGGTCGTGCCGAAATTTCCTATGGCGGCGGCCCCGGACCACACCAGGCTGGAGTTCATGATTCTGGTTACGGGTGCCACGGGCACCATCGGCGGTGCGGTGGTTCGGCAATTGGCCGGGCGCGGCGAGCGGGTTCGCGCGTTCACGAGGAATCCGCAGGCGGCGCGGATGCCCGACGAGGTGGAGGTGGTGCGCGGCGACTACACCGATCCGCCCTCGGTCGCCGCGGCCATGGCCGGTGCGCGGGCGGTATTCCTGGTCAACGTCCCCGCGCCGGGCAGGCCCGACACCGATGCCGCGCTGGTCGCCGCGGCCCGGTCGGCGGGTGTGTCGCGGCTGGTGAAACTCTCGGCCATCGGCACCGGTGATCCGGCCCTGCGGGATTTCGCGAACTGGCATGTGCCCGGCGAACGAGCGGTGCGCGAGAGCGGTACGACGTGGACGATCCTGCGCCCCAGCGCATTCGCCTCCAATACCCTCGCCTGGGCCGAGGCGATCCGGACCGGCGAGCCGGTGCCGATCCGCACCGGGACGGGCAGGCAGGGGGTGATCGATCCGCGTGACATCGCGGCCGTGGCGGTCGAGGCGCTGCTGTCCGCCGAGCACGCCGGACAGGTGTACACGCTGACCGGATCGGAGGCGTTGTCCGAACCGGATCAGGCCGGCGTGCTGGCCACCGAACTGGGCCGCCCGGTGGCGCTCGCGCCGCTGTCGCGGGAGGCGGTGCTCGCGCATCTGCGGGCGCGCGGGATGTCCGAGGAGTACATCGAGGTGGTCATGCGCGGTTCGGAATTCATCCGTGACGGGGGAAACACCACGGTCACCGACGACGTCCGGCGGGTCCTCGGCCGTGCGCCCCGGACCTACGCGCAATGGGTGCGGGACCACCTCGCGGCGTTCACGGATGAGAACGGTGGCGCCTTCGCGACATAACGGACTGGACGGATGTTCCAACACGCGGTGCGGCGCGCCGTGTCTCCTTGATGACAGGGCCGCAACCTGCCATTTCATGGCGCATGTCGGACCGAGTGGATACGGTCGGAGATCATGAGCCGCTATGTGATGCCGGCCGAGTCCGCGCCGCATGCCCGGACGTGGCTGGCGTGGCCGGCCAAGGAGTCGGTCTGGGAGAAACTGCTACCCGCGGCGCGCGCGGATGTGGCACGACTGGCTCAGGCCATCGCCGAACACGAACCGGTCGCGTTGCTCGCGCGGCGTGAACATGTCGAACAGGCGCGCCAGGTCGTCGGCGACGGGGTCAAGGTCGTCTCCGCGCCGCTGGACGACTTATGGGTGCGCGATACCGGAGCGACGTTCGTGACCGCGCCCGACGGCGATGTGGTGGGTATCGATTTCAATTTCAACGGCTGGGGGCAGAAGGCCGAATATCACCTCGATGCGCGAGTCGCGCGAAAGATGCTGGAATACGAGGGAATCGAGCGGGTCGTCGCGCCGATCGTCGCCGAGGGCGGATCGCTCGAGGTCGACGGTGAGGGCACACTGCTGGCGACCGAGAGTTCACTGGTCAATCCGACGCGCAATCCCGGCAGCGACCACGACGAGATCGAGCGGGCCCTCGGCGATCTGCTGGGCGTGCGAAAAGTGGTGTGGCTGCAGGGCGTTGCGGGCGGAGAGGTGACGGACTGTCACGTCGACGCGGTGGCCCGGTTCGCCCGGCCGGGTCTGGTCGTGGTGGATCGTCCGGTGGATCCGGATCGCGACGACTTCTTCGCCCGCGCCGCCACCCGCGCCCGCGAGATCCTGCGCGACGCCACCGACGCCGCGGGCCGCGGTTTCGAGATCATCGAACTGCCGCAACCGAATCGGGCCGATATGCCCGGCACCCGCGGCGCGGAGTTCCTCTACACCTATGTGCACTTCTACGTCGGCAATGACGCGGTCTACCTGCCCGCATACGGCGACCGTCACGGTGACGATCGCGCCGTGGGCATCCTCGCCGACGCGTTCCCGGGCCGGGAGATCGTCCCGGTGGAATTCAACGCGGTCGCCGAGGGCGGCGGCGGAATCCACGCGGCCACCCAGCAGCAACCCGCTTGACGGACAGTCAGCTGGGGTCTGAGCCCCGGATTGCGGAGAACCACACGGCGACACCTGCGGCGACGGTCGCGGCTCCGATGAAGGCGGGGAAGCCGCCACCGGCGACGTAGACCCACAGCAGGGCCGCGAATGGTGCGGCTACGGCGAATTGGCCGTCCAGCAGGAGGCGTCGGGTGAAGCGGGATGCGTCGGCGGCGTGGGCGGGGCCCTCGGGATCGGGGCGGGTGGGGTTGTCGTGCAGGCGGCCGAGGGGCTCGCGTTCGCGTACCGGGCCCGAGGGGTACAGGCGCACTCCGTCGAAACGCACTGTTCCGTCACGAAATTCGGCAGTCGAATCGGTCGCGGTGACCAGCGAGGGATCGAAATAGACCGGCAGCCAGCGGGTTCGGCCGTTCGCGGCGAGTTCGAGCCAGGAGCGGCTGAGCAAGCGGTGCTGCTGACGTATCCGGCGGCAGGACAGGATGTTTCGCCCCCGGGTGAACTGCTGGGAGTCGGACGGTTCGAGATCGTCCGGTGCCGAGTCCGTCGGTGTGGAATCGGTCGGCTCGGACCGTATTCCGGGATCGGTATGCCAAGGCAGCACCCCCGACGCCACCATCAACCGAAATGCGCTGTACACCACCACAACCAGCGCGACCGCCCCCAGCATGCCCAACTGCTCCGAATCGGCGAACGGCGCCCAGGCGAGGCAGATCACCAGGGCGCCGATCGTCGTCAGAACCGGATAGGCCAGCGGATGGCCCGAGCCGGAAATCACCTCAGGAAGCCGACTTTCGTCCAATCGGGGGTGGCGAGGCCGAACGCGCCGATGTTGGCCAGATCGGCCCGGGTGGCGTAGGTGCCCGACGCCTGTTGCAGAGGCAGCGAATACCCCTCCTGCCAGATCAGCTTGTCGCATTCGTTGGCCAGCTCGTTGGCCTTGGTCGGATCCAGCTCGGAGATCGTCTTGTCGATCAGCTCGTTGAGCTGGGTGGAACCGATGCGCGCCTTGTTGCTCTGCAGGTTGTTGGGGTCGTAGTAGTAGATCTGCTGCAGCGCGGTGAGCGGGAGCGCACTTCCACCCCAGCTGAACTGCGCCAGATCGAAGTTCCCGGGATCGATGACATCGGTGAACAGCCCGGTGCCGGGCACGGTCTGGATATCCACCTTCACCCCGACCTTCGCCAGATCCTGCTGCACGATCTTGGCGGTGTCGACCCATTCCTTCTGATCGAACATCACATCACGCAGTTCGAGCTTCTTGCCGTCCTTCTCGCGGACGTCACCGTTCAATTTCCAGCCGAGAGCGTCGAGTTCCTTGGCAGCCGCGTTCGGGTCGAACGCCACCGGCGCCGAGTTGTCCTGATACCCCTTCTGCCCCTTCACGAAGATGTGGTTGTTCAGCGGCGTGGGATTGTCCACGATGCCGGTCTGGGCCTGGGTGACGATCGCCTGCCGATCGATGGCCTTCGAAATCGCCAGTCGCAGTGCGGGATCGGACAGGAGTGCGCCCGGTGCGCCGTTGAAGGTGATATGACTCCAGCTCGGTTCGGGTGCGCGCCGGACCACGACGCCCGGAGCGTTCCTGGCCGCCACGACGTTGGGCAGGCCCGACATGTAGGTGTAATCGATCTCGTTGTTCTGCACCGCTCCCAGGACCGCGCTCTGATCGAGCCTGGTGAACGTGATGGTGTCGAGCTTCGGCTTCGCACCCCACCACGTGGGATTGCGCTTCAGCACGATCCTGTCCTGGGTCCGGTCGATATTGTCGATGACGAAGGGACCCGAGCTGACCCTCAGGTCGTTGCGGTCCACATCGTTGAACGCCTGCGGATTCCCGGTTACCGACTTCGGGTACAGCGGGCCGAACATGCCCTGCCACTCCGCGTACGGCTTGTTGAACGTGACGACGGCCTGCCGGTCGTCGACGCCGCGTTCCACCTTCGCCACCCGCTCGAAGCCCGAGGTGGAACTGACCTGGAACCCTTGGTTGGCGCTGCCCAGCGCGTGCGCCTCGGACTGCAGATCCGCCCAGGTGATCGGGGTGCCGTCGGACCATACCGCCTTGGGGTTGATGGTGTAGGTGACCTGCTGCGGATTGGTCCCGGTCAGCTTGATATCGGTGAAGTAGTCGTGATCCACCGACATCTCGCCGGAGGCATTGCTGACGAACGCCGTCGGCAGCATCGGATCGATGATCGAGGCGATGTCCGCGTCTCCGCCGTCGATATGCAGATAGTTGAAGGTGGCCGGGAACGAGCTGATCGCGAGCCGCAGATTGCCGCCGTCGCGTAATGCGCTCGGGTCCTTCGGATTTATGTCGTTGGTCTTTCCGACATTGACATTGCCCGTCTGATTGCCGGCCCCGGAACTACATCCCGACAACACCAATCCGATGGCGACCGCCGGGATCGCTAGCGGGACCAATTTCGAACGAATCCGCATGGATCGATCCTTCCGTCGGGGCGGCCTCATTTCGCGAAGCCGATCGAGGTGTAGTCGTAGCTGCCCAGGCCGGGCGCGCCGATATTGGCGAGGGTGGCCCGGGTGGCCCAGTTCCCCGGGTCCTGGGTCAACGGCAGGGAGTGGCCCTCGGCGAAGATCTGGGTGTCGACCTGATTCGCCAGGGCGATGGCCTTGTCCGGATCGAGTTCGGTGAGCGCCTTGTCGATCAGATCGTTCAGCGCGGGCGAGCCGATCCGGCCGAAATTGCCCTGCACGTTGTTCGGATACAGGCCGAATTGCTGCGGAATGCTGTTGAACACGAACGCATCACCCGACAGGATGTATTGGGCAGTGTCGAAGTCGCCCGGAATGATCACATTGGTGAAGTAGTCCTGTCCGGGGCGGGTGTCTATGGACATCTTCACGCCGACCTTCGCCAGATCCGACTGGATCATCTTGGCGATCTGGATCCAGACCGGATCGTTGTACATCACGTCGCGGAACGTGAGCTGCCGACCGTCCTTCACCCGGACATCGCCCTGCAGTTTCCAACCCAGGCTGTCCAACTGCCGCGCAGCTGCGGCCGGGTCGTAGGCGACGGGGGCCGAATTGTCCTGGTAGCCCTTCTGTCCCCTGACGAAGATGTGATTGTTGAGCACCTGCGGATGATCGGTCAGGCCCGCCAGGCTCGTGTCGGCGATGGCCTGCCGATTGATCGCCTTCGAAATCGCCACGCGCAGTGCTGGATCGGACATGATCGAACCCGGCGCGCCGTTGAACGTCAGCCAGCGCCACATATTCATGGGCGCGTGCCGCACTTGCAGGCTCGGGGTGCGCCGGGTCAGCAGGACGTCGTTCAGATTCGTCATGCGCGCGAGGTCGAGTTCGTCGTTCTGCAGGGCCGCCGCCCAAGCCGACTGGTCCAGCACGCTGTAGGTGACGGTGTCCAGCTTCGGTGGCGTACCCCACCATTTCGGATTGCGCGCCAACACCATTCGGCGCTGGGTGCGGTCGATCGACTGCACGATGAAGGGGCCAGCCGTCGGGCCCATGTGGTCGACCAGACTGTGATTGAACGCGTCCGGGGTGCCGGTCACCGACTTCGGATAGAGGATCGAATTACCCGAGTACTGACCGCGCCAGTCCGCGTACGGGGTGGTGAAGGTCAGCACCGCCTGCCGGTCGTCGACGCCGCGCTCGACCTTTTCGACCCGATCGAAACCGTTGCTGATGGCGATCAGGTACCGCTTGTCCCGTCCGTTCAGGGCCTGCCAGGTCGCGGCCAGATCCTCCCAGGTGACCGGGGTGCCGTCGGACCACACAGCCTTCGGATTGATGGTGTAGACGACCTGCTGCGGATTGGTATTGGTCAGCTTGATATCGGTGAAGTAGTCCGTATCGACGGTGAGCTGTCCAGCGGGGTCGGCCTTGAACGCCCGCGGCATCGTCCACCGGATGAGATCGGCTGCCTCGCCCTCGTTTCCGTCGGCGGACTGCACATTCCAGTTCGACGGGATGGAGGTGATGGCCAAGCGCAGATTGCCGCCCTCGCGGACCTTGTCGCGCGGCTGCGGATTGATGTCGTTGACGGTGCCCAGCGTCGACGAGCCGGTCGAACCCCCCGTCCCGGACGAACACGCCGCCGCCAGTGCCGATACCGATGCCGCCGCGACGACCTTGCCGAATGTGCGCCTCTTCACGAACCTTGCTCCTACCGGGCGACGACGGGAATCGGAACCGCGTCGATGAGCGCGCGGGTGTACTCGTGCTGCGGATCGGTCAGAATCTGTTCCGCCGGGCCGGTTTCGACGATCTTGCCCCGATACATGACCGCGATGTCGTGCGCCAGATTGCGGACCACCGAAAGATCGTGCGAGACGAACAGATACGACAGTCCGCGCTCGGCCTGCAAGTCGCGCAACAGGTTCAGCACACCGGCCTGAATGGAGACGTCCAGTGAGGACACCGGCTCGTCCAGCACCAGGATCTCCGGATCCAGCGCCAGCGCCCGCGCGATATTGATGCGCTGTTTCTGCCCGCCGGAGAAATCGGCCGGGTACCGGTCGACGTGCTCGGCCCGCAGGCCGACCTGTTTCAGCAATTCCGGCACCCGCGAACGGATTTCCTCGCGCGGACGTCCGGCGATGCGCAACGGTTCGGCCAGCGCGTCGAAGATCGGCATGCGCGGATCGAGCGAGGCGGACGGGTCCTGGAAGACGATCTGCATCTTCGCCCGGATCTCCCGGCGGCGGGCCTTGGTGAGTGTGGCGACGTCGCTGCCGAGCACCTCGATCGTGCCGCCCTGCGGTTTCGCCAGCTCCATGATCTCGGTCAGCGTGGTGGATTTGCCGGAGCCGGATTCGCCTACCAGCGCCAGTGTCCGGCCCGCGCGCAGTTCGAAACCGATCCCGTCCACCGCGCGCACTTCGCCCCTGCGGCGGCGCAGGATCACACCCGAGGTGATCGGGAAGACCTTCGTCAGCTCCGAGACCCGCAGTACCACATGCGAATCCGTCTCGACCTCGGCCTCGGGTTCGGTGATCTCGCGCTGATAGGCCGAGAACAGTTCCGCCGAACCGATTTCCGCGGTGCGGATGCAGGCCGCGCGATGTCCGGGCGTGATGTCCTGTAGCGGCGGTTCGGCCGCGCGGCACTCGTCGATGGCGACCGGGCAGCGCGGGGCGAAGGGGCAGCCGGACGGCAGCGCGTGCATGGCCGGCGGGGAGCCCTCGATGGGAATCAGCGGTGTGCGCGCCGGACCGTCCATTCGCGGGATCGAGCCGAGCAACCCGACCGTGTACGGCATCCGCGGGGAGCGGAAAAGATCTGCGGTACCGGCGGTTTCGACGATCTTCCCGGCGTACATGACCGCGACCCGATCCGCGATGGTCGCGGCGATGCCCATATCGTGGGTGATCATGATGACGCCCGCGCCGGTGATGTCGCGCGCGGTGCGCAGCAGGCCGAGGATCTGCTTCTGCACCGTGACGTCCAGCGCCGTGGTGGGCTCGTCGCAGATGATCAGTTCCGGATCGTTGGCGATGGCCATCGCGATCACCACGCGCTGACGCATACCGCCGGAGAATTCGTGCGGGAATGCCCGCGCCCGCGCCCGCGGTTCGGGAATCCCCACCAGGTCGAGCAGTTCCACCGCACGGGTCGCGGCCTGCTGCTTGGACATCGAACCGTGCGCGAGCAGCGCCTCGGCGATCTGATCGCCGATCCGGTACACCGGGGTCAGCGCCGAGAGCGGATCCTGGAACACCATGGAGATGCGGCTGCCGCGATAGGCCGACAGGGTCTTGTCGTCCATGCCCAGCAATTCCTTGCCGCGCAACCGGATCGAACCCTGCACCCGCGCCTGGTCGGGCAGCAGCCCGATCACCGCCAGCGAGGACACCGATTTGCCCGAACCCGATTCGCCGACGATGGCGAGCACCTCACCGTCGGAGACGGAGTAGTTCACCCCGCGCACCGCGTCGATGCGGCCCTCCTCACCGGGGAAGGACACGCGCAGATCCGAAACTTCCAGCAGCGGAGCGGTGGTGGTTTGCCGCGCGGCCGCCGTGTTCTCGGTGGCTGATGTGTCGGTCATGAGGACTGGGTCTTCCGCTCGGTCTGCTTCGGGGCCTTCGGCGCCTTGCGCCGGGCCCGCGCACGGGAGGAACTGGGGTCGAAGGCATCTCGCAGCCCGTCTCCGACCAGGTTGGCGCACAGCACGATCGCGATCAGGAAGCCGCCGGGGAACAGGAACAGCCACGGAAAGGTCAGCGCCGATTGGGAATTCGCCGCGATCAGCGTGCCCAGTGAGACGTCCGGCGGCTGGACGCCGAATCCCAGGTAACTCAGGCCGGTTTCGGACAGCACCGCGGCGCCCAGGGCGAGCGTGGTGTCGATGATCAGGAACGAGGCCACGTTGGGGACGATGTGGGTGACGATCAACGAACGCGTCGACGCGCCCATATATCGTGCGGCCCGGACGAATTCGCGATCACGCAGGCTCAGCGTCAGCCCGCGCACGATGCGCGCGCTGATCATCCAGCCGAACGCGGCCAGCAGCAGGATCAGCAGCGGAATCGATCCGCTGCCCTTGGTGCGCGGGGAGAAGATCGCGATGACGATGAAACTGGGCACCACCAGCAGCAGATCCACCAGCCACATGATCGTCCGGTCGGTCCAGCCGCCGAGCAGTCCGGCCACCGCACCCGCGGCGACGGCGATGATCGAGCCGAGAATCGCCACGCAGAAACCGATGATCAACGATTTCTGCAAGCCGTGCAGGGTCTGCGCGAGCAGATCCTCACCGCTGCCGTCGGTGCCGAACGGATGGCTCGGGCTCGGCGCCTGATACAGCGCCGCGTAGTCCATGTGCCGGTAGTCGTAGGGCAGGACCGGCGGCAGCGCGAACGCCGCGATCACGATGAGTAGCAACACGATCGCGCCCGCGATGGCGGCCTTGTTGCGCAAGAACCTGCGCCACACCAGTTTACGGCGTCCGGCAGCGGCGGGCTCGGGCGCGCCCTGTACGAGGATTTCGGTATCGGTCACGACACACGCACCCGGGGGTCGAGCATGGCGTAGACGATGTCCGAGAGCAGGCCGGAGACCAGGATCACCAGTCCCGCGAAGGTCGTCACCGTGACCACGATGTACAGGTCCTGTCCGTTGATCGCGTCCACCAGCCATTCGCCGACGCCGTGCCAGCCGAAGATCTTCTCGGTGAACACCGCTCCGGTGATCAGGCCGCCGAGGCCGTAGGCGAACAGCGTCGCCATCGGGATCAGGGCCGTGCGCAGGCCGTGTTTGTACAGCGCGCGTTTTCGGGTCAGGCCCTTGGCGCGGGCGGTCCGGATGAAATCGCTCTGCAGGACGTCGAGCATGGCGTTGCGCTGATAGCGGCTGTAAGCCGCCATCGAGCCCAGGGCCAGGCCCAGCGTGGGCACGACCATGTGCTGTAGCCGGTCGACGAACTGGTTCCACAACCCGTCCACCGCCGAGGCCGAGGTCTCCCCGGTGTAGAGGAAGATCTGCTGTCCGGTTGCCGTATTGAGTTCCAGCGCACCATATTTCAGCAGGGTCGCCAACAGGAAGATCGGCGTGCTCAACACCAGCAGCGAGATGATCGTGGTGAAATAATCGCTGAATCTGTACTGCCGGATCGCTCCCGCCGCGCCGATCAGCACACCGAGCGCGGTGCCGATCACCGAGCCGATCACCAGCAATCGCAGGCTCACACCGATCCGGCGGCCCAGCTCCTGACTCACCGGCTGGCCCGCGAGGGTCTGGCCGAAGTCGCCGTGCACCACCACATCCTTCACCCAGGTGCCGTAGCGCGGCAGGATCGGCTCGTTGAGATGGAGTTCGGCGGCCTTGGCATCGATCACCGACTGCGGTGGGCGCGGATTGCGCTGCTCGAGACTGTCCAGCGGATGGAACGTCATCGATGCGAGCGTGAAGGTAAGGAACGAAGCGAGCACCAACAGCACGACATAGTTCAGCGCACGTCGTAGCAGAAAGCCGGTCATCGGTCCCCTCGGGTCGGTTACTAGCCCCCGATCATAGGGATAGTTATTCCGGCGAGCGCGTTACGCACGATCACCTCACGTTCGATTGCGAGATATCGTGCAGAGAAGGTTCATGCCGTCGGGCGGTCCGGCGGCACAGACAGGGGGCTGTTCGGTGAGTTATCCCCAGTATCCGGGCGGCTATCAGCCGTATCCACAGGGCCAGGGCATGGAACCGAGCAGCGGAACGGCGATGGCGGCGGGTGTGCTCGCCTCGCTCGGTGCGGCCGGGCAAATTCTCGGCGGCGCACTGGACATCGTGGTGGGTAGCGCTCTGCCCGATTTCGACGACGAGGTGCTGCGCAATTCCTGGTTCTCGGGCTATCTGATCGGCATCGGTGTGATCGGTCTCATCACCGCGGGTCTGCTCGGGACGGGTGCGGTGCTGATGTTCCGGCGCAAGCCGCTCGGGCGGATCCTCATCACCGCCGGGTGTGTCGTCACGATCGTCGTGGGCGTGGCCTCGTACGTCGTGTTGTACGCCGGAGGTGTGGGCGCGCCCGCCGGTTCGTTCCTGATGGGCGGACTCGGGGGACTGGTCGGGCAGGTGTTTCCCGTCATCACCGCGATCCTGACGCTGCTGCCCGCGACCGGGCGTTGGCTCGCGCACGTTCCCGGGCAGTCGACGGGATATCCCGCGCCGTATCCGGGGCCGGGCGTGCACCCGGGATACCCGGTGCCGACCCCACAGTATGTGGACCCGTTCCGGCCCAACCCCGCGCCGTATCTCGGACAGCCTGGTCATGGAGCGCCGTACGGAGGACAGCCGTGGACGCCGTATGCGGGTCAGCCTGGCCTGGGTGCGACGCCGCCGTATCCCGGGCAGCCCGGTCCGGGTGCGACGCCGCCGTATCCCGGGCAGCCCGGTCCGGGTGCGTCTACGCCGTATCCCGGGGAGCTTGGTCCGGGTACGTCGCCGCATGCCGGTCAGTCCGGTCCGGGTGTGTCGCCGCCGTATCCCGGGCAGCCTGGTCCGGGCGTGACGACGCCGTACACCGCTCAGTCCGGTCCGGGTGCGTCTACGCCGTATCCCGGGGAGCTTGGTCCGGGTACGTCGCCGCATGCCGGTCAGTCCGGTCCGGGTGTGTCGGCACCGTATCCCGGGCAGCCTGGCCCGGGTGCGTCGACGTCGCAGCAGCCGACTTCGGATGCGTCGACGCCGTCTGCGGGTCAGCCGGGGCCGGGGGCTGGTCAGCCCACACCGGCCGCAGGTGGGGCGCCGCGGTCTCCGGACTCCGGGGCGACGCCGAATTCGAACGAGCCGACGCCCTTTCCCGAGGTGCCCCCGCTCGGCGCGAGCGAGGACCAGTGGCGACGTCCGGGGAACTGATTACTTCCCCACGCGCGTTTCGGGCAGGATGGAATAGGTGACTCGCCGGAACTCGCCCAAGCCCAAATTGGTGGCCACCGATGTCGACGGCACGCTGATCGATCGGGCCGAGCAGGTGAGTCCGAGAACTCGGGCCGTGGTCAAGGCGTTGGTCGACGACGGTGTGCATTTCGTTCTCGCCACCGGGCGGCCGCCGCGCTGGATCGATCCGATCGTGGACGGGCTCGGCTACCCCCCGCTGTGCGTCTGCGGTAACGGCGCGGTCGTCTACGACAGCGCCGCCGACCGCATCCTGCACAACAGTTCGCTGGATGTGGAGAATCTGGCCTGGCTCGCCGAACTCGCCGAACGCGTCCTGCCCGGTTGCGGTCTGGCGGCCGAGCGCGTCGGCGAGACCGCGCACGATGCGGCCACCCCGCAGTTCGTGAGCTCGCCCGAATATCAGCACGCCTGGCTCAATCCGGACGATACGCAGGTCGCCCGCCGGGAGGTGATCGCCGCCCCCGCCATCAAGATGCTGATCCGGTTACCCGGCGTGGTCAGCGCCGATATGCGCACTGCCCTCGAACCGCACCTCGACGGCCGCGCCGACCTCACCTATTCCACCGACAACGGCCTGATCGAACTATCCGCGCCGGGCGTCACCAAGGCATCGGGCCTGACCATGGTCGCCGAACGCCTGGGCGTCGAGCACCGCGACATCATCGCCTTCGGCGATATGCCCAACGACGTCCCGATGCTCCGCCTCGCGGGTCACGGCGTAGCCATGGGCAATGCCCACCCCGAGGCCGTCGCCGCCGCCGACGAAATCACCGGCACCAACTCCGAGGACGGCGTCGCCCGCGTCCTGGAACGCTGGTGGTCCAGCTGAATTCGTGGCACTCCGGGCGAATTCGGAGTTGCCGAAACCGAATTCACGTCACCGGAACGTTTTCGCCGGTCGAACCACTTCGCGGTCGCCGGGGCCGAGTTCGTGGTGGGGCGAATGCGGTGGGGAGCTGGGCCTTCGGCCCGGAGTCGAGTGCGTTGTCCGTGAGGTGAATCCGTGTCGTTCGATGCCGGTCGGTTGGTCGAGCCACTTCGTCAGTGCTGGAATCGAGTTCGTGGTGGGAGTACGCGGTTGGGGTGGGCCTTCGATCGGGGGGCGAGTTCATTGTCGGTGAGGTGAATGCGCGTCGCTCGATATGCAGGCCGGGCCTTTGCTCCACAGCGAGTCCGTGTTACCTCGGCTTCGCGGCGTGGTGAGTCGTGTCGATTCGTGGCCGAGGTGAGTATGGATGCGCTCCGGCTCTTCCGCATTGGAGCTGTTCACGAAAGCCCTTGTGTGACAAGGCTTACCGATCGCCGGGCGATGCCGCTTCGGGGCCGGGTGATGTTCTGCTCGGTGTGTTTCCGGTGGCCGGGGTTGTTCGGGGGCTCGTCGGGGTTGCGGGGTTCTGGGTTGGGATCGGGTTCGTGGACGTGTCGGAATTCCGCGACTGGTTGGAATCGTCTTGTGACACATCGCTGTTCGCTGCGATAGGTGACCGTCTTGTCGCGGATGCGGCGGTGTCGGCGGCTATTTTGCGGATGCGGTCCATCTGGGCGTAGGCGGCGTTGCCGGGGCAGGCGGTCTTGCCGACGTCTCGGTGGGCGAAGATGGTGGGGAGTTTCACCGCCGCGCCCTTCTTGTACTTGGTGTAGCTGGTGCCCTGGGAGTACAGGGTGGTGGTGCTCAGCGGGTTGAGTCCGGCGAGTTCGGTGCGCCAGCCGATGAAGCGTCCGGCGGCCTGGATCGCGGCGTCGGTCGGGGGCTGGGATTGGAAATCGCCCATCAGGGCGACCCCGGCGGTGTGCTGATTGAAACCGCCCGCGTGTGCGCCCTGCACGGGTTTGCCCAGGCCACCGGCGCGGCCCTCGTAGATCTGGCCGTACTTGTCGATCAAGGCGTTGTAGCCGATATCGCACCAGCCCAACGTTTTCGCGTGATAGGCGTAGATCGCGCGGACGATGCCCGGCGATTCGGCGGCGGTGTAATCATTGCGACCTGCGGTGTGGTGCACGACGATTCCGCTCAGGCCGTTGTCGTAGGTCGGTTTGTCGCACAGCAGCGAGGGGTCCGCGCCCCACTGCGCGCGGGTGATCACCTTGGGGCCACCGTCGGACAGCGGCGCGGCGATCGAGGACAGCGCCGCGTCGGACGGGCCGTGCCCCGGATCGATCAGCACGGCGGACAGATCGGTCGCGGTCGCCTCCCGGGCGTGCCCCGACGTATCGGCCTCGTGTGTGAGCAGAACCTGCACGTCCTTGGTCCGGCCGACGTAGATCGGCTCGGTGCCCGCGCGATCGGCCGTGGTCCCATCGGTGGGCCCGGTCTCGATCGGGTCCGCCGGATACCAAGCGCCCCACCGACCTTCGGCATCGCGCGCCCGGATCATCGCCGTCGTCCCGTCCAGATCCTTCGCGGTCAGCGCCACCATGCTGAACGGCTTCTCCCGCGTGACCTCCTTGACCTGCGCGCCCACCTGCGCCGCCACATCCGGCGAGACCGCTCCGGGGGCCAGCGCCGGTGCGGCGGGATCGGCCCCCGGCACCAACGCGGGATCCGCCGCCGCGTTCGGTACGGCAGACGTCGCGTCGCCCGAGTTCGCCGACGTCGGTGCGGGTTCCGGGACGGCGGGCGACACCGGATAGTCGACCGGCACGACCACGGATCCCGCCCCGAATCGCGTGGCCACAGCGGGTGCGCCGTTCACATGATGCGTATCGGCTGGAACTCGTTGCGCCGCTGGAGTTTGCCGTGTCGCCGCAACCCGGACGGCCGGGTCGGCTGCGACTTCATCGGCGCGCACGTCCGGTCGCGCGGCCTCGAAGCGGGTCGCGGTGGCAGGCGGTGCAGTCGTTGCCTCGGGCTGTGTTGCCGAGGGGATGACATTCGGGGCGGATTGCGCGGCCGTCGACGTTCGGGGGTCCGTCCGAACTGCCCAGGGCGCGGAGATCCGTTGTGTCGCTGAGGAATCAAGGAGCCGGGTGAGCTGCGTCGTCGGTCGTGTGGCGGCGACAGGTGCGCGGCTCGCGGCCTGCGGTGCTGCCGGGAACTCCAGTGCCGCTGGGACCTGAGGTGTTGCGGAGGATCGTGGGCTGGGTTGCGGGGCGATCGGGGCTCGAGGAGTCGGCTGGGTCGCTGTTCCCGGGCCGGGTGCGGAGGGGATCGGCGGGGCGTAGGGGAGTGGGGCCGTGGTCGGGGTTGGTTGGGTGTCTGGGACTTGTGGGGAGAGTGGGGCCTGGATGCCGGGTTGGGGCGTCGGCGTTGCTGATTGTGCTTGTGGCGCAGTGGGAGTCGGGCTGGGCTGCGGGCCGCCGAATTGGGGTAGCGGGATCTCGGCGGGGAATCCCGGGGGCAGGGGCAGGTTCGGGGGGATCGGGATCGAGCTGGGGAGGGGGAGGCGGCGCAGGTCGGACAGGTGCAGGTCCGGGAGGTTCAAACCGGTGAGATCGTGCAGGGGCGCGATGGCGTCGGGGGCCGAGGACAGCAGGACTTCGGCGAAATGCGCAGGGATAGCGGAGAAATCGCTATTACCCGCGTTTCGGTAATCTGGCGAATTCTGCATCGCGATCGTGGGCAGCGGTGCGATCACCGCGAGTGTGGCGACGACGGGGAGAACGTACGACCTTTTGGGTCTGCGATCGGGCACGAGCTGCTCCATTCAGGTAGAACCGGCGACCGTCAGCCGGGAGGCCATGGTTGATTCCTGACGGATCAAGCGTCACACTGGTCCCAACTGTTACAAATCTAAGCCTTTGGTAGAGGATTAGATGGCAATAACTCGAATGTAGCTTTCCGATCGACATCCAGCGGGTAGGCGGGCGGAGAACGGCCCGGCGGTCCTGTCCGCGGAATCCGTGGGAGTGCGTGATGACTAGCTCGAAACGTCCGAGGATCGCTCCGATGCGCCACGGAGGGCTGTGGCGCAAACGCCGGCGCCGGCGTGTCGCGATGGCGGGCGGGATGGCCGTCGCGCTGACCGCCGGAACCGGCGCCCTCTACTGGGCGTGGCCCGATGCGGCGCCGTACCGCACGACCGCGGGCGTGGACGAGGGGCACGGTCGCGGAATGAGCCAGTTCGGCGCTTTCGACCAGGCCAAATCGGGGCAGAACGCGGTCGGCATATTGCAGGGCTATTACCCGGGTGCGCAATTGGCCACGATCGGGCCGACCATGGTGCGGGTGCGGCTGATGGGCCAGGACAACAAGCCGCTGGACGTCTACTCCGATTCCGGGCTGAGCGTCGCGGGCCGGCGCGTGCTGCCCGGCCAGGTCGCCCATCTGACGCCGACCTCCGGCGGCGCCGACGTCACCATCCTGTCCGGCTGCGGCGGGGATGTGCTGTGGCAGGGGTCGACCGCCGATCCCTGGGCCTATCCGATCGCGCCCGGCGTCAACCGTCCGGCGGCCGAACAGCTGAAGATCTGCGGTGCGGGCGGATATCGGGGCGCGCTCGGCGTCGCCCTGGAGGGGCAGGACATCCGTACGGTCGATCGCGTCGACACCGAGGACTACCTGCGCGGCGTCGTCCCCACCGAGATGTCCGCGGACTGGGCCGATCAGGGTGGCGGCGAGGCATTGCGCGCACAGGCGATCGCCGCCCGCTCCTACGCCCTGGCCGAGACCCGCTACCCGTACGCGCAGACCTGCGACACGCAGGACTGTCAGGCGTATTCGGGGACCAGCCGGGAGGATCCGCGCACGGATGCGGCCGTCCGCGCGACCGCGGGTCAGGTACTGCTGCGCGACGGTCACCTGCTGCGCAGCGAATACTCCTCGGCCCCCAACGGCGTGCACCCCATGGACGCCGGCATGTTCGAAATCGGCCCGGCCCCAGCCGAATTGACCCCCGGCGACCCGATCGCCCCCGCCGACCCACCGGCCGCTCCCCAACCCGCGCCCGGCCCCAGCGCCATCGATACCAAATATGCCCAAACAGGCGGTCCCACAGGAATTTTGGGTGTGGCGCTGGGCCCGGAGTCGCTACTTCCCGGCCACCGCGGCACGTTCCGCTTGTTCCGCAACGGCGTCATCATCGCCACCCCGGCCCTGGGGGCACAGGTCGTCGACTTCACCAGACTCCTGCAACTGGCCCCCGGCGTCGCAACCAGCCAGGGCGCCGCAAGCGCCCCCACACCGAACGGCACAACCGACCAGTCCGCTCAGACGCCCCCCGCCCAGGGCCAACCCACCACGAACTCCGACTCACCCGCCCCGACTCCAGCAGCTCCCGCACCCGTTCCCGCCGCTGCATCGGCTCCGGCGGTTCCGGCGGTTTCCGCTCCGGCTCCGGCTCCGGCTCCAGCGGATCCTGCTCCGGCCCCGACTCCGGCGGTTCCGGTTCCTGCTGGTATATCGGCTCCGGCTGCGGCGGTCCCCACTCCCACTCCGGGTGGGGTCTCGGCTCCGGCTCCCGTTCCTGCTGGGGCGTCGGCTCCTGCTGCTGAGGTTCCCGTTCCTGCTGCGGCGTCGGCTCCGGCGGTTCCGGCTCCCGTTCCCGCCGCAGCATCGTCCCCGACTTCCGCTGCCCCCGTCCCGAATGCAACCCATCCCGCGTCCGATCCAGCACCTACCCCGGCCGCCCAGGACCCGTCCGCGCAACCGACTGCGGTCGCACAAGCACCGATATCAGCCACACCCACCCGATCAGCCCCGGATGCGACCGCGCAACCGCCATCTCCGCAGGTCCCGTCGTCCAACGCTGCGACTCCCGGTGCCTCGGCTCCGGCCGCCCCCATCGCCCCGGCCGCCGATTCGCCGTCGGCCCCGAGCTCCGCGCAGGCCCCGGCGGAACCCGTCCCGGCTGTTCCAGAGGCGGCGTCGCAATCTCCGTCGCCGCAGGTTCCGGGCTCGTCTCCCTGGATCCGTCCTTGACTTCTATCTTGGTGCTTCGGCTCCAACTCCCGGGGTTCCGGGGTCCGTCGTACCGGCCGCCGATGCGCCGTCGGTCACGACCTACGCGCAGGCTCCAACTGCCTCAGGTCTTTCGGAGGCTGTGGTGCAAGTGGTGCAATCGCCCGTCGCCGCAGAGGTTCCGGGTTCGTCTGGCTGGGTGCCACCCCTGTTTTCGATCTCGGTGCTTCGGCTGCGGGGCGACTCCCGGTCCGGCTCTCATCGCCCGGCCGCGGATGCGAGGTCGGCCCGGGCTCCGCGCACGTTGCGGTTGCACAACGTCCGGGCGAGTTGCACGGTCCTCGGTTTCGTCTCAGACGGTCGGTACAGATGCGTGCGAGGTGACTCGTATGTGTTCCTGCCCTCCTGTGATGTCGGCCGGTGACAACCTCGAGCGTGAATATCCACCGTGTGAACCGGGTGTGCAGTTTGGGCCGTAGGCGTGCCGGGTGCGCTTGGGGCACTCGCATGTTCTCGGGGTGACTTTGCCGAATAAGCCTTGACCTTGACGTAGCGTCAACTTGCATGCTGGTTGCGTCGACGTGATCAGGGGAAACGGGTGGTGTTGGCCGTGGATGAGTGGTCCATTCAGGAGTTGGCGCGGGCGGCGGGGACGACCAGCCGCACGTTGCGACACTACGGGCAGCTCGGGTTGTTGCCGCCCAGCCGGGTCGGGGCCAATGGCTATCGGTATTACGACCAGGATTCCCTGGTGCGGTTGCAGCGCATCCTGTTGTTGCGCGAGCTCGGCCTCGGCCTGCCAGTCATCGCCGAAGTGCTTGCGGGGGAACAGGATACGGCGGCCGCATTGCGAACGCATCTGGAACTGCTGTACCAGCAGCGGGATCGGATCGCGCGGCAGATCGCGTCGGTGCACACGACATTGCGCAAGACGGAAGCAGGTGAGCCGCTCATGGCGGAGGAGACATTCGACGGATTCGACCACAGCCGATACAAGGACGAGGTGATCGAACGCTGGGGCAAGGAGGCGTACGAGAACAGCGATGCCTGGTGGCGCTCGATGAGCGCGGCGGATCGCAAGAAGTTCCAGCAGACCCATCTGGACATCGCCGCCGACTACGGCCGGGCGCATTCCACCGGTCTGGCGCCGGACAGTGCGCAGGTACAGGCGATCGCGCAACGGCACTACGACTGGATCACCACGGGCTGGGGCGGTGAGCAGCCCGATGCCTGCGCCTTCACCGGCCTCGGCGACATGTACGTCGCGGACCCGCGTTTCGCCGCGAATTACGACAAGCATGGTGAGGGCACGACCGAATTCGTCCGTGACGCGATGTACGCATACGCCGAAAACCGTTTGCATTAGCGGTGATTCGCGTTCATCCGGTACAGATCCCACAGGAGATGGATGGAGCTGCCCGGATATCGCAGGGCGACTCTTCCGGTGGCAACTCGATTGCCGTCGATTCGAATAAACTGGGGAACAGAGGATTTCGTCATACGCGCCGATCACGGTCGAATATCCCTGGGGGATGCCGGATTTCTGCGCGTCGGCGATCATCGATCGGGGTTCCGGGATGGTTTGCGCTCGGTCCGGATTGATGGATAGGTGAATATCATTGGTGGCGAACGAGTTTCACCTCAGCAGGCGGAAGTGGCCGTCGCCCGGTCGGCAGCGTTCACTCGCCGGTGATTTCGACGCCGGGGGCGATTTCGCAGTAATCCCGCACAGCTCGGATACCTTCTGTGTAGGGAATTTTCGGGTCGCCCGGGGCAAGCGTGCGCGGTAGAGTTCGCGCCCGAGATCAGGGGAGGAAAGGAAATCCGATGAGCTACCCATACGGCCAGCCAGGTTACGGCGGCGGTCAGCCTCAACCCTATGGCCAGCAGCCGGGCTATGCACAGCAGCCCGGATATCCACCGCAGCAGGGTTATCCACAACAGGGCTACCCGCAGCAAACTGGTTATCCGCAGCAGCCGGGTTATCCCCAGCAGCCGGGAGTGCCTCAGCCGCAGGGGTATCCCCAACAGCCGGGAATGCCTCAGCCGCAGGGTTTTCCCCAACAGTTCGGTAATGCACAGCCGTCCACCGGCGGCGGTACGGCGATCACTGCGGGTGTGCTTGCGATCGCGCTCGCCGTGCTCGGCATCATCGGGATCGTCGTCACCCTGAACGCCATGAGTGACGCGCAGGCGGCCATCGACAGCCTCAACAGCACGGTCGATTCGATGAACAGCCAGTACGGGACCAGCGTCAGCTCGCACCACGATTTCGACGCGGGCGGTTACTACTTCGGAGTGGTCATCGAGGCCATCATCGCCGTGCTGTTCCTCATCGGCGGATTCCTGCTGCTCAGACACAAGAACGGCGGGCGGATCATGCTGGCCGTGCTGTCCGGCCTCGGCGTGGTCGGCGGTCTGATCGGCATGATCATCGGATTCGCCTCCGGCGTACCGGCCTCGGCGGCGTTCTCCGTTCCCGGACTGGTGATCGTCGTCGTGATGCTCTTCCTGACCCTGTCCGCCTCTACGAAGCGCTGGTGCGGCGTGCGGCCGCCCCAGCCTCCGCAGATCAACTACGCGCCGCCTCAGTACCCGCGCTACTGATCAGCAGAGCAACGAAATGCCAACTCGGGCACAGGATCGCGATCCTGTGCCCGAGTCGATTCCGATGCCGGAACACGTGCGACGCGTCCGAACCGGCAACCGCCGTGCCGGTCGTGCGGAATATGCTTCGACAGAGCTGAATTCGGCGCTCGGCGCGGTAGAGTTCGCATCCGAAGATCTGGAGGGGGAGATATGATCTCGTGCGCGTACTGGGCCGGGCGCGCGGGCCGCCGCCCGACGCGGCGCCACGCTCGATTGATCACGCATCCCGGTGGTACACGGGCGGATTCATGATCAACGGGTGATTCGATACCGCGAGAGCCTATGCCGGGCACATGGTTTGGGTGATCCCGCGCAGAATGGGCGCGCCGTAGCGGACGGGGGCGAAGGCGAGAGTCAACCCGGTTGTCGCGCAGGAACTCTCGCAGCCCCGCCGCGTCGCTGTCGAGGGCGGCGCGGTCGATGGGCACTTCACGCCGCTGAACACGCCGCCGACGATGAAGCTCAGGAAGAACCCGGCCGTGGGCACCAGCCCCGCGATCACCTGCGCCGGAATCTTCACGATCCGGGTGGTCAGGATGAACACCTCGATGACGTCGTTCACCGTCAGGCGCGAGACCGACATCGTGTGATCCAGCCGCCTGGTGCGGACCGCGTCGAGTCCGTTGACCAGATAGGTGACGACGTCGTCGAACGTGGGTGAGCCGTGCCCGCAGGCGCCGGATGCGTCGGCGACGGGGACCGCGGCCAGCGCGCCGGATGCGCCGGCATGCGCGGGCGAGGGCGTCAGCAGGCCCGCGGCGAGCGCCGCCGACACCACGAGCGCGCCGAACAACGGGGTGAGGGGGCTGGTGATCCGCATGAGGGGTCTTTCGGTCGCGCTGAAGCGCGGCGCCATTGCCACGACAATGAACTGGTCGTCCGTTCAGTTGCCGCCATGTCATACCGCCCGGATGTCCGATTCCTCCCCACACTGCGAATTCCACGCGAAATGCGGATGTCGGGCATCGGAAATGTGCCGGTCGCGCGGGTCGGTTCGAGGCAGTGTGCTACTCCGCCGGGCGTCGTCGCGGACTTCCGATACGCTGGGCACCCGTGACCGCCGCAACGCCCTTCGATCTGATCATCGTCGGCTCCGGATTCTTCGGGCTGACCATCGCCGAACGTGCCGCCACCCAATTAGGCAAGCGGGTGCTGGTCGTCGAACGCCGCTACCACCTGGGCGGCAACGCATATTCCGAGGCGGATCCCGAAACCGGTATCGAGGTGCACAAATACGGTGCGCACCTGTTCCACACCTCGAACAAACGGGTCTGGGACTACGTCAACCAGTTCACCGAATTCACCGGCTACCAGCATCGCGTCTTCGCCATGCACAAGGGTCAGGCGTATCAGTTCCCGATGGGGCTGGGTCTGCTCTCGCAATTCTTCGGCCGCTATTTCACCCCCGCCGAGGCGCGCGCGCTGATCGCCGAGCAGTCCGCCGAGGTGGACGCCGCGGATGTGTCCAACCTCGAGGAGAAGGCCATCTCGCTGATCGGCCGCCCGCTGTACGAGGCGTTCATCCGCGACTACACCGCCAAGCAGTGGCAGACCGATCCGAAGGAACTGTCCGAGGGCATCATCAACCGCCTGCCGGTCCGGTACACCTTCGACAACCGCTACTTCAACGACACCTACGAGGGCCTGCCGCGCGAGGGCTACACCGCGTGGCTGGAGAAGATGGCCGAATCCGAGCTCATCGAGATCCGGTTGAACACCGACTGGTTCGAGGTGCGCGAGGAGATTCGCGCGCAGAGCCCGGACGCCCCGGTCGTGTACACCGGCCCGCTGGACCGCTACTTCGACTACAGCGCGGGCGAATTGGGTTGGCGCACCATCGATCTGGAGACCGAGGTGCTGAACACCGGTGATTTCCAGGGCACTTCGGTGATGAACTACAACGACGGCGACGTCCCGTTCACCCGCATCATCGAGCCGCGCCACTTCCACCCCGAGCGCGACTACCCGATGGACAAGACGGTGATCCAGCGCGAGTTCTCCCGTTTCGCGCAGACCGGCGACGAGCCGTACTATCCGATCAACAGCGCCGAGAACCGTGCGAAGCTGGTCGCCTACCGTGACCTGGCCAAGAACGAAACCGTCACGGCCAAGGTGCTTTTCGGCGGACGTTTGGGTACCTATCAGTACCTGGACATGCACATGGCGATCGGCAGCGCGCTGAGCATGTTCGACAACATCCTGCGCCCGCACCTGGAATCCGGCGCGCCCTTGGTCGAGCAAAACCAGTGATCCGCGCACGCGGCGGCGGCGGCGGCCGAGCAGGAAGTGAATTAACGGCTCTGCTGCCTGACGGCAAGAAGATCTCCAGCTCGGATCGCAACCGAAACCGCCCCCGAAGGAGGTGAATCCGATTGTCTTACATCTTCGACACTGACGTGGCCCCGTTCTGCCACGGCCAGAATCACTCTGGCAGCGTTCCGGTCCCGATCGTCGCGGAAGCCGCAACTCTCGCACCGGAAGTCTCGTTCGTGCAGTTCGAGTCTTTGCTTGGCTCTCGCAAAGCAGGAACTGCACGTCATCGTCGTGTAAGCGGGCCGGACCATCACCACCTTCCGCCCGGCCCGCACGGCACGCTGAACAAGCTCGCGTTTCACTGCACCGACTGCCGCGTCGGCGGCTTTGCGGGCCATGGTGGACTTCGCCAGGAACAGCGGTTCGAAGTCCTCGACAGCGATCAGATCATGGCGATCGACAACGCGTTTCGCCCAGACTCGCGACGAGTGGACGGTTTGCCGGGCGGCTTTCTTCAACAGTCGAGCAGCCTCGCGTTTGGCTTGTGCATAGCCTCTGGATTGCGCTCGGCCCTTACGGTGCCGTCGGGCCATCTTCCGTTGTGCCCTCGCCAACTCCGCAGCGCACCGTCGCCGATGGCCGGAATGCGGCAGGTCGAACGTGGGATCGGTGGCGGTCGCCGTGGTGGACACACCCCAGTCGATCCCGATACCGCCGTGCCCGGACGGGTGGACCTGGATCTCGCGGCGCACGACGAACGAGGCATACCAGTGACCGAGGCTGTCGCGGTAGACCCGCACCGACGTGGGCGGCGAGGGGAGTTCCCGCGACCACACCACCGGAATGGTGAGACCCCTGGGCAGCGCCAAACGGCCATCTCGGATCGAGAAGCCGCGAGTCGTGTATTGCAGCGACGGCAGGGACGTCTTGCGGGATTTGGCACTCGGACGGCCACGGCCTTTCACCTTGAACGAGTGGTCCAGCGACTGCGCGTAGTCGCGCAGCGTCTGCTGCTGGGCGACCTGCGAACCGTCACGCAACCATGGCAGCTTCGCCCGCGCTTCGGTAAGCAGCTTCCCCAGCCGTGCGAACGTCGGTTTCCGACCGGATTTCTGCTGGTGCACGGCTTCGTTCCACAGCCACCGGCAGCGGCCCCATTCGGCCAGCAACGCTTCCTCGGCAGTGCCCCCGGGCCTGAGCCGGTACGTGTACCGCACCACCTCATTCATTCGAACATACTATCGAAAGATGTTGCTATGTATCAACAGCGACACCTCCGCTCTACCCTCTCTGTTGTGAACGACGGAGTATCCAAGGCGGACAATCGGTGACCGCACAAGCGACCCTGGAACAGATGCCCACTCACACTCGCGCGATCTCGCTGCTACAGCGGGTCATCCTGCCGCGTCCGGGCGAACCGCTCGACGTGCGCACCCTCTACCTGGAGGAGTCGGAGACCAACGCCCGTCGCGCACACGCGGTCTCACGCACCTCGCTGTCGATCGGCGCGGAGTCCGAGGTCTCGTTCTGCACCTACTTCAACGCGGTTCCGGCCAGTTACTGGCGGCGCTGGAGTGTGCTGAACTCGGTGGTGCTGCGGCTCGAGCTGTCCGGCCACGGCCGGGTGGACGTGTACCGGTCCAAGGCCGACGGATCGCGAATTCACGTGCAGGGCAATGAATTCGGCACGATGCCCGCCGATCCGGCGCAGGGCGACGCCGAGCAGGCCGCCGGAATCGCCACGGAGTCGGTGGAATTCGAGGTCGAGCTGGCCCCGTTCGAGGACGGCGGCTGGATCTGGTTCGACATCACCACCGATTCGGCGGTCGAATTGCGCAGCGGCGGTTGGTACGCGCCGATCGAGGCGCCCGGCGCGGGCACCATCGCGGTCGGCATGCCCACCTTCAACCGTCCCGGCGACGCGGTGAAAACCATTGCCGCCCTTGGCTCGGACCCGCTGGTGCTGGAGAAGATCCGCGCGGTCATCATTCCGGACCAGGGCACCCGCAAGGTCGTCGACGAACCCGGATTCGCCGAAGCCGCTGTGCCGCTGGGTGATCGGCTGGCCTTCCACAACCAGCCCAACCTGGGCGGATCCGGCGGATACAGCCGGGTCATGTACGAGGCGTTGAAGACCACCGACGCCGAGTACATCGTCTACATGGACGACGACATCGAGATCGAGCCGGACTGCATCCTGCGCGCCCTGGCCTTCTCCCGGTTCGCCCGCTCGCCCATTCTCACCGGCGGCCAGATGCTCAACCTGCAGGAACGTTCGCATCTGCACACCATGGGCGAGGTGGTGGACCGCTCCATCTTCATGTGGACCGCCGCCCCGAACGTGGAATACGACCACGACTTCTCCAAGAATCCGCTGCGCGACCGCGACAACTCCAAGCTGCTGCACCGCCGCATCGACGTGGATTTCAACGGCTGGTGGACCTGCGTCATCCCGCGCAAGGTCGCCGAGGAACTCGGCCAGCCGCTGCCGCTGTTCCTGAAGTGGGACGACGTCGAATACGGTTTGCGCGCACGCGAACACGGCTATCCGACGGTCACCCTGCCGGGTGCGGCGGTCTGGCACATGGCCTGGTCCGACAAGGACGACGCGATCGACTGGCAGGCGTACTTCCATCTGCGCAATCGCCTGGTCGTGGCCTCCCTGCACCTGCCCAACGACGGCCGTCCGATGGTGGTCAACACCATCAAGGCGACGCTGAAACACCTGCTGTGCCTGGAGTATTCGACGGTCGCCATCCAGAACGAGGCGATCCGCGACTACCTCGCCGGACCCGACAAGCTGTTCGGCCTGCTGCCCACCGCGCTGGGCAAGGTGCACGCCATGCGCAAGGAATTCCCCGACGCGGTGACCCTGCCCTCCTCCACCGAACTGCCGCTGGCCTCGCACGCCGAGGTCGGCGCGGTCGGCGAACCGGGCAATCCGATCGCCAAGGTGGCGCGCCTGGGTAAAGGCCTGTTGCACAACGTCCGCAAGGCCAACCCGAAGCACCACGAGACTCCGCAGCTGAACGTCCCCACGCTCGACGCGCGCTGGTTCCTGCTCTCGCAGGTGGACGGCGTCACCGTGACCACGGCCGACGGCCGCGGCGTGGTGTACCGCAAGCGCGATCCGCGCAAGGCGCTCGAGCTGTTCAAGGAAGCCATGCGGTTGCGCCGGGAACTGGCCGAGCGTTTCCCCGAGGTGCGCAACCAGTATCGTGCGGCGCACGCGAAGCTGACCAGCACCGCGGCCTGGGAGGACGCCTTCGGCATCGGCCAGGCCGCGAGCAAACAGGAGAACCCGAAATGACCGCAGAAGCCGCCGACGCGATCGGCAGGTCGCCCGGACTGCATGTCGTGCCCGATCCGCAGACGCGATCGGGCGAGGTCAAGGTCCTCAACGCCGTGCAGGGCACCATCGGCCGCAGCCCGGCCGTGATCTCGGCCGCGCGCGGAATGTCCCATTTCGGGGAGCACTCGCTGGGCTGGATGGCGATCGGGGCGGTCGGCGCACTCGTCGACAAGCCGCGCCGGCGGCAGTGGGCGGGTGTGGCGGTCGGCGCGTTCGGCTCCCATGCCGCATCGGTCGTCATCAAGCGGATCGTCCGGCGCAAGCGCCCGCACGATCCGTCGGTGCAGGTCAACGTATCGACGCCGAGCAAATTGAGTTTCCCGTCCTCGCACGCGACTTCCACCACGGCGGCGGCGGTGTTGCTCGGACGGCTGACCGGGCTACCCTTGCCTGCGGTGCTCGTGCCCCCGATGCTGCTCTCCCGGATGGTTCTGGGAGTGCACTATCCCTCCGACGTGCTCGCCGGTTCCGCGCTGGGCGCCGCGTCAGCTGCCGCCGTGCTAGCCGCCGAAAAGAGATTTGCCAGTGACCGCACAGGAAAGAGCCCTCGCTGAAATGAGTGAAGAGCCGACCGGCACCGACCTCGACGAAGCCGTCCTGAAGGGCCCGCCCAAGACCCTGGCCGGGGGTCTGATCAAGACCATGCGGCCACGTCAGTGGGTGAAGAACGTCCTGGTGCTGGCGGCGCCGCTGGCGGCGGGCAAACTGCCCGACGGCAGTTACGCGATCGCCGATGTGACGCGCGACTGGCACATCGGCATCGCCTTCGCGGTCTTCTGCATGGCGGCCTCGGGCATCTACCTGATCAACGACGCGATGGACGTCGAGGCGGACCGGGCCCACCCGACCAAGCGTTATCGTCCGATCGCGGCCGGTGTCGTGCCGATCAATCTGGCCTACGCGCTGTCGGTCGTGCTGCTGGCCGGCTCGCTGGTGATCTCGTTCGTGGCCGCCTGGCAGCTCGCGGTCACGATGGCGGTGTACATCGGCATTCAGCTGGGCTACTGCTTCGGACTCAAACATCAAGCGGTGCTGGACATCTGCATCGTCTCCTCGGGCTTCCTGCTGCGCGCGGTCGCCGGTGGCGCGGCCGCGGACATCCGGCTGTCGCAGTGGTTCCTGCTGATCATGGCGTTCGGCTCGCTGTTCATGGCGGCCGGAAAGCGCTACGCGGAGTTGAAGATCGCCCTCGACACCGGCGCGAAGATCCGAAAGTCGCTGCAGTACTACACGCCGACCTATCTGCGATTCATCTGGACGTTGTCGGCCACGGCGCTGGTGGTGTTCTACGGCCTGTGGGCTTTCGAGACCGACCACAAGCACACCCAGTGGTTCGCCATCTCGATGATTCCGTTTACGATCGCAGTCCTGCGTTACTCGGTCGACGTCGATGGCGGCGAGGCCGGTGAACCCGAAGAGATCGCGCTGGGGGACCGCATCCTGCAGTTCCTGGCCATCGCCTGGATCGGAGCGGTAGGTGTCGCTGTCTATCTCACCTGACGAGATGTTGGCAGACGGGGAAGAGCGGGAGGGGACGGACGGTTCGGGCGGATCGCTCGACCGTGTCGAGCTACGTGATCCCGCACGGCGTTTCGCGCTGTTCGCCCGCCTGGCATTCGTCGGTGGGATTGCCACCACCGTGGTCGTGTTCGCCTGCGGCGCCTGGGCGCGTCGGTGGATCGCGGACGACGGCCTGATCGTCCTGCGCACCGTGCGCAATCTGATGGCCGGAAACGGCCCGGTCTTCAACGTGGGCGACCGCGTGGAGACCAACACCAGCGCCGCGTGGACCTACGTGATCTGGTTCTTCAGCTGGATCACCCACGCCCGCCTGGAATACGTGAGCCTGTTGACCGCGCTGACGCTGTCGCTGCTCGCGGTGGTGTTCGCGATGCTGGGCGCGGCGCGGCTGTGGGGCGGTGCGGCAACGCAATTGCTGCTTCCGGCCGGTGCGGTGGTCTACATCGCGGTGCCCCCGGCCCGCGACTACGCCACCTCCGGCCTGGAGAACTGCCTGGTCATCTTCTGGCTCGGCGTGCTGTGGTATCTGCTGATGCGCTGGTCGCAGGCCGAACGCGTCCGGCTGCCAAGCCTTTTCGGCCTGGTGTTCTGGGCCGGGCTGTGCTGGGTGGTGCGTCCGGAGATGACCATCCTGGGCGGGCTGGCCCTGCTGCTGGTGTTCTGCGCGCCGATGCCCGCCTCGCGGCTGCGGCCGATTCTGCTGCGCGCCTGCATCGTTGCCGTCGGCGGTCTGGTTCCGGTCGGATATCAGATCTGGCGGATGGGGTACTACGGACTTCCGGTGCCCAACACCGCGGTCGCCAAGGAGGCGGGCGGTGCGAAGTGGGGTCAGGGTTTCAAATACCTGTGGGATATGAGCGGGCCGTACTTCCTGTGGGCGCCGCTGCTGGTGCTGGCGATCGTCGCGGTGCTGATCCTGCGCGCGCGCCGGCCGCAGCGCCCCTCCTCGACCGAGACCGATGCGGAATCGACTGCGGCGCAGGGACGTTCGGGCCTGCTCGGCCGGATCGAACGCGTCCGGCAGCAGTTGCGGACCCCGCGTGCGGTGGTGACGTTGATCCTGGTCGGCGCGCTGCTGCTGATCACCTTCGAACTGCGCGTCGGCGGCGATTTCATGCACGGCCGAATGCTGTTGCCGCAGTTGTTCACCCTGCTGCTGCCGGTCTCGGTGGTGCCGGTGTGGCGACTCGGGGCGGCCGCGCGCGGTGCGCTGCACCGGAATTGGGCGTTCGCGCTGCCGGTGGTCTGGGTGGCCACGATCGCCTGGGCGCTGTTCGCGTCGAACACCACCGGTAACAAGGCGGGCGCGAACATCAGCACGGACGGCATCGTCGACGAGCGAATCTACTACGTGCTCAACAGCGGTCACGATCATCCGATCCTGGCCGAGGACTATCTGGACTATCCGCGCATGCGGGCGATGGTCGACGGCATAAACAACACCCCGAACGGCGGTCTGCTGCTGAACTCGCCGTCGTTCATGATGTGGTACATCGCGCCGCCGCCGCAGCCGATCCCGCAGGGCGGGGCCGGTCACACCGTTTACTTCCTGAACCTCGGCATGACCAGCATGAACGTTCCGCTGAACGTGCGCGTCATCGATCAGGAGGGCCTGGCCTATCCGCTTGCCGCGCATTCGGACCGGCTCACCGACGGCCGCATCGGGCACGACAAGAACCTCTACCCGGACTGGCCGCTGGCCGATACCGGCATGGTCGACCGGCATCCGTGGATGCCCTGGTACATGGACGAGAAGTGGGCGATGCGGGCGCACACCGCGCTGTCGTGCCCGGCCACCCAGGATCTGCTGGCCTCCTCGCGGGCCCCGCTGACGCTCTCGCGGTTCAAGCACAATGTGATCCAGGCGTGGTCGTTCTCCAAGTACCGCCTCGATCGCGTGCCCAAGTACGAGATCGAGCGTTGTCACCTGGTCGACCCGGTCCCGCCGCCGCCTCCGCCGGCGCTCACACCGCCGAAGTAGGTCCTCGGCACAGCGACGGGGCCCGGACCTTACGGTAGCTGTGAAGTGGCTGTGTATTCGAGGTGCGGTCCGGCTCGGTCGAGAACCGGGCCGGACGGTCGAGGTGTCCAGGTCATCGTGGACGCAGTTCGTCGCCTCCGGTTGTCGGGATGCCCCGGCCGTGATGTGATGGCGACCTGTTCTAAACTGCGTTTTCTACCACTTCATCTCATTTTGGTAACGCTGCGGCGTGGTTGAGGCGATATGGTTACCGAGTACTTCCGTCCGGCGGTGCAGGCCATTCCTGTGCTGATGGACGGCCCGCACGAAGCGGCCGAGCCCGGCCGCACAAGGGAAAGGCCGAACAGGATATGCGAGGCGTGACTGTGCGTTGGGCGCAGGAAAGACGTCGGAGACGGTCGTTGGATCGGGGTACACAACGACGGCCCGGCTGGATGAGGCGCTCGGCGCTCGGACTGGCGTTGGCTACGCTGTTGCCACTGGCGATGTCCGCGGCGGAGGCGGGTACCGCGTCCGCGGCGTTCACCCCCACCGGATTCGACTTCTGGGTCAATTCGGCGACCATGGGTCCGATCAAGTCGCGGGTCTTCCGCGCCGCCGACGGCAACACCGACCGCGTGGTGTACGCGCTCGACGGTGAACGCGCCGGTCTGGACCTGTCCGGCTGGGAGATCAACACCAACGTCGCGAATGCGCTCACCCGCGCCAACATCAACGTGGTGATGCCGGTGGGCGGCCAGTCCAGTTTCTATATGGACTGGAATTCGCCCAGTTCGTTCCTGGGCATTCCGCCGCAGTCCGGTTCGTCGGGTTCCTCCTCGGGTTCGTCGTCGGGCTCGGGTGGACTGCAGATTCTCGGTGAGGGCCCGGGTAAGAGCTACCGGTACACCTGGGAGACCTTCGTCACCCACGACCTGCGCAACGCACTGCATGACCGGCTCGGTTTCCGGACCACCCGCAACGGCGTGTTCGGCCTGTCGATGGGCGGCAGCGCCGCGTTGACGCTGGCCGCGCACCACCCGGACATGTTCCACTACGCGGGCGCGTATTCGGGTTATCTGAACATCTCCGGTCCCGGTATGCGGGAGGCGTTGCGCGCGGCGATGATCGACGCGGGTGGCTACAACATCGACTCGATGGCCCCGCCGTGGAGCCCGAAGTGGTACTACATGGATCCGTTCGTCTTCGCGCCGCAGCTCAAGGCCAACAACACCAGGCTGTGGGTCGCGGCGGGCAGCGGTATCCCGGGTTCGGGTGATGTGTCCAACGCGATGGACGTCATCCAGGGATCCCCGCTCGAGACGCTGGCCCTGGCCAATACCCGGGCCTTCCAGATCCGCATGCTGAGCCTGGGCGCGAAGAACGCCATCTACGATTTCCCGACCTTCGGCGTGCACAACTGGCACAACTGGGAGACCGAGGTCGACAAGATGATCCCCGACCTGTCCGCCAACATCGGCTGACCGGCCTTCCGCGCAGGGTCCGAACGCAACTGGCCCCAGGGTGAATTGATCACTCTGGGGCCAGTTGCTGTCCATTAGCCTGTATCGGCTGCGACACGGTTGCATCGTTTCCGGTGTGGCTGGCGCTGTTTCGGGAGAACTCGGGTTTCAATCATCTTCGTGCGTGATGAGGTCGTCGATACTCGATCCGTATCGACGATCCGTGCAGTACGGAGGCGCACCGTATGCGCCGAGGAGTTCGTCTGTGTTGTCCGAATAGATGGGTGTCGGGCCGCGAGCGGGTATGCGGACGACCGATGCCCGAGCGAAAGGCGAGACCCGATGCGATTTGCGCCCAGGAAGCCAGGCCTCGGTTCACCCGGCTCCCGACAATCGTTCAGCGGCCGCAGGTTCGGCCGCTCGGCGCGAAGGTGGTTCGGCCGCACGGCGATGGCGGCGGCGTTGGTCGTGGCGATGCCGATCGGGCTGGCGGTGCACGGCGAGGTTCCGCGCGCCGCGGCGGCATTCGATCCGCATGCCTTCGACTTCTGGGTGAACAATGCGGTGATGGGACCGGTGAAGACCCGGGTCCTGCGCGCTCGCGACGGTAATACCGATCGCGTCGTCTACGCCCTCGACGGCATGCGCGCCCGGCAGGACCTCAATGGCTGGGAGATCGAGACCAATGTCGCCGAGGTGCTGGCCAACTGGAATATCAATGTGGTGATGCCGGTCGGCGGTCAGTCCAGCTTCTACGCCGACTGGAATGCGCCGAGTTCGTTCGTCGGCCTGCCGCCGACCAATACCGGCTCCGCCACCGGATCGGGTGCGACCGAGACGTTCATGGCCGGGCCGGGTAAGAGCTACCGGTACGACTGGGAGACATTCCTGACCCGGGATCTGCGCAACGCGCTGCACGACCGGCTCGGTTTCCGGTCCACGCGCAACGGCGCGTTCGGCCTGTCGATGGGCGGCAGCGCGGCGCTGATGCTGGCGGCGTATCACCCCGACCAGTTCAGTTATGCCGGGGCGTTCTCCGGATATCTCAACGTTTCCGCACCAGGTATGCGCGAGGCCCTCCGGACGGCCATGATCGACGCGGGCGGATACAACGTGGATTCGATGGCGCCGCCGTGGGGGGCGAAGTGGCTGGCGATGGATCCGTTCGTGTTCGCGCCCAGGCTGGTCGCGAACAATACGAGGGTGTGGATCGCCGCCGGCAGCGCCCTTCCCGACCAGGCGGATCTGGCACCGCCGGTCGTCGCCGCGGCCGATCGCGTGATCCGCGGTATGCCGCTGGAATTCCTGGCGCTGTTGAACACTCGGGCGTTCCAGGTGCGAATGCAGACGCTCGGCGCTCGCAACGCGGTGTATTCGTTCCCCCAATACGGCATCCACGACTGGATCAACTGGAGTAACGAGGCGTATCGCATGATTCCGGACATGTCGCACAATATCGGCTGATCGGGATGGTCACGTTCGGCCCGGGGCCGGTGGGCCCCGGGCCGAATGCGGTCCGGCCGTGTTCGGCGGCGTCGGCCGACGCGCGGATTGTGTTGTACTGCGCGCCTATTCGGATATGTGAACATTCCGGAAACGGTGATCATGCCGGGTGGTATCTGTGAACTCGCCGCTGCCCCGGGCGAATTCGGACAGCGGCGCGCTGTCGAGCGGATTCGCAGTTACCACGAATTCCCGGATCCAGGAAGGGTTCCCGCGACATAACCGCGCGAACGCGATAGGGTCACTGCACGATTACGAAAGGTCTCGGGCGGATTTCGGACATGGGTTCGCCCCTCATCTTGCTAACCGCCGATCCGTCGAATATGGTCCAGCGAGCGCAAGTGTGACCACCTCGTAGACGCGCCGTTGCTCGCTTCGGAGATCGGGATCCGAGGTGAGTGTGTATCGTGCCGCCGACAGCAGTCCGACTGCGGTTATGCGGCACGCCTACAACAGCAGACTACAGCAGCAGAAAGTGAGCAGTATCCATGCGTTTCGGCAGGTCCGCCGCGCCGGCGTCGGATTCGGCGCCCGCCTCGGCGGAAGTCCACACAGGGCGGCGAAATGCTCGGTTCGGTTGGCGCGCGCGACTTCTCGCCGTCGGTGCCGCAGCACTGGCGCTCCCGCTGGCGACGGCAGCAGCAGTCCCGTCGCTCGCCACCGCGTCCCCGATCGTGGGTCACCCGGTGCACAGCACTCCGCCCGGCGGCTACCAGCAGCTGATGGTTCCCTCCTCCATGGGCCCGATCAAGGTCCAGGTGCAGTGGGCCCGGCGCGGCGGCAATGCCGCGCTGCTGCTGCTCGACGGTCTGCGCGCCCGCGACGATCGCAACGCGTGGTCGTTCGAGACCAACGCGCAGCAGATGTTCGGTAACGACAACGTCACGCTGGTCATGCCGGTGGGCGGTCAGTCCAGCTGGTACGCGGACTGGCAGTCGCCGAGTAACACCAACGGCCAGAAGTTCACCTACATGTGGGAGACGTTCCTGACCAAGGAACTGCCCGACTTCCTGGGTAGGTACGGCGTCTCGCACTCCAACTGGGCAGTCGCGGGTCTATCGATGAGCGGTCCGGCCGCGTTGCGGCTGGCCGGGTTCCACCGTAACCAGTTCAAGTACGCGGCCTCGTTCTCGGGCCCGCTGAACTGGAACGCGCCGGGTATGCGCGAGGCGATCCGCGTCATGATGCTCGACGCCGGTCGCTTCAACGCCGACTCGATGGCCGCACCGTGGAGTCCGCAGTGGCTGCGCTCGGACCCGATGGTCTTCGCCCCGCAGCTGCGCGGCCTGCCGATGTTCATCTCTTCCGGCAGCGGTCTGCCGGATCAGCGCGACAACTTGAGTTCGGCTGTGGGCCTGTTCAATACGGGTAACGCCATGGCGCTCGAGGCCATCGCGATGGTCAGCACTTATACCTTCCAGGCGCGTCTGCAGTCGCTGGGTATCCCGGCCACCTACGACTTCCCGGCCACCGGTACCCACATCTGGCGGAACTGGCAGGACGAGCTGGCCAAGGCCCGTCCGGGCATCCTGCGCGCACTTCATGCCTGACATGTAATCGGTATTTCCCCGACCGGCGCCGTGCCTCGTGCACGGCGCCGGTTGTCGTTTGCGGCCGGTTTGTCCGTGACTCTCCGGTCGTTGAATGGACAACCCCTAGTGTTATCCGCGCGTCGGCACGTTCAAACGTGATTTGCGCGGTAGAAAAACCCCTGTGGCAGGTGTGGCGTATGAGAGCAGAGGGAGTGTCAAACGCGCCCGCGCGCGCCGATTCAGGCTCGCGGCGCTATCCGCCGCTGTCGTCCTACCGATCGCAGCGGGCTATTCGGCAGGTGTGCCGGCTATCGCCCAGCCACCCTCAGTTCCGACCCCCGCACCACGGCAGCCCGCCCCCCGAACCTCAACTTCCCCGGCTCCCGCAGTCCCACCCCAACCGGCCCCAGCCGCTCCGGCACATGCGGCCCCGGCCGCCGCGCCTACGTCGTCAGTTGCGGCTGCTCGGCCTGCCGCGGCACCCGCTCCGGCCCCGGTCGTGCCAGCTCCCGCGGCTCCGGCCCCCGCGAGATCGGCAGCGCGTGAAGCTCCGGCTGAGATCGCTGCCCCGAGGCGCGCCTCGGCTGCTCCGACGCCTGCCCCTGCGGCTTCCGCTCCTCCGGCTCGAGTAGCTCCGCACGAGGTCGCCGCGCCCACTCCGGCTCCTGCTGCGCCCGCGTCGGCACCGGCTGCTCCGGCTCCCACTGCTCACGCTCCTGCCCCTGCGGCTGCTCCGGCTCCGGCTCCCACTGCTCACCCTCCCGTCCCTGCGGCTGCTCCGGCCGCCCCCGCACCGGCTCCTGCTGCACCGGCTCCGGCTGCCGGGACGACACCGGCGGCGGGTATGCAGCCTCCTGCTCCGCCCGCGCCGAAGCCCGCGGCCCCGAAGCCTGCCGCTCCGGCGCCTCAGCCGGCGGCTCCTGCTCCCGCGCCCCAGGCTGCTCCCGCGCCGCAGCCGGCGGCTCCTGCGCCGCAAGCCGCGCAACCGGCTCCCGCACCGCAGGCCAAGCCGGCGCCGGCGCCCGCTCCGCTGCCGGGTGGGGCGAGTGTGCAGAAGGTGGTGTGGCTGAACCACCGGTGGGTTTCGCTGTGGGTCAATTCGCCGTCCATGGCCACGCCGGTTCAGGTGCAGTTGTTGCTGCCGCGTGATTGGTACACCCGGCCGGATATGCGTTTTCCGCAGCTGATCATGCTCGACGGGCTGCGGGCGACCGACGATTACAGCGGCTGGACGCACGACGCCGGTGCGACCGACTTCTTCGCCGACAAGGATGCGCTGGTCGTGCTGCCGATCGGCGGGCAGTCCAGCTTCTACTCCGACTGGGCCAAGCCCGACAACGGCAAGAACTACCAGTGGGAGACCTTCCTGACCAAGGAACTGTCCCCGGTCCTCGAGAGTCAGTGGCGGGCCACGACCGTGCGCGGTGTGGAAGGACTGTCGATGGGCGGCACGGCGGCGATGTTCCTGGCCGGGCGAAATCCGAACTGGGTCAAGTACGCGGCCTCGTATTCGGGCTTCCTGACCACAACGACGCTGGGCATGCCGCAGGCGATCATGTACGCGATGCGTGACGCGGGGGGCTTCGACGCCAACAACATGTGGGGTCCGCCAACCAGTTCGGAATGGGCCGCGCACGATCCCGCGGGTCTGGCCGAGAAGCTCAAAGGGATCAGCCTGTACGTCTCCGCGGGCGCGGGCACCACGGGGACCTATGACACGCCATCGGGTGTCGCACCGGGTATGAGCACGAATGTCGCCGGTATGGGCCTCGAGGTCCTGTCCCGCCTGACCACCCAGAACTTCGTCAGCAAGCTGAACAAGCTGGCGATCCCGGTGACCGCGGAATATCGCCCCTCGGGCACGCATTCCTGGCCGTACTGGGATTTCGAGATGCGGCAGTCCTGGCCGCAGGCCGCGCAGGCGCTCGGCCTGCAGGCCGACGCCCCCGCCTGCACTTCCGGCGGCGCGATCGCGGGCGCGGCCAAGGTCGGTCACTGGCTCGGCGCGTGCACCACCGGCGAATACCAGGTGGCGGGTGGCAGCGCACAGGACTTCCACGGCGGTCAGGTCTTCTGGTCTCCGGCGACCGGTGCGCATCCGGTGGCCGGTGCGATCAGCGGCACCTATCAGGCGACCGCGGGACCCGCTGGGCCGCTGGGCTTTCCGGTCTCCGACGAACGTCCGCTGCCCGACGGCCACGGACGTTTCCAGAACTTCCGCGACGGCGTGATCTATTGGTCCCCGCAGACCGGCGCGCAGGTGGTGCGCGGGGCGATCCTGGACGCGTGGCGTCAGCTGGGACTCGAGCGCGGCCCGGCCGGATATCCGACGGGACCGGAGACCAGGACACCGAACCGGGACGGCGTGGTGCAGGGCTTCCAGAACGGCCCGATGTACTACAGCGCCAAGTCCGGAGCCCACCGGGTGGTGGGGCTGATCCTGGGCAAGTACGCGCAGCTGGGTTTCGAGAACAGTTTCCTCGGTTTCCCGGTCGCACCGGAACAGCCGCTGGTCAACGCCGGTCGGATCAGCCGGTTCGAGGGCGGCAACATCTACTGGAGTCCGCTGTCGGGCGCGTGGGCGGTACGCAACGGACCGATCATGGACGCCTGGGGGAAGCAGGGCTTCGAACACGGCAAGCTCGGCTTCCCGATCAGCGACGAGTTCGCGGTCCCCGGCGGCGTACAGCAGAACTTCCAGACCGGCTTCATCGTGATCCACGCCGGAAAGCCCGAAATCCACGGGCTGTAGAT
>NZ_BDBQ01000005.1 GCF_001613065.1 Nocardia miyunensis NBRC 108239
GATGTTGTCCAGGGTGTTGGAACTAGGTGTTCGGGAGGTGTAGCCCGAGTTTGTGCTTCTCGGACCCGCCATGCGACGGGTCGGGCCATGAACCAGGTGTGGCGTTGTCCATTGGGTTGGAACCAGGTGTTCGAGAGGTGTGGCCGAGTTTGCGTTCCTCGGACCCGCCATGCGACGGGACAGGCCGCGAACCAGGTGTGGCGTTGTCCGGGTGTTGGAACTGCGTATTTCAGGGCGTGCCTGTGGATGGCTCAGATCCGCCACGTGTTCAAGCGGTTGGATTGGCGGCGAGCCAGGTGCTGGCGTTGTGCGGGGCGTTGGAACCAGGTGGTTCGGGGTGTGGCGAGTATGTGTGGCTCAGATCCGCCACGCATCGTGTGGTGAGACGGGCCACGAACAGGTGTCGCATTGTCCGAAGTGCTGGAACTGTGTGTTTCGGGGGCTGCTCGAGCGTGTCTGGTTCGTGGTGGTCACTCCACCTTGACAACGGATGCGGTTAGCCTGGACGGCGACCTTCTGACCTGACCCAGATCGAGGATACGAATTCATGCTTCGGACCAGTGGAAAGGCTTCCGGCCTCGCCGGACGCGGTGCGGCCGCGGGTGCGGCCGTCGCGATCGCCTCCGTCCTGTTGCTCACCGGCTGTGGCGGCAACGACTCGACCGCATCGAGCACGCCCACGCTGAAGACCTCGACCACCACCGCCGGGCCGACCACCACGACGTCCGCGCCCAGCACCGTCGACAGCACCACCGAGGCGGCGGCAACGACCACCACGAGCGAACAGCCGGCGCCGGCCGTGACGCCCACCCTGGCCACGCCGAAGATCACCGCGAAGGACCAGGGATTCCTCGACGCGCTCAAGGCGCGCGGGATCTCGGTGTCGACCCCGGACATCCCGCTGGCCGTCGCGAACTACATCTGCCAGGCCAAGAAGAGCGGTGTCTCACCGCAGGAGATCCAGACCTACGTGAACGCGATGGCCGGTCAGGATCCCTCCTATGATCCGAACAAGATGCCGATCGCCCAGCTCGGCCAGACCTACGTCGACGTGGCCAACCAGACGTACTGCAACAAGTGACCGCGCGACGCTCGGGGTACGGCGGGGGTATGCGCGGACGGCGTCGCCGGGGCGTGGGATGTCTGCCGGTGCTCGCGGTTCTCGCGGTGATCGTCCTGGTGGTGATCCTGCTGTGGTACATGCTGGCCGGTTGTTCGCACATACCCGTGCCGACGCCGCCCGGAACGACCAAGAAGCCGACCTCGCAATCGGCCTCCTGTCCGGACGTGCAGTTACTCGCGATTCCGGGAACCTGGGAGTCCAACAGCAACGACGATCCGCACAATCCGACCGCGAACCCGGCGTCGCTGATGCTGAACGTCACCAAACCGGTGCGGCAGCAGTTCGCGAACAGTCGCCTGGATGTCTACACCGTTCCGTACGTGGCGCAGTTCTCCAATCCGATCGCCATCCCCCCGGACGGTCAGGCCTCGTACAACGTCAGCCGGTCCGAGGGCACCTCGCGGGCGGTGGCCGAGCTGACCACGATGTACAAGAACTGCCCGCTGACCACCTATGTGATCGCCGGCTTCTCCCAGGGTGCGGTGATCGCCGGTGACATCGCCGCCGATATCGGCGCGGACAAGGGCCCGGTTCCGGCCGATCAGGTGCTCGGCGTGATGCTCATCGCCGACGGCCGTCGCGAGGCGGGAGCCGGACAGGCGATCGAGGTCGGCCCGACGCCGCCGGGTGAGGGCGCGGAGGTCACCCTGAAGGGCTTGAGCGTGCCGGGCATCAGTATGACCGGAGCGCGCCCGGGATTCGGCGCATTGGCCAATCGCACGTACACGATCTGCGCGAAGGGCGATCTGATCTGCGCCGCGCCGGAACAGGCGCTGACGCCGGTCAACATGCTCCCGAGCCTGATGACGCTGGTCCGCGCGGCCGGGAATCCGGTCCACGCCCTGTACAACTCGTTCGTGGTCGACGCGAGCAACCGCACCACCGCGACGGAGTGGACCGCGGGCTGGGCCGAGGGGCTGGTGAACGGCGCCCCGCATCCGAAGCATTCGTGAGATCCTCGCCGGGAGTCCTCGTTCGGAGGTACCCGGCGAGAACCCCTCGGTTCGGCTCGTAGGCTGTAAAGTGCACGTTTGATCGCGACGCCGGAGCCGGTCCATCGAGACCGACCGGCGTCGCACCGATTTCCGCAGGGTCAGGAGCATGAGTTCATGACACAAGCCGCTGCACCGGCCGGTCGCCAGACCGCGCCGGGCGCGCCGCCCCGGGGCCTTCGCGTCCCGCGGACCGCCGACGCCCGGATCTCGCCGACTGTGGTGATCGGCACATCCGGTGAGACCAGCGGAGGTATCCGTAACATGGGTCGGCCCGGGTCGATGTTCTATAATGGAGCGCTTTCGATCCGGATGGATGTTCTCGTGCCGGAGATTCGGTCGTCACGGCGGGGCGACACCGTGGCAGCTCACTGGAATGGGGCCGCTGTATGTGGTCTGGAACAGGTTGGGTCCGCTGAGCAGACTGCCGCGGTGCCCGCTCTGTACCATGTCTCTGGTTTTGAATACATCTAGCCGATAGGCGGTCACCGCGCAGACCGCCGACAAAGCTGCAGGCAGGCTCTTGCACGAAGAGCGGCCGCGGGCGTAAAAGAGTCGGGGCCTCACAGGTATCAGCGGCCATGGCGCCGTGCTGCGTGTGCCTCGGAGGAGAAGGAATGACGGACGAGACTTTCGACGACTACCTGGACGAAACCGGGAACATCAAAATTCCCGAGGGTCGTACCCTGGTCGACTACGTCGAGAAGCACACCCGCAACGACGCGAACACCCTTGCTTATCGATACATCGACTACTCACGTGAGCGCGACGGTGAGTACCAGGACCTCACCTGGAAGGAATTCGGCGTCCGGCTTCGTGCGGTGGCCGCACGCCTGCAGCAGGTGAGCAAGCCGGGCGATCGGGTGGCGATTCTGGCGCCGCAGGGTCTGGACTATGTGGTCTCCTTCTTCGCCGCGATCTACGCCGGCTGCATCTCGGTGCCGCTGTTCGATCCGGACGAGCCCGGTCATTCCGACCGGTTGCATTCGGTGCTGTCCGACAGCGCGCCCTCGGCGATCCTGACGGCGAGCTCCTCCGCCGCCGGCGTGCGTCAGCTCTTCCGTGCACTGCCTGCCGCTCAGCGTCCGCGCATCATCGCCGTGGACGCCGTGCCCGATGCCCTCGGCGACAAGTGGATCGTGCCCGAGGTCGACGTCGACGATATCGCGTACCTGCAGTACACCTCGGGATCGACGCGCACTCCGGCGGGTGTGGAGATCACCCACCGCGCGGTGGGCACCAACCTGCTGCAGATGGTCCACGCGATCAATCTGGACTGGAATTCGCGCGGTGTCACCTGGCTGCCGCTGTTCCACGACATGGGCCTGCTGTGCGTGATCCTGCCCGCGATCGGCGGCAAGTACATCACCATCATGTCCCCGAGCGCCTTCGTGCGGCGCCCGTACCGGTGGATCAAGGAGCTGGCCGCGGTCTCCGACGGCGCGGGCACCTTCGCCGCCGCGCCGAACTTCGCGTTCGAGCACGCGGCCGCGCGCGGTCTGCCCCGCAACGGCGAGTCGCTGGATCTGTCGAACGTCATCGGGCTGATCAACGGCAGTGAGCCGGTGACGACCTCCTCGATGAAGAAGTTCAACGCCGCGTTCGCGCCGTACGGCCTGCCCAAGACGGCCATCAAGCCCTGCTACGGCATGGCCGAGGCGACGCTGTTCGTCTCCGCGACGCGGCACGAGGACGAGGCCAAGGTCATCTACGTGGACCGCGACGAGCTCAACGCCGGTCGCGTGGTCAAGGTCGATCAGCACGAGGCCAATGCCATCCCGCAGGTCAGCTGCGGTTATATCGCGCTGTCGCAGTGGGCGGCCATCGTGGACGCCGAGTCCATCGATGACGCCGAGGGCGCGCGTGAGCTGCCGGAGGGCCGGGTCGGCGAGATCTGGTTGCACGGCAACAACATCGGCATCGGGTACTGGGGCCGGGACGAGGAGACCCGCAAGACCTTCAAGAACCTGCTCACCCGGCGCCAGCCCGAGGGCTCGCACGCCGAGGGCACCCCGCAGGACGCGATCTGGCTGCGCACCGGCGATTACGGCGTGTACGTCGACGGCGAGCTGTACATCACCGGCCGCGTGAAGGATCTGGTGATCGTGGACGGCCGCAACCACTACCCGCAGGATCTCGAGTATTCGGCGCAGGAGGCCAGCAACGCGCTGCGCCCCGGTTTCATCGCCGCGTTCTCGGTGCCCGCGAATCAGCTGCCCGCCGAGGTGTTCGAGGCGGACAGCCATTCGGGCCTGAAATTCGACGCCGACGACGCCTCCGAGCAGTTGGTCATCGTGGCCGAGCGCGGACCGGGTGCGGGCAAGGCCGATCCGCTGCCCATCGCCGATGCGGTGCGTGGCGCGATTGCGCAACGACACGGTGTTACCGTTCGCGACGTACTGTTGGTCCCCGCGGGCTCGATTCCCCGCACTTCCAGCGGCAAGATCGCTCGCCGCGCCTGCAAGGCCTCGTATCTGGAGGGCACGCTGCGTGGCGGTTACACACAGCAGGCATTCCCCGATGCACCCGATGAAGAGTGACGTGACGGCGATACCGGCCGTCGTTCCCTACCCGCGCACCACCCGGACACAGGTAGCTTGAGGATTGATGGCTGATAACGAGGGCACCCACCCGACCGAGACCGCCGCACAGTACGCGGAGTCCGCCGAAGGTACCGCCGTGGAGTCGACCGAGAACGCGGAATCGACTGCGGCAGTAGCGAAGACGGGCGATTCGCAGCCCGCCGCGGGCGGTGAGATGTCGGTGGCCGAACTACGCGAGTGGTTGCAGCGCTGGGTCGCCGATGCGACCGGCCAGCCGATCGAGAACATCACCGTGGATCGGCCGATGGAGGAGTTCGGCCTGGCCTCGCGCGATGCCATCGCACTCGGCGGCGATGTCGAGGAACTGACCGGCGTGATGCTGAACGCGACGATCGTGTACCAGCATCCGACCATCGCCTCGCTGGCGGAGCGAATCATCAACGGGGAGCCCGAACTTCCCGAGGAGACCACCGACGATTCGTTCTACACCGCCGGATATCAGCCGGGCGCCGCCCACGACATCGCCATCGTGGGCCTGTCCACCCGGCTGCCGGGCGCGGGCGATACCCCCGAGTCGACGTGGGAATTCCTGATCGGCGGCGGCGATGCCATCCGCGATCTGCCGCCGGGCCGGTGGTCGGAGTTCACCGCCGATCCGGAGATCGCCGAGGCCGTGGCCTCGGCCAACACCCTGGGCGGCTATCTGGACCAGGACGTCGTCAAGGGCTTCGACGCCGAGTTCTTCGCGATGTCGCCGGTCGAGGTGGCGCGGGTGGATCCGCAGCAGCGGCTTATGCTGGAACTGACCTGGGAAGCGTTGGAGCACGCCAGGATTCCCGCGAGCGGGCTCAAGGGCGAGTCGGTCGGTGTGTACGTCGGCAGTTCGACCAACGACTTCCAGCTGCTCGCGGTGCTGGGTGCGGGCAAGTCCGATCCGGACGCGCCCGCCTCGGCCGACGCCTACGCGATCACGGGCAGTTCCTCGGCGATCATCTCCAACCGCGTCTCCTACTTCTACGACTTCCGCGGCCCGTCGGTCGCGGTCGACACCGCCTGCTCCTCGACGCTGGTCGCGGTGCATCAGGCCGTGCGCGACCTGCGTTCGGGCGATGCGGATCTCGCGCTCGCGGGCGGGGTGAACATGCTGCTGGCCCCCGCGGGCTCGCTGGGTTTCGACGCCATCGGGGCGTTCGCCAAGGACGGGCACATCAAGGCTTTCTCCGCCGACGCGGACGGCATGATCCGGTCCGAGGGCGCGGGTCTGGTGGTGCTCAAGCGCCTCGCGGACGCCGAGCGCGACGGTGACACGATCCACGCCGTGATCAAGGGCACCGCGATCAACAACGACGGCCGGTCCAACGGCCTGCTCGCGCCCAATCCCGAGGCGCAGGCCGACGTGCTGCGCCGCGCCTACCGCGACGCCGGAATCGCGCCCTCCACGGTCGATTACATCGAGGCGCACGGCACCGGCACGCTGATCGGCGATCCGATCGAGGCCGGTGCGCTGGGCCGGATCGTGGGTCGCGGGCGGGACGAGGACAAGCCCGCACTGCTCGGCTCGGCCAAGACCAACTTCGGTCACCTGGAGTCCGGCGCGGGCGCGGCGAGCCTGGCCAAGGTGATCATGTCGTTGCGGCACAACGTGATTCCGCCGAACATCCGGTTCGCGGGCCCGAACCCGTACATCCAGTTCGACGAGGCGCATCTGAAGATCGTCGACGCGCCGACCGAATTCCCGCGCTACAGCGGTACGGCCACGATCGGCGTGTCCGGCTTCGGCTTCGGCGGCACCAACGCGCACGTCGTGATCCAGGAGTACGTCCCGCAGTCCGCCGCCGCGGTCTCCGCTCCGGCGGATGCGCACGGCGGTCTGGACGACGAGACCACCGATATCGTCGCGGATGCCGAGGCGATTCTCGCGAACGGCAATGCGCCGTTCGGGGGTTCCGGCGCCGCGAGCGATGCCGCCGCCGAATCCGCGGATGCCGTTGCCGCCGAATGGACTTCGGAGCGCACCGAACCGCTGCCGGTGATCCTGCCGGTCTCGGCCTATCTGCCCTCGCGGCGTCGCCATGCCGCCCAGAAGCTGGCCGACTGGCTGGAATCGGATGCGGCACAGGATGTTCCGCTCGCCGACGTGGCGCGTTCGCTGGCCAAGCGCAATCACGGCCGCTCGCGCGGCGTGGTCGTGGCGACTACCCGCGAAGAGGCCGTCGCCGGTCTGCGCGCCCTCGCCACGGGTAAGCCCGGCCAGGGTGTGTTCACCGCCGACGCGCCCGCCGCGAAGGGTGCGATGTGGGTGCTGTCGGGCTTCGGCTCGCACCACCGCAAGATGGGCAAGCAGCTGTACCTGGAGAATTCGATCTTCGCGCGCACCATCGACGAGGTCGACGAACTGGTGCAGGACGAGGCCGGATACTCGGTGCGCGAGATGATGCTCGACGACGCGCAGGACTGGGATATCGGCACCTCGCAGGTCGGCGTGTTCGCCATCCAGCTGGGTATCGCCGCGCTGCTGCGCGCGCACGGCGCCGAGCCCTCGGCCATCGTCGGACATTCCCAGGGTGAGGCGGCCGGATCGTATCTGTCCGGCGGCCTGCCGCTCGAGGACGCGGTCCGGGTGATCTGCGCGCGCTCGCGGCTGATGAAGGAGGGCGACGAGATGTTGCCCGACTCCGATATCCGCAACATGGCGCTGCTCGAGTACAGCGCCGCGGATGTCGAGGCGCTGCTGCCGGAATTCCCGGATATCGAGGTGGCGGTGTACGCCGCGCCGACCAACACCGTGATCGGCGGTCCGCCGGATCAGGTGCACGCGATCGTCGCGCGGGCCGAGGCGGCGGGCAAGTTCGCCCGAGTCCTGAAGACACGCGGCGCGGGGCACACCTCGCAGATGGATCCGCTGCTGGGTGAGCTGGCCGCCGAGCTGGCCGGTATCGAGCCGACCAAGCCGACCGTGGATCTGTATTCGACCGTGCACCAGGGCGTCGTGTATCGCGCCGGGTCCGATCCCGTCCACGACGTCGACTACTGGGTGACCAATTTGCGGCACTCGGTGTACTTCACCAATGCGGTGCGCCAGGCCGTGGACGCCGGGATCACCACGTTCCTGGAACTCGCGCCGAATTCCATTGCGCTGATGCAGGTTCTGGGCACCACCTTCGCCGCCGGAGTGCACAACGCGGCGTTGATCACGACGCTCAAGCGCAAGGAGGACGAGTCCGCGGGCATCATCTCCGCGCTCGCCCAGCTGTACGTGCAGGGCCACTCGGTCGACCTGTTCTCGCTGGTGGGCGCCGGTGACTACGCCGACATTCCGCGAACGGCCTTCCTGCGCAAGGAATATTGGCCCAAGGTCAGCATCGCCACCGGCTCGGGCAGCGGCCGGGCCCCGGGTGCGCACGTCGCGATGCCCGACGGCCGGCACGCCTGGGAGGTGCAGGCCGCGGCCGTGTCCGGACTGCCCGAACTGGTCGCCGCCGCCGCTTCGCAGGTGCTCGCCGACGTTGTCGTCGGTGCGGCCGTGGCGCATTCACCGGTACCCGCCTCGGGCACGTTGACCACCACGCTGACCCCGCATCCCGGCGGTGCGTCGGTGCAGGTGCACGCCAAGCAGGACAACGCTTTCCGGCTGCTGTACGAGGCCGTGGTCACCTCCCCGACCGCGGGTGCCGCCCCCGCCCCGGCCGCCCCCGCTGCCGTGGAAACCGTTGCGGCACAGGCCGATACCGCCGAGGACGCCCCGGCCGTCCTCGCCGAATTCGGTGAGCGCTGGGATTCGGCCAGCAGTGAGACCGTCGAGGAGCGCCTGGCCGTCATCGTCTCCGAATCCATGGGTTACGCCGTGGAGGATCTGCCGATGGAGATCCCGCTGATGGAGCTGGGTCTGGATTCGCTGATGGCCATGCGGATCAAGAACCGCGTCGAATACGAATTCGACATTCCGCAGTTGCAGATCGCGGCGGTGCGCGATGCCAGCCTGCACGAGGTCGGCAAGGTGCTGCACTACGCCATCGAGCACCGCGACGAGATGGTCGCCATGGCGGAGAAGCAGGCCGCCGAGGGCGGCACGCTCGCCGTGGACGACGAATTCGTCGCCGCTGCCCGTGCCGCCGTGGAGGCCGGGCACGATCCGGCCGCCGCGGTGAAGGCCAAGGTCGCCGAGTCCGAGAAGGCTGCCGAAGACGAAAAATCCACTGCGACAATAGAGTCCGGTGAGTTCGAGGCGAAAACCACAGTCGCGGAACAGGATTCCGGCGCAGATGTGAAGTCCGCTTCAGCGGAGCCGGATTCGACCGTCACCGAATCGGTTGCCGCGGAGTCGACCCCCGCTGATCTCGCCAAGGCCGCCCAGGCGAACATCCCGCCGCGCGACGCCGCCGAGCGACTGGCCTACGCCACCTGGGCGACCATCGTCGGCAAGTCCGCGGGCGGCATCTTCGACGCTCTGCCGCCGCTGGACGAACCCACCGCGCAGAAGCTGGCCGAGCGGCTCACCGAGCGGCTCGGGTCGGAGGTCACCGCGGCCGACGTGCGCGCCGGCGAGACCATCGAACAGCTCGCGAACATCGTGCGCGAACATCAGGAAGGCGACGTCGACGGTTACGTGCGCACCCTGCGCGCGCCCGTCGAGGGCTCGGATGCGTTGCCGGTCTTCGTCTTCCACCCCTCGGGCGGCAATACGCTGGTGTACGAGCCGCTGCTCAAGCGCCTGCCCGAGGACACCCCGATGTACGGCTTCGAGCGCATCGAGGGTTCGATCGAGGATCGTTCCCGGGAGTACGCGGACAAGATCCGCGCACTGCACCCGGGCGGGCCGTACGTGCTGTACGGCTGGTCGCTGGGCGCGGTGTTCGCACTCGGCGTCGGGCAGGTGATGCGCGCCGCCGGTGACGACGTGCGCCTGGTCGGGCTGATCGATCTCGCGATTCCGGTCGAGCCCGAGGACAACAGCCCCAAGGGCCGTCGCGCGCGCGTCGAACGTTTCCAGGCTTTCGCCCAGAAGACCTATGGCATCAAGGGTGAGCTGGACGACGACATGCTCACCGAACTGGCCGAGGCCACCGACGAGGAGCAGTACCAGATCATCATCGAGCTGATGAAGTTCGCGGACGTCAAGATTCCGGGCGGCGTCATCGAACATCAGCGCACCTCGTGGCTGGACGGCCGCGATCTCGAGAAGACCCGTCCGTCGCACTACGACGGCGACACCGTGCTGTACCTCGCCGATCGCTACCACGACGGCATCATCGAACTCGAACCCCGATACGCCGACCGGCTCCCCAACGGAGGCTGGGACGATTTCATCCCGAGTCTGGAAATCATCCACATCCCGGGGGATCATCTCCAGATCATCGACGAGCCACGTATCGCAACGATCGGGGCAGACCTCACCCTGAAACTCGCGGAAATTGCGAAGGGAGCCCAGTGAACACCACGGCGGAGAAGCTTGCCGATCTGCGCAAGAAGCTCGAACTTGCCCAGGAACCTGCAGGCGAAGCCGGTGTGGCCAAGCGCGTCAAGAAGGGGATCCCTTCCGCCCGCCAGCGGATAGACATGTTCCTCGATCCCGGCACCTTCGTCGAGATCGGCGCGCTGATGCGCAACCCGAACGTCAAGGATTCGCTCTACGGCGACGGCGTCGTGGTCGGCCACGGCAAGGTCGAGGGACGTCCGGTGGCGGTGTTCTCACACGATCAGACCGTGTACGGCGGGTCGGTCGGTGAGATGTTCGGCCGCAAGGTCGGCATGATCATGCAGTACGCGGCCAAGGTCGGCTGCCCGATCATCGGCATTCAGGACTCCGGCGGCGCGCGCGTGCAGGAGGCCGTGGTCTCGCTGGCCTGGTACGCGAACCTCGCGCTGCTGACCGAGCCGCTGTCCGGCATGGTCCCGCAGATCTCGATCATTCTGGGCAACTGCGCCGGTGGCGCGGTGTACCAGCCGATCAACACCGACGTCGTGGTCGCCACCGAGAGTGCGCACATGTTCGTCACCGGGCCGAAGGTGCTGCGCGAGGTGACCGGCGAGGACATCAGCCTCGAGGAGCTCGGCGGCGCGTACAGCCAGGCCGAGTACGGCAACGTCCACCACATCGCCAAGGACGAGCAGGCGGCCTTCGACTGGGTGCGGCACTACCTGAGTTTCATGCCGTCGAGCTGCCAGGACGTTCCGCCGGTGATCAATCCGGGGCTCGAGCCGGAGGTCACCGAGACCGATCTGGAACTGAATTCGATCGTGCCGGACTCGGACAACGCCGGGTACGACATGCACGAGATCCTGCTGCGCATCTTCGACGACGGTGATTTCCACGAGGTCGGCGCGGCGGCGGCGAAGAACATCATCACCGGATTCGCCCGCGTGGACGGGCATGCGGTCGGCGTGGTGGCGAATCAGCCGCAGGTGTACGCCGGTTCGCTGGACGCGCGCGCGTCGGACAAGGCGTCGCACTTCGTGCGGATGTGCGACGCGTACGACATTCCGCTGGTGTACGTCGTCGATACGCCCGGTTTCATGCCTGGGGTCGAGCAGGAGAAGATCGGCGTCATCAAGCGCGGCGGGCGGTTGCTGTTCGCGTTCGTCGAGGCCACGGTGCCGAAGGTGACCGTGGTGATCCGCAAGTCCTACGGCGGCGGCTACGCGGCGATGGGTTCCAAGCAGCTCGGCGCGGATATCAACCTGGCCTGGCCCACGGCCCGCATCGCGGTCATGGGTGCGGAGAGCGCGGTCAGCCTGATCGGCGGACGGCAGATCGCCGCCGCGCCGGAGGATCAGCGCGAGGGCATCCGCAAGCAGATGATCGACTTCTACAACGCCACCGTCGCGACCCCGTGGGTGGCGGCCGAACGCGGCTACGTCGACGCGGTCATCGAACCCTCGACGACCCGTCTCGAGATCCGTCGTGCCATGCGTCTGCTGCGTGAGAAGCAGCTCATCCGCAATCCGCGCAAACATCACCTGCTGCCGCTGTAAGCAGCTCGGGCTACCCGGCGATTCGCGTTGCCGGGCACGTCCGGTCCGCCCAGCTCGGAATCCGGCGGGGCGGAATCCGGGAGATGATCGTTCGGCGTCCCGGGCTGGATAGCCCAGGCACGGCCCGGCAGGTCGCGATCGAGGTCTCGACCGGCGCTGAACGCACGCTCTCACCTCTGTGAACGACGGATGAACGGAGTGTCTTTCCCGGATTCACCCGGTCCGACCTTCAGCATGTGAGAGCCTTCTGCTATGGGTAGCGCACCGAAGGCCGTACTAGAAGGCGGGCCCGCCGACCTGCCGCAACGCATCGTCCCGATAACTCCGCCCGGCATCGAACTGCGCGTGCAGTTCCACGGCGGCTACGAGCGCTTCAAGGTAACCCCTCGCCATCAGGACACCCCCGAAGGCAACCTTCCCGTATACGAATGGTTCGAACGCATCGAACGCTGACCGAAGACGAGCGGCGGCGGCGCGAAACGACCGCGCCGCCTGCCGCTCGGTTTCAGTAGCTCCGCATACGGCCCGGTGACCAGAGCCCGGAGCGGGTGGCGGTGCCGGTGGTGATGATCGCGGGGGTGGCGTCGGGGACGTAGCGGTCGTAGCGTTCGAGCGAACCCCAGTCGCGGGCCCAGTTGTCCTTCAGGTAGGTGGGGATGGTGGTGGAGCCGGCCAGCATCTGAGTGAAGCCCAGGGGGCCGCCGAATTCCTCGGCCTGCCAGGTGTCGGTGGAGCTGACCGCGAGCGGGCGGTCCGGCAGGATGCGGTAGTTCGGCATATCGGCCACGCCGTAGCGGTGCAGGAACGGCTGCTGGCAGGGGAACTGCAGGCCGACCGCCCAGTCCTCCAGGACGGGCTGCTTGGAACCCAGGAAGGTGTCGAGCGTCTGCAATTTCGGCACGCGCGGCGGGGTGAAGGCCAGCCACTGATCGCCGATCAGCACCCGGCGATCCGCGACGATGCGCACCACGTCGGTATCGGGGGCGAGCTTGTCCAGCGGGATGCGCAGATTGCGCCAGGACGGGGCCGGGCCGACGTCGCGCGGAATGTAACTGCCCTGCAGCGACACGGTCCCATCGGCCTGGCGCTTGCCGTACTCCAGGGCCAGATTCTGGCCGTACTGCAGCGCGCCGCTCTGGTCGTAGGACAGGATCCGTCCCGCCGCGGTGATCACGACCAGCGGTGATTGCGCCGAACGCGGTGGCAGCTGATACCAGCTCGAGGTCAGGTGCGCCGGGGTCTGCAGGCCCTCCTGATAGCTGCCCATGATCGGCGTCTTCGCCGGATCGAGGCCGAACGGCAGCGCGACGGTACTGCCGTTGACGCCCGGATGCTGGATCGAACCGCCACCGGTTCCGGCGTTCTGCCCCTCCGCGAAATTCGCGCCGACCGACTGGCTCGAGGTGTTACCGGTACCCGGTTTCACCTCCACCGCATCGGCTTTCAGGTCCGAGGGCACGCCGTTGGCGGTGAATCCGGTCGGGTCGGCGCCCGCGAGCGGATCACCCCCGGCGGGCGGATTCGCCCGATCGACGATCGGCTGCAACCGTCCGTTGTTCGGATTCGATTCCACCAGAACGTCATTGGCCAGACCGCAGGAGTTACCGCCCAGCGCGTCGAAATTGGAGCGGGCCAGCGAGAACGCCGGATACTGCGAATACGCGCCCTTGGCCAGCGAGAGCACCTCGAACAACACCATCGCGGCCGCGATGACCGTCAGCGGGATGGCGGCGAATTTGCGAATCCGCCTGCCGCGCACGGTTTTCGCGGAATCGAGCGGTTTGGCGTACCCCTCTCGCAACGCCTGCCAGCCCACCAGGATCAGCGCCAGGCCGAACAGCACCAGGACCACGGTGTTGGACTTGATGCCGTGCAGCACAACCATTTTGTCGAACCACGGCACGCCGTAACTCGACACGTACCAGTAGCCGTTGATGCCCGAGAACGACACCGCCAGCGTGAACAGCAGCGCCGCAAGGAAAATCGAGCGATTCTTGCGTGAGCGAAGGGCCGTCGCGGAGACCGCCACCGCGGTCACCGCCGCCAGCGACCCGGCGATACCGGCATACGCGCCGAAGTGGTGGGTCCACTTGGTCGGGTTGAACATCATCAGGAAGATCGTCCCGAACACCACGCCGAGCAGCCGCCACGTCGGCGCGCTCGCGATGCCCGGCACCCGGCGACGCCGCAGCAGCACCAGCATCGTGGTGAACAGGCACAGGATCATCACCAGGAAGGCGAATCGGCGCGACACCGAGCCGTCCACGGTCTCCACGAACAGGTAGTAGTACCGCAGATAATCCTCGTACCAGGCAAGATTCGGCCCGGTCTGCTGCCGCAGCCGGTCGGCCTCCTGAATTCCGGCGAAGGTCTGATCGCTGTAGACCACGGTCAGCACCAGGAGTCCGGCCGCGGCGATCGGGGCCAGCAGGGGCAGCGTCGAACCCAGGAACGACCGGTCCCAGCGGTTGCGGCCCGATTCGGCCAGAACACGCCTGCGGCGCACCACGATTCGCACCAGCGGACGTATTCCGGCGAGCAGCGCCGCGATGCAGTTCAAGCCCGTCGGCGCGGCGGCCAGGGTGAACGCGGCGGCCAGGACCGCGATCGCGGCTGGCATCAGACGCCCGGTCGCGATGGCCCGTTCGATGGATACCCAGGTCAGCAGAACGCCAAGGGCGACAATGGGTTCCGAGCGCAGGCCGTTGTCGTAGGGCAGCCAGAAGGCCAGGAACACCAGCCCGCCCGTCCACAGCGCGACGCGGGAGTTGCGCACGCCGCGGCCCAGTCGCGGAACCACCTCGCGGCTGATCACCATCCAGCAGGCGATCGCGCAGAGTGTCGCGGGGATGCGGATCCAGGGGCTGGCCGTGGAGATGTGCGCGAACGCCTGGATGACGTCGTAGTACCAGCCGAACGGCGCTTCGGGCACCCCGTACCAGCGGAAATAGTTCGCCAGATAACCCGCGTGCGGTGCGACGCGCACCATGGTCAGGATGTAGCCGTCGTCGGAGGTGTTCGCCCCGATGAAATGCCACACCACCAGCGTGCCGACGACCGCGCCGTCGGCCCAGGTCGGCTTCAGCCAGTGCCGCGGGAAGATCCGGCGATGCCCGCGCGCGTCGCCGGAATCCAGCCGGGCCAGCGCGCCCAGGGCGATCAGCGTGCACAACAGCGCGGCGATCGAGGCCGCCAGTTTGGTCAGCGTCGGGCTGGAGGTGAATCGCGAGTCGACGGTCATGTGGAAGGACAGTCCCGCCGGAACCGCACCCTTCAGATTCGAGAACACGCCGACCACCTGCGGCCGCAGATCGCCCGCCTGGGTGCCCTCGACCGGGACGGTCACCTTCGTGGTCTCGCCGTTCGCGCCCGGCTGATCGACCTGCGTGGTGAGGCCCCCGAATGCGGCGTAGGTGTGGTTGATGTCCGAGACGATGTGGATTGTGCTGCAACCGCGCAGTTCGGAGCGTTTGGCCGAGGCCACGATGGCATTGCGGTTCACCACGTCGACGGTGTCCGGGGTGACGCGGACGAACAGCGCCTCGAGTGCGGCCCGGTCGCCCTGGGCCGGGGCGGTGTTGAGCACCATCGCGCCGGGCGCGAGTTTCGTCACGGCCGAGCACGGGATGCTCGCCTCCAGATCCACCGGCACCTGCGACACCAGCGGCGCCTCGATGTTGCCGAGCGTGCCGTTCTGCGGCCAGTTCACCTCGGAGGTGGTCTGGTTCACCGGGAGGAACGGCGTCGCGAGCGCGAACAGCGCGCCCAGGACGCCGGCGATGAGGGCGATCAGGCGCGCCGTGCGGAAGTCTCTGGCCGTCGCGTGTGTAGCGGCGGGCGTCGGGTCTGTCAAGACAGCAGTAGCGGCGTCGGGCACTGGGTGATAGTAGCTGTGCTATGGGGACGGGGCCGGGACGCGAGCGCAACTTACCTTTCGGACCCGGGCGATGTGCTCGCTCACTTCTCCTTGATCGGGGGTTCCTTCTGCCAGCCCCAAGTGCTGTGTACCGTGACGCCGATGGTGGCGGGGGTGGCTCGAGGGGCGTACGGGGTGAAGCGGACCAGGGAGCCCCAGTCCCGGTCCCAGTCGTTGTCGAGGTAGGCGGGGACGGTCTGGGCGTCCATGAGCAGGCCGGTCCAGCCGAGAGGGCCGCCGCCGATATCGTCCTGCCAGGCGTTCGCGGCATCCGAGCCGGTGCGGTCGGGCAGGATGCGCCACTTCGGGACCTCGGCCACGCCGTCGCGGTGGTCGTAGGGACGCTGGCAGGGGAACGCCAGGCCGACGTGCCAGTCCTCCAGGACCGGATCATGCTGGCCCAGAACCGAATCCAGGGTCGCGAGCTTCGGCAGGCGGGGTGGGGTGACCGCGAGCCACTGCCTGGCGGTCAGGTCGTCAGCGGCCGCGACGATCCGAACGGCGTTGGTCTGCGCGGGAATTCGGTCCAGCGGAATGCGCATGTTCCGCCAGGACGGTGCGCCGCCGATGTCCAGTGGGACGAACGAGCCGAGCGAGGTCTCGGTGCCGTCCGGTGCGCGATGGGCGAATTCGACGCTCAGATCTTGGCCGTAGGTGACCACGCCGTCCTTGTCGACCGACTCGATCCGGCCCGCCGCGGTCACCACCAGCATCCGATACGCCGGATCGCGTTGCGCCCCGGCCAGATCCAGGCGGTACCACTGCGAGGTCAGGTGGGCCTGCTGTTTGTCCCCGGTCGTATAACTGCCCATCACCGGTGTGCGGGCCGGGTCCAGGCCGAACGGAAGCGCGACCGTACTGCCGTTGATGCCCGGATGATCGATGGTGCCGCCCCCGGTTCCGGCCGAGGTGGTGCGGGTGGTCTTGTTCTGCGAATCCTGGTTGACCGAGTTCGCGCCGCCGGTCGAGGTCTCCTCGGCGTCGGCGGTCAGATCCTCGGCGACGCCGTCGGGGGTGAATCCGGTGCTGTCCCCGGACAGGCCCTTGGCGGCCGGACCGGAGTAGGGGGTGAGCAGCGAGTTCGCGGTATTCGTCTCCACCAGAACGTCGTCGGCGAGGGCACACGAATTTCCCGCCAGCGCACGCAGATTCGACTTCGCGATCGAATAGGCCGGGTACTGGGTGATCGCGGCCTTGGCCAGTGAGGCGACCTCGAACAGCACCATGACCGCGGCGACGATGGTCAGCGGCTGTACGGCGAACCGGTCGAAACCTCGCGGCGCGCCGGCAATGTCCTTGCGCCGGTACGGTTCCCGGTAGTACTGCCAGGCCGCGAGCAGCAGGCACAGCACCGCCAGACCCAGGAATATGGTGGAGAAACCCTTGCCGAGGATCAGCGGGGCCTTGTCGTACCAGGACACCCCGTAGCTCGACACGTACCACCAGCCGTTGGACCCGGTGAACGTCAGCGCCAGCAGGAAGAACACCCCGGCCGCGAACACCGATCGGTTGTACCGCGCGCGAATTCCGTTGGTGCCCACAGCGACCGCGGTCAGCGCGGCCATCGATCCGGCCAGGCCCGCGTACACGCCGAAGTGGTGGGTCCACTTGGTCGGCGTGAACATCATCAGCAGCAGCGACATGAACACGATGCCCTGGATGCGCGCCGACGGCCCGCGCGAGGTCCCCGGAATCCTGCCGTTCTTGCGCAACATCACCAGGACGCAGACCGCCAGGCACAGCAGGATTCCCAGGATGCCGAACCGGCGCGAGAGCGAACCGTCCGGCGATAGTGACAGCAGCGCATCCCAGCGGGTGCGTTCGTCGAACCAGGCGGCATTGGGTCCGATGATGGTGCGGACCCGGGTCGCCTCCATGACGGCGGCGAGCGTCTGGTCGGCGAAGACCACCACCAGCACCAGCGTTCCCGCGGCCACGCCGGGAGCCAGCACCGAGCCGTAACGCAGTATGACGGAACCGATTCCGCCTCGCTTCGCGTCCGACACCTCGCGGCCCGAACCGTGCCGTGCCCGCTTGATGATGATCTGCAGCACCGGCCGCGATCCGGCGATCATGGCGGCGATGCAGATCAGTCCGGTGGGTCCGGCGGCCAGGGAGAAGGCCGCGATGAGCACGCCGATCGCGGCGGGCAGCAGGCGTCCGGTGGCGATCGCCCGTTCGATCGAGGCCCAGGTCAGCAAGGCGCCCAACGCGATCAGCGGTTCCGGGCGCAGGCCGTTGTCGTAGGGGAGCCAGGCGGCCAGGAAGATCAGCCCGCCGGTCCACAGCGCCACCCGGTCCCGGCGCACCCGAGCACCCAAGCGCGGCAACACTTCCCGGCTGATCACCAGCCAGCACAGAATTCCGGCCAGCAGGGCGGGCAGGCGCATCCAGGGACTCGAATCGCTGATCCGGGTCATCCAGGCCAGTACCTCGTACGGCCAGCCGAACGGCGCCTCGGCCACGCCGAACCAGCGGTAGTAGTTGGACATGTAGCCCGAATGTCCGGCCGTGCGAGCCATATTCAGGATGTAGCCGTCGTCGGAGGTGTTCGCGCCGATGATGTGCCACAGCACCAGCGTGCCCAGTACGACCGCGTCCGCGAGGGTGAACCGCCACCAGTGCGCGGGCAGGAACCGGCGCGGCCGTCGGCCGTCGGCGGTATCGATCAGATGCAGCGCGATCAGCGCGATGATGGTGAACAGCACCGCGCCCACGGTCGCGAGAGTTTTCAGCACGGTCGGCGAGGAGGAGAAGCGCGCGTCGATGTCGGCGTGCAGGTGCGCGTCACCGAGCTGGGCGCGGGTCAGATCGGTGAACACACCCACCACCTGCGGCCGCACATCCCCGGCAACGGTATTGGTGAACGGCGTGCCGTCCTTGCGGTGCACGCCGGTCAGGGTGGCGGTCGTCCCTGCGACCGTGGAATCGAGGGTGAATTCACCGCACCCGGCGACCTCGGCGACCGGCGCGGACAGCACCGGAATCTCGCGCTGCAACACCGAGAGCGTGCGCCCGGTGCCCGGCTGGTCGCTCACCCGCACGAGCAATCCCTTGGCCGAGGCCTTCGACGCCTCGACCGGCACCGTGGACAACACGGTCCCGCTGGGAAGCTCCCGCAGAACCGAGCACGGCAGCGAAAGATGCAGTTCGATCGGCGTATACGACACCAGCGGCGCATTCACGTCCACCGACTGCGGCTGCGGCCAGTCCAGCGTCGCCCGGTCCTGCCGCACCGGCAGCAGCGGCGTGATGACCGCCAACAGAACTGCCAGCACCCCCGAAACGAGAGCAACCAGCCGGACACGGGAAAACCCCGGGGAGTCAGCGCGCACGATCCCCGATGCTAGCCATCCGCCGGTTCCGATCCGTCCGTGGGCCGCATCTCGCCATGACCGCGATCACACCGGCACTCGACTCCGGCAGATGATGCACCGGCGCTACCCAGCCCTGCCGTTACCGCTGCACCCTCGTCGATATCGCGTGTGCCGACGCCGTTGTCGTCGACGGATTTCAGTGTCGACGCTCGGGAGACGGGTGCGCGGCCACCATCCGCCGGCGTCGTCGCCCGCTTCCGGTCGCACCCGGCCGTAGTCCTGGGTTGGGCCATGATCCCTTCCAGCCGAACCAGATTCGTGCCGCCGGATGCGATGCCGTCGTCACCTGTGCTGATGTCGTGATGAATGGCTACCGGCCGTGTAGTGAGCGTCGTGATTCCGTGCGGCAGGATGGGTTTCGTTGTCGCTGAATCGCTCGAAGCGGTGGGTGGCGGTCTCGTGCGCTTGCTGGCTTGCGAGAGGGCGCGGGATCGGTCGAGCTCGCGGGCGTCCAGGGGCCGGAGGCTGGTACTTGCCGGTGCTGATGTCGTTGTGGTTGACGGTTGTTGTGTCGTGGGTAGTCGTGATCCTTTTCAGCAGAGTGGGTTTCGTCGTCGCCGAATCATTCGGGATGCGGCCTCGCGTGGCTGCCGTGTCGTGTGGACGGCGCGGATCAGTCGAGCCCGCGGACATCCCAGAGGCGGACGCCGTCGACGTGTTGTCCTGGGACGCCGAGTAATTGGTCGAGGGTGGTGCGCAGGGCGTCGGCGTTGCGGGTGGGCGGCAGGACGATGATGTCGGCGTGCCAGTAGCGCAGGTCCTTTCGGGCCCGCTCGCGGGTGGCGGCGTCGACGCGGGGGATGTGGCCGGTGCGTTTCACGTCCATGAGCAGGCCCGCGGTGGGGCGGTCGATGGGGCCGTAGCCGCCCTTCTTGTCGGCCATCGGACCGACGAAATAGCCTCCGGCGATGGGGAAGTCGAAGTTCGCGGCGTACTGCCAGCGCAGCGGGCCGGCATTCAGGCGGGTCGGCGGTGGTGCGATGACCACCGAGCCGTCGGTGACGTAGCGTTCGACGGTGCCGTCGGTGAAGAAGGACGGCACGTCCGGGCGGTGGGTGACCGGCAGGATCGTCGGGGTCAGCGGGACCAGCGCCAGGCCCAGGGCGGCGAACCAGATCAGCGGTCGAGGCTCGGTCAGCGAATTCTGCCAATAGCTCAGTGCGCGTTCGGTGGCCAGCACGAGTATCGCGGCGATCGCCGGGACGGCGGCCATGGCGAACCGCGTCTCGAGCATCGTGTCCAGCAGGGGCAGATTCTCCAGCCAATGCCACGGCAGGGTGATTCCGGTCGAATGGGTGCCGAACATCGCTGTCGCGCCCAGGGAGAGCACGCCGAACCCGAGGATCACCACCGTGCACGCGCGCACCACGCGGTAGCCCGCGCGCTCGTTGCCGGACCGATCGCGCCGCCGCCACAGCAGCATCGCGGCCACCGCCACCAGAATCAGCAGGGGCCAGCCGAAATACGCATTCTGCTCGGTGGGATTGATCGCGACGTTCTGTCCCGGCGCGAATTCCCCGCCCAGCGATTCGGACGGGAACTGCGTCAGCGTCTTCACGTCGTTCCCCATCGGCCCGTGATCGATGGAGGCGTAACTCTGCGGCCCGCGGAACTGCCACCACAGCGGAATCGCGGTGAGCGCCAACGTGATCAGCGTCGCGCCCGCCACCGTCGGTGTGAGCGCGCGCAACACCCGCACGGCGGCTCGCGGCCGATGCAGGAGGTACACGATCGCGAAAACCGCGAAGGCGATCGCGAAGATCAGCAGCGGTTCCTCGCCGAACGCGATCTGCAACGTCAGCAGCCCGGCCAGTAGCAGCATGTCCCGACCAGTGCGATTTACGCCTTCCTCGGCGAGGGCCCGCCGGGTCATGCGGATGAGCAGGGTGGCCATGGCGGGGAGGGCGGCGAGCAGGACGAAGTTGGGGTGGGCGTTGGCGTGCGAGATCATCGCCGGGGCGAAACCGCAGAACAGGCCGCCGATGGCCGCGGCGAAGCGGGAGCGCACCAGTTCGCGGGAGAACAGCCAGTACCAGGCGAAGGCGGTGGCGGACAGCCCCAGCGTGAGCACCAGGACGAAGGTGACCGTCGGCCCGAACAGCATGGTGACCGGGATGAGCGGCACGCCGACGCCGAACATCGCCGTATTGGCCATCATGTTCACACCGGCCGGGAAATTCTGCAGATGGGTGCCCAGCGGATTCTGCAGATGGGCGATCGCGTGGGCGGTCTCGGCGAAGAACCACTCCCACATGAACTGGTCCTGGCCGCTCTTGACCAGATAGCCGTCGTGGGTGTCGCGCCACTGACCGGACAGGACATACGTGGCCAGGATCAGATAGAGCGTCGCGATGACCAGATCGGCGCGGGAGAGCGGGAGCCGCCATCCGCGGGAGACGGTGTCCTCGGCCGCCGCGGGCCGATCCAGAACCGCGGTCCCGGCGCCGCCCCCCGTCTGCTCGGTTCGATCCGATGCCTGCACCGGTACCACTCGTAGAACTCCTTTTGCCGATCGTGATCAGCGGCCCAGGCTACCTACGAGGCATGAGTGCGCGCAGGTCGGACAGGGAGTTATCCACAGAAAACACCGTCTTCCACAAGGTTATGCACAGGGCGGCGGGTGTGTGTGCATCGCTATATCGTCACTGTGAACGAGTCGAAATACCAGGTGAAAGGGCTGTTCGAGGCTCTGCGCAGCCCGATCGAGTCTTTCGGGCAGAATTAACAGTCCGAATGATCCGATATGCGTGTTATATCCCGATAGCGGTGGTTCGACCAGGGGCGGACGAGCCGCGCAAGAGCGCCACGATGCTCACCGCACGACGACGCTCACCGCACGACGACGAGGGTGAACGGCCCGATATCGGTGATCCGGAAATGCGGATCCGCGAACAACGTCTTCGGGAACGTCACGGAGTACCGCCGCACATTCGGATCGTTCGGATACACGTCCGAGGACAGGCGCAGGGTGTAACTGTCACCGCTGCTGCGGAACACGAAGGCATCCGGCGCGCGCCACGGGGAGTGCGCGAGCGCGTCGCGGAGTTCGGCCGGGGACCCCAGCTTGCTCCAGCGGGTGATCTCCGCGGCGCGGGCGGAGAAATCGGCGAGCGGATTGGCGTAGTGCGGCGTCAGCGCCTGGAAACCGTAGTACGGGTAGTAGGCCAGGAAGCTGGTGTCCGCGGTGAGGACCACGGTCTGATCCCGTCGCCGCCCGGTCTGGGCCAGCAGCGCGGCGTCGACGTCGTGATAGTGCGACACCGCCGAGGGGCTGCGCTGATCGGCGCGCACCCCGTCGCCGTCGGTATCGGTGTAGGCGGTGGTGATCTCGGTGTTCAGAATGCTCGGAATGTCCTGTGTGAAGGCGAGCGCGCCGACCACCCCGACCACGACGGTGACCGCGCGAAACCGCTTGGGCTCGTTGAGAGCTCGGTAGATCGCCCGGGACCCCTCCGCGAATCCGAAGACCCCGGCCGAGGCCAGCAGCGCCTGCAGGATGGGTTCGAGCCGGAATGCCAGCAGCGTCGTCCCGGCGGCCGTCGCCGTCATCGACAGCAGCGACCACAGATAGATCGCCACCACCGAGATGCCCAGTGCCTGCGCCCGCCGCGAACTCGCCGCCCGCAGCACCAGCCAGATCGTGCCGATCAGGCACAGCACACCGAGCAGGGAGAATTGGAACATCGGAAATGCGAGCTGCGAGCCGGCCTCGGGCAGATAGTGCAGCGCCGCGTTGGATCCGGGCCCGCTCAGCGATTTCGCCAGGTAGGGCCCGTAGGTGACCAGGCCGAGCGCCCCGGAGATGATGCCGATCACGACGAGCCGCAACAGAATCGGCCGGAGCGCGCGCAGCCACCACAGGCTCGCTCGATCGGAGTCCCGGCCCCGCTGTGCTATCGCCGCGATCCACGCGAACAGCGCCATCAGGCATACCGCGAATACCGCCATGGCGAAGAACAACGTGTAGAACATGGCCGAGACGCCCAGGAAGATCCCGGTGCCGGTGACCGCGCCCCAGCCACCCGCTGTCGCGGCGGCCGCGTCCTGGCCCGAGGTCCGAGGCCGGTGCAGCGCGCCCCACGCCAGCACCATCGCCGGTGCGAACAACACCACCAGAGCCGCGCTGTACGCCTCCGGCGAGGCGTAGGCCACCATCACCGCCGTGGTGGCGGCCGCGACCCCGATCGCCCAGTCCGCGCGAATCAGCTTGGACCACAACACCAATGCCAGCACCGAGGCCACCGCCAAGGAGACGATCGCCCACGGCTTGAACGCCTCCCACCCCGGCATCCCGAGCAGACTCGCCACCCGTCCACCGAGCCAGAACCAGCCGGCCGAGTAATAGGGCGGCAGATCCACATAGGTCATATCGTGCAGTGCCGCCGAATCGGTCAGTCGCGTCAGATATTCGGTCCGGAACTCCTGATCGACCGAGATTCCGAACAGATACAACTTGGTAGCCGCCAGCGGCATACCCAACGTCACCGTGACGAACGCCGAAATCCCCGCCCACGACAGCACTTTCGCCACCCACGGCCAGCGCCGCGCGCGAATCAGCGTCACCGCCGCGATGAGCAGCACCGCGGCCCCCACCTGCCCGACGGTGGTGATCGCCCGAGTCACATTGGACGCGTTGAACGCGGGCCAGTGCACCGACGAGAACGCCTCGAGCCCGACGACGGCCACGACAACGGCGACAACGGCCGCAAGCACGCCGTCCCCGGCGGCTCCGCCGATCCGCCGCACCAGCACCGCGAACCGCCCCGGTCCACGTCCCGGCGAACTGTTCGCCACTGTCGTGCTGTCGGCCACTGCCGTGCTCATCACAGACCTCCCGCCGCGATCCCGGCCACCGAACTCGGTCCCTCGCCGCGTTGCCGAACAATCCTGGACCGGTCCGGTGTGCGCGAAAGCCACTGCGCTGCAACCGATATCGCGTTGCTGCCCGGCCGTCGCAGAATCCGGCCCCGATCGAGTGTGAGCCTCGACGGATGATATTCGCGTGCGACCGTATGCGCCGCCGTCGTCGGGGCCGACGTTGCGTCGTGGTCCCCATCGGTGACGATCGCGTTGAACACTTCCGTGGCTGAGGTATCGGGCCGGTTGGCCGCGTAGAGCTGGACCAACTCGGAATCCAGACCGCACCGCAGCGAGCTGATCCGGCCGAGTGTGTCTTGCAGTGGATATTCGAAGCGTCCCGCGAGGGAATCCGCGCCGAATCGTCGCGCGGGTGAGCCGCATACCGGGAACTGCCCGATCCTGTGCACTGTGCCTCCGGATAAGTCTTCTCGCCACGCTCCCCGAGCGTCCGTCGCCGCGCGTCAGCCTAGCCACTCGTCACCGCGACGGCAGACGAGGTCCGCTCGGTGTCGGTTGGGTTTCAATGCCACCTGCGGAGTGTCTCCTGGTAGCATCAGTTTTCCTACTCGAAGTAGCATTGGGGGTGTGAAGTTGAGTGTCAGTCTCTCGGAGCAGGATGTTGCGCTGCTCGACGAGATCGTGCGAGAGCGAGGTCTGCCCTCGCGGTCGGCGGCGGTGCAGGAGGCATTGCAGCTACTCAGGCAGGCCGGCCTCGCCGACGCGTATGCGGACGCGTGGTCGGAGTGGGAGTCCTCCGGCGACGCGGAGCTGTGGGGTGACACGTCCGGTGATGGGCTCGGGTGAATGCGGCGGGGTGAGATCCGGCTGGTCGACCTGGATCCGGTGCGTGGTGCGGAGTCGAACAAACGTCGTCCGGCGGTGATCGTCAGCAACGACCGTGCCAACGAGACCGCCGAACGACTGGGCCGGGGTGTGATCACCGTCGCTCCGGTGACGAGCAATACCGGACGTGTCTATCCGTTCCAGGTCTTCCTGAGCAGTGAATTACCCGGTGTCCGCGTGGATTCCAAGGTCCAGGCCGAACAGGTTCGCTCAGTGTCCGTCGAACGGCTCGGTCCCGCGCTGGGGCAGTTGCCGGGAGAGGTGATGGCGGAGATCGATCGGGCATTGCGCCTACATCTAGATCTTTGACCGCACTTGGTGGAATCGGTTGCGGTGCAGCGCTTTCGGTTCCGGGTCAGCGCCGGGGGCCACAAAATCCCGGGGGGCCGTGGTGGCCCCCGGGACGAGCGATGCTAGATCGGCAGGCGGCGGAAGATCGGGCGCGGGATGTGGCGCAGGATCATCATGACGAAGCGGAACTGGTTGGGGGCCCAGACCAGTTCGCGGCCCTTCTGGGCGGACGAAACCGCAAGCGTCGCAATATCTTCCTTGTCGACGGTGAGCGGAGCCTCCTTGACGTGCGCGGAGAACCGGGTGCGCACCATGCCGGGGCGGATGACCGTCACGCGCGGGCCGTGCGGGCGCAGCGCCTCGCCCAGGCCCAGGTAGAACCCGTCCAGTCCGGCCTTGGTAGAGCCGTACACGAAGTTGGAGCGACGCACCCGCTCACCGGCGACCGAGGACATGACGATGATCCGCCCGAAGCCCTGCGCCTTCATCTTCTCGCCCAGCAGTACGCCGACCGACACCGAGGCGGTGTAGTTGACCTCGGCCACCCGAACGGCCTTGGCCTGGTTCTGCCAGAGTTCCTCGGGATCGCCGTCCAGGGCGAACGCGACGATGGCGACGTCCACATCGCCCGCACTCCACGCCGCGTCGATCACCTTGGGGTGCGAGCCGGTGTCCAGGGCGTCGAAGTCGACGACCTCGACCGCGGAGGCGCCCGCGGCCTCCATCTGCGCGACCGCGTCGCCGCGCAGCGGATCGTTCGGCAGCGCGGCCAGCACGATGCGCGCCGGGCCCTTCTTCAGGTACTCGGCGCAGATCGCCAGACCGATTTCCGAGGTGCCGCCCAGGAGCAGAATCGTCTGCGGGTTACCTACGGCGTTGATCACTGCAGCTCCAGCCTTCTCGCCATATCGGACATGAAAACGCCTGTGGGATCGACACTTCGGCGGATCTTGATCCACTCGTCGATCCGGGGATACATCTTGTGGAAGGCCTCCGCGGTGGTCCGGGAGTCCTTCGCGGTGTAGAGCCGGCCGCCGAATTCCATGACGCGGCGGTCCAGATCGCTGACCAGCTCGTTGAGGCCGGGCCGGATCGGGAAATCGCAGCAGATGTTCCAGCCCGGCATCGGGAAGCTCAGCGGAGCCGGGTTACCCGGGCCGAACAGCTTGAAAACGTTCAGCGCCGAAATGTGCCCGGACGCCTGGATATCGATGATGATCCGCTTGAACTCATCGACGGCCTCGGTCGGCACCACGAACTGGTACTGCAGGAATCCGGCCGGACCGTAGGCGCGATTCCACTCCGCGACCATGTCCAGCGGGTGATAGAACTGCGTCAGGTTCTGGATCTTGCCGGTGTAGTTGCCGCCCATCGCGTAGTACGCCTCGCCGACCGCACCCAGCGTGAGCCGGTTCGCGGTGAAGCTCGGGAAGATCGGCGGCACCGTGAGCAGTTGCGGCGCGTCGAATTTCAGCGGGTTCTTCTGCTTCTTCTTCGGCAGCTCGTCGACCGTCGCCAGGCGGCCGCGAGTGATGCAGGCCCGGCCGATCTTCGGCGCGGGGTTCATCACGTCGAACCACGCACTCGAGTACGTGTAGTTCGCCTCGCTGCCGTCGCTGTGCGCGGCGATGGTCTCCTCGAGCGTCGAGGTCTTGACGCCGTCGTTGATGAAATAGGCCGTCTCGGTCGGCACCATCTCGATGCTCGCGCGCAGGATGATGCCGGTCAGCCCGTTGCCGCCGACCGTCGCCCAGAACAACTTGGCATTGCGCTTGGGCGTGACGTGCTGCACCTGGCCGTCGGCGGTGAGCAGCTCGATCGAGCGAACCCAATTGCCGAAGCTGCCCTCGCTGTGGTGGTTCTTGCCGTGGATGTCGGAGGCGATCGCGCCGCCGATGGTGACCTGCCGGGTTCCCGGCAGCACCGGAACCCACAGCCCGAACGGCAGGGCCGCCTTCATCAGCTGGTCCAGGCTGACGCCGCCGTCGACGTCGACCATGCGGGTGTCGCGGTCGATGCGGTGGATGCGGTTCATCGGGGTCATGTCGACGACCAGTCCGCCCGCATTCTGCGCGTGGTCGCCGTAGGACCGGCCCAGCCCGCGGGCGATGACGCCGCGGCGCAGGTGCGCGGGCTTGGACTCGTTGTCCTCGGCGACCATGGCGACGGCCTGGGCGATCACTTCCGGATCACCGGTCGAGAGCACTTCGGAGGTGGTTGGCGAGGTGCGACCCCACCCGGTCAACCGACGGGTGTGCGTGGCGAGTGCCGGGGATTCCTGCGACCCTGCGCTGCCGTGCCGCGGTTCGCCGCCCTCACTGGCGGCCGGATCCGCGGCTGTCGAGGTCTGAGCTTTGGTGGACATCGGCATAGAGGCTACAGGTATCGCCGAACAATGGATCGGGTGTCACCGGAGCGTTCCCAGGATGCAACGTCGCTGGCAGTGTGCTGGATGGTCGCTGCACCGGCCGACCCGGCCCGGGCTGCTACGGGGCGTCCGGCGTCGGGCCCGGCCCGCTACGCTCGTGCCGTGACCGCGGAACCTCATCTTCCTCTGCCGCCCGAATTGCCTCTGGTCGACGAGCCCGGCGGTACGGATGTCGATCTGATGACGCAGATCATCCGGTTCATTCTGACCGGTGTGTTGTCGGCGGTCGTGGATTTCGGCCTCTACATCCTGCTGTGGAAGGGCGTGGGCTTCGACCGCGACATCGCCAAGGCGTGCAGTTTCATCGTCGGCACCACGACGGCGTACCTGATCAACCGCCGCTGGACGTTCAAGGCCGAACCCAGCCGCGCCCGGTTCATCGCGGTGGTCGTGCTCTACGCGATCACCTTCGCCGCGCAGGTCGGCATCAACGCGCTGCTCAATACGATTCTGCCCGCGATGAAGCTGCACGTCCTGGGCCATCCCGTGACGCTCGCGGTCCTGGTGGCCTTCGTCATCGCCCAGGGCATCGCCACGGTGATCAACTTCGTCGTGCAGCGGCTGGTCATCTTCAAGATGCACTGAATCGCGACGCACCGAGACCGGCCCCCGCGCCGACTCGGTAGCTGCGGATTACCCGGACAGGCCGAAATCCGCGATCGGGGTGGTCCCGTTGTGCGGGACCATCTCCCGGGTGATCGATGGAATACGGACGATCCGGATTACGGCGATCAGGCCGGGACGACGGTTACCGGAACGCCGTTGAAGACCGCGTTGCCGGAGGGAACGTCGACCAGTGAGTCGTCGGTGAGGGTGTTGGCATTGACCCCGGGATGTGTGCGGGCGATGGCTTGGGTGTCGTTCGCCTCGTGACCCCAGCCGTGCGGAAGGCTGACCACGCCGGGCATGATCTCCTCGGTCGGTTCGAGCGGAACCGTGAGCGCGCCCGCCGCGGATTTCACCACCGCACGGTCGGTCAGGCCGAGGCGTTCGACGTCGTCGGGGTGGATGTGCAGGGTGCAGGTATTGGATCCGCCGACCAGGGTGGGGATGTTGTGCATCCAGCTGTTGTTGGAGCGCAGCTGGCGGCGGCCGATCAGCAGCAGTCCGGGTGCGGCGTCGGTGTGGCGCTCGCGCAGCCGGGACAGATCCTCCAGCAGCGGTGGCGGCGCGAGATCCACGCGGCGCGAGGCGGTGCGCAGCACTCCGGGCAGGCGCGGGCGCAGCGGGCCCAGATCGATTCCGTGCGGATTGTCCAGCAGCACTTGCAGATTCAGGTCGTTGCGGACGGCGGCGTCATCGTCCGACGCGGCGGAGTTCCACTCACCGTAGGGACCCAGGCGCAGCATCATATCGATGCGCTGTTCGGTGCTGTTCTCCCCGAGCAGTTCCGCGCGACGCTCCAGCAGTCCGGCCTTGTGCAGCGTTCCGGCGATGACCAACTCGTCGACGGCGGTGACCGGATCATGGCTCGGTTCGGGCTGCTGCCCGGAAACCGCGATGGCCAGCCGGGCGAGGATCTCGGCCTCCGAGACGGCATCGCCGAGCGGAACCAGCGGCCGCGAGTAGCGCGCGTAGTTGCGCACCGCGAATTGCAGCAGCGCGAAATCGTAATGCGGCGACTGGACGGTGCGCGGCGGCGGCAGGATCACATCGGCGTGCCGGGTGGTCTCGTTGAGGTATCGATCCACGCTCACCATGAACTCGAGTTCGGCCAGGGCCGCGCCGAGCCTGGGCCCGCCGGGCGCGGACAGCACCGGATTCCCGGCGACGGTGATCAGCGCCCGGATCTGCCCCTCGCCCGGTGTGCGGATCTCCTCGGCGAGTGTGGCGATCGGGAATTCGCCCATGGTTTCGGGCAATTCGCGCACGCGGGTGGACCAGCGGCCGAGCCGGAACGGGCGGGTGCGCGCGATGCCGAGTGTGGCGGCGGTGGCGAACATCGCCCCGCCCGGACGATCCAGATTGCCGGTGAGCACGTTGATCACGTCCACCAGCCATTGCGTCAACGTGCCGAATTCGGACGTGCACGTGCCGATTCGGGCGTAGACCGCGGCGCTGGGCGCGGCGGCGAGTTCCCGCGCCAGCCGGATCACGGTGCCGGCGGGGATGCCGGTGCGTTCGGCGACCACGTCGGGGGTGAAATCGCTCGCGGCCGAGCGCACCTCCGCCAGGCCGTCCACCGGAACCCGGATCTCGGTGAGGTTCTCCGCGAAGAGCGTGTGCACGATCCCGAACAGCAGATAGGCATCGGTGCCCGGACGGATGAACAGATGTTCGTCGGCGAGTTTCGCGGTGCGGGTGCGTCGCGGATCCACCACCACGAGCCGACCGCCGCGCCCCCGCAGCGCCTTCAAGCGTCCCGGGTAATCCGGTGCGGTGCACAGTGACCCGTTGGACTCCAAGGGATTCGCGCCGAGCATCAGCAGGTGATCGGTGCGGTCCAGATCCGGTACCGCCACGGTCAGCGGATCGCCGAACATGAGACCGCTGGCGACCTGTTTGGGCATCTGGTCGGCGGTACTGGCCGAATACAGATTGCGAGTGCTCAACGCGCGTATCAACACCGGGACGTACAGCGCCCCGGCGACGGTGTGCGCGTTGGGATTGCCCAGGTACAGGGCCGCGGCCGAGCGGCCGAACTCCTGGACCAGCGCCGGAATCCGCTCCGTGATGAGGTCGAACGCCTCCTGCCACGAGGCGGTGCGCCAGCTGTCGTCGGCGCGATCACGGATCATCGGCTGGGTGAGGCGGTCGGGATCGGCGTCCAGATGTCCCAGACTCGCACCCTTCGGGCACAGGAATCCCCGGCTGAACGGATCCTGGCGATCCCCGCGCACTCCGACGACCCGATCCTGCGCGTCGAGGGTGAGTTCGAGTCCGCACACCGCCTCGCACAGCGGGCAGGTGCGCAGCAGGGTGCGATGAGCATCGGTGACATCCGTCATATCCCCATCATCACCCGCCCGGCCGGCCGCCGGTATGTAAACGGTCATACGCGACACAAAACCGCGAGTACCGGGTGGTACTCGCGGTTTTGTTGTCGAAAATTCAGCGTTGTCGAAACTTCGGCCAGGCTCAGCTGGCGATGCGGGCCAACTGCGGCTTGCGACGGCCTGCGGCGGCCGAACGGACGGCCGCGCCCAGCGCGACCACCGGCGGGATCCAGCGAGCCTCGTTCGGGGCGACACCCCAGCAGGCATCGCCGGTCGAGAGCTGGGTCGGCGGCAGCGGGATCCCCGCGCCGTCGGTGTGGACGATCGCGCCCGCCCGGCGCAACGCCTCGATGGCCATGGCGGCCTTGGCAACGCCCGTGACCAGGTGGATCTCGCGACGCTCGGCCCCCGGGATCTCGATGACCGGGCCCGTCAGGTCGTTGGCTCGCAAGAACCTGCGCACGGCCGCGGCGAGTTCGCCGGTGACCTCGATGCCCGATACATCCTCGTCGGTGATCAGGCAGATGCCGTTGGCCGTTTCGGCGACCGTCCAGCCGCGCTGGATGTAGTCCTGCGCGCTAGCGGCCAGCGTGGCCGCCGTGACGGAAGTCGGAAACGTCGTACGCACTGTCTTCTCCATTCCCCGGGTAGATCTGGGTCCTGCTTCGATGTTTATTGGTCTTGCTGTTGTCACTGGCTGGTCACGAGTCATATCGGGCCCCAGCATCCGTTGTGTTACAGATCCTCGAAACTTTTTCGGCAGCCGTAGAATTCATCACAAAACCGGCGGTCTGATTCAGAACCGCTATCAACTTCGCGGTGTCGCCCTCGGCTGTCATGGCTCCTACCTTCGCGCCGCTGTCTGTGAATCCCTGAGGTGCTGCCTGTGAATCAAATCCGTTGGGACTGGCAGATTCCCAACGGAATCCTTAACGTTCGCTGGGAGCGGTCGCATTGCCGCAGGGTGCGGGTGGGTAGAGGATCACGGATATGACCGATGACACGGGTGAACCCGTGACCGCGGATCCGGATGGGGAGTACCTCGCCTGGCGCGAATCCGTGTCCCGGCGGCTGCCGCTGCGCTCGCGCGGCGCGGGTGAGGAGCCGCGCGCGGAGCCCTTCCGCAGCCCGGGCGCGTTCCGCGAGTGGTGCGGATCCGCCGCGCGGGCCCTGCTCGACGTGCAGTTCGCCCGGCCCGCGACCCGCACCCTGCTGCCGCTGGCCTACATCCTGGGCCTGGCCTTCGCTCTCGCGGTGCCGATCGTGCTGACGGTGCTGCTGTGGCAGTTCTCACTACCGCTGGGGATCGCATTTCTGGTGGTGGTCGCGGCGCCGCTGGGACTCACCATCGCGGCGGTGGTGCGGCTGGCGCTGGAGTTCCTGGTGAACGCCGCGCGCCTGGCCGGACGCGTCGAGCACATCACCGATCTGGCGGACGACCTGTTCCAGGCGCTCTCGGATGTGGCCGAACCGGTCAACCAGCTGTCCGAGGATGTGCGAGCGGTGCAGTTCTGGCGGTTCCGCAGGCGGTCGGATCGAAAATAATCCTGATTGGCCCACCTGTGCGGTTGGCGTGAATGCGCCACAACCCGATCGGGAGATCGTTTTGTTGTGCGACAATCCGAACTCGGGTCCGGGAAGCCGAATCCGGTACCGCATAAGGGTTTTTGCCGTTCGGTGTGCCGCGCTGGGCGAGTACGATCGACGCACGGGACACAGGGGGAAGTACATGGGCCTACCGCACGGCATCACCGGTTCGACGATGCCCCGACGTCAGCTGGGCCGACGGCTCCGCGATCTGCGCAATCGAGCCCGTCTGACCACGCGAGTGGCGGCGCAGCGCCTGGAATGGTCCGAGGCCAAGATCTGGCGCATCGAAACCGGGCAGACCTCGTTGCGCGGCTTGGACGTCGAGGCCATGTGCAAGATCTACGGCGCGGCCCCGGAGGCGGCCGAACCACTCATCGCGCTGGCCCGCGAGACCAAGGCGCGCGGCTGGTGGACCGAGTACAGCGATGTGATCCCCGAGGGTTTCGAGGTGTACCTGGGTCTCGAGGAGGCCGCCACACACCTGGCCACCTACGAGAACGAGCTGGTCCCCGGCCTGCTGCAGACCCCGGACTATGCCCGCGCGTTGCTGACCGGCGCACGCCCGAACATCTCGGCCACCGAGGCCGATCGGCGGGTGGCGGTGCGCGTCGCGCGTCAGTCGGTGCTCACCCGTAGCTCCAAACCCCTTCGGCTGGAGGCGATGATCACCGAGGCGTTGCTGTGGCACCGCGTCGGGGGTGTCGGCGTGATGGCCGCCCAGCTCGACCACCTGCGCCGCCTGTGCGAGTTACCCAATATCGAGATCCGGGTCGTGCCAACCGATTCCGGCTATCACGAGGGTATGGAGTCGGGCCGCTTCAGCCTACTCGAATTCGACGACGCCCCAGGTGAATTGGCCGAACCTCCGGTCGTCTTCGTGCAGAACTACACCGGCGCGGCCTATTTCGACAAGGAACACGAGATCACTCGCTACCGTGAGGCTTTCGCCAGTATCCGCTCGGTCGCCATCGATGCCCGCCGGCCGCTCGAGCAGGCCCGCGCGGGCCTGGCCGCATAACCGCGGCAACTGATTTCGCACATCCGGCGGCACGCGCGAGGCGGGTAGCTCAGAGCGTTTGCCCGAGGATTTCTCGGTGGGTGCGGGCCGAGTCGGCGTGGACGGCGCGGCCCTTGTCGGTGAGGCAGACGAAGATGGCGCGGCGGTCGTCGCTGCACATGCTGCGGCTCACCAGGCCGTCACGTTCGAGGCGGGCGACCGCGCGGGACAGGGCGCTCTGACTCAGGTAGATGTCGGCGGCCAGATCGCTCATCCGGTACGTCTCACAGGCGGCGTCGACCAGGCGGTCGAGCGTTTCGAACTCACTCAGGCCGATGCGGTGCCGGTGCTGCAACTCCTTCTCCAGAGCGCAGGACACCGTCGCGTGCTTGTCCAGGAGTTCGCGCCATTGCGCCACCAGCTCGGTGGATGCCGCCGCTCGGGGCGCTGACGCTGTCGACGCCTTCGTCATGCCGTCATCCTAGTGTGCCGGACCGAACAATGCAAACGCATTAAATGCTTGCACATTTAATGCACACGCAAGTAATGTTCCGGGTCATGACTTCCACGGCAACGTTCTCGGCAAGCTCGACTGCCGATACTCAGTGGTCGGCGCGCCTGTGGGGCATGCTGATCACGCTGTGCATCGTGCTGTTCCTCGACGGACTCGACGTTTCGATGATCGGTGTCGCCCTGCCGTCCATCGGTAAAGATCTGCATCTGGGCACCTCTACCCTGCAATGGCTGGTCAGCGGCTACGTGCTGGGTTACGGCGGGTTGCTGCTGCTCGGCGGGCGCACCGCCGACCTGCTCGGCCGCCGCCGCGTCTTCCTGATCGCGCTGGGCGTGTTCGCCCTCGCCTCACTCGCGGGCGGGCTGGTCAGCTCGGCCGCACTGCTGATCGCGACCCGGTTCATCAAGGGTCTGGCCGCGGCGTTCACCGCGCCGACCGGCCTGTCGATCATCACCACCAACTTCGCCGAGGGCCCGGCCCGCAACCGGGCGCTGTCCATCTACACCGTGTTCGGTGCGGGCGGCTACTCGATGGGCCTGGTGTTCGGCGGCCTGATGACCGGACTCGGCTGGCGCTGGACGTTCCTGCTGCCGGTGCCGATCGCCCTGGCCGCGCTGATCGCCGCGGCGATCCTGGTGCCCCGCGACACTCGCGCGCAGGAGGGCGGACACGATCTGCTCGGTGCGCTGCTGTCCACCGCGGGCATGCTGCTGCTGGTCTACACCGTGGTCTCCGCGCCGCAGGCCGGATGGGGTTCGGCGCGCACGGTCGGTTCGTTCGCGGCGGTGGCGGCGCTGTTCATCGGGTTCGTGGCGGTGGAGAAGCGGGTGCGGCATCCGCTGATCCGGCTCGGCATCCTGCGCCGCGCGACGCTGGTGCGGGCGAGTCTGGTCATCGTCGCGCTGGCCGGGTCCTACTTCAGCTGGCAGTTCATCGTGACGCTCTATATGCAGGACACGCTGCACTGGTCGCCGCTACAACTGGCCATGGCGCTGCTGCCCGTGGGCCTGCTGGTGGCGCTGTCCTCGGTGTTCTCCGACAAGCTGGTCGACCGGTTCGGCACCGGCCCGATCATCGCGGTCACCATGATCGCGATGAGCATCGGCTACCTGCTGTTCCTGCGGGTGAACACGCACCCGTCCTATCTGACGGTCATCCTGCCCGCGGTCCTGCTGGTCGGCATCGGCTGGATCGGCTTCCCGTCGATCAACATCCAGGCCACCGCCGGTATCGATGACGACGAACAGGGCTTGGCCGCCGGAGTGTTGCAGACCTCGATGCAGGTCGGCGCGGCGATCGTCCTGGCGATCAACACCGCGATCATCGCCTCCGGGGCGCACGGCGACGCCTCGCCCGCCGCCGTCCTGAGCGGCTACCGTCCCGGCCTGATCTTCGTCGGCGTGGTGGCGATCATCGGCGCACTGGTGGCGCTGACCCACTTCCTGCCCGCCCGCCGCGCGGCGGAGCCGGTCGATGACCTCGACGACGAGCCGGAACGGGAGGAACTCGCGGCGGCCTGAAAATCAGCCGGTAAGGTGAAACCCCTGGTGGACGAACATGATTCGGCCACCGGGGGTTTCACGCTGTCAGGCGCGCAACGTGCGAAGGCTCGGCGCCGCAGCGTCTTTCGGGGAGCGGACGTAGGTCAGCGGCTGTCCGTCGCGGCCGGTGGTGGGCCAGTCGATGGCGAGGTCCGGATCGAAAGCGTCTATGTCGCGGTCGAATTCGGGGGAGTACTCCAGGGAGCACAGGTAGGTGGCGGTGGAGCCGTCCGCGAGGGACAGCAGCGCGTGGCCGAGGCCGTCGGAGAGGTAGACCGAGCGGCGGTCGGTGTCATCGATCAGCACGGTGTCCCAGGTGCCGAAGGTGGGCGAGTCGGGGCGCAGGTCCACCACCACGTCCAGGAACGCGCCGCGCACGCAGGTCACGTATTTCGCCTGGCCGGGCGGGGTTTCGGTGTAGTGGATGCCGCGCAGCACACCGGCCGCGGACACCGAGGTGTTCACCTGCCGCAGATCGAACGGCCGCCCGACGGCCTTCTCGAACTCCGATGCCTTGAACGATTCGAGGAAGACCCCGCGATCGTCGGAGTGCAGCCTCGGCGTGAACTCCCAGGCGCCGGGTACGGACAACTCGCGAATCTGCATATCACCAATCCTGTTCGTATTCCGGCGGACTCGTCTCGCGCCCGCGGGCGGGCAGGCCTAGCAGATAATCGCCGTAGCCCGAGCGGATCAGCGGTGCGGCCAGCCGCGCCAGCTGCTCGTCGTCGATATAGCCCATCCGCCACGCGACCTCTTCCGGCGCACCGATTTTCAGGCCCTGGCGCTGCTCGATCGTACGAACGTAGTTGGCGGCGTCCAGCATCGAGTCGAAGGTTCCGGTGTCCAGCCAGGCGGTGCCGCGGGCCAGCACGTCCACCCGGAGTCTGCCCTGTTCCAGATAGATCCGGTTGATATCGCTGATCTCGTATTCGCCACGCGCGGAAGGCTGTAGCGCACGGGCGATCTCGACGACCTCGTTGTCGTAGAAGTACAGCCCCGGGACGGCGTAGCTCGAGCGCGGCTTCGCGGGCTTCTCCTCGATGGAAATCGCACGGCCGTCGGCGAATTCGACCACACCGTAACGGGTGGGATCGGACACCGAGTAGGCGAAGATCGCGCCGCCGTCGATCCGATGGAACCGCCGCAGCCGCGTGCCCAGGCCGGGCCCGTAGAAGATGTTGTCGCCCAGCACGAGTGCGGCCGGTTCGGTGCCGATGTGATCCGCGCCGAGCACGAACGCCCGCGCGAGCCCGTCCGGTTTCGGCTGCACGACGTAGCTGATCGAGATGCCGAACTGCGATCCGTCACCGAGCAGCCGAGCGAAGCTGGGAGCGTCCTCGGGCGTGGTGATGATCAGGATGTCCCGGATACCGGCCAGCATGAGGGTCGAGAGCGGGTAGTACACCATCGGTTTGTCGTAGACCGGGACCAGCTGCTTGCTCACACCGCGCGTGATCGGGTGCAGCCGTGTCCCGGTGCCACCGGCCAGGATGATTCCGCGCATGTCTCAGGAGTCTGCCAGCCACCGGGAGACAGGGCTCGATGAGGTTCCGAGTCGGCGACGAAACTGTCACGGGGGGTTACGCGGGACTCGATCCGGCCGATCCATATTCTGTGGACCACGTGCGGCGTGGTCCACAGAAATGGCACTGTGTGAGATGTCAGCGCCGACAACTCGCCGCCGGAACTCCGGTTGCTGGTCATGCGGCGCGCCGGAGTTAGGTGGTGCGTGATGGCGACCGTTCGAGTGCTGGAATCCGGACCGGGTGTCGTGGCGAATCCGGATGGGAGCAGTCTGACCTCCCGAATGTTGCTGCTCGCTTGCCGAGGCGTCGTCGGCCCCGTCGTGCGGCACTGCCCGGTCACCCCGCTGACCATGCCGCTCGCGCGCATGCTCGTCGACGGACTGGCCGCGCTGCGCCCGGGGCCGAGCGGTGTGGAACGAGAACAGGTGCGGCTCAACGGTTTCCGAATGGAGATCCTGCGTCCCGCCGGAGCTCGCAAGGCACTGCACGACGGCGCGGTCATGTACATGCACGGCGGCGGATTCTTCCTGTGCGGCCTGGACACGCATCGTCCGGTCGCGGCCGCGCTCGCCCGGCGCACGGGCCTGGCGGTGGTCAACGTCGAATACCGCCAGCTGCCGGGCGCGTCCATCCTCGATTCGGTCCAGGACTGCCTGACCGCGTATCGCTGGCTGCTGCGGCACGGGGCCGATCCGGCGCGGATCGTCTTCGCCGGTGACTCGGCCGGTGGGTATCTGAGTTTCGCGACCGCGTTGCGCGCGGTCGAGATCGGTCTGCCGACCCCGGCCGGGCTGGTGGGCCTGTCGCCGCTGCTGGATCTGGACTGCGCGGCGAAACAGGATTACATGAACGTCGACCGCGATCCCTACATTCCGCTGTGCGGACTCGAGCACGTGGTCGAATACGGCGCGAAGGTGGCGGGCCGGCTGGACCCGGCGCTCTCTCCGGTCAACGGCGCGCTGGCGAGTCTGCCCCCGGCGCTGCTGATCGTCGGCGAGGACGAATTACTGCGCTACGACTGCGAATTGATGGCCGATCGGCTCACCGCGGCCGGGGTGCCGAACTCCCTCGAGCTGTGGCGCGGTCAGGTGCACGCGTTCATGAGCATCCTGCCGAACATGCCCGAGAGCCGGTCGGTCCTGGGCCGGGTGGCGCGTTTCGTGCGGGCCCGGATCGAGGCGGAACCTTCCGAGCGCACCGCGTGAGAGTTCGCGTGCCGCCGCATTGTTCGCCACGAGGCAGCCGCACGACCTGAATGAGAAAGCACCCCCGCACTGTCGACTCGTGCGGGGGTGCTGTTCGTCTCGAGCGGTATTACTTGCTCTTGGACGGGGCGAACGGCGCGTTGATCGTGGTGAAGTACTGCGCCGCGGCCAGGATCGCGACCGGGGCGGTCACCAGCAGCTGACCCGCGAGGGTGCCCAGCGCGCCGACGGCGATGATGCCGCCCATGCAGCCGATCACGGCAGCCGGAACGAACGCGCCGAACAGGCCCACGATGGTCGCCGCCGCGACGGTCGCGCCGGCGATACCGCCGAGGACACAACCCACAGCGCCACCGGACAGACCGCCGACCAGGGTGCCGACGGTGGCACCGGTGGAGATGGTGTCCTTCATCCGGTTCCAGGCCGCCTGCTCACGGTCGTACGGGGTCTTCCAGGGCGCGGTGTCCTGGTAGGGCAGGTCGACCGGCTTGTAGACCGCGTGCTGGACGTCGAACTGCGGCGTCAGGGTCGCGGTGTGACCGGCGATGTTCGCCGCGATCGGGAACTCGAAATCGTCCACCCGGAACTTCAGCGGAGTTCCGGCCAGCACGGTGCCGTTGGCGGCCTTGATCTTGAACACGCCGTTCTCGACGTCCATCGAACCGGCATCGGTCTTGATGATGGTCGAGGTCTTGGTGGTGTTGGCCTTGTAGTTGACCGCGCCGTTGTCGGCGGTGGCCGGGGCCGCGTTCACGGTGCCTGCGGTGATGCCGAGCGCGGCGATCAGCAGGGCCGACGTCGCGGCGAATTTCCTCATCAACATGTTTCGTGGAACCTCGGTGGTTTCGAATCGGGGGGACACGGGAATCGAAATCCAGATCAGCTAACGTCCGGTGAATCACCTGTGACCGTTAATTCAAATTCTGTTCACCGAGCGGTACCTGCGGTCTGTGCGATTCCGCAAAATCGCAGCACGCGTGTGGTTTCTGGGACACTATCGGACCGATGATAAAGCATTGTATGTGACCAACATCACACAGCATGAAGGCATTCAGTGCTGGAAACTTGATCTGAATGGGGTATTGACACGACGCGCACTGGGCGTTTCCACCCGGCCGATATGATCGGTGATCATGCGATTGCTCATCACCGGGGGCGCCGGATTCATCGGTGCGAACTTCGTCCGGCAGACCGTTGTGGAACGTCCCGATATCCGTGTGGTGGTACTCGACGCGCTCACCTACGCCGGTAACCGGGCCTCGCTGGATTCGATCGCCGATCGGATCGAGTTCGTCCGCGGGGATATCACCGACGCGGAACTGGTCGATCGCCTGGTCGGTGGCGCGGACGCGGTCGTGCACTTCGCGGCCGAATCGCACAACGACAACTCCCTGGCCCGGCCGTGGCCGTTCGTGCAGACCAATATCGTCGGCACCTATACGCTGCTCGAGGCGGTGCGGCGGCACGACGTGCGATATCACCACATCTCCACCGACGAGGTCTACGGCGACCTGGCCGCCGCCGCCCCGGCATTCACCGAGAACACTCCCTACAATCCGTCCAGTCCTTATTCGGCGTCCAAGGCGTCCAGCGACATGCTCGTCCGGGCCTGGGTGCGCTCGTTCGGCGTCCGCGCGACCATCTCCAACTGCAGTAATAATTACGGGCCGTATCAGCATGTGGAGAAGTTCATTCCCCGCCAGATCACCAATCTCATCGACGGCGTGCGGCCGCGGCTGTACGGCGCGGGGAATCAGATTCGGGACTGGATTCACGTCGAGGACCACAATCGAGCGGTCTGGACGATTCTGGAATTCGGGCGAATCGGACAGACGTATCTGATCGGCGCGAACGGGGAACTCGACAACAAATCCGTGGTACAGCTCATCCTCACCGAATTCGGACGCGATCCCGACGATTTCGACCACGTCACCGATCGGCCCGGCCACGACCGCCGCTATGCCATCGATGCGAGCCTGCTGCGTACCGAACTCGGCTGGGAGCCGCGGTACGCCGATTTCCGCGCCGGGCTGGCCGCCACCATCGGCTGGTATCGCGAGCACGAAACCTGGTGGCGGCCAGGCAAAGCCGACGTCGAAACCGCGTATGCCCAAGCGGGGGAACGGGTTCTGTAATCGTCCCCCGCCGCGTTCGGCGCGTCAGCCCCAGACCATGAAGTGGTACTTCAGGACCGCGGCCACCAGCGCCACGATCGTCGCGACGACGATCACCACGGCCGGGCCGCGCGCCGGTGTGCGGCCCGCGGAGTCGCTCAGCCGCAACGGCATCCAGCGCAGCAGCACCGCCAGGCCGACGATGGCCAGCGGTACGAAGTAGCGTCCCTGCACACCGTCGACGAGGTAGTACCCGACCGGCGAGAAGGACATGTACAACGTCACGTAGATCATCGCGACGCTCGCCACGACCACCAGCGCGACGATCGCGGTGCGCGGGTGCGCCGCGGACATCCGCTCGGCGATCCCGGCGCTCACCGCGAACGCCAGCAGGCAGGCCAGCACCGACAGCGCCGGAACCTCGACGTAGGAGAAGCCGAGCTCACCGAAGAACTGGGTGAACCAGTGCTGATCCCGGAGCCAGACGCTGTGGTAGAAGATCTGCGTGAACTGCCACGGATGGCCGAGGATGAACTGCAGCTGATCGCCCGTCCGCACCGAATACCATTGCGCCCGAGGCCGCATCAGGCCCATCCCGTCACCGGTCGGCGCGGCGATCTTCATCCACGCCGCGAACAGTGCCGCGCCGAGAATCGCGAAGAACCAGGGGATCCAGCGCAACGCGCGGCGGAATCCGTACTGCCGCGCGGGAATCAGCGCGACCAGCATCGCCAGCAGCACGTAGGTCGGTTTGCTCAACGGTAGCGCGATCGTGGCGATCAGGGCCGCGACCACCTCGCCGCGGGACAGCCGCGCGTTCAGGAACAGGCCCTTGACCACCAGGCAGGACACCAGCACGGCCAGCGCGTTGGTGATCGTGTCGGCGGTGACCGTACCGGCCTGGAACAGCGCGATCGGCAGCACCGACACCGTGAACGCCAGCCACTGCACCCGATATCCGCGCAACGCGCGCAGCCCGAAGCCGACCAGCACGAGATAGGCGAGCAGTCCGGCGAGCCTGGTCAGCATGACCGTCTGCCCGACGTTCAGCCCGGTCGCCTCGGCGATGCGCAGGCCCGCGGCCGCGGGCAGGTACGGAACCGGGGAGTAGGCGGCGGTATTGGTGAACCACATCTCCTTGGTCGCCGAGGACACCGGCGCGTCCCCGAGCCGGTTGTACTGCGCACGACCGGCCGACAGCGGCGCGGGCTCGGGCGGTTTGCGGTTGTAGTCCTTGAACGCGTAGTTCATCATCGCGTCGACGCTGACCGGGATCTGCCCGCCGTAGGCCACGCCGCGCGAGTCGGTGATCCGCTGCGGCTCGAATCCGCCGTGCGCGACCTGATAGGCGCGGCCGAATTGGGTGAGTTCGTCGTGTCCCCAGAACGGCGGCGTCACCACGGTGAACACCGCGCCGAAGACCGCGGCGATCAACACGAAGGCCAGCGCGCCCGGGCCCAAGTGTCGCCGCACTCGGCCCAGCATGGCGCTCGCGCGGCTCATTCTGGGTGAATCCGCCTGTGGCGCAGCATCTTCGGGCTTTTCTCCGATGTTCGTCCCGGCGGCGTCGGCGGGCGATCGGTAGGCTTCGGGTTCCGCCTGCGTGGTCATCCGGCCTGCTCGGCACGTTCGGGCACCGGGGTTCCCACCGCCGAATACCGCAGATACATCAGTCTCGCGGCCTCGTGCCGGGACCGGCGGATGCCGTCCAGGATCAGGCCCGCGGTCCAGGCCAGACTGCCCAGCAGCAACAGCGTGAAGGCCAGGAACAGCGTGGGGAATCGCGGCACCGAGTGGATCTGATAGAACTGCACGATGATCGGCACGGTCAGGATGATCGAGATCAGCCAGGCCACCGTGCCGAACAGCCCGTAGAACGCGACCGGGCGCTCGTGCCGGGCCAGGCCGACGATCAGCGCCAGGATCTTGAAACCGTCGTGATAGGTGCGCAGTTTGCTCTCACTGCCCGCCGGGCGATCGCGGAAACCCACCGGGACCTGGGTCTGTGGCACTCGCAGGTGCAGTGAATGCACCGTGAGCTCGGTTTCGATCTCGAATTCGCGCGAGACCGCCGGGAAACTCTTGACGAATCGGCGCGAGAACACCCGATAGCCCGAGAGCATGTCCTCGACGTTATCGCCGAACACCTTGCCCACGACGCCGTTGAGCACCTTGTTGCCCGTTTCGTGACCGGTGCGGTAGGCCGACGCGCCCGCGTCCTCGCGGCGAACGCCCAGTACGTGGTCGTAGGGGCCGGCCAGCAGAGCCTCGATCATCCGGGGCGCGGCGGCGGCGTCGTAGGTGTCGTCGCCGTCGATCATCAGATAGATGTCGGCCTCGATATCGGCGAAGGCACGCCGGACAACGTTGCCTTTCCCCTTGGTCGTCTCGGTACGTACGATCGCGCCCGCCTCGCGGGCCCGGTCGGCGGTGGCATCGGTGCTCAGGTTGTCGTAGACGTAGACGACGATGTCCGGCACGGCAGCCTTGAGGTCCTTGACGACCTTGGCCACCGCGGCCTCCTCGTTATGGCACGGCACCACGGCGGCGATGCGAAATTCGGTGGGGTCCACCCCGTCAATCCCTCGGTATTTTGATCGGCCGACGAAATTACGAACAACGGGAGGCTACAGGGCTCCCACGGGCCCCTCTCCTCGAACCCTGTATACGAGCTGTGCGGCCGAGCCCGGCCCGCGCCGGACCAGGGGCGACCCAGTGGTGGGAGCGCTATTCGTGTGGATCGGGTACCGTCGCCGGGTGTCCCGGAGTGAGACAGTGACCGAGGAAACCGGGAGATCCGGTGATGCCATGCTCGGTAGGTTGATCGCCGCATTGCGTACCGGCGGAGCATTTCTGGTGGTCGGTGCGATCGGGTTCCTGGTCGACGCGGGTACCTACAACCTGCTGGTGTTCTGGGGCGGTCACGGCGTGCTGTACCACTCGCCGCTGGTCGCGAAGATCATCGCGATCGCGGTCGCGACCGTCGTCACCTATTTCGGCAACAAATGGTGGACGTTCGCGCACAAGAAGGGCGGCAGCGCGGCGCGCGAATACGTGCTGTACACGGTGTTCAATCTGATCGCCATCGCGTTGCAGCTCGGCTGCCTGGGGTTTTCCCGGTACGTGCTGCACCTGTCGACGCCGCTGTCGGACAACATTTCGGGCACACTCATCGGTCAGATCGTGGCCGTGATTTTTCGCTATTGGGCATACGACAAATTCGTGTTCACCGGTGCGTCGGCGACCCAGCCCGCCACGGATGCGTGAGTCGGCGATAATGGTTGCCGCCGCACAGGAAACACCTAGCAGACGAAACACAGAGGGAAATCCAGTATGGAACAGTCGGCTGGCCAGGCCGTGACCGAGAACGAACGCCCCGCCCCCGAGGTGCGGGCCGCGGAAAACCTGGCCCCGGACCGGATGGTGCTGGCGCGCGGCGTGTTCACCGGCCCGGCGCCCAAGATCAGCGACGAACTGTACGCGGTGGTCAAAGGCAAATCACAGCGCGAGCGACTGTCGTTACGGCTGGACAAGGGCGCGAGCGCGCACACCAACACCTATTTCGGCCGGTTCGCGGCCAGTTACTGGCAGCGCTGGACGACCGTGACCGAGGTCGAGGTCGCGATGACCCTCGAGGTTGGTGATCGGGCGCGCATTCGTCTGGCGGCGTCCGATATCGCCGGGCATCGCCGCATCATCGACTCCGCCGACGTGTCCGGCGACGGCCGGGTGGTGCTGCGCGCACCGCTGGACCAGTACGTCGACGGTGGTGCGCTGTGGCTCGAATTCGACGCTGTCGGTGGGGAACTCGGCATCACCGAACTGGCCTGGAGCGCGCCCGCGCCCGAACGCGTTCGTCCGGTGGCCATCGCGATCTGCACGTTCAACCGCGCGCAGGACTGCGCGCACACCGTCGCCGCGCTGGCCTCGGATCCGGTGGTGCTGTCCGCGCTGACCGCGGTGTACGTCGTGGATCAGGGCACCGACCTGGTCGAGAACCGCCCGCTGTATCAGGAGACCGCGCCGCGGTTCGGCGAGAAGCTGCACTACATCCGCCAGCCCAATCTCGGTGGCGCGGGCGGGTTCACCCGCGGACTGTACGAGGTGTCCGCGTCGGGCAGCTTCGCCGGTTCGGAGCACGCCGACATCATCCTGATGGACGACGACATTCTCTGCGAGCCGGAAACCGTTGTGCGACTTCGGGCTTTCGCCAATCTGACCGTGGAGCCGACGCTGGTCGGCGCGCAGATGCTGTTCCTGCTCAACCCCGACTACCTGAACGTCGGCGCGGAGGAGGTGCATCTGGGCGAGCTGAAGCATGGGCAGAAGGTGCCCAAGGCGCTGCGCAACACCAGCATGCTCAAGCGCAATCAGGAGCGTCGCGTCGACGCCGGCTACAACGCCTGGTGGACCTGCCTGATCCCGGCCGAGGTGGTGGACCGGATCGGACTTCCGGTGCCCGTCTTCTTCCAGTGGGACGACGTGGAATACGGCATCCGGGCCCGCGAGGCGGGTTTCGTGACGGTGACGCTGCCGAACGCCGCGGTGTGGCACGCGGACTTCTACTGGAAGGATTACGACGACTGGGCGCGCTATTTCAGCATGCGCAATTCGCTCATCGTCGGATCGATGCACGCCGATCTGGATCCCAAGGCGGTCACCCGCCAGCTGTTCCAGACCCTGGCCGAACATCTCGTCGCGATGCAGTACGGCCTGGTGCACACCACGTTGCAGGGCATCGAGGATTTCCTGAAGGGCCCGAAGGTGTTGCGGGACGGCGGAATCGACGCCCTCGCCGCCGCGCGCGGCACTCGCTCGGAGTACGAGGAGACGGTCAAGCATCCGGCCGCGACGGCCCCCGTCCGGTCCGCCGACATCCAGGTGCGCCGCGATACCGGAGAACCCAGCCGGCCCATGCTGGTGCTGGTCAAGCGCGCGATCCAGCAGTGGACCGGCCGCACCCAGCCCGGCCTCAAGGCCATCACCCGTGAGGACGCGCACTGGTGGCACGTGGCGCTGTTCGACCACGTCATGGTCACCGACGCCTCGCAGTCCGGTGTGCGAATCCGCAAGCGCGACAAGGCCAAGGCCCGCGCCCTGCTGCTGCGCACCATCCGCGTCCTGCGCCGCCTGCGCCGCGACCTGCCAGCCCTGAGCCGGCAGTACCGAGCCGCCATGCCCGAACTCACCAGCCGCGAGAATTGGGAACGCCTCTACGGCATCAAGTAATTTCCGCCTCCCGGCGGGCCGGGGCCCTCGTGGCCCCGGCCAGGAGTCGGCGTTGTCCGGGGTAGGCGTTCCTGGGTGCTGTGAGGGTCTGGCTCAGCGGCCAGTTCGCTTGGCGGTCAGCAGGATTCGGGCCGACTCCGCGATGTCTGCTGCCAGCCAAGGGGGTAGTTCCCCTTGGCGGGCGTGGCGGCGGAGGGTGGCGCCGGGGAGGTCGACTACGGCATTGGCTACGCGGTCCAGGTCGCGGGGGGCGGTGCTGTGGAAGAGTTCTCGGGTGAGGCGTTGGATGTGGGCGAACAGGGGGGCGTTCATCTCGTCGAGGCGGTGGCGCAGGTCGGATTCCGGTTCGCCGTCGAGCAGGTCGCGGGGGCGCAGCTGCAGGAGGAGTCTCGCGTCTTCCGGGAGGGCGCGGGCGAAATCTATTGTGGCAACGGCCATTCCGATCGCGGCCTCGAGCGGGTCGGGATGTTCCGCGGCGGTCAGGGCGCGGGCCTGGAAGCGTTCCAGGGCCCGGACCCACGTCGCGACCAGGACGCCGTTGCGATTGCCGAAGCGGTGGTAGAGCGTGCCCACCGGCGCGCCGCTGGCCGTCGCGATCGCGGCGACGCTGGCCGCGCGCGGGCCGTCCCGCAGCACCAGGCTGCGGGCGGCGTCCAGGATCGCGTCGGTGTCGTGCTTGCGGGGCGGGGCCATCTACCAGTGCGTTCCTCGGTTTCGGAAGTCTGACGGCACCCCAGACTAGTCCGGCCCGGATCCCGCACGAGGTCCGGGCGCGGCCTGGCGATTAGAGGAACAGGTCGGTGGTGAGCGGACCGTCGCCGGGGGTCACCCGGTACTTGTCCAGGTCGGTGATGCCGTGTTGGGCGAGCACCTCGTCATCGATGTAGAAGTTGCCGGTGGTGCTCTTGGCAGGGGAGGTCAGCACCAGGTACGCGGCGTCGGCGTAGATGTCGGGGGTGCGGGAGGAGGAGACCATCTCGTCGCCGCCGAGCAGATTGCGGACCGCGGCGGTGGCGATGGTGGTGCGCGGCCACAGCGAGTTCACCCCGATGCCGTACTTGCGCAGTTCCTCGGCCAAACCCAGTGTGGTGAGCGACATTCCGTACTTGGCGATGGTGTAGCCGAGCGAGGCCCCGGCCCACTTCGGGTCCAGGTTCAACGGCGGCGAAAGGGTCAGGATGTGCGGGTTGCGATCGGCCTCGGCCGAGGCCCGCAACGCCGGAATGCTCAGTTTGGACAGCAGGAAACTGCCGCGGCAGTTGATGTCCTGCATCAGGTCGTACTTCTTCATCGCGAGCTGCTCGGTGGGCGCGAGATCGATCGCCGAGGCGTTGTTCACCACGAGGTCGATACCGCCGAACCGCTCGACGGTCTCCTGCACCGCGCGGGCGACGCCCTCGTCGTCGCGCACATCGCCGACGAATTTGTGCACCGCCCCGCCGGCTTGTTCGAGTTCCGCGGCGGCGGTGTGGATGGTGCCGGGCAACTTGGGATGCGGCTGATCTGTCTTGGCGATCAGGGTGATGTTGGCCCCGTCGGCGGCGGCACGCTTGGCGATCTCGAGTCCGATACCCCGGCTGCCGCCGGACATGATCATGGTTCTGCCCGATAGCGGCTTTGCTGCGTTCGTCATGCCTGTCTCCAATCTTCTCGGCGTCGCTCCCCTTCGATGATCTCGAACGAGCCGCCGCCGGTTGTCCGGATCGACTGAATCGCACAGTAGGCCACGCTCGGTGTATATGCAATCAGTTGCATATAAAGTCACACTGTGCGAATTGGACCCGATTGCCCGACCGGGTATGACGAAATCGAATGCTGGACAACAAGAGTCACCGGTGCACAGGCCGCCGATGTTGGTATCCGCCCGCGGCGGCGCGCATGCGAGAGCCCGGTGGGTGTCGCGATATCTGCGCCGCGTCCATACGGATCGCGCGGGCCGGGACCCAGCCGGTATCGAACAGCCGTGCTCACCCAGCGAAAAAACGGCTGTAGCCAGCCGTGTGGACAGGGGGCCGCGTCGACGGCGAGAACGTCGCCGGCGACCGGGCCAGTAGGGCGGTCCGGTGCCGGCGCGCGGGACTCAGCGCGACGGGAAGCCGAGGGAGATATGTGCGGCGACGGGGGTCGCCTCACCACCTCGCAGCCCGGCCACCACTGTCCGGAAATTCGCCTTCACGTATCTCACCTCCTGCTCTTCACTGGCTGCTGAACTGTGATACCTACTGTCGCAGTCCATTACGCGGACCGCAACGGAATTTCGCGTCGGCTACGCGGCCAGGCCGACGATGAGCTCGAGCAGGATCAGCGCCGCCACGATGCCCCAGATGATGTACATGGCCGTGACGCCGGGCGTCTTCTGCGGCACCGGCCCGATGGCGCCCTGGAACATCCACATCACCGGTGAGCGGTAGTAGACCTTGGTGCTCTGTCCGTCGGCGACGGGCACGACCGCGTCGCCCGGGCCGTAATCCCAGAGCCATTTGGTCTTGACCTGCACATGGTACTGGCCCGCACCGACGGGGATATGCGTTGTGCCCCAACGTGATCCGGGCACCTCCTGCCCGTTCAGCAGAATCCGCGGACTGCTCAGCGCGAGCAGGATCTGCAGCGGGTAGTACGACGACTCCACCACGATTCCCGGCGGTCCGGGCTGGGGCTGGAAGACAGCACCCTGCGGCGCAACGTAATTCGGCTGCGGGTACGGATAGGGATTCGCCGGTGCGCCGCCGAACTGCTGCGGCACACCGGGATTCGGCGCACCGTAACCCTGCTGTGGGTACCCCTGCTGCGGAACGCCTTGCTGCGGGTAACCCGGCTGCGAAGTGCCTTGCTGGTCATACCCCTGCTGCGGAACGCCTTGCTGCGGATATCCCGGTTGTGATGTGCCCGGCTGGGGATACCCGGGCTGCGGAACACCCTGCTGTGGATGACCCGGCTGGGGAATTCCGGGTGACGAAACGTTGTGCGGCTGTGGATAACCGGGCTGCTGATAGCCGACCTGCGGATACCCGGGCGTGGAATTACCCTGCGGCTGTGGGTAACCCGGCTGCGCGGCTGCCGCCTGACCCGGCTGTGCAGCACTCTGAGGACTGTGCCCATTGGACGATTGCGGGGCATCCGGACCGGGCTGTGGGCTGCTCGGCTGCCAGGGCCGGCCGTAGGGTGATTGTCCGCCGTAGGGATTGCTCACGGCCGTGCCTCCAAGAAAATGCTGGTCTATCCAGGTTTGTGGAATTGCTCGCGCCGCCCGAGTCGCCGCAGGCGCAACCATTCTCGCAGACCCGCCGGATCTTTCTGCTGCACAAGGAAGAACCAGGAGAACCGGGCCCACTCCTGCGGCAGCAGCTTGCGCATACCCGGCTGCGACATGAGATATCCGCGATTGCGGTAGGTGAAGTACCGCTTCACCGGATCGTCCGGATACTGGGTGTGCATGCGGCCGCCCAGAATCGGCTTGAACTCCGCGGATCCGTTGGGATGCAGATAGGCCGTGCGCAGACAGGTACCGAACGGCAGACCCGACCGCACCAGCCGCCGATGCACCTCCACCTCGTCACCGCGCACGAACAACCGCAGATCCGGCACGCCGATCACATCGACCGCGCGGGCGGAGATCAGCGCGCCGTTGAACAGCGAGGCGATACCGGGCAGCAGATCCTCGTCGCCGTCCGCGGAGGTGTACAGCTCCGAACGCCGCCGCCGCCACACCACCCCGCGGCGCAGCGGGAAGGCCAGCTGATCCGGATCGTCGATATCGCACACCACCGGGGACACCTCGGCCAGGCCGTGCGCCGTCGCGCAGTCGGCCAGCGTGGCCAGCACCTCGGGCCCCTCGGGACGTCCGTCGTCGTCGGCCAGCCACACCCAGTCCGCGCCGAGCGTCAGCGCGTGCAGCATGCCCAGCGCGAAACCGCCCGCGCCGCCGAGGTTGTGTTCGGACCCCAGATAGGTCGACTCCACCGGCTGCTCGCGCACCAGCTCGCCGACCTCTGGCTCGTTGGCGTTGTCCACGACGATGAGGTGATCGATCGGACGCGTCTGCGCGGTGAGTACCTTCAACGATTCGGCGAGTAGTTCGCGACGCTTGTGCGTGACGACCACCGCGACGATCCGGGACGTCGAATCGGGGCCGGTCAGCCGCACACCCTCACCCGAGACCTGATCACTCATGAACGATTGTGCTCCAGTTCCCGTGCGAGTTCGCGCTGTATCTGGGCGACATGGTCACCGGCCTCCGGACCCTCGTAGGCCCGCACCACTTCCTCGATGCCGCCGCGCATCCGCACCGTGCCGTGATCGATCCAGATCGCGGAATCGCAGAGCTGAGCGAGGAATTCGTTGGAATGGCTGCAGAACACGAGGATGCCCGAGCGAGCCACCAGATCGCGCAGCCGGTTGCGCGCCTTCTTCAGGAATTCCGCGTCGACCGCGCCGATGCCCTCGTCCAGCAGCAGGATCTCCGGGTCGATGGAGGTCACCACGCCCATCGCCAGCCGCACCCGCATACCGGTCGAATAGGTGCGCAGCGGCATGTTCAGGTATTCGCCGAGTTCGGTGAATTCGGCGATCTCGTCCACCTTCGCCAGCATCTGCTTGCGCGTCTGCCCGAGGAACAGCCCGCGGATGATGATGTTCTCGTAGCCGGAGATCTCCGGGTCCATCCCGACGCCCAGATCGAAGACCGGCGCCACCCGTCCGCGCACCTGCGCACTGCCGCGGGTGGGTTCGTAGATGCCCGAAAGCAGCCGCAGCAGAGTCGATTTGCCCGCGCCGTTGTGCCCGACGAGCCCGACGCGGTCGCCCTCGCGGAAGGACAGGGTGATCTCGCGCAACGCCTCGACCACCACCACGTCGGATTGATTGCGTCCGATCGCGCCGCCCGCCTTGCCCAGGAACGCCTTCTTCAGCGATCGCGACTTGGCGTCGAAGATCGGGAATTCCACCCATGCGTCATGGGTATCGATGCTCACTCGCTCGGTCATGTGGCCCTTTACACCCAGTACGGGACGCGAGAACGGAATTGCTTCATGGCAAGTAGCGCCACTGCCCAGCCCACCACGGTGATGCCCAGCACCACAACCCAGCTCAGCAGGCTCGACGGCTCGCCGAGCAGCGGCGCGCGCACGATCTCCAGATAGTGGTAGGTGGGAATGATCTCGATCAGCCGGGCGCGTTCGCCGATCGAACCGGTGTGGTCGGCGAGCGATTTGGTATTCCACATCACCGGTGTCAGCACGAACAGCATCAGCGTCATACTGCTCAGGATCGGCGCGATATCCCGGTAGCGGGTGGCGAAGATGCCGAACACCAGCGAGACCCACATCGCGTTGAGGAAGATCAGCGCGATCGCCGGAATCGCCAGCAGCACAGTCCAATGCAGGTGATGCCACAGGCCCGAGGCCGGGATCAGAATCGCGTAGATGATCAGGTTGTGGGCGAAGAAGAGCAACTGCCGCCACACCAACCGGTAGACGTGCACGCTCAGCGCCGAGGGGAGTTGTTTGATCAACCCCTCGTTGGCGATGAAGATCTCCGAACCTTCCAGAATGCTGTTCTGGATGATGTTCCAGGTGATCAGGCCGACCGTCACATAGGCCACGTACGCGCGTAGATCCTGACCGAGCAGCGTCGAGTACAGGATCGCCATCGCGCCCGCCTGCACCGCGGTCGCGATGGTGATCCAGAACGGGCCGAGCACCGATCTGCGGTATCGCTGTTTGATGTCCTGCCAGCCCAGGGACAGCCATAGCTCGCGCTGGGAGAAGCCGTCGCGCAGATCCTTGAACGCACGCCGGAACGATTGGGAGTCGGACACTATGGGTACCGAGACGTCGGCCGGGCTCTGCTCGGCGGTCGCCGACTCGGCAGGGGCAGCTGCGGGCACAGTGCTCGACTGTAGCCGACGGTGCACGGCGGTCTGCAGGTACGGAGTAGATCCGGCTACAGGTACTGCCCGGAGACTCCCGAAGAACCCTGCTGACCTCCGTCGCGGGGAGCGTGCATCCCCGGCGGCAGCGCGTGCCGCATCTGCTCGAGCTGCGCGCGCGCGGCCATCTGCTGGGCGAACAGCGCGGTCTGGATGCCGTGGAACAACCCCTCCAGCCAGCCGACCAGCTGCGCCTGGGCGATGCGCAATTCGGCGTCGGACGGGATGGTGTCGTCGCCGAACGGCAGCGCCAGCCGCTCGAGTTCCTCGCGCAACTCCGGTGCCAGGCCCTGTTCGAGTTCGCGGATCGAGGTCTTGTGGATCTCGCGCAGCCGGGTGCGGCTGGCATCGTCCAGCGGCGCGTGCCGCACCTCCTCCAGCAGCTGTTTGATCATGGTGCCGATCCGCATGACCTTGGCGGGCTGCTCGACCATGTCGGCCAGCGACTCCTCCTTGCTCTGCTCGTCGTCGTCCCCGGCAGCGCCCTCGCCGACCACCTGCCCGGCGAACGGCGATTCACCCCGGGAGCTGGCGGGGACGACCAGCGGCTGGCCGTCGGGTCCGATCACCACGATGGATTCCGATTCTCCGTCCGAGTGCGTCATGGCCTCCATCATGTCCGGTTCGGTCGCGACGCGCTAAGCGGGCCGACGACACAACCCCCAGCGCACCCAGTTCCGATACCCCGGACAACACCGACGCCGCGAACAGCCGGAGCGGAGCGGAGGCCGCAGGCGCAAGCACGAGTGCCCGACAGGGGGCCGAGCGGTGAGACTCTCCGGGGCCGCGAACACGCCGGAGCGGAGCGGAGGCCAAGAATTCAGTATTCTGTTGCGGTCGTGTCCGCATCGTATGTGGTGCTCGGTTTGCTGAAAGTCGGTTACCCATGTTGCGTGATCTCCCACCCGGTAATCCGCTCGGCGCGGGTTCCGCGGCGCTGCGCTCATTCGTCGGCGACCGGTCGTTTGCCGTGAACACGGTTACGCCGACTTGCCCCCTGCGCTTAGAGTGGCCTGCATGACTTACGACGTCGCACGGGTTCGGGGCCTGATACCGTCCCTGGGCGACGGGTGGATCCATCTCGACCCACAGGCAGGCATGCTTGTTCCGGATTCGGTATCGCGTGCTGTCTCAACGGGTTTCCGCACGTCGGCCAACTCGCACACCAATCGCCACGCCGCCGCCCGGCGTAGCGGCGCCATCCTGGACGCGGCCCGCGAGGCCGTCGCGGACCTGGTCGGTGGTGATCCGGCGGGTGTGGTGCTCGGCCCGGATCGGGCGGTCCTGCTGGCCTGGCTCGCCGAATCGCTGAGTTCCCGGCTCGGACTGGGCACCGGGATCGTGCTTTCGCGCCTGGACGACGAGGCGAACGTCGCGCCGTGGCTGCGGATCGCGAATCGGTATGGGGCGCATGTGCGCTGGGCCGAGGTGGAGATCGAGACCTGCGAGATGCCCGCCTGGCAGTTCGAGGAGTTGATCGGGCCGACCGCACGTCTGGTCGCGTTGACCGCCGCCTCGCCGATCGTGGGTTCGGCCCCGTCGGTGCGGGTGGCCGCGGATCGCGTGCACGAGGTCGGCGGGTTGCTGGTCGCCGACTGCTTCGGCGCGGCACCCTATGCGCTGATCGATATCGACGACCTCAATGCCGATGTGGTGGCGTTGTCGGCTCCGGCGTGGGGCGGTCCGCAGATCGGCGCGCTGGTCTTCCGCGATCCGGCCTTCCTGGACCGGATCCCGTCGATGTCGCTGAATCCGTACGCCAAGGGCGCCGAACGGCTCGAGGTCGGCGGGCACCAGTACGCGTTGCTGGCCGGGCTCACCACCTCGATCGACTATCTGGCCGGTCTGGACGAGCAGGCCACCGGCACCCGGCGTGAGCGGCTCGAGATGTCGATCACCTCACTGCAGGACTACCACGATCACCTGTTCGAGCACCTCATGGAGGTGCTCGATCGCATCCCGAACCTGACCGTCATCGGCCGCGCGTCCACCCGCATCCCGACGGTGAGTTTCACCATCTCCGGATTGCAGGCCGAGAAGGTGTCCGCCAAACTCGCCGATCTGCGCATCGGCACACTGTCCGGCGCGCACGGCGGCAGCCGTCTGCTGGACGCGCTGGGCGTGAACGACGAGGGCGGCGCGGTCACCATCGGATTGGCCCCGTACACAACGAAATTCGAGATCGATCAGCTGGGCCGGGCGCTCACCTCGCTGGACTGAAACAGCTTCGGGGTCAGTCCTCGCGGATTCGCAGGATGACCTTGCCGACGGTTTCCGCGGAATTCAGCAGTTCGTGGGCGGCGGCGACCTCGGTGACGGGGAGTTCGGCGTGCACGACCGGGACCACGGTGCCCTCGGCGATCAGCGGCCAGAGGTGGCGGCGCAGTTCGGTGATGACCTCGGCCTTGCTGGATGGTCCGGTTGCCGGGCGTTTGCGCAGATTGGTGGCGTGCACGGTGCCGCGCTTGCCCAGCAGCGTGGACAGGTTCATCTCGGCCTTGACGCCGCCCTGCATGCCGATGACGCACAACTGGCCGTCATCGGCGAGGGCCTCGATATTGCGGCCCAGGTAGGCCGCGCCCATATTGTCGAGGATGACGTCCGCGCCGCCGGATTCGGCGAGTGTGGCGACGAAATCCTCCTCGCGGTAATTGATCAGGATGCTCGCGCCGAATTCCTTGCAGCGGTCCAGTTTTCCCTGCGACCCGGCCGTCACCGCGACCCGCGCACCCCGGCTGACCGCCACCTGAATGGCGTGCGTCCCGATCCCGCTGCCGCCGCCGTGGATCAGCAGCAGCTGCCCGGCGTGCAGCCCGGCCCGCATCACCAGATTCGACCAGACGGTCGCCGCGACCTCCGGAAGTGCCGCTGCCACAGCGAGATCCATCCCCTCGGGTACCGGCAGCAGCTGCGTCGCCGGGACCACGACCTGCTCGGCGTACCCGCCCCCGGACAGCAGCGCGCACACCCGATCGCCGGGCCGCCACTCCCGCACGCCGTCCCCCACCTGCGCGATCACACCCGAGCACTCCAGCCCGAGCACCTCGCTGGCCCCCGGCGGCGGCGGATAGAACCCCTGCCGCTGCAACAGATCCGCTCGGTTCACCCCCGCCGCGACAACGTCGATCAGAACCTCCCCGGTCCCCGGACCGGGCAGATCAGGGGCCTGCGCCCACCGCATCACCTCGGGTCCACCGAAGCCGTCCAGCTCGATCGCATACATGACGCTCATTGTGGACTCCGTTCGCCTCCGGTGCGGTCCCGGGGTTCACCGGGCGTGCCATCGCCGGGCGGAGTATCCGCGGACTCGCAGGTGGTGTCCGTCGCGAAGTCCAGGGGGCTTGCGCCGCTTCGCGTCGTCCGATGTGCCCGATTGCCGGGTTTCGTCCGGAAAGTGGGGAGCGTCGCCGGATCCGCGGATGAGTTCGGCCGCATGGTTCGGGACCGCATCGGGATGCGCTGCCGGGCGGCACAGCCGGACCGAAGTCTTGTCGGTGCGGGCCGCGAGAGCAGGAGATCTTCGAATCCGCCGGTCGCGTGCCGCGGTCGGACGCGGCGGACTAGCGTTCCCGGCATGAGCAGTTTCGCCGACTTCCAGAACGAGATCTATCTGGCCGGGTTGTCCGGTGTGGTGCCGGATCTGCCGATGTCCGCCGCGGGGTTGGAGCGGCGGGCGCGTGAGCAGCTGGATGCGGTGGCCTATGCGTATGTGGCGGGCAGTGCGTCGGCGGAGCGGACCGCGGCGGCCAATGCGGCGGCCTTCGATCGGCATCGGCTGCTGCCGCGGATGTGGCGCGGGACGAGCGGTCCGGGCGGGCGGGATCTGTCGGTGGAGGTGCTGGGCACGAAGCTGGCCGCGCCGGTGCTCACCGCGCCGATCGGCGTGCTGGAACTGCTGCGCGAGCAGGGCGAGAAGCTGGTCGCGGAGGTCACTCGGGAATTGGGCGTCGGCATGGTCCTGTCGACCGCGTCGTCCACGCCGATCGAGGAGGTCGGCGCGGCCGCGGGCGCGTGGTGGTACCAGCTGTACTGGCCCGGCGATCACGAGCTGGCCCGCTCACTGGTCGAACGTGCCGAAGCGGCCGGGGCGCGAGCCATCGTGGTCACCGCCGACACTCCCGGAATGGGTTGGCGGCCACGCGATCTCGAACTCGGCCATCTGCCTTTCCTGCAGGCCAAGGGCATCGCGAACTATCTGTCCGACCCGGTTTTCCGCGCCAGACTCGCCACCCCGCCGGAGCGGAGCGAGGAAGCGATGCGGATGGCCGTGCTGACCTGGGTGGGACTGTTCGGCAATCACACCCTGCGTCCCGCGGACCTCGGTCGGCTGCGCGAATGGACCGATCTGCCGATCGCGGTGAAGGGCGTGCTGCATCCCACCGACGCCCGCGAACTGGTCGACGCGGGCGCGGACGCGATCGTGGTGAGCAATCACGGCGGCCGTCAGGTCGACGGTTCGATCGCGGCGCTGGACGCCCTGCCCGAGGTCGTCGCGTCGATCGGCGATCGCGCCGACGTCCTGTTCGATTCCGGCGTGCGCACCGGCTCGGACGTCATGATCGCCCTGGCCCTCGGGGCCAGGGCCGTGCTCTACGGACGTCCGTGGGCATACGGCCTGGGCCTGGCCGGTCGCGACGGCGTACGTCACGCGCTGCGCCTGCTGCTGGCCGATTTCGATGCGTCGATGGGACTTTCGGGCTATGCCCGCCCCGCCGACCTGGATCGCGGTGTCCTGGCGCGGGCACACTGAACCCTTCACTCAGCTGGCGGTGTGCTTCGCGGCGCGGGTACTGCGGTGCGGCGATCGAGCGGCCACCGAGATGGCGGTGCTGATCGGCTCGGCCAATAGACTGTGCGGATGATCGAGGAACCGAGCAGTCACACGGCGGTGGAACCGAGGTGGCTCAGCTCGGACGAGCAGCGGGCGTGGCGCGTCTACATGGACGGCCACCAGCGCCTGATGGCGGAACTGAATCGTCAGCTCCAGCGCGACAGCGACCTGAGCGTCGCCGAGTACCGCATCCTGGTCCTGCTGTCCGAGGCCCCCGACCGCTCCCTCCGGATGAGCGATCTGGCCGACGGCGTCCTGTCCTCCAGAAGCCGTCTGACACACCAGATCCGGCGTATGGAAACCGCGGGCCTGGTCCGCCGCACCTCCTGCGAGGAGGATGGCCGAGGCGTCCGCGCCCACCTCACCGACCCGGGCATGGACCGGCTCCGCGCCGCCTCCGCCGGCCACGTGACCGAGGTCCGCCGAGATTTCGTAGACCTGCTCACCCCCACCCAACTCCGCGTCATCGCCGAGGTCTTCGAACTCGTCGACGCCGAACTCTCCACGCGCACAACGAAGTAGGAAATACCGCCTTCGAAAAAATGCCCGGCGGTCCGGGCGAGGCTGTTCCGGACCGCCGGGCGCTGTGCCGTGATCAGTTGGTGCCCAGGGCATTCCGGAGGGTGGTGATGGCTTGGGTGATGGCGGCTTCGGCGGCGTGGGTGCCGCGCAGGGCGTTGAGCATGACGAAGTCGTGAATGATGCCCTGGTAGCGGATGGCGGTGACCGGGACGCCTGCTTGGCGGAGTTTGTTGGCGTACGCCTCGCCCTCGTCGCGCAGGACGTCGGCCTCGCCGGTGATGACCAGCGCCGGGGGGAGTCCGGCGAGTTGGTCCAGGGTGGCGCGCAGCGGTGAGGCGGTGATCTGGGCCCGTTCGGTCTCGTCGGTGGTGTACTGGTCCCAGAACCACTGCATCCCTTCGCGAGCGAGGAAGTAGCCCTCGGCGAACTGGTGGTAGGAACCGGTGTCGAAGCCGGCATCGGTGACCGGGTAGAACAGCACCTGCGCGACCAGCGGAACGTCGCCGCGCTCCTTGGCCATCAGGGTGAGCGCTGCGGTCATATTGCCGCCGACGCTGTCACCGGCCACGGCGATCCGGGTGGCATCCAGATTCTTACCAGCGCCCTCGGCGACGACCCACTGTGCGACCGCGTAGTTCTGCTCGATCGCGACGGGGTAGCGGGCTTCGGGCGAGCGGTCGTACTCGGGGAAGACCACGGCCGCGTTCGCGCCGACCGCGAGCTCGCGGACCAGTCGATCGTGGGTGTGCGCGTCACCGAAAACCCAACCCGCCCCGTGGATGTAGATGATGACCGGCAGCGTCCCCGCGACACCGGCGGGCCGCACGATCCGAGCCTTGACCGAACCGGTCGGCCCCCCGCTCACGCTCACCCATTCCTCGTCGACCGCGGGCTTCGCGATCTCCCCGGCCTGAACCTCGTCGACGGTCTTGCGCCCCTCCTCGACGGACAGCTGATAAAGGAACGGCGGCTTCGAAGTGGCCTGGGCGAACTCGGCCGCGGCCTGCTCCAGCACCGGCGCGACGGGTGTGTACTCCGACATGGTGTTCCTCCTCCGCGAGACCCCCGGTGGACCCCGCTGCCAAAAAGCTAGCGCACGATTACCTCGTGCACAAGTAAAATGCCAGCGTTGAAATTGTCCGATAGGTAACGTACCTTCGGCAGATGACCAGGAACATCGGCGAGGATCCGCCCCGGGAGTTCTCCCTGCTCCTGGACGACCAACTCTGCTTCGCCCTCTACGCCGCCTCCCGCGCCGTCACCCAGCGCTACCGCCCCCTCCTGGAGAGCCTCGGCCTCACCTACCCGCAATACCTGGTCCTACTCGTCCTCTGGGAACACGACACCGTCCCCGTCAAGGACATCGGCGCAGCCCTCCAACTCGACTACGGCACGTTGACTCCGCTCGTGAAACGTTTGGAGACAGCAGGTTTCGTCCGCCGCGATCGCGACCCCGAAGACGAACGAACCGTCCGAGTCAGCCTCACCGACCGCGGCGCCGACCTACGCACCCGAGCCCGCGAAGTCCCCGCCGCCATGGGCGCGGCCATGGCCCTACCGGAAAAGGACTTCGCCGAAGCCAGGCGAATCCTGCGCCAGTTGACGATCAACGTCTCGACCCAACCCTGATCCGAGTCCAGTCCGCCCGCTGGAAGCCGAACCCTGAGCACGCCGCTCTGTCGTATCCCGAGTGTGTTCGTTCCTACAGCGATTGATACGCGGCAAGCACCTGCCGGACCGCATCCGTCACCGGCGGGTCCTCGGTGAGTGCCGTCCAGGCATATGCGTCATGTTCCTGGAGCTGCACAGGATCATCGCTGGCGACGTTGACTGCAAAGTTGAACTGCCGCGCCGTCTTACCGCTGCCCGATCGATAGTCGAAGCTGCCGAGGTAGTTCCTCACGGCGGCGACCTCGAGACCGGTCTCCTCCCTGACCTCCCGTACCAGGGCTTCGTCGAGGCTTTCGCCGAGTTCGACCTTGCCGCTGGGCAGTTCCCAGATGCCACCCATGAAGTCGTCCTCGGGTCGCTGAAGCAACAGCACCCTGTCGGTGTGCTGGACAACAGCACCGACAACGAGTTGCTGGATGCCGTCGCTATTCGCTTCGGCGGTAAGTCGTTCGATCAGGACGGAGTCCACGAAATTCATCCTTCAGAGTTGCTGGGTGAGGCTGTTCGGCTGCGCACTCGACCTCGACAAGCGGCGGATCGTGGTGTCACGATCGGCATCGTCGGTCACAGGGCGCGGCGTCATGGAGACCGATACGAAGAACCACACCACTCGCTGGTGCCGTTCCGGAATTTTCGGCTGGCTGGTCCGCTGCGGGGCGTCCCCTGGAAAACCGACGCCGAAGAAGGTGGAAACAAACCCTCACCTGCGGTGGGTGTGGGATTTGAACCCACGGTGGCGTGAACCACGACGGTTTTCAAGACCGTTCCCTTAGGCCGCTCGGGCAACCCACCTCGCCTCGCGGGGAACGAGGCCGTTTCAGCGTAGCGGCGGGAGGGGCGGGTTGCCGAATCGGTGGTTCCGAATGGTCGAAGCCTCGGTGCGCCTCACAAGAATGATTCAGGGGGTTCTGGCAGGATGTCCGCCATGAGACGCCGTTCGAACCGGCGTCGGTTAGCCGGCGCTCTCGCGTGCGTCGCACTGGTTATCGGTGCGGCCACGGCGCCGACTGCGCTCGCTGGGCCACCGGTGAACACCGGATCCTCGGACGGTCCCGAACCGCAGGCGCCTGCGGACAATCCGCGCCCGGTCGTCCCGGCGATCGATCGCATCCAGAAGATCACCGATCGTCGGCTCGAGGTGTACGTGCGGTCGCCCACGATGGGACGCACGTTGCCGGTGGAGATCCTGCTGCCGAAGGATCTCAGCCGTCCGCGCCCGACCCTCTACATGCTCGACGGTCGCAGCGCGAGTAACGAGGTGAACAACTGGACCAAGCACGGCGGGGCGGTGCAGTTCTTCGCCGACAAGAACGTCAACGTGGTGCTCACGCTCGGCGGCCCGGCCAGTTACTACACCGATTGGCAGCACCCGGATCCGGTGCTGGGCAACAACCGGTGGGAGACCTTCCTCACCCGTGAGCTGCCCGCGTTGATCGACGCGAAGTTCGGCGGAAACGGTTCGAAGGCTCTCGAAGGGGTGTCGATGGGCGCCGAGGCGGCCATGATGCTGGCCATGCGCCATCCGGGCGCCTACCGCGCGGTCGCCGCGCACAGCGGCTGTTACGCCATGGGTTCGGACGTCGGCCAGGCACAGGCACGCGCGATCGTCAGTACCTACAACGGCAATCCGGACAACATGTTCGGTGATCAGAACAATCCCGCCTGGCTCGCGCACGACGTGATGATGCACGCCGACGAGTTGCGCGGCACGGCCCTGTTCCTGTCCGCGGGCAGCGGCATGCCCGGCCCCTTCGACGGTCCGGGCAATCCCGATTCCCGGACCTCGGTGATCTTCGGCGGCCCGCTCGAGGCGGGCGCCTCCATCTGCACGATGGCGCTGGCAGACCGGCTCGAGCGCATGCAGATCCCCGCGACGGTCGATCTGCCCAAGGTCGGCACGCATTCCTGGCCGTATTGGGCCGCGGAACTGCCGAAGGCGTGGCCGACGCTGGCCGGTGCGCTCGGCGTCAGCTGAGTCCGATCACTTCAGGAAACGCCCGGTGATCTCCGGATCGGTCGCGAACGCGAGGAACTTGTCGTTCTCGTGCGGATCACCCGCGGTGACCCGCACGCCGTCGGCGCCGTACGGCCGTACCAGCACGCTGGCCTCCGCACTGGCCTCACCGAATTCCGCACTGCGCGAACCCAGTGCGAGCCATACGAAGTTGGCCTCGCTCGGGACGATCGGATATCCGGCGGCCAGCAGTGCCGCACGCATCCGGTCACGTTCGGCGACAGTGTGATCGGTGCGATCGAGTAGTTCGTCGCGCGCCTCGAGGCAGGCCATCGCCGCCGCCTGGGCGAGACGGTTCACGCTGAACGGGATGTGCACCTTGAGCAGTGCGGTGATCACCTCGGGATCGCCGACCGCGTAGCCGACGCGCAGTCCCGCCAGGCCGTAGGCCTTCGAAAAGGTGCGTAGCACAAGCACATTCGGGCGGTCGCGGCCGATCTCCACGCCGTTGGGGTGATCCTGCGCGGGCAGCCGCAGATATTCGTAGTAGGCCTCGTCCAGAACCACCAGGATGCGCTCGGGCACGTTGTCGAGGAACCGGATCAGCTCCTCGCGGCCGACCGCGGTGCCGGTCGGATTGTTCGGATTGCAGACGAAGATCAGTCGCGTGCGATCGGTGATCGCCGCGGCCATCGCGTCCAGGTCGTGCACCAGGCCCTCGGTCAGTGGCACCTGCACGGACGTGGCATTGCCCACCTGCGTGACGATCGGATACGCCTCGAACGACCGCCACGCGAACAACACCTCGTCGGTCGGCGAATCGCAGGTGATCTGCACCAGCTCCTGGCACAGCGCGACACTGCCGCACCCCACCGCGACCCGCTCGACCTCGATGTCGTGGAACTTCGCGATGGCTGCGCGAAGTTCGCCGGACTGGTTGTCCGGATACCGGTTGGCCTGCTCGGCGGCCTCGGCGATGGCCTTGGCGACGGTCGGCAACGGGCCGAGAGTGGTCTCGTTGCTGGCCAGCTTCACCGCGCCGGGGTGGCTGCGGCCAGGAGAGTAGGCCGGGATGGACTCGAGGTCCGGACGAATACGAGCAGTCACCCCTCCACATTAGACGGGCGGTACAACGGCGATTACCCGCCGGATGCCACCGGAATATCCGGCCTGGATATCCGGCATGAGAATTGTCCGGAACGTTACCCAATCGAACTAGTCTTGGACCTATGCCGGGCAGCTACCACGACAACGCGCCCCTGCGCGCCGGCGACCCCGGTCAGGCGCAGGACGGACAGGCCACCACATTGTTGCGAGTACCCATACGGGTGATCGAACCGGACCGCACTGCGCGCGGGGGGATCGTCGTGCTGCACGAATCACGAGAATTCGCCGAAACATTGCTGGAATTGATGACGGCGCTGTCGGCCGAGGGCTGGATCGTGGTGGCGCCCAACCTGTTCCATCGCAGCGCCGACGACGACCAAGTCTTCGGCGAGGAGTTGTTCGCCGATTTCGACGCCTGTTTCGACTGGCTCGTCGGCCGCGGCGTCTTCCCGGACCTGACCGGAGTACTCGGTTTCGACAGCGCCGGAACGGCCGCATTCCTGGTCGCCACCAATCGCCGGATCGGCGCGGCGGTCAGCATCGCCGCACCCGGTATCGATGAGCCGCTCACCGACCGTGCGGACGCGCTGACCCGAGCCGCCGCCCAACTGCAGGCCCCCTGGCTGGGCCTGTACGGCGCGGACGATCCGGTCATCACCGCCGACCAGGTCGAACGTCTGCGCGAGGCCGCCGCGGCCGCCGCCGTGGCGACCCTGGTGGTCAGCTATCCGGGCCTGCGGCACCGCCCCGATCGTCCCGGCTTCGACTCCGACGATGCGGACGACATCGTCGCCGCACAGACCAGAATCTTCGATTGGTTCGATTCTCACCTACGTTGACCAGCCGTTTTGCGTCCTGAGCTGTAGCTCTGTACTCTTTCGTCTCGGCGGTTCGAAAGGACCGGTGCCCTCGAAGAGAAGGCTCCAGGAGGCGTGCCAGAGCGGCCGAATGGGACTCACTGCTAATGAGTTGTCCCTTCACGGGGACCGGAGGTTCAAATCCTCTCGCCTCCGCCACGTCCGGTCCGCCGGACACACAACTTGATACACCTGCGCCCGTAGCTCAACGGATAGAGCATCTGACTACGGATCAGAAGGTTAGGGGTTCGAATCCCTTCGGGCGCGCTTCAGGTCGGAGGCCCCTTCGCTCAGCGCGGAGGGGCTTCTTTCGTGTCGTTGACGACACTATTCGACGAGACAGCCCAGCCAGTTCATCGGGTAGCGGCACTGTGGACTTGGAGTTGCCGGTTTCAGGTCGTGCAGATCCGGGCTCCCGTCGGCCCGATAGAGCGCCTGAGCGATATCGGCCGTGCCCGCAGCCAGGTCCGCATCCGTCCACCACCGCCCGAGGGCCTCATAACGTCGCAGCGCGATCGTCAACGCCACAGACCAAAGTGCGTGGAGCCGATGGTGTTTGGCGGTTTAGAGCTGTTTCGGAGCCCGCGCAGCACCGGGCGCACTCGGGATACAGCTTCGCCGGGTCCTTCGGATCCTGAGTCCGTTTGGCGTCCTTGCCTTGTGCGCAGCATTGCCACTGTGTTGCCAGCTTGGTCGGCTGCTACCGGATGGGCCCAGTCCCAGGGCGGGTCTGACGCGCCGCCGAGCGGGTCTGACGCGCCGCGCCGCCCGCCTCTGCGAGCTCGGAACATTGAGGTGTGTCCGAGAGGTGGCAGAACCGAAATCCTCCGGTGCTTCAACGCCCGCACGGCTTTGGCGTTGCTGCCGACACCGGAGTACGAGATACGCAGGGATTGTTGATCGGCGTGCCCGGAGCGGACAGCGGGATCAGGCCGATGAAGTGCGTATTCGAAACGATCATGGACTCGGGTGATTGATCTCGGTGATGTCCTCCGCCGATAGTGGTCGTATTCCGGCGGAACATTGCCGGGAAATTCATCGGATAGGAGGTGAATCGAATGACTCACACCGTCAAGACGGCATTGCTGCAGGAATCGACCTGCAACCTGCAGCTGCCGGGCCCGGTATTCAGGAGCAAGCGTCCGCAGGTGGCTGCGGTATCCGCTGCGAAGAAGTAGTGGTCGTTTTCGGGATGCGGATACGTCCGCATCCCGAAACCACTGGAAGAGGAATAGCTGTGTACCGCCGTAATCCGAGTAGTATCGTGTTCGAGCACGACGGCAATTGGTGGATAGAGTCGACGACGCGGCGTGCCGCCGTGGACGTTTCCGAGAAAACTGGTGCGGCCATCGCCCAACTCCGCGCTGATATGGATGTCGCTGCTTTCGAACTGGAAGCATTGGATGACCTGAACCGTCTGATCGACGAGGGCATCCTGGTCGGGTCCGAGGACGCGGGAGCCGGAATGTGCGGCTACCATGCGGCGACGCGTGACCACCCGTTCCTCGATATGTCGACCGGTATGGCGGCGCGGATCACAGACGCCATGATCATGGGGGGATACGTCGAGGCCGACGACTATCCACCGGTGTACCTCGATATCGAGCACCACGGATCGATCCGGCTCGAGGATGCGGCGGACCTCGGAATCGATGAACTGCGGAATTCCGATCTGTATCAGTTTTCACTGATTCTCTCCGGGACTCTCGGCGTCCGTCGCCGCCAGCCGCATTACTATGATCCTCGCACGGAGTATCACCAGGTCGAACTGGTTCAGAAATCGATTCCCTCCGGAGGCGGCAGGCATCCGACCGAGCTGTTCGTGGAGGTGCTGCGGTCGCCTGTGATTCCGAGCGGTAAATATCATTACCAACCGCGAACGAATACCCTGGACCGATTGTCTCCGGATGCCTTCCAGCGGGCTGACTCGGTGTCGGAAGATTCCGGGGCCGATTGGGTCGTCCGGCTGTACCTGGCCTCGGCGGTTCGGCGAGCGATGTTCAGATATCGGGATCCGCGAAGTTTTCGCGCGATTCTCGTAGATCTCGGTCATGCAGATGCGCAGTTCGCCGCGCTGTCCGCCTACTGTAACTGGCGTTATCGGTCCGGTCTGAATGTCCGGATGAATTTCGCGACCGTTGCGGACGACGAATCCACGGATCTGCCGCTTCTGATGACCGGACTACTCGAAGGTTGGTCATGATACGAGTCCACAGTACGGCTGGAAATTGGACGGTCCCCGAACTCTGGTCCAAGCACAACTGGGAACGTCCGTACGGCTTCCTTCGCGCAGTGGAATCGGCCTGCGCGACCGAACCCCCTGATATCCGTCACCACGATTACCTGTTCGACAAGCTGAGTTCCGGATTCGACTGCAAACGCAGCCTGCGGCGCCGGAGCCTGACGAAAACCGCGGATCGCGGAATATCCAACGCAGATGCGCGGATTCTGATTCGCAGCCTCTATGCCGCCCTGGTCCACGAGCCGAACCTGTTCGCCGGCCTCGTAACCGTCGATGTGGGTGACTGGCCGGACGGCTGCTGGCTGGTGGATCACAGCCCGCGGGCCTTGGTTCGGCGCTCGGAATCGTTCGACGCCGCTGGTGTGAGCCGGTTGCTCCAGGGGCAGGCGTGGTCGGCTGGGCCGGGACTGGGCGTGGTGCTCGGGCTCGACGCGGAGTCGGCGAGCGGAGGCGATCTGGGATATGCCGAAGCCCTCGTGGGATGCGGTCGAGTGGGACATGCGCTGGTGCTCGAGGCACTGCAACTGAACCTGGTCACGCGGATGACGCCGGCGGTACACGAGTCGACTGCCGCGGAAATGTTCGGTCTCCATCCCGCCGCGGATGCGTTGTACTTTCTGCGGATCGCACATCCGTACCGGGACTCCCGATGAGTTCGCGGGTCCTCGCGCGCTGGGGCTCGGCACGAGATCAGTTGGAGGCCGACGGGTTTTGTCTTCTTCGCCAGCTGCTGCCGGGGGACACCTCGAGGGAGATCGGAGCCGAGGTCACCGCGGCTCTGGTCGGTGCCCGACTGAGTGACGGCTCCGAGACAGCATCCGGGCAACCGGCGTATCTGGAACGGACCGACTCGATAGTTCCCCCGGATCTCGCCGGGGTGGCCAGGAGTGAAATCCTGGAGAAGCTGTTCCATACGCCGGAATTCCTTGAATGTGCGGCGTCGCTGCTTACGATCGATATCGATGATCTGTTCGTGCACCCGAATAAATACCTGCGTGCGGTGCCGCCGATAGAATCCGATCTGCATTATCCTGCGGGAGTCCATCAAGACTATCCCGAGTTGCAGGGAAGTTTACGTCAACTGGCATTCTGGATTCCATTTTTCCAGGTGGACTCGGAAAGCGGAACCTTGCCGGTATATCCCACCGGGGGTGTGCGAAGAATACTCCCCTTGACTCTCGCCGACAATCCATCGGGCTGGGCGACGGACGGATCCTGTCTACCGCATCCGGTGGTCGCGGAATTAGCCCCGGGTGACGCCTTGGTCTTCCATACGCTCACCCCGCACGGTGGTTCGGAGAATCGCGGTGCGGGCTGGCGCGCCAGCGTCGAGTGCCGGGTGCAGCCCCTTGCCGATTCGATTATCGAGGGGAACATGCAACCCATCTTCTCGCCGAGCTGGGATGCTCACTATCGTGGATGGCGAGAATATGCCGGTTACTGGTATGATCGGCATCCGCCTGTAGTTCCGCACGATCCGACGTGGGAACGCTGGCGTGATGTGGAGGCTGTCAAGGAGGGGCGTCGAGGAAATATCCGCGCTTATACCGGCCTCATGATCGCAAGCGAATTCGGGAAAAGTGCGCCGATCCGTGACGAGGCACGTGAGTTGCTCGATGAATGGCGGCAGATTGGACTGATATGAACTCGGTGTTTCGTCGCAGGTTCATCGGTTCGGATTTTCTTCTGCTGTGGTTCGCGCAGGCGGGGTCCTCGTTCGGGGAGTTCTTGTTCGCCGCGACCGCTACCGTGTGGGTGGCGACCGGCCTGTTTCCGCACAGTGCACATCTGCCGACTTTCATGGCGCTGATCGTGTTGTCGGCCACTGTTCCGCGGATTGTGGTTGCGCCGATTGCCGGTGTGCTGGTCGATCGGTGGAATGTTCGATATACGATGGTCGTCAGTGATGCGGCTCGCGTGTTGTGCTATACGGTTCTGCTGATTGTGGTCGAGTGGGAATCCGGATCCGACGCGGTGCGGTACTGGGCGGCCTTGATCGTTTTGACGTCGGGTAACGTGTCCGCCCAATTCTTCAATCCTGCTCGTGCGGCGTTGATGCAGGTGGTCATTCCCGAAGAGCGGCGGGTGGAGGCGGCCAGTACGAGTATGTTCGCGTTGACGGGCGTCGCCATGGCCGCGACGGCGCTCGGTCCGATTTCCTATGCGGTGCTCGGGGTAGCGGCATCTATTTCCGTGTGTATCGGGGCGTACGGGTTATCGCTGTTGATGACCTGTCTCACCGAGAATCGATCGGTTCGCGCGGACGATCCTCCGGGGCATTTCTGGTCCGAGTTCGTCGGCGGGTTTCGAACGGCCTGGGCGAGTGCGCCGCTGCGGATGGTTCTGATCGGTGTCCTGCTGTACGGATTCTCGCTCGGAATAAACAATACGGCGTTGAGTCTGTACGGCTTGAAGACCCTGCATCTCGAACCGAAACAATACGGTCTGCTGTCGATGATGTTTCCAGCCGGAAATCTTGTCGCCAGCATCTCGGGGGTCCGGCTGGTGAAGCGATACGGCCAGCATCGTGTCTATGTGCTGTCATTGATCGGATTGGGTGTCGGGTACGGCGTCTACGGCTTGGTGCGTTCGGTCCCGGTGGCCTTCGTGACGATGTTCGGGTGCGGCTTGGTGTTCTCGCTGTACGTGCTGTGTCAGGGGCCGATTCTGCAGGAGGCCACCCCGGCCGGATACATGGGCCGGATCACCGCGATCAGTACTCCCGCCATGGCACTGGCCTCGGCTGTCGGTACGGTCGCGGTCTCTCAGTTGCTGGGGCTGCTCATCAGCCCTGGTTCGGGCTCCTCGCGAGCTGTCGCGGATCCCTACGGCACGATGATCGCGGTCGGCGCCGGGATCATGCTGGTCGGTGGCGTAGTGATGTTCGCGGCCCAGCGGAAACGCCCGCCCGATTCCGATCCCGCGGAGCGGTCCGCAACCGCGACATCCACTTCGGGATAGATCGGCTCGCCCTGGTATTCCTATGTCCTGCTGGGGATTTCGACGGCGACCCGCGGTAGGAAGTAACCGACGAGGGGGCCCATGGTTACTGCGATGAGTACGGTGCCGATGCCGACGGTGCCGCCCAGGAGCCAGCCGGTGGCGGCGACGGTGACTTCGATGACGGTGCGGATCAACGGGATCGGTTTGCGGGTCAGTCGGACCAGCCCGGTCATGAGGCCGTCGCGTGGTCCGGCGCCGAATTGTGCGCCGAGGTAGAGGGCGTCGAAGAATGCCAGGCCGACGGTTCCGGCGATCAGGTAGAGCGCTCGGACTTCGATGTCGGGTGGGTTGGGAATTATTCGCGCTGTCGCGTCGGCGGCGATGCCGATGAGTACGACGTTGAGAAGTGTGCCCAGGCCGGGGAGTTCGCGCATCGGGATCCACGCGACGAGCACGGCGAGGGCGATGAGATTGGTTGCGGTACCGAAAGAGATTCCGGTGGATCTGGAGATTCCTTCGGTGAGCACGCTCCAACTGGCTGCGCCCAACCCGGAGCTGACCAGCACCATCACCGACGCGCCGTAACCGATCAGCCCTGCCAGCAGTTGCGGGAATCTGCGCAGCTTCCGTCCGGCGCGCAGTTGCTCGGCAGCGTTCATGCGACGGAGGACGAATCGATCGCCGTGATCGGAGGCCGGGAGCTGGGATGGAGTCACCGGCCCATCCTCGGCCGATTCTGGTATGTAATTCCATAGCCAGATTTGCGATGCTGGTTCGATGAAGATCAGCGCATCGGTGGTGGCGCAGATGCTGGGCTCGTGGGACGCAGGGCCGGGCCCGGCGCATCAACGCCTGTCGGACCGGCTGCGGTTGCTGGTGCTGGATGGACGCCTGGTGCTGGATGCGGCCTTGCCGAGCGAGCGGGATCTGGCGCTCGCCCTGAGGGTGAGCCGCACGACGGTCGGCACCGCCTATCGGTCGCTCGCCGACGCGCAGTTCATCGACACCCGACCGCGATCCCGGGCCGTCGTTCGGCTGCCCGACGATCCGATGCCGCACCGCCGGGCCGCGTCATCGGCTCCGACGATCGATCTGTCGTTCGCCGCACCGGCCGCGCCCGGCCCGATACTGCACCGCGCTTTCGCCACTGCGCTGGAACGACTGCCCCGCTATTTCGACCGTCGAGGGTACGAGCGCGACGGGGTTGTCGAACTCCGGGAATCCGTCGCGCGGTGGTACGCCGGGCGCGGACTTGCGACGCGGCCGAATCAGATCATGATCACCAACGGGGCCCTGCACGCCGTCGCCTTGATCGCCCGCACTCTGGTCCGGCCCGGCGACCGCGTCGTGATCGATCATCCGACCTATCCGCACGCGATCCGGGCGTTCACCGACGCCCGCGCTCGCCTCGTTCCGGTCGCGCTCGAACCCGACGGCTGGAATGCCGGACAACTCCGCGTCGCCGGCCGGGGTGCGGCGATGGCCTATCTCATTCCCGATTTCCACAACCCGACCGGGCAGTGCATGCCCGCTCGGGTGCGGCGAGGCCTGGAACTCGAATGCCCGATCGTGGTCGATGAGACGATGGCGGATCTGGCCATCGATCTGCCCCGGCCGGTCGCGTTCGCGGCCGATCACCCGGACGCGATCAGTATCGGGTCGACGTCCAAGAGCATCTGGGGCGGCCTGCGCATCGGATGGATCCGCGCCAGGCCATCGATCCTGAACCGCCTGTCCCAGATGCGTCCCGGCACCGACCTGGGCACCCCGATCCTGGAACAACTGGCCGCGAGCGTGCTGCTCGACAGCCTCCACACCCACCTACCCGACCGGGTCGATCTACTTCGGGCACAGCGCCAGGCGTTGTATAACGCACTGGCCCAACACCTTCCGGACTGGACGGTGCCGATCCCGCCGGGCGGGTTGTCGTTCTGGGTCGCTCTGGGCGATCCGATCAGCTCGCGATTGGCCGCGATCGCACCCGACTACGGCATCACCCTCGCCGCTGGGCCGCGATTCGGCATCGGCGGCGCGTTCGAACGTCATGTGCGCCTGCCCTATTCACTGCCAGAGGAAGATTTCGCTGCAGCGGTCGAGCAGTTGGCCGCGGCTCACCGAGCTGTCCTGCGTGGCGAACGCGGGAAACACAAGCCGTCGACAGTTGCATGAAAAATGTTCGTCAGCAACATGTTTGATGTCATGAACGCTCAGAAGCAGTAGGGGAACTTGCATTTCATCGGGTCGTCCGGGCCGAAGATGGCGAGGATCAGGCCGTTGATGATCGTGTCGGCTACTCCCGAGCCGGTATTGAACTCTATTTCATGTGCGGCGACGTTGCGGTTTGCGACAGCGCCCGCGGTCACATCCGCGGATGCCGTCGCCGGTGCGGCGATCAGCACACCGATCATCGTCGCCAGCAGGACCTTCCGGGGCATAGTGCCGCCTTTCGCTATTCGCTCGAGCGCATCGGGAGCCTAGTGAGGAGGTCGCCGGTGAGGGGCCGTAGGAATGACGCGGGCGACGTTCTCAGGAAAAACTCAGGATATGCACAGTATCGCCGATGGGTATACCCCGGCCACCTGAACCCTTGTTATGTGCCATCAATCGGCGGTATGTTACATAGAACAATGGCATGGTTTGCTGCGCGGAAGGACCGCCATGGCCACCGTTCACACCCCGGTACCGCCCGGAATCACTGAGCACGGGCATGTCGACCTGCTCGCGAAGATCGTCGCCCAGGAGCACGGCCGGGGCGAGTCGGCAGGCGAATTCGGGAGTCCGCGTGGGGAATTCGGCATCGACATGGCGGTGGGTCAGCTCGATGGCATGGTCGACGGCAAGTCGCGCCGGACGCGCCTCGACGCACACCAGATCGTGGCGACGCTGCCCGCGCCACGGGTGCGTGGCCAGGATCCCAGTTGCGCGCTGTTGGCCAACCTGCCGCACACCCAGCCTCGCCATACCTTGGAACTGTTGCGGCGCATCACTGTTCGTTCCCAGGTCGCGACGAATAATTTCGAGGTCGAGGTATCTCTGCAGGCGATCCGGGCGTTGCTCGAGCTCGGGCACGCCGATATGGCTCAGGGCATGCTGGACGCGCTGCGGAGTACCTGTATCGGCGACTGGCGCATCGCCTGGTTCACCGGCATCGCGGCCTTGGTTCAGGCGGACTACCGGCGCGCGTACCGGCAGTTCGACATCGTCCGGGTGATGCTGCCGGACGAGCCGACCCCGAGTCTGGCCATGGCGGCGACCGCCGAACTGCTGCTGCTCTCACGCGGTGCGCGCGCCGACGCCGCACATTGGCGGCGTGCGGCGATCGACAACTACGGGCGGGCCTGGCGCCCGCATCGCGAAATAGCGAGCGCCGCATTCGGACTCGCGCGGATGCTGACGGCCGACGGTGATGTCCGTTCGGCGGTGGCGGTGCTGGACGAGCTGCCCGTCGGATCGCCGCACCGGGACACCGCGGGGCTGACCGGGTGCCTCCTGCATGTCGGCGGTCCCGCCGCCGAGCTCACCGAGACCGATCTGCGGGTGGCCGCGGGCAGATTGGCGAGTCTGTCCGATTCGCGACGCTATCTGCCGACCCGGCTGATTCTGCTGTGGACGGCCCTGGTGTGGCTCGAATCCGGTGGGCGCCTACGCAATCCGGAGACTTCGATTTTCGGCACCCCCAACACCGTGGCGGGCCTGCGGCACGGTGTCGAGGCCGGACTGCGCCAGCTTGCGCGCGTCACCACCGATGCCGGCCACCGCATCCGGCTGGTCGATCTCGCCAACGGAGTGCGGCCGAGAACCTGGTTCTAGTAGGAGCGTTCGGAAGGAATTCGGTTATGGGCGCATGGAGTACGGCGTCGGTGGTGGTGATCGCACTTGCCGGTTGCGGGTTCGTGCTGGCTGGTCTCATCGTGCTGCTGCCGATGTGGTGGCCGGCGATCTCGGGGCATCGGGGCCCACCCGCCCGGCGCCGCCGGGACACGGGGTTCCGGCCACCGGGTCGATCGTGTTCGACGCCGGAGCGGACGCTGACGGTTGCCGAGGCGCACCTGACGATGCAGATGCATCGCGAGCACTCGTGCGGCCGTAAGCGCGCCGCATTCGAAACCCTCGTCGCCGCAGGGCATATCAGGCCCGACTCGTCGCGGCCGAACGAGCGGCGATAATCCCTGCTCTGTCGCATCGGTCAGCGCCGCACCCAAGCCTGAGCGCGGTCGGCGAGATTCCACCACGAAACATATTGGGGATCTCCGGATTTCAGTTCCCAGCCGGAGGCCAGTGCGTCGAAGAAGGCGTCGCTGCCGGTCTTTCCTCCTTTCGGTTCGCCGAGGTAGATCAGGCGCTCTCCGCCGGCGGCTTCGAAGTCGGTCAGGGCTTCGGCGGACATCGGGTTGCCCCAGCCGGGTGGCCAGCACAGGAACAGGACGTCGTCCGAACCCCGGCAGGTGCGGGCGCGGTAGTCGTCCAGGGTGCCTACTGGAAACCAAATATCCTTCTGGCCAATGGTTTTGGTGAACGATGGGTTGTCGGAGCGGTCCGGCGGCTCGGAATCGTAAGCCGCCACGGACAATCCGGCCGCGCGCAGCTGAGCAGCCCAGTAGCCGCGGCCCGCGCCCAGCTCGACCACCGTGCGTCCCTCGCAGAACCCGGCCACCCAGTCGATGGTCTCGGGGGAAGGAATCGCGTACGCGTAACTGGACTGTAGGACGGTTTGGGCGAAGCCGAGGCGGGCGCTTCCGTTGGGGCGGCCGCCGTTCACCACGCGTCGTCCATCGTGTTCGGAGACCGATGGGGCGACGATGTCCCAGTACGGATTGGCGCTGAACGAACGATCGCCGGTCATGTAGTGGACCAGTCGCAGATCGAATGCGGCATCGGCTCTTTCATCGCCGGTGCCCGGGAGTACCGGCGAGGCGTCGAGATACTCCGCGACCTTCGGGAACTCGGTGTTCAGACGTTGCTCGTCGGCCAGCAGTGCGGCCAGTTCGGTGCGGCGCTCGGTTGTCAGAACAAGATCGACCATAGCCCGATTCTCCCGGGAGACAACGGGATCCGTGCGCGGTTCGGCGATCGTGTGCAGGATGCGCGGACCGGCCGGTTCGGTTGTGGTCGGCGCTGACAGGTCCGGTCGGCCGATTCGATGGGAGTGCCCCGGCGATTGCAGCACCGGCTGCCGGACACCCGCCGTAGCTGACCGGGCTTCTGCCGGAGAGGCGGTTCGATACCTCGAACCGAGCTGCTGCAGTACACTGATCTGGTCACGTGAGTGATGCTGGCGGTGAGGACGCCGCGCCTACGACGCCCTCACCTGGTGGGACTACCTAGCCCGCCGGATGAACCAGCGGACCAGAACGAACGCTCCGGCGATTACGGCCCAGCTTCCCAACACGATGCCGTAATCGACCGGGGCGTTGCTCTTTGCCCGGCGGTGTTTCGCCATTCCCCACCACCTCCTTCCTGGGCGCGGTGTGTGGACCATGTCCACCGCCCCTCGGCCGGAGGTGTCACCACCTTACGTCATGATTTCGAGCAGATCCCTTGGGATGCAATCGATTTCGTTTATTTGGAACGTCGCCCAAGTGGGCTCGTATCAACCGCGACAATCGCCCGCCGATATCCGTGTCAGCGTGCCGAGGACGAGTTGCTCGCGGGTCGCCCCAAGGGACTCGAGTAATCTGCTCATCCAGGCGCCTCGATTCCGGTCGGGGTTCACGGCGAAAGGGCAGGAGTGGCGGGCGCGAGGATGGTGGGGCTGTTCGCCGGGATCGGCGGACTCGAGCTCGGCCTCGGCGTGCACGGGTGGAGCACAGAATTGCTGTGTGAGATCGATTCCGGTGCCCGGGCCGTGCTTTCGGCGCATTTTCCGGACGTCGAGGTGCACCAGGACGTCACCCGATTGCGTGCGCTGCCGACCGGGACCGAGCTGGTGGCCGCGGGATTCCCGTGTCAGGACCTGTCGCAGGCGGGGCGGACCGCCGGAATCACCGGTACGCGTTCGGGTCTGGTGGACGAGGTGTTCCGGCTGGTGCGACGGCGTCGCGGTCCGCGCTGGCTGCTGATCGAAAATGTGCCGTTCATGCTGCAACTCGGGCGCGGGCAGGCGATGCGGCACATCACCTCCGCGTTGGAGGGGCTCGGGTACATGTGGGCGTATCGGGTGGTGGATGCGCGGGCGTTCGGGTTGCCCCAGCGGCGGCTGCGGGTGCTGATGCTGGCCTCGCGCACCGAAGATCCGCGACCGGTGCTGTTCGGCGCCGATGCCGGGCCGCACGATATCGGCGATCCGCGGATCGATCCGTGTGGTTTCTACTGGACCGAAGGGGTGCGCGGGCTGGGGTGGGCGGTAAATGCCGTGCCGACGCTCAAGGGCGGGTCGGGGCTCGGGATCGCCAGCCCGCCCGCGGTGCGACTGCCCTCGGGGGAGATCGTGACGCCCGGAATCGTCGATGCCGAACGGCTGCAAGGCTTTTCACGCGACTGGACCGCGCCCGCGCTGGCCGCGCCGGGGGTTCGGCCGGGACATCGCTGGAAACTGGTCGGCAATGCGGTGAGTGTGCGGATGGCGACGTGGGTCGGCGGGCGGCTGGCCGATCCGTCGGGTGATGTGGTGCTCGAAGAACAGGATGCGTTGTCCGGGCAGCGGTGGCCGACCGCGGCGTGGGGGCGGGCCGGGACGGCATATCGCGTGCCGGTCTCGACGTGGCCGATCCACGCGCCGTACGAGGATCTGCGCTGGTTCCTCGAGGACGCCCAGTTGCTGTCCGCGCGCGCCACCGCCGGATTCCTGCGCCGGGCCGGGCGCGGAACGTTGCGTTTTCCGCCGGGTTTCCTGGCCGACGTGCAGAATCATCTGTTGCGCATGGGTGGATCGCCTCGAGAAGCCGCTTGACGTGCAGGAGGTATGTGCATGAATCCGGGACGTCCCGCCACCGACGCGGCGACCAGCGCCCGGATGTCCCGGCAGCGCCGGGCCGGAACCGCGCCGGAGATCGCCCTGCGCAGGGAGTTGCATCGGCGCGGACGCCGCTATTTCGTGGACCGCGCGCCGATGCCCGGGCTCCGCCGTCGCGCGGATCTGGTCTTCCCGCGACATCGCGTGGCCGTCTACGTCGACGGCTGCTTCTGGCACCGCTGCCCCCAGCACGCCACCTTCCCGAAGAACAATTCCCGGTGGTGGGCCGAGAAACTGGCCGGGAACGTCGCCCGGGACCGCGACACCGACGCCCGCCTCGCCGCCGCGGGCTGGACCGTGGTCCGCATCTGGGAACACGAGGACCCCATCCGCGCCGCCGACCGGGTCCAGGCCGCACTGGCCCCGCAATAACCGATTCCGTCTCGCTCATCAGGGATGATTGAGGAACAACCGCGGTAACCCGGACGTCCGGTATGTGACTGGGCATCGAGGAATCGAGGGCGATGACACCGAACGGGCAAACGTCGTCACCCGGTCGAACATCGCCACCGGCCGGGTCGCTCGCGAGCGCCACGTACCGGCCCGCCCGAGCTCTGCCGATGATCGCGCGACCATCTTGGTCGCCCGCGTGGGGTGAACGTGTGGCAGTCGGTCGGCCGACGGCCTGCGGGTGCGGGCGAATATCGCCGGGACGAGTACCGGTGCCGAATGTGCGAGCCCTGTGCCGGGCCGAATGCAGGCCTATGGAGAGCACGAGATCGTCGCGGTTGTCGGTGCGGGAGCGGGCGGTGGGCACATGGATGTCGGTGTCCGGTGGATATGTGTTGGCCGGCCGGCCATCGGCGCCGGGTGGCGGGTGCGGGCGAATATCGGCGGGACGAGTGTTCGTACCGGGTGAGCGTGCCCCGTATCGGGTCGGATGGAGTCCGGCGGAGAGTCCGCGACCGTTGTGGTTGTCGGTGCGGGAGTGTGCGCCGGGGGCGTCCGGAAGGATGACGACGCGTCTGCCGGTGGTTTCGGGTGCGCGATGGCCATGACGCGGGCTGGCTCGGGCGGTTCGGCCGGGGTGGTGGATTCGACACGGCCGTCGTGGTGGCATGGGCGCGTGGTGCGATGGGCGATTGCGGTCGCGATTGCTGTTGCGGGGGTTTGTTATTCGTCGTGGGTGCTGGAGTTCGTGTTGCCGCTGGGTGCGAATCCGGTGCGGTCGTTTCTGAGCGAGTTGGATGCGCGGGGGCGGGCCGATGCGTGGGTGTTCACCGCGGGGGACACGATTACCGGGACGTTCGCGCTGGTCGCGGGGATCGCGGGGTTGGTGGCGTTCGCGCGGCGGAGGTTGTCGACGGTCGGATGGGTGGCGCTGGCCTGCTTCGGGGCGTCGACGATCGCCGACGCGCAGTGGCCGTTGCACACCTGTACACCGGATCCGTGTCCGCCCTCGGACGACGGCATGTTCCCGCAACTGCATCAGATCCACGCGTTGACCAGCACGCTCGCGGTGATGTCGATCTTCGTCGCGATGATCGCCTTCAGTGCGGCGGCGTTCCGGTATCGGCGCTGGCCGATTCTGCGGCACAGCGGGCTGTGGATTCTGATTCTCGGATCGGGGGTGACGACATGGATGATGATCGCGGACAACCTGCCGGGGAACTACGCCCTCGGCATCGCCCAGCGCATTCAGGTCGGGTCGATGTCGCTGTGGCTGGTCGCGCTGGCCGTGCAGATATTCGTGGCCGAGCGCACGGTCAGCGGCGGCGTACCCGCACCGCCACCAGCGAGCGGGGAGCCGAGGAGGCCATGAATCCGGATGCGGCCATCGTGAGGAAGACGGCCAGTATGGCGGTCACGGCCAAGAACTCAGCAACTGTGGTCATGACCTCACGGTGCCAGACCAGTCTGTATGCGATCCGTGTGCTTTATTGGTAAACCCTGAGAATCCGCATCGGTGAGCTGCGCCACCCTGCGCGGTCGGCTGTGTGCATCGCGTTGGTCGCGCGGTCCGACCGGAAATTCGGTTGGCCCGGTTGGCGATTGCTGGCAGCCTGAAAGGTCGCGCCCGCAGCGTGCGACCACGCCCTCGCCGCGGCGCGCGAGCAATCTGCCGATGAGGAAGGGGGAGCCTTGTCCGTTTCCGTATCGGCGAACTCGGCTCGCCAGGATGTTGGTGTGCCGGAATCGGCTGTCCCGCAAGCCAACCCGGGTAAAGGTTCGCTGCGCCGGCTGTGGCCGGAGGTCCGGTGGTATCGGCGGGCGATGTTCGTCGCGGCGACACTGTCCGCGCTGGGCATGCTGTGCGACATCCTGCTGCCGGTACTGACCGGGCGGATCGTGGACGGCCCGGTCGCGCATCGCGAATTCGGCGCGATCTGGTCTCCGCTGCTGGTGGTCTCGTTTCTCGCCGCGGTGAGCACCGTGACGGCCTGGATCCGACGCTGGATGGTCGCCTCCCCGGCCAGCCGCCTCGAGGTGGATCTGCGCGCGAAACTCTTCGCCCGCCTGCAGATCCTGTCGGTGGGTGTGCACGACGGGATGGAATCGGGTCAGCTGACCTCGCGGGCGATCACCGATATGTCAACGCTGCGAAGGTTTTTCGCCGCTGTGGCGCCCTCGCTGCTGTCGCTGGGCGCGACGTTGTGGATCGGCATCGGCCTGCTGTTCGTGTTCAGCTGGCAGATCGGGCTGGTGGAGTTGGTGATCGAGGTTCCGCTGGTGATCCTGGCGCTGCGGTTCGAGCGCGGCTACGGTCTCGCCTCGCGGCGTGCGCAGGACAAATCCGGTGACCTGGCGACCATCGTGGAGGAGTCGGCGCAGGGCATCCGGGTGCTCAAGGCGTTCGGGCGCGGGCCGTGGTTCGGCGAGCGGTTCCGCCGGCAGTCCCGCGAACTGCGCACCCTCGAACTGGCGAAGGTGCGGCTGGCCGCGACGCTGTGGACGGCGTTGAACATGTTGTCCGCGTTGGGAATCGCGGCGGCCCTGGCCATCGGCGGATATCTGCTTGCCGAGCACGCGATGTCGCTGGGCGCGCTGATCGCGGGCATCACGCTGACGACCTATCTGCAGTGGCCGATCATGGGATTCGGTTTCCTGCTGGCGGAATTGGAACATGCGCGCACGGCGGCCGAGCGGTACTGGGAGGTGATCGACACCCCGGTCGAGATCACCGATCCCGCCGAGGCGGTGGCCCGGCCCGCCGAACTGCGCGGCGAATTGTGTTTCGACAACGTGCGATTCCGGTTCCCCGATAGTGAACGCGATCTGCTGCAACGGATTTCGCTGCGATTGCGGCCGGGCGAGACCGTCGCCGTCGTCGGCGCGACCGGCAGCGGTAAATCCGCGCTGCTCGGGCTGGTGCCGCGGCTGTTCGACGTGTCCGAGGGCGCGGTGACGATCGACGGCATCGATATCCGCGAGCTGCGTCTGGCGGATCTGCGGTCGATGGTGTCGGTGGCGTTCGAGGATCCGGTGCTGTTCTCGGCGAGTGTGCGGGAGAACATCACCCTCGGCCATCCCGAGGCCACCGAATCGCAGGTCCGCGCCGCGCTCGAGGTCGCCCGCGCGGACGGCTTCGTCGATGCGCTGCCGTGGGGCCGGCGCACCCGCATCGGGGAGCAGGGGTTGAGCCTGTCCGGCGGTCAGCGTCAGCGGTTGGCGCTGGCCCGCGCGGTGCTGGCCCGGCAGCGGCATCCGGGCGGGCACATCGTCGTGCTGGACGATCCGCTCTCGGCGCTGGACGTCACCACCGAGAAGCAGGTCCAGGACCGCCTGCACGCGGCCCTGTCGGGCGCCACGGTCCTGCTGGTCGCCCACCGGCCCTCCACGGCCGCCTGGGCCGACCGGGTCGCGGTCCTGGACGGCGGCCGGATCATCGCCGACGGCCCGCACGAGGAACTCCTGGACACCTGCCCCCGATACCGCGAACTGATGGGCGGCGAGATCACCGAGGACGCGACCCCGGCACCCGCCCGATGAAATCCTCGGGTCGTTCGACAGGAAGTGAAGATGTCGGAAGATTGTGATACCCAACAACATTCACAACCCAATAGATCCGGGAACGCCGTGACGGCGGATTCGATTCCGGAGTCCCGCACCGCCGCAACCGGCGTTGCCCGTGCCGCCGGGGGCAGTGCGACGGCTGAGACGGGCGATGGTTCCACTACCGCAACCGGCCAGGAGCCCATTCGCGGGGCAACGCGGGCAGGGCACGAATTCTCGGAAGTCGCGACTGCTCGGGACCGCAATCGCGAGCCCGACCACGAGACGGAGACGAACTCGGAACCTTCAACTGCGGCAACGGATTCAAGGCCCGACGACGACGGTTGGCGCGGTGTCGCGGCGGAGGAGGCCGAGGCCACCGAGGAGGTGAATCTGGCGCTGGCGGCTCGCTCGCGGCGGTTGCTGTGGTCGCTGGTGCGGCCTTACCGGGTGTGGGCCGTGGCCGCGGTGCTGCTGGTGATCGTGGACAACGCGACCATGGTTGCGGTGCCGCTGTTCGTCGCGCGCGGACTCGATTCCGGAGTGCGTAATGCTCTGGGCGGGAACTGGATTCCGTTGCTCGCGGCGGTGGGCGGGGTCACCGGATGCGCGCTGCTGGGTGGGCTGACCACCTTCACCTTCGTGCGGATATCCGGGCGGCTGAGTCAGAACGTGCTGTTCGATCTGCGGATGCGGGTGTTCGTACACGTGCAGCGACTCTCGATCGCGTTCCACGAGAACTACACCTCCGGCAAGATCGTCGCGCGGCTGACCAGCGATCTGGAATCGCTGGAGGACCTGCTCGACCGCGCGCTCAACGATGCGCTCAGCGCGGTGCTGTCGGTGCTGACCATCGCGGTCGTGCTGGTCTGGCTGGACGTTCCGCTGGCGCTGGTGGTGCTGGCCGGATTCGTGCCGCTGGTGTTCCTCACGCGGTGGGCGCAGCGGCATCAACGCGCGGGATACCGGCGCACGCGCGGCGCGATCGCAAAGGTCGTGGTGCATTTCGTCGAAGTCATGGCGGGAATCCGTGCGGTGCAGGCATTTCGGCGTGAAGAGCGTAACGAAACCCTGCTGGCGCAAGAGGATTCGGTCTACGGCGCGGCGAATACCAGCGCGTTGCGCGGCATGGCGACCTATATCGGTCTGGCCCGGTTGATCCAGAACGTCACCACCGTGCTGATCCTGGTATTCGGTGCGTGGCGAGTTATCCACGGCCACACCGCGATCGGCGTTCTCGCGGCATTCCTGCTATATCTGCGGCAGTTCTACGGTCCGGTGGACGAGTTGGCGCAGGTGTTCAATTCCTATCAGTCCGCGGCCGCCGCGCTCGAACGCGTTTCCGGTGTGCTCGAGGAACAACCGAGCGTGCCCGAACCGGTGGAACCGCGGGCATTGGAGCGCCCGCGCGGTGAATTGCGTTTCGAAAACGTCGGTTTCGAATATCCGGCGCGCGGAATCCAGGGCGATGAAACCGAGGGGCAGCCGATCCCGGTGCTGCCGACCTTCTCGCTGACTGTTCCGGCCGGGCAGATCGTCGCGCTCGTCGGCGCGACCGGAGCAGGCAAGTCGACGCTGGCCAAACTCGTCGCGCGCTTCTACGACCCGTCCCGGGGAAGGGTGCTGCTCGACGGTGTCGATCTGCGCGAGATCTCCGACGCCCGGCTGCGGCGCACGGTGACGATGGTGACCCAGGAGTCCTACCTGTTCTCCGGTTCGGTGGCCGACAACATCCGGCTCGGCAAACCCGAGGCCACCGACGCGGAGGTGCGCGCGGCCGCCCGCGCGGTCGGATTCTACGACTTCGCGATGTCCCTGCCCGAGGGATTCGCCACCGATGTGCGCAAACGCGGTGGACGACTCTCGGCCGGGCAGCGTCAACTGGTCGCCTTCGCGCGGGTGTTCCTGGCCGATCCGGCGGTGATCGTCCTGGACGAGGCCACCTCGAGCCTCGACATCCCCGGCGAGCGTCAGGTGCAGAACGCTTTGGAGACGGTGCTGCGCGACCGGACCGCGGTCATCATCGCGCACCGCCTGTCCACCGTCGCCATCGCCGATCGCGTCCTGGTCATGGACTCCGGCCGCATCATCGAGGACGGCGCGCCCGCGGACCTGATGGCCGGAACGGGCCATTTCGCCGGCCTGCACAACGCCTGGCGCGAATCCCTGGTCTGAGCGGCTGTCCGGGCGATTGCGAGGTGCTTGCGGGCCCACGTACTGCCATTGCACCGCCTCGACAGTGCGATATCCCGCCCCCACATCGCCCGCCGGGGTGGTAAGGCGTCCGCAGTCGCCTACGGTATAGGTGTGACGAATCCAGCCCAGGGCAATTCGCAGGCCGCCCCGGCGACCGGCGCCGTTGCGGATGCGCAGCCGACCGTGTCGCGATGGCCCGCGCTGCTGACCTGGCGCGCGCACAACGGCAGCCGGATGGAGTCGGTGCGAGTCGTGGTGACCGGCAATCGGATTCGGGCCTCGGGCCGCATCACCGGTGGCGAATGCGCTGATCACCCGGCCTTCAGCGCCTCCTACGATCTGATCACCGACGAGAACGGCGCGACCAAGCGCCTGTCGCTGCGCAGCACCGTCGCGGCGGGGGAGCAGCACGCCTCGATCGCCCGCGACCAGGAGAACTACTGGCTCATCGACACCGGCGGCAGCCATGTGCGCTCCACCTTCGCCGGGGCGCTGGACGTCGACGTGGTGCTCAGCCCGTTCTTCAACACCCTCCCGATCCGCCGCCACGCGCTGGCCCGCTCCTCCGGCGACGTCGAGGTACCGGTCGTCTACGTCCGCCTGCCCGACCTGCTGGTCCAGGAAGCGAGCCTGACCTACTCCGCCGGACCCGACGGCATCCACGTGCTGTCCCCGGTTTCCAGCGCGACCCTCACCGTCGACCCGGACGGATTCGTCCTGGACTACCCGGGGCTGGCCGAGCGAATCTGAGCCGCGTTCGAGACTCCCGGCCGCTCAGTCCAGGTTGCGGAGCACACCGCCGCGCTGACCCGCCTCGTGCAGGCGGTCCAGCCAATCCTGGTCGCCGGGGCGGATATCGGTGATCTCCCAGCGTTCCAGGTCCTCGTAGCGGGTGCGTTCGCTGTATCCGGCGTCGACGAGTTCGCCGAGGGTGCCGTCGGCGGCGAGGCTGGCGCGGGCGTCGACGAGCAGGCGGAGCGTGTCGTCGAGGGCGTCCAGCAGGGCCGTCGCGTTCGGTTCGCAGATGGCGCGGACCAGATCGGCCGCGGTGGCCGCGACCCTGGTGCCGTCGCGGAACGACCCCGCGGCCAGGCCCAGCGCCAGATCGCCGCCGCCCGCACCGGCGACGGCCAGCGCCTCGGCCAGCACATGCGGCAGATGCGAGATGCGCGCCACCGCGCGATCGTGTTCGGCCGCCCGGACCGGCACGACGTCCGCACCGCAGTCCAGCGCCAGTCGCGCCACGCGGGCCCAGGTCTGCGCGTGCGTGCCCGGATCAACGCCGACCGCCCACGCCGCACCGCGGAACAGCTCGGGAGTCGATGCGGCCCAGCCGGATTCGGATGTTCCGGCCATCGGATGCCCGCCGACGTACCGTGCGCCGAGTTCATGCCGGCGCACCGCGCCGGCGACGGGCGCCTTGACGCTCACCACATCGGTCAGCGCGCAGCCGGGGGCGAAGAGTTTCACATCGGACAGGATCGAATCCAGGGCGGGCATGGGGACGCCGATCACGAGCAACGCGTCGTCGATCGCGGCGCGGCGCAACACGGCCCCGATATCGTCGGAGACGTCGAATCCGTCGGCTCGCGCGGCCTGCACACCGGCGTGCGAGCGGTTGTACGCCCACGCCGCATATCCCGCCGCGACGGCCGCGCGAAGCACGGAACCGCCGATCAAACCGGTTCCCAGCACACATATCGTGGATTTCGGTTCCAGGGTCACCGAACCAGATTCCCATACGACTTCAACATTTGAGCTCGAGCAGACTACCGTTGCGGCCATGGCAGCACAGCGCTCGAGCACGAACAGGGCGACGTCGGATGATTACGACGACGTGGAAGGGTTCGCAGTAGCGGTTGTCCGCGAAGAAAGCACCTGGCGATGCAGTCCGCTGAGTTCCGCGGCTCTGCATTCCCTGGCCGAGGCCGAGGACGAGTTGCGCGAGCTGCGCAGCACCGGCGCGGTATTCGGATTGCTGGATATAGACGATGAGTTCTTCATCGTGCTGCGGCCCGCACCCACCGGTTCTCGCCTACTCATTTCCGATGCCACCGCGGCGATCGACTACGACATCGCCGCCGACGTGCTCGAGGCCCTCAACGTCGAGATTCCCGATCTCGACCCGGACGACCTCGACGACGTAGAGCCTTGGGAGGAAGGCGATCTCGGCGTGCTGTCGGATCTGGGCCTGCCCGAACCGGTGCTCAGCGTGATTCTCGCCGAGAGCGATCTGTACCCGGACGAGCAGCTCGGCATGATCGCCCAGCGGCTCGGTTTCGCCAACGAGCTGTCCGCGGTTCTGGACAAGCTGCCGCGCTGAGGGTGTCGTCCCGGGATGTGCGCGCCGACGAGGAGCTGATCCGCGCGGCCCTGTCCGCGGCGCGCGATGCCGACCCGCGTGACGTCCCCGTCGGCGCGGTGGTGTTCGACGCCTCCGGCCGGGAGCTGGCGCGCGCCGCCAACGCCCGCGAGGCCCTCGGCGACCCCACCGCGCACGCCGAGGTGCTGGCGTTGCGCGCCGCCGCCGCGGTCGTCGGCGACGGCTGGCGCCTCGAGGGCACGACCCTGGCCGTGACCCTGGAACCCTGCACGATGTGCGCGGGCGCACTGGTCCTGGCCCGCGTCCGACGCCTCGTCTTCGGCGCCTGGGAACCCAAGACCGGCGCGGTCGGCTCGCTCTGGGACGTCGTGCGTGACCGTCGTCTCAACCACCGCGCCGAAGTCCGCGGCGGAGTCCTCGAATCCGATTGCGCCGCAACGCTGGACGCCTTCTTCCGCAAGCAGCGTTGACCGTCCGCCACTGCTCCACTCCACCAGCCCGAACCTCCCGATTTCGGGATCGGCGGGGTGTTCCGGTAAAGTCACCTGCGGTGGCGTGTCCGAGCGGCCTAAGGAGCACGCCTCGAAAGCGTGTGAGGGGTAACCCCCCTCCGAGGGTTCAAATCCCTCCGCCACCGCTTCGGCCCCTCACCTGAATCGCCAGGTGAGGGGCCTTTTCTTTCGCCGCACAAGCTCCGGGCCGATGTACCGGCGACCGTGTCCGGATCGGTGGACCGCGATGTCGAGGTCAGCGGTGCCGTCATCCGCTCTGAGCGACCGACGCATCGGGGGGTTCGGCGCTCCCCGGTCGCTCCGCCGGGCTGTCCGGAGCAGATGTGCCCATTATGCGAACTCATTCGAGGACAAGCGGATTCGATTGAATAATCGAGTGCGGACGCGTCGCGAGGACCCGGTGTCCGGGATGGTCACGACATCGGGTGCGTCGCGGCGATGCTGTCGGCTGGCTGACGTCGATGCTCGATCTCGGGTAACCCGGCTGAAAGCCGTGCGCGTCAGGCCGCGGAGGCGGGGCCGGTTCTCTCGGCCGCGTGGGCCGCTTCCGTGAGGATGTGTAGTCCTGCGGCGATCTTGCCGGACATGATGTTCAGTTGTTCTGGCGGGACGGGGGTGCTGGTGGCGGCGGCATCGGCCAGGTGGTCGCGGACCTGCTCCAACCACAGCTGTGCGAAATGAATGTGGCGGTCGAGTGGCATGGGCACACTCTACCCGCATTCGAACATTAGTTCGAGTATTCGAGGTCTCTCAGTTGGCGCCGGTCAGCGCCATGCCCGCGCCAACTCCGATGATCATCAGGCCGCCGGTGCTGCCGACGGTTTCGAGGCGCCGGGGGGAGCGGGCGAACCAGGAACGGGCGGTTGCTGCCAGGAGGGCCCAGGTGCTGTCCGAAAGTGCTTGGAGTACAAGGAAAATGAGGCCCAGGGTCAGCAGCTGTGCGGGGAGGGCTCCCCGGCTGGGTTCGGCGAACTGGGGCAGCACCGCGCCGAAGAATACGATCGTCTTGGGGTTGGTCGCTCCGACGATGAATCCCTGTCGGAATACCCGGGCGCCGTTGCGGCTGGGGGCTGGCGACTGCAGGGCCGCCGCGAGTTTCTTGCGTTGCCGGATCGTCGTGATGCCCAGGTAGATCAGGTACGCGGCCCCGACGATCTTCACGATCAGGAAGAGCATCGCCGAGGCCATCAGTATCGCGCCCAGGCCGAACGCCACCGCGACCAGCGGTACGAACGACCCCGTCACGCCGCCGGCGACCGACAGGATCGCGGACCGGCGGCCCAGGCTCAGTGCTCGGCCGACGGCGAACAACACGTTCGGTCCCGGAATGACGATGAGGATCAATGCGGCCACGGAGAAGGCCGCGGCATGTGACAGCGGGACCATCTCTCGGAGCTTAGCCGCTGTCGGTGGCACTCCACGGCGGAATCGCCCAGGGCGGCAGCACATTCGGTCGAACGGAGATCTGGGCAGAGAACTCGGTACGGCGGCGGTCGGGGGATTCGCCCGGGACATGGTCCTGGGGTACGACATCGCCCGACCGCCGCCCGCACCCGGCCCGACCGAAGCGCGATACAGCCTGTGGTCAGCTCGCCACGGTGTCGAAGGTGCCGGGTCGATACGAGCCGCCCTTGGTCCGGGTGATCACCAACAGCCGGTTGGCGGCGTTGATCATGGCGACCAGATAGATCAGCGCGGCGATCTGGTCGTCGTCGAAGTGCTTGCGCACCAGGGCCCAGGTGTCGTCGGAGACGCCGTGGTCGGCGTCGGCCATGCGGGTGCCCTCTTCGGCCAGGGCCAATGCGGCCTGTTCGGCATCGGTGAAAACCGTGGACTCGCGCCAGGCGGCGACCAGGTTGACTCGTACGGCGGGCTCACCGGCGGCGGCCAGCTCCTTGGCGTGCGCGTCGACGCAGTATCCGCAGCCATTGATCTGGCTGGCACGCAACTCGACCAGCTCGATCAGGGATTTCGGCAGCGGTGACCGCAGAATCGCGGCGCTGGTGTTGGCGAAGCGCTTGCCGATCTCGGCGCCGAGCTGGTTGGCATTCAGGTCGAAACGGGGTTCCATCGGGTGATCCTCACTCACGGTACTGGATTGAACGATCACAAGACGGCGGTGGGCCGACCGGCATAACGGCGTCGCGGTGTGAGGTGAACCATGCCGGTTCCGTGTTACGGCGCGGCGGTCACCGGCGTCGGATGGGGGAGACCGTCCAGAGAAAGCAGCAGCCATGGCAGATACGACGCACACCACACCGCCCGATCGCGGCGGTGGCGGGGGCCGCCCGGACCTCGCCACCGAAGTCTTCGTCACACATCGCAATCTGCTGTTCACCGTCGCCTACGAACTGCTCGGTTCGGCCGCCGACGCCGAGGACGTCCTGCAGGAAACCTGGCTGCGGTGGACCGGCGTCGACCTCGACACCGTCCGGGACCAGCGCGCATATCTGATCCGGATCACCACGCGCCGAGCGCTCGACCGGCTGCGCGCCCTCGGCCGTCGCAAGGAGTCGTACGTCGGTCCCTGGTTGCCCGAACCCCTGCTCACCGCGCCTGATGTGGCCGAGGATATCGAACTGGCCGAACACATCTCGATGGCGATGCTGCTGGTGCTGGAAACCCTGTTGCCGATCGAGCGAGCGGTTTTCGTGTTGCGCGAGGTCTTCGACCTGGAGTACGAGGAGATCGCCGACGCCGTCGGCAGGACCCCGGCCGCGGTCCGCCAGCTCGCCTACCGGGCCCGCTCCCACGTCGCGGCGCGCCGCCCGCGCGGAAACGTGTCCGCCGAGGACACCCGGAACGCGCTCACGGCCTTCCAGCGCGCGGTGGACACCGGCGACCTGCAACATCTGCTCGACATCCTCGCCCCCGACGTCGTATTCCTCGGTGACGGCGGCGGTATCGCCCGAGCTGCCCTGACGCCCATCGTCGGAGCGGAAGCGGTCGCCGCCGTCCTGGCCGCCGGATTGGTCAACCTGGCCGCCAGAACACCTGAACCGGCCCACATCAATGGCCATCCGGCACTCCTGCTGCACATCGATGGCCGGATCGACACCGTCCTTGCGCTACGGCTCGACGACGGCCTGGTCACCGGCCTCTATTCCGTCCGCAACCCCGGCAAACTCACCCGGCTACAGTGCGAAACCATCTTGCGCCGTTGAAGCCGGACATTCGCTCGGCACACCGCGCATTCGGCAGGAGCGAGCGGTGTCCTGGCTGTTTGGTTCCTGCCTCGGAAACCGCTTGCACCACTGTGGGTTTGATCTGATACGTGCCATCGCGGATCTACGCCAGGCATCGGATGCCCGAATTCATCCGTACTGGTGAGACTTCCGGGATCAATACCCGAATTCGACCGCATGGCAGGATTATCGACCTTGCGCCGCAGCGGCAGCCGGTGCGGTCGATCTCGCGGCCGGGTTCGTTCGTGAGGTCGGCGCGGGATGCATTCGCACCGGGGACTTCTCGGGCGGTCGGGTTGATTCTGGCCGCCGATGCGGATACGGAGAGGACGGCGTGACGGTGTCCTCCGCACCGAAATATGGTGCGGCAGAGTCTATTCGCCTAATGCGTTAAGGTGCGGCGGTAGGCGGTGGGGGTGGTGCAGAGGGTGCGGCGGAAGTGTAGGCGGAGTTGGCGGCGGTGCCGAGGCCGCAGTCGCGGGCGATGTGATCGATCGGGTGCTCGGTGGTTTCCAGGAGTTCCCGGGCTCGGCCGAGGCGGGCGTTGAGCAGCCACTGCATGGGGGTCGTGCCGGTTTCCTCGGCGAAACGGCGCATGAGGGTGCGTTGTGAGACGCCCGCGTACCGGGCGAGCAGGCGCAGGGTGAGCGGTTCGCCGAGGCGTTGCAGGGCCCAGCCTCGGGTATCGGACAGGGTATCGCGGAACGTCGGGGAGAGCTGTGCGTACTCGTACGCGAAGGCGTCGCAATGGATTTCGGCGGGCCGCTGGCCTCCGACCATCTCGCGGACCTCACCGAGGAGCAGGCCGAGGCCGTGCACGCCGCCTATCCGCGGCTGGACATGGTCCGCTCGCTCACCGACGCGATCGTCGCGCAGGCCGCCATGAACCCGAAAACGCACCGCGATACGCGCTTGCGGGCGAGTTACTGCGCGAACGCGAAACCTTCGGCCGCACCCGGCTGGAGCATGCCTGCCGAACCTCCCGATGGGGCAACTGATCAGAAGGGAATCACCACCATGACCATCCAGGCCATCGAAATCGCCGAGAGCTCGCAGGTTTTCGGCAGGACCGTCGACGCCTTCGCCCGGTTCGGTCATTCCGCCGCGGTCCGGGCGCGCGGCCTGCTGTTCATCTCGGGACAGATCGGCCGCCGCGCCGACGGAACCGCAGGTGAAACCGTCGAGGAGCAAACCGAACTCGCCCTGCACCGCCTCGAGGAGATCCTGCGTCAGGAGGGCCTCGACCTCACCGCACTGGTCGACGTCACCAGCTACCACGTCGACATCCGCCGCAACCTCCCCGAATTCCTCACCGCCAAACAACGTCTCATCCACGTCCCCTACCCGTCCTGGTCCATCATCGGTGTGGACGGCCTCGCAAGTCCCGAGCTTCTCATCGAAATCCGGGCAACCGCAACATATCCCGAGAACAGCTGATCTTCGGCCCGTGAGTCTTGATCAGATTCGCGCGGAAGAAGGGAAGCTTCGGCTGCTGGGCTGCGCTCGTGAGGAACTCGTTCAGGGGTCCGTGAGGGTTGCAATGCGTATCGGTGAAATTGGGCCAGGGGTCACTGATTTCGGTGTGATGATGCGCAGGTCTTCGAAAAGCATGGCTTTCGTCTTTCTCTGAAGTTGTTGTGCAGGAGCACATTTCAGTGAATGCTGTGCTCGCGGTGTGGCAGCCAGATCTCTTCGGCGCGTTTGCTGGCTTCCGGGTCGAAGTAGTCGCCGGTCCTCAGGTCCTCGAGCAGGGTCGCGTGGTGTGGTCTCCAGCCCAGGAGGTTTCGGGTGTATTCGCTGGAGATGGGGACATCCAGGGAGAAGAAGGTGGCCAGGAACGGATTGCCGAGATGCCGGGTGGCCTGGTCCAGGGTCAGCGATGCGGTGGGGATGCCGAGCATCGCTCCGATCCGCTCCGCGATGCTCTCGATCGAAACGGCGCTTTCGCCGACGCCGTGCAGAACGCTTCCGGCGGGAGCGTTCTCCAGCGCCAACCGGAACAGGACCGCGGCGTCGGCGCGGTGCACGGCCGGCCAGCGATTGGCGCCATCACCGATATAGGCCGAGACGCCGGCCCTACACGCCGCCGCGATGAGAGCCGGAATGAAGCCGTGATCGCCGGGGCCGTGCACGGTCGGGGCGAGTCGCACGACACTGGCTCGGACGTCCTGAGCGGCGAGGTCCAGACATGCCCGTTCTCCCGAAATCCGAAAGGCCGCAACCGAATCGGGGTCCGGCTCGTCCTGTTCGACGCCGACCCGGCCGGCCCGCATCACCAGCGTCCCCGACGTGCTGACCAGCGGCCTGCCGGATCCGGCCAGCGCCTGCCCGAGCGCCTGGATCGCGTCGCGGTCGCGGCGGATGAGGGTGCCCGGATCGGCGTAATCGCCGCCGTAGGCCATGTGCAGCACGCCGTCGGCGGCCTGTGCGCCGCGGTGCAGGCTGTCCAGGTCGTCCAGGGAACCGCGGTGTGGCGTCGCGCCCAGCGATTCCAGCCGGGCGGCGGCGATATCCGAGCGGGCCAGGCCGGTGACGGTATGGCCGGACGCGATGAGCTCGGCGACGACGGTGGGCCCGGTCTGGCCGGTGCCGCCGGTGACGAAGACGTGCATGAGACACTCCCGATCGATTTGAACGCCAGTGACTGGCACTACTTAGTGCCAGTTACTGACTCTACCTGTAGCGCCAGTCACTGGCGCAACGTGACGCCAGTCACTGGCGTCTTGCGGTAGTCTCCGGGGGTGCCACGAAGCGGAGCAGAAGCGCGACGCCGCCTCCGGCAGGCGGCCCTGGACCTGTATCGGGAACAGGGGTTCGACCGGACCACGGCCGCGGAGATCGCCGCGCGGGCCGGGGTCAACGAGCGCACCTTCTTCCGGCACTTCCCGGATAAGCGCGAGGTGCTCTTCGACGGCGAGGCCGATCTGCGCGCCGCGCTGATGCGGGCGGTCGTCGATGCGCCCGAGGGCCTCGAACCGTTCGAGATCCTGCTGCGCGCCTTCCGGGAATCCGCGCGAAACCTGGAGAACGATCGCCCGTTCCGCGACCCGCGGTGGCAGATCATCGCCGCGACCCCGGCTCTTCGCGAACGTGAACTGGCCAAACATGCTTCGCTCACCGATGCCGTCACCGAGGCGTTACGCCGCCGCGGTTTCGGCGAGCGCGTGGCCGACCTGGCCGCCCGGACCGGCTGGGCGGCCTATCAGCACGCCGTCCAAGCCTGGATCGATGACCCCGCCCGAAGTCTGGACGCGCACCTCTGCCAAGCCTTCGATGATCTGCGCACCCTTTCCGCGCCCGCGTTACCGACACCTACGAGCACCGAACGCTGAGCCGGTCCGCCTTTCCAGCCGCCGAACGATAGCTGGGCCCGTGCCTGCGTTACCGGCGCGATGAGCTTGCCGCTGAGACGATCAGCCTTTCCATCCGCTGACGACGACGAGTCCATCTGATCCATGGCCGTGCTGCCGACGCCGATGAGCCTCGAGCGTTGAGATGTCCGTCTTTCCGGCCGCTGAACGACAACGGGCCCCATCCGAATTGGGGTGGTCGACGCCGTGCACGGAAAACCCACAGGCATCTGCTCGCCGGAGACGACCTGAACCGAGCGCCAACGGGAAGCACCTGCGTCACGAACATGAAAGCTGTTCTCTATCAGGCAACTACGCAGTACCGGCCTGGTTTTCGGCGGTATCAACAGCCCCCCGGCGAACAATATCGGGCCGGACGCCCTGCGGGGATCGCGATGATGGGCATCGAAATCCCCAGCAGGGCGATCGATTGCGTCTATTCTGACGAAATCAGTTGGCGGGCTTGCCGAACCAGCGGGTGAGGTGGTCGTTCAGGTCCTGCTGGTTCTCGCCGATCCAGGCGATGTGGCCGTCCGGGCGTAGCAGGGCGGCCGGAACGTCCAGTGCCGCGGTGGGATCGGCGATGACGTCCACCCGATCGGACCAGCCGTCCACGGACAGGGTTTCGGTGGGGTCGAGCAGGAGGCCACGGCCCTGATGTGTCCGGTCGTAGAGGCGGCCCTGCTTCAGGTCGATATCGCGCAGGCGGCGGCCCAGCAGGTCGGGGCCTTCGCCGAAGTCGTAGCGGATGCCGATCGCGGTGATCTTCTCGATGAGATAGCGGTTCACCTCGTCGAATTGCATGAGTTCCGTGAGTAGTTCGCGCACGGCCCGCGGGCCCGGTTCGGTGGACAGCAGTTCCATCTGGGCGCGGGTGTTGTTCAGTACGTCCTCGGCGACCGGATGACGTTCGGCCTCGTAGGTGTCCAGCAAGCCATCCGGGGCCCAGCCGCGAATCCGCGCGGCGAGCTTCCAGCCGAGGTTGAACGCGTCCTGAACACCCAGGTTGAGGCCCTGACCGCCGGTGGGCGGGTGGATGTGCGCCGCATCACCGGCCAGCAGCACGCGCCCGACCCGGTAATGCTCGGCCGATCGCGTGGCATCGCCGAACCGGGACAGCCAGCGCGGGGAATGCACGCCGAAATCGGTTCCGGCGATGGCTCGCAGTTGTCGCCGGAAATCCTCGAGCGTGGGCGGCTCCGCACGATCGCTCACCCCCTCGGCGGGGACCACGACGCGGTAGATCCCCTCCCCGAAAGGCCCGAGGCCGAACCGCTTGTTGGTCTCGCGGACCTCGGTCACCTTGGCGATGACCTCCTCCTGCGGCACACCCACTTCCATCTCGCCCAGCAGCGTCTCGGTCCGCGAGGGCTCGCCGGGGAAGCCGACGCCGAGCAGTTTGCGCACCGTACTGCGTCCGCCGTCGCAGCCGACGAGGTAGCGCGAACGCAGCCGCTCGCCGTCGGCCAGCTCGACGGTCACCCCCTCGTCGTCCTGCGCGAAACCGACCACCTCGCGCCCGCGCCGGATCTGCGCGCCCAGCTCGAGCGCGTGTTCCTCGAGCAGTTCATCGATGATCGGCTGCGGGATGCCCAGCACATAGGCGTGCGCGGAATCCAGGCCCTCGGGTGCGGGTCTGGTGATGGCCGCGAAGAAACCGCCGACCGGATACTGTTTTCCGCGCTCGAGGAAACGGTCCAGCAGCCCGCGCATGGCCATCACCTCGATACTGCGAATATGCAGACCGAGCGCGCGCACGAACGGCACGGGTTCGGGCTCCTTCTCCAGGACGAGGACCCGCACATCGTGCAGCCGCAGCTCAGCGGCCAGCATCGCGCCGGTCGGCCCGCACCCGGCAATGATCACATCGAACATGAACCACCCATTCGCTGAATCCTCTCCCATCCAGTTCCAGCCCATATCCGGCGCGAGGCGCGGCTGTGCGCGCACGTCTCGCGAATTCCGGATTTCCGCAGGTTCTGGCTTCGGCCGCCTATTGTGCGGTACTACCCGGGCCTTGCCGCAAGCCCCCGGGTGCGATATATGTTGAAAGGGGAGGGGGAGTTTGCCCGGGCGATTTTCCAGGGCGTTCAGCGAACGGCGAATTTGGCGATGGCCGCCTCGGTGACCGGTGTGAAGAGATTGACCAGATTGCCGTCCGGATCCCGCAGCAGCAGGGACCGATTCCCCCACGGCATCGTGGTGGGTTCGGTGACGAAATCCGCTACGGCGGTACGCAATCGGCGATACTGCGCGTCCACGTCGGGGACCAGGAATTCGATGATCGCGGTGTGATTGTCGGCCGGGCGCGCGCTCCCGGCCGCGAAAAGCGCCACGGTTCGGGTGCTTCCGATCGCGAGCGTTCCGGCCGGTGTGACGATCTCGGCGAAATCCGGTGTGGCCCAGGCGGGTTCGACTCCGGTCAGCAGCTGGTAGAACTCGGCCAGGCCGCGGACGTCGTCGGTGATGAGGCGGATCGATACGAGATTCACGGCAATGCCCTTCGGTCGATGCCGGGGCGAATTCCCCGGCATCCGCCACGTTAGAGACGAAACAGGACAGGATCTGTCCGCTGAACCGATTGGCATGGGCGTACGGTAGACGCCCGTGGACCTACGGATCTTTACCGAACCCCAGCAAGGCGCAACCTACGACGACCTCCTGAGGGTCGCCAAGACCACCGAGGATGCCGGATACGACGCGTTCTTCCGGTCCGACCACTTCCTGAAGATGGGTGATGTGTCCGGGTTGCCCGGACCCACCGACGCGTGGATCACCCTGGCGGGCCTGGCCCGCGAGACGTCCCGGATCCGTCTCGGCACACTCGTCACCGCCGCCACCTTCCGGCATCCCTCGGTGCTGGCCGTGTCGGTGGCGCAGGTGGACCAGATGTCCGGCGGGCGAGTCGAATTCGGTCTCGGCGCGGGCTGGTTCGCCGAGGAGCACACCGCCTACGGCATCGAGCTGCCCGAGGTGAAGGAGCGATTCGACCGGTACGCCGAACAGCTCGAGGTCATCACCGGCCTGTGGGAGACCCCCGAGGGCGAGAGTTTCGACTACGCGGGTAAGCATTACCGGCTGGAGAACGCCCCGGCCCTGCCGAAGACGACGCAGCGTCCGCGTCCGCCGGTGATCATCGGCGGCACCGGTAAGAAGCGCACCCCCGAGCTGGTCGCCCGCTTCGCCCAGGAGCTCAACCTGCCGTTCGTCGACGCCGCCACGGCCAAGGCGCAGGTCGACCGCGTGGACGCGGCGGCTCGGGCGATCGGCCGCGATCCTGGTGAGATCGTGCGCTCGGCCGCGCAGGTGCTGTGCACGGGCCGTGACGATGCCGAAATCGCCCGTCGTGCGGCGGCGATCGGCCGCGAGCTGGACGAGATGCGGCAGAACGGCCTGGCCGGGTCCCCGGCGGAGATCGTCGACAAGATCGGCCGCTATCGCGAGGAGACCGGCATCACCCGGTTGTACCTGCAGGTGCTGGATCTGTCCGACCTCGAGCACATCGAATTCGCCGCGTCGGAGATTGCGCCGCAGTTGAACTGATCTCTCGTCAGGGGCGGCGGGCGGTCCGGCGCACGATCCGTGCCGGAGCGATCTGCCGCCGCTATGTGATACGACGTGGGCCCCGGTCGAATTCGACCGGGGCCCAAATCTTTTCGACTGGACGAACATCGCGGCCCTCGCCCGCGGTGCGAACGAGGGCCGCGTGCCTACGCGTGATCAGCCGACCGGCACGGGCTCCTTCTCCCGCGCCGCCTCGCGCTCACGCTCCTGCAGTGCACGCAGTTTCGTGCCCTCGACGTCGATATCGGGCAGGATCCGGTCCAGCCACCCGGGCAGCCACCAGGCCGAGCGGCCCAGCAGCACCAGCAGCGACGGAATCAGCACCATGCGCACCAGGAAGGCGTCGAACAGCACGCCCGCGGCCAGCGCGAAGCCCATCGACTTGGCCGTCACGTCGGGCATCATCACGAATCCGCCGAAGACCGAGATCATGATGATCGCGGCCGAGGTCACCACCCGCGCGCCGTGGTGGTAGCCCGCCACGACGGCCTCCTTCGGTGACTTGCCGTGGGTGTACTCCTCACGCATTCGCGAGACCAGGAACACCTGGTAGTCCATGGCGAGGCCGAATACCAGCCCGATCAGGATGATCGGCAGGAAGCTCACCAGCGGATGGGTCTCCTTGACCAGCCCGAGCTTGCCCTCCTGGAAGATCAGCACGGTCGCGCCGAAGGTCGCGGCCATCGACAACAGGAAGCCCAGGGCCGCGGTCAGCGGCACCAGAATCGAGCGGAACACCAGCATCAGCAGGATGAACGCCGCCGCGGCCACGATGGCCATATAGGGCACGATCTTGCCGAGCAGCGCACTGGACACGTCCGCGTAGATCGCGGTGGTGCCGGTGATGCCGTATTCCATCCCGTACTGGGATTTGAACTGGCTCTCGGCGCTGCGCGCGTTCTTCACCAGATCCTGGGTGGCCTTGTCGTTCGGCCCGGTCTTGGGCACCGCCGACAGCCGCGCACCGGTCGATTCGGCGTAGTTGCCGGCCTGGGTGGCCGGATCGACCTTGTTGGTGACCGCCGGGGTGACGAAGTCCATCCCCGGATAGGACGCCAGCTTGTCGTGCAGCGCGGTCACCGCGGCCTGCCGCTGACCGGGTGCGACACCGCTCAGATCGGCGACGATGGTCAGAATGCCGTTGCTGCCCACACCGAATCCCTCGGTGCGCAGGTCGTATGCCTTGCGCACGGTGCTGGTGGTGGGCTGGCTGTCCTCACCGGGCAGGCCCAGGCTCAGCTTGGTGGCGGGCAGCGCGAACAGGCCGAGCACGATGATGCTCAGCACCAGCGTCACCGCGGGCATCCGGCCGATCAGGCGGCCGAACCGCATGCCGTTGGTGACCGAGGCGGGGTTCTCGGGGTCGTGTTTGGCGACCAACGGCAGCTTCGGCTTGAACAGATATTTGCCGAACGCGCCCATCAGCGCGGGCAGCAGCGTCAGCGCGACCATGATCGCGAAGGCCGCCGCGAGCGCGCCGCCCAGACCCATCCAGGTCAGGAAGCTGACCCCGACGATGCTCAGCCCGCACAGCGCGATGATCACCGTCAGGCCCGCGAACACCACCGCGGAACCGGCCGTGCCGATCGCGGTACCGGCCGCCTCCTCGGGCGAATCCTGTACCGCCAGTTCGTGTTTGTAGCGCGAGACGATGAACAGCGCGTAGTCGATGGACAGCGCGATACCGATCATCGAGGCCAGAATCGTGGTGAAGCTGGGGATGTTCGCCACCGATGTTCCGGCCATGATCAGCGCCGACGCCGCGCCGACGCCGACGATGCCGGTCAGGATCGGCACGAACGCGGCCAGCAGTGCGCCGAACGCGATCATCATCACGATGAATGCCACGACGTAGCCGACCATCTCCGAGGCGCCGGTGTCGATGGCGTTGTTCTGCGCGATGGTGCCGTCCATCTCGACGGTCAGCCCGGCGCTGCGCGCGACATCGGCCACGTCGTACGCGGTCTTGCGGTCGGCGGCGGTGATATCGGAGAACTTCTTGATACTGAACGGAACCTGAAGGTACGCAACGGTATCCGCGGGTGCGGTGGAACCGTCGCCCTTGCCCAGGACGTTCAGCGGGGCCAGCCCGCAGCGCGCGACGAACGCCGCGTCGGTGCGGTCGCCGGTGAGGCAGCCCATCTTGTCCGCGGCGGCGAGCGGATCCATCAGCGGTTTGCTGTGGTCGACGATGTTCAGCTCGCCCAGCTTCTGTACCAACTCGGTGATCGCGGCACGGTTCGCGGGATCGGTGAGCTTCTGACCGGCCGGTGCGCCGATCACATAGGTGCCGGTGACCGCGTCGAAGCTGAACTGCGCCGACAGGCCGGGGAACTGTTTGTCGAGGATGTCCGTCGCTCGCTGGGACGGCAGGTTCGGGATGTTGAAATCATCCTTCACCGGCTTCTTCAGCCCGAACCCGAGCCCGGCGATGATCAGGACGATCAGTAGCCAGACCGGTAATACGATCCATTTCCGGCGGTAGGCGAACTTGCCCCACCGGTAGAGGTATACGGACACGGGCGGTTTCTCCTAGCTATCGCTGGGTCGTGTGCTGGGCGGAATGCGTATAGCGCAGGCAGCTTTTCCATGGCTGCCGTGAGCGCCGCTGCCACAGCATTTTCTGCCTACCGTGCGGTAGGTAGACTACCGAGCTGTAAGCGGAGCAACAACCTCGACTTGGTCACTGTCGCCCGCGCCGCGCACGGTGGATGAGAGGATCGAAAGATGGCAACGCGCAGTGCCGCCGGATCGGTCGCCGCAGGTAGAAGCACCAAGGAGGCGATTCGGGACGCTGCGATCCGGCTGTTTTCCGTCAAGGGATTCGATCAGACGAGCCTGCGCGAGGTCGCAGATGCGGTAGGAATCACAAAGGCCTCGCTCTACTATCACTACGCGTCGAAGCTCGATCTGCTGCTCGCCGTCATCGAGCCGATCTTCGACGAGCTGCGGGCGAACGTCGATGTCGCCGAGGGGCTCGCACACGATCCGACCGCTGTTCGGGAGGTGCTCGCCGCACAGTTGCGGGTGCTGCTGCGCAATCGCACCGCGGGCGCGATGTGCGTGCGGGACAGTGTGACGATCCTCAACGCGCTCGGCGATCGCTACCCGGACCTGCTCGATATCCATCGTCGGCTGTGTACCTGGCTGGCTGGTCCCGATCCCGATGACGCGGCCATGCTGCGGGCGAGTGCGGCACTGGAAATGCTCAGTTCGGTGTTCTGGTCGCGCGAACTCGCGCCCGGCGCCGATGATGAACTCATCGAACGGGTGCTGCTGAACGCGGCGCTCGGCGTCCTCGGCGGGGAGTAGCCGTGCACATCTCGCCGCGGGTCGACAACGCCGTCCGGATACTGCTGGAGATCGCGCGCATACAATCCAATCACGTTGGCGCGCAACAGGATTCGGTGAAGGCCGAAACCATCGCCGCGGCCCAGGAGATACCGCCGAAAATTCTCGAGGCGACCGCCGCGCAGCTGCGCCGGGCGGGCCTGCTGACCAGTCGGCGCGGCCCCGAGGGCGGCTACCGGCTCGCGCGTGCGGCCGATCGGATCAGCATCGCCGATGTGATCCGCGCCGTCGAGGGACCGCTCGCCTCGGTGCGTGGGCGACGTCCCGAGGACGTGCGGTATTCCGGTGTGGCCGAACCGCTCCAACAGGTTTGGATCGCGTTGCGGGTCAACATCCGCGCGGTGCTCGAGGAGGTGTCGATCGCTCAGATCGCCACGGGGGAACTGCCGGAATTCGTCGACGCGCTGACCGCCGATCCGGGTGCGTGGGCCCGGCGGCCCACCCTCGAGGGGCCCGCAGGCGCGGCCGCCGAGCGGGAATCCGCCGCGCCGCCGAATCGGGTGTGAGCTGGGCGCGAATCCGATACCGGACCGAATTGCCGTGGTGTGGGCCGGGTCCCGATCCACACATCGAGTTGGGCCGGGGATTGAATCCTGTGCGGCGATCGAATCAGACCCGAGAACGAGGCATGGGAACAGGGCGGGATCGGGATCGGATGTGGGGCCCGGCCATCGGGTTGCCGGGCTGGATTCCAGCCGATGCGGTTCGCCGCGCGAGCCCATAGGCGACGCGATGTGGATCCGGAACGAATCCGGTATGCCTCTCGGCCGGGCGACCGGCGAGGACCGGAGTCGGTCCGATGAGCTGAGGTTGGCGCGGTTATGCCGAACCGGCCGTTGACGTGGGTGCGCAAGTGTCCGCTCAGGGCAGAATCCTGGCGATCGTGTCACCGGTTGCCGGTAGCCTGCATCCATCATGTTGATCCGACTGCTCCGCACCTTCGCCGCACCGTATCGCGCCCAGCTCGCGGGTGTCGTCGCGCTGCAGCTGATCTCGGTGATCGCGATGCTCTACCTGCCGACGCTGAACGCCGACATCATCGATAACGGCGTGACCAAAGGTGATATCGGCTACATCTGGCGTACCGGGCTGTGGATGCTGCTGGTCTCGGGCGTGCAGATCCTCGCCTCGGCGACCTCGGTCTATCTCGGCGCGCAGGCCGCGATGGGCGCCGGGCGGGATATCCGCGCGGCCCTGCTGCACCGGGTGGGCACCTTCTCCGCACGGGAGGTCGGGCTGTTCGGCGCGCCCTCGCTGATCACCCGCAATACCAACGATGTTCAGCAGGTACAGCTGCTGGTCGTGATGAGTGTGACCATTCTGGTGATGGCGCCGATCATGTGCGTCGGCGGCATCGTCATGGCCTTGAAGCAGGCCCTCGGGCTGTCCTGGGTCCTGCTGGTCGCGGTGCCGGTGCTGGCGCTGACCATGGCGGTGATCATCTCCCGCATGGTGCCCGGGTTCCGGAGCGTGCAGACCCGCATCGACGGGGTGAATCGTGTTCTGCGCGAACAGATCACGGGCATCCGGGTGGTCCGGGCCTTCGTGCGCGAGCGGCACGAGACCGCGCGTTTCGACCTCGCCAACACCGATCTGACCAAGGCGTCGCTGTACGTCGGGCGGCTGAGCGCGCTGATGTTCCCCGCGGTCATGCTGATCAGCAACGTGACCACGGTGGCGGTGCTGTGGTTCGGCGGGCACGCGATCGACGACGGGACCATGCAGGTCGGATCGCTGACCGCGATGCTGGCCTACATCATGCAGATCCTGATGGCCGTGATGATGGCCTCGTTCCTGGCGATGATGGCCCCGCGCGCGGCGGTCTCGGCCGAGCGCATCTCCACGGTGCTGGCGACCGAATCCTCGGTGGTCCCGCCGCGACAGCCACAGGCCTTCAGCCGCGATCCCGGATCGGTGGAATTCGCCGCGGCCGAATTCACCTTTCCCGGCGCGGAGAAACCGGTGGTGCGGGATGTGCGATTCCGCGTCGAGCCGGGGCAGACCACCGCGATCGTCGGTTCGACCGGTGCGGGTAAGACCACGCTGATCAATCTCGTTCCGCGCCTGATCGATGTGACCGGCGGTGAGGTGCTGGTCGGCGGCGTCGATGTGCGGCGCCTGGATCTGGATGTGCTGCGCGCCCAGATCGGCCTGGTACCGCAGAAGGCGTATCTGTTCACCGGCACGGTCGCGGACAATCTGCGCTACGGAAAACCCGAGGCCACCGACGAGGAACTGTGGCACGCCCTCGAGATCGCCCAGGCCGCGGATTTCGTGCGGGCCATGCCGCAGGATCTGCGGACGCCGATGGCGCAGGGCGGCACCACGGTTTCGGGTGGTCAGCGTCAGCGCCTGGCGATCGCCCGCGCGCTGGTGCGCAGACCCCGGATCTACCTGTTCGACGACTGCTTCTCCGCACTCGACGTCGCCACCGACGCGCGAGTGCGCGAGGCATTGCGTCCGGAGACCGCCGACGCGGCGGTTATCACTGTGGCACAACGGATTTCCACGATCCGCGACGCCGATCGGATCATCGTGCTGGAGGATGGCGCGGTGGTCGGGCAGGGCACACACGACGAACTGCTGCGCGAGTGCGGGGAGTACCGCGAGATCGTGGAATCGCAGTACAGCCCGGAGGAGGCCGCGCGATGAGACCCGGTATGCCCGGACCGGGCGCTCCCGGAACCAAGGCGAAATCCTTCGGCCCCTCGCTGAAGCGGCTGCTGCGCCGGCTCGCGCCGGATCGTGTGCTGGTCACGGTGATCCTGGTGCTCGCCGTGATCGCGGTCGTGCTCAATACGCTCGGCCCGCAGATCCTCGGCCGGGCCACCAACCTGATCTTCGATGGCGTGATCGGCAAGCAACTGCCCGTCGGCTTGACCAAGGATCAGGCGATTGCCGGACTGCGCGAGCACGGCGAGAGCCGCCTGGCCGACATGCTGGCCGGAATGGACGTCATCCCCGGCACCGGCGTGGATTTCGGCGCGGTCGGCCGGGTGCTGCTGGTGGTGCTGGTGCTGTACATCTGCGCCGGGGTGTTCGGCTGGTTGCAGGGATATCTGCTCACCACCGTGATCAACCGCGTGATCAAGCGGCTGCGTGCCGATGTCGAGGACAAGATCCACCGGTTGCCGCTGAGCTATTTCGACAACAATCCGCGCGGTGATCTGCTCAGTCGCGTCACCAACGACGTGGACAACATGTCGCAGAGCCTGCAGCAGACGCTGAGCCAGATGGTGACCTCGGTGCTGACGGTGATCGGCATCCTGATCATGATGTTCTGGATCTCGCCGCTGCTGGCGTTGATCGCGCTGCTCACCGTGCCGGTCGCGGTGGTGGTCACCGCGCAGATCGCCAAACGCTCCAAACCGCATTTCGTCGCGCAGTGGAGATACACCGGCCTGGTGAACGCCCAGGTCGAGGAGGCGTACACCGGGCACGAGGTGGTCACCGCGTTCGGCCGGATGAACGAGGTCGGCCGGGAGTTCGACCAGCGCAACGGCAAACTGTACGAGGCCAGCTTCCGGGCGCAGTTCATCTCCGGGCTGATCATGCCGGTGATGATGTTCGTCGGGAACCTGAACTATGTGCTGATCGCCGTGGTCGGCGGGTTGCGGGTGGCCTCGGGCAGCCTGTCCCTCGGTGAGGTGCAGGCGTTCATCCAGTACTCGCGCGGATTCAGCCAGCCGCTCACCCAGATCGGCTCGATGATCAACCTGCTGCAATCGGGCGTGGCCTCGGCCGAGCGGATCTTCGAGATCCTCGATGCGCCCGAGCAGATCGCCGATCCGGCACAGGAGGATTCGCGTCCGGTGGATCGCGGCCGGGTGGCGTTCGAGGACGTCTCGTTCCGGTACGAGGCCGACAAGCCGATCATCGAAAATCTGTCGCTGGTCGCCGAGCCCGGACACGTCGTCGCGATCGTCGGCCCGACCGGTGCGGGCAAGACCACGCTGGTGAATCTGCTCGAGCGATTCTACGAGGTGGACGAGGGCGTCATCAGTATCGACGGCGTCGACATCACCCGGCTCACGCGCGATCATCTGCGGTCGCGGATCGGCATGGTGCTGCAGGACACCTGGTTGTTCGGCGGCACGATCCGGGAGAACATCGCCTACGGCAATCCCGAGGCGAGCGAACAGGAGATTCTGGAGGCCGCCCGCGACGCCTTCGTCGACCGTTTCGTGCATTCGCTGCCCAACGGCTACGACACGGTGATCGATGAGGAGGGTTCGGGCGTCAGCGCCGGGGAGAAGCAGCTCATCACCATCGCCCGTGCCTTCCTGGCCAAACCCTCGATCCTGATCCTGGACGAGGCCACCAGCTCGGTGGACACCCGCACCGAACTGCTCGTCCAGCAGGCCATGGCGGCCTTGCGCCGGGATCGCACCAGTTTCGTTATCGCCCATCGTCTTTCGACGATTCGCGATGCCGATCTGATCATCGTCATGGAATCCGGCCGCATCGTGGAACAGGGCACGCACGCCCAGCTCCTCGCGGCCCGGGGGCACTACCACAAGCTCTATCGCGCCCAATTCACCGGTGCCGCAACGGATCAGGATCTCGAGGAGTCGCTCGACACGGTGTAGGATTTCATCGGCTGCTCGAGCTCCACCCGATGGGCCGCTGGATCCGGCCGGGCCTGGTGCGGAGGCGTGAAAGTGCAACCACACCAGGCGATATCGCTCAGATGCGAGTCGGCTCATAGAGTTCGCCGCGACAGCTGGCTGCCGTCTTGCGGGTCGAACGGCTGGTAGCCGTTGTCGGCATCGGATATTCACCGGGCCGCCTGATCTGCACCGGGCGGCGGGTGCGTTCTGCCTGCCTGGCAGTATTGCGGGGTGGCTGATCCCGCTGATTTCTCGTTTTCCATCGGTACCCGGCTGGAGGGGCGGCACGGGCGATCCGGAGTGTTGCGGACGCCGCACGGCGACATTTCCACTCCGGCGTTCATTCCGGTGGGGACGAAGGCGACCGTGAAGGCGGTGTTACCGGAAACGATGCGGGAGATCGGGGCGCAGGCGTTGCTCGCCAATGCCTATCATTTGTATCTGCAACCGGGATCGGACATCGTGGACGAGGCCGGGGGATTGAGCCGGTTCATGAACTGGCCGGGGCCCACTTTCACCGACAGCGGCGGATTTCAGGTGATGTCGCTGGGGGTCGGGTTCAAGAAGGTGCTCGCCATGGAGGCGGTCGGCGTGCAGAGCGACGAGGTGATCGCGAAGGGGAAAGAACGACTAGCGGTCGTGGACGACGACGGGGTCACTTTCCGATCGCATCTGGACGGGTCGAAACATCGTTTCACCCCGGAGGTGTCGATGGGTATTCAACATCGGCTCGGCGCGGACATCATGTTCGCCTTCGACGAGCTCACCACATTGTTCAATACCCGTGGCTATCAGGAGAAGTCGCTGCAGCGCACGCACGAATGGGCGCAACGCTGCATCGACGAGCACGAGCGGCTCACCGCCGAACGTTCCCATCGGCCGTATCAGGCGTTGTTCGCGGTGATCCAGGGCGCGCAGTACGAGGACCTGCGCCGCAAGGCATGTCGCGATCTGGAGGCGTTGCGGGGAAGTGCCGGAACGGGATTCGACGGTTACGGTATCGGCGGCGCGCTGGAGAAACACAATCTCGGTACGATCGTCGGCTGGTGCTGTGACGAACTGCCCGAGGACAAACCGCGTCACCTGCTGGGCATCAGCGAACCGGAGGATTTCTTCGTCGCGATCGAGAACGGCGCGGACACCTTCGACTGCGTGAATCCCTCCCGAGTGGCCCGCAATGCCGCGATCTACGTAGCCGAGGGCCGATTCAACATCAACACCAGCCGTTTCCGCCGAGATTTCACCCCCATAGACGAAAACTGCGACTGCTACACCTGCACCCACTACACCCGTGCCTACATCCACCACCTGTTCAAGGCGAAAGAAATGCTCGCAGCCACCCTGTGCACAATCCACAACGAGCGCTTCACAATTCGCCTAGTGGACAATATCCGCGCAAGCATGGATGGCGGCAACTACGACGAATTCAAAGCCGAAACCCTCGGCCGCTGGCAGGGGCGCATCACAACGCCGTAGTATGCGCTCAATCGGTTCGGTGGCGCCTGGTCTCTTCCCCTCCGCTCTCGCGGCCGACCCGTTCTGCGGCTACCGGCTCGGTCCAGAACCCACCATCCTCCGAGCGAAACATCGCCGCTCGAGCATGTCTTCGATTGTGCTGGTCGAATCCTGTGACGGCAACCCCCGCTCATCCCGCCGACTCAGGTCTGTTCCGGTCCTGGGCACATCGAAACCTTCGGGGCTGTTGGCGAACATTTCAGGCGCACAACGCAAGTGAACGCCCTCCTGTGTTGCGTTTCGAGGCGCACAACGCAAGGGAACGACCACTTCTGTTGCGTTTCGGGTCGATTTTCGCCCTGAAACGCAACACTGTGACTATGGGGACGAGGTCGACGGTCCGCGCACTCGGGCCGGGATCGATGTCGGGTGGTCGTCAGGTCTCGGCTCAGCTGTAGCCCAGCAGGCGTTGGCAGTCGGATCTGCTGTGAGTTCGAGTGGGTTCAGGCGGGATCTGTCACATCCTGGAGGACGAAACCAGTGGTAATCGGAGCCGACGAGATGGTGGAGAGTTGTCCAGTTTCGGGACCAAAGGGGCGCAACATCATTCGGACACCCGATCTCTCGGGTGTCCGAAATGTATTCGACCGTAATGGGTTACCGTCGGCGGTCGCCGCCTCAGCTGTACAGCGCGGGGCGGTCCAGGGGGCCGTAGCTCGGTTCGCGTTTCTTCAGGAAGGCTATGCAGCGGTAGCTGATCGGCATGACGATCACTTCGCAGAGGGTCTTCCAGATGAAGCCCACCAGAACGTAATTCAGGAAGGCGCCCCAGGTGTTGATGCCGATGGCGGTCGCGGCGATCGAGCAGAAGATCAGGGTGTCGCCGAATTCGCCCGCGACGGTCGAGCCGAGCAGGCGGGCCCACAGGTGCTTCTCCTTGGTGCGCTCCTTGATCAGCACCAGCGTCACCGAGTTCAGGAACTGGCCGACGACGTATCCGGCCAGGCCCGCGGCGACCAGTTGCGGGGTGGTCCCGGCGACGGTGCGGAACGCGTCCTGGTTGCTGTAGAAGTCGGCCGCGGGCAGGCCGATGGCGATCCAGAAGCACACGACCATCAGCGCCAGCATGCCGAAGCCGTAGTAGATGGTGCGGCGGGCGGCCTTGAAGCCGTAGACCTCGCTGAGGATGTCGCCGATGACGTAGGCCAGGGGGAACAGGAAGAAGGCGCCGTCGGTGGTGATCGGCAGGATCTCGAGCGGTCCGAGGGAAAGATGGCTGCCGCCGAAGAATTGCACTCCCTTGGTGGCGCAGATGTTCGAAATCATCAGTGTGGTCGTGAAGACCACCACGATCAGGGTGTAGGGACTCCCCACGGCACGGGCGAAGGACGCGTGTTCGGCCGCGGGGCGTCCAGACTCGTCGATTTCCGGCGTTTGTCTTGTTTCACTCACGAGGTACTGACGATACCGGGAGGCGGGCGACTTCGAATAGGCTAGGCGAATGACGAGTCCCGGCGATTCCGACGAGTGGTGGAAGCAGTACGGCGGCGAGGGCGTGTCGTCGGAGTCGGGGGGCCACCCATCGGCGCCGCCGCCTCCGCCGTCCTACAACTCGGCTCCGCAGTATCCGGCCGCGCCGCCGCAGGCGCAGTCGTATCCGAGTTATCCGCAGCAACCGGTCCAGCCGGGCCCGCAACCCTATCCGCCCGGATATCAGCAGGGATATCAGCAGCCCGGATATCAGCCGTACGGCGGCTATCCGCCGGTGCGCAGTTCGAACGGCATGGCCATCGCCTCGCTGGTCACCTCCCTCGCCGGGCTCGCGACCTGCGGCGTCACCTCGATCGTCGGGGTGATCCTGGGATTCATCGCGCTGAATCAGATCAGGGAGCGCAATCAGGACGGCCGCGGATTGGCGCTGGCCGGGATCTGGATCGGGATCGGGATCATCGTCCTGGTCGTCGCCTACTTCGTCATCGTCTTCGTCGTCATCGCGAACAGTTCGTCGAACACCTACTGAGAGCCGGGACACGACGAGGGGCGCACCCGTGATCGGGTGCGCCCCTCGGTATTTCGCCGTGCCGTGGGCTCTGCGTCTCAGCCCTTGATCACCTGGGTGCCGCCGGCGATCCGGTCGTGCCAGCCCTGCTTGATGGGGGACTGATCGATCGTGACCATCATGACGATGACGATGACCAGTGCGGCGATGGTGCCGATGCAGATCAGCAGGTTGCAGATCAGGTAGAGATTGCGAATGAGCGCCTGCTGGAAGTCGGGTTTCGGCGCACCGTTGGGGCCCAGGACCCGCAGGCCCAGGATCTTCTTGCCGAGCGTGTAGCCCTGCGTGGACTCCATCAGCACGTAGTACAGGACGCCGATCAGGCCCATGAGCAACCCGCCGACCAGTTCACCGGCGACGGTGGTCCCCATCGTCATTCGGATGACGAAGAAGAGCAGGTACCCCGGGATACCGGCGATGATGGAGTCGATCAGTCGCGCGCCGATCCGGATGCCCAGCTCAGCGGGCTGCGCCCCCGGCGGAAGGCCCGGTATCCCGGGCATCCCCGGAAAACCGGGCGCACCCGGTGCGCCGTAGCCGGGCTGCTGACCGTACGGCTGCTGCTGCCCGTAGGGATCCTGCTGCGGATACGGCTGTCCGCCGGTCTGCTGACCGTATGGCTGCTGCTGACCGTACGGCTGTTGCTGCCCGTAGGGGTCCTGCTGCGGATATGGTTGTCCGCCGGTTTGCTGTCCGTATGGCTGCTGCTGTCCGTACGGGTCCTGCGGTCCCCCCTGCGGATACGGCTGTCCCCCCTGCGGGTACGGTTGCTGGCCGTACGGCTGCTGCTGTCCGTAGTTCGGCTGGCCCGGGTAGGGCTGACCGGCCTGGGGATACGGCTGACCGTACGGCTGTCCGCCCTGGGGGTGTTGGTTGGGGTCGTACCCACCGCTCGTCATATTTCGTGTAGTCCTCGTATATGTGATCGTGGCTTCGGACCCGGCGTACGTTACGGATTCCGGCTCGGTTCCACCACATCACCAGGCGCGAGGATCCACGGCGTGGTCGGCAGCGCTGCGGGCCGGAACTGCGCGAGCAACTCGTGCGGGCGGTTTGCCCGATATCCCAGCGAGTCCGCGAGCAGTGCGAATACCTGTTGCGGCGATTCACCGAGCGCTCGCCGATCGGTGAGAGTGACGGCTCCGTCCCGCTTGGCCAGTCGTTTGCCGTCGCGATTGAGAACCAGTGGAACGTGTACGTACCGTGGCACATTGACGCCGAGCAACGTGGCCAGATAGGCCTGACGCGGCGTGGAGGGCAGCAGATCGTCGCCGCGGACCACCTGGTCGATACCTTGGTCGGCATCGTCGACCACGACCGCCAGATTATAGGCCGGGATGCCGTCGCCGCGCCGCAGGACGAAATCGTCCACGATTCCCCGATACCGCCCGCGCAGCCCGTCGATGACCTCGAACTCGGTTGTCCGCGAACGCAATCGCAGTGCCGCGGGCCGTCCCTGCGCTCGCCGGTCGGCGCGTTCGGCCTCGGGCAGGTCGCGGCAGGTGCCCGGATACGCGCCCATCGGACCGTGCGGCGCCTGCGCGGCCTTCTGGATTTCCCTTCGGGTGCAATAACATTCGTAGGTCAGCCCGGCCGCGGTGAGCCGGTCGATGGCGGCGTGGTGCAGCGCGAGCCGCTCGGACTGCCGGACCACCGGGCCGTCCCAGTCCAGGCCGAGGGCGGACAGGTCTTCCAGCTGGCGTTCGGCCGCACCCGGGCGCACGCGATCCAGATCCTCGATCCGAATGCGGAAGGCGCGTCCGGTGGACCGGGCGAACAGCCAGGCCAGCAGGGCGGTTCGCAGGTTGCCCAGGTGTAGATCGCCCGACGGGCTCGGGGCGAACCGGCCGGCGCCGTGCTGTGCGTTCATGTTCAGCCCCGTAGACGAGGAATCAGATTTTCCTCGGGAATCTCGCGCCCGGCGGACAGATCGGCCAGCAGTCGCTCGGCATGTGCCCGCAGACCTGCGCCGTCGACCTCGTACGGCAACGGTTCCGCGACGTCCAGGCGTCCCACGGCCCGTTCGAGCAGTGTCCTCGCGCCCTTCGGATTACCGCGCTGGATGTGGGTGAGCCCGACCGCGTATTGGGCCAGTCCCTGCCACAGCATCCTTTCGGCGAACGGCCCGCTCTTCCACGCGGCCTCCAGAACCTCGTGTGCGTTGAAGGCCAGACCGTCGTCCAGCAGTCGCTGTGCGTAGTCGAGTGTCTCGTTCGGGGTCAGCTCGAGATCGTCCGGAATCCGCTCCACACCGGGGCTGCCGGGCGGTAGCGGGCGCCCGAAACGGTCGCGGGGTCGGGCATTGCGGGCATGTCCGGCATCGTCTCGATCGCGTTGCGCCACGGCTCCATGATCCACGGTGCCCGTGGCGGGCGCCGGTCCGGGCGGATCGGCATGGTGGAAGCCCGATCGAATTATGTACCTAATAATGTTTGCCGGACTCGCGAAATATTTGCTAGCTATAATTCTGCAAACAATTTCGGTGGTTCCGGTCTGGGAAGATATGCATGGTTGTATTCGAAAAGTGGCCAGCGCAACATTGCGGAAACCTGCTAGTGTGCTCAACGGGGGCGAGCCCCCGCAAGGTGCGGAAAGTGGACACGCACCGCGAGTCATGCAGTGTGCAGACTGCGCCCGTGCGGCGCAGTAACGGGGTCTGTCGTCTTTCTGAAGGATCCCGCTGTTGGAACGAATGAAGTCAGCTAATTCTCAGGGTCGAAGCAGTGAAGGAGTAAGTGCCGTGAAGGTTGATACGACCGATGCCGTCTGGTTCAAGAGTAGACACAGTGGTCCCGATGGAAACTGTGTCGAGGTTGCCTTCCTCGGTGACGGCAATGTCGCCCTGCGGGACACCAAGGACCATGGCCGCGGTCCGGTGCTGGGGTTTACGCCCGGCGAATGGGATGCGTTCGTCGCGGGGGTGACGGGTCGGCTGTCGGGGCGGGCCTGACCGGCCGATAGGGATCGACACATCGGGCCCCGGGCCGTGCGGCTCGGGGCCTTCGCGTGTGCGGATCAGTCCTCGTCACCGGGTCGCGCGAGACGACTTCGCAGTACGGCGAGTTGCTCGCGCTCTTGATTGCGGTCGGCCGCCTCCAGTTGTGCGGCCTCTACCTGTGGATCCGCGCGCAGGAAGCTGCCGCGCCCCGGTTTGCCGGAAAGGCCCAGCCGGTTCAGTTTCTTCGGAATCGCCGCTCCCTGATATTCCAGCGGAATCGGATGCCCGTGTTCGTCGACCGGGCCCAGCGGCTGATGGATCTCGATGTACTCACCGTCCGGCATCCGGCGCACGATTCCGGTCTCGATACCGTGCTCGAGCACCGCGCGATCGCTGCGTTGCAGCGCGACGCACATCCGGTAGGCGAGCATGTACGCCAGCGGCGGCGCGATCAGCAGGCCGATGCGGAAGGCCCAGGTGGTGGCGTTGAGCGAGATGTTGAATTTGAAGGCGATGATGTCGTTGACGCAGGCCAGGGTGAGAACCACGTAGAACGTCAGCGCCATCGCGCCGATCGCGGTGCGCACCGGGACGTCGCGGGGGCGTTGCAGCAGATTGTGCGGTGCGCGGTCCCTGCTCAGGCGTTTCTCGATCCACGGATAACCGATCAGCAGGCCGAAGACCACGGTCATCATGATCGCGACCGCGAACGGCCCCGGAATCGTGCGCCCGAACGGGTACAGCTCCCAGGCCGGGAACAGGCGCAGGAATCCGTCGGTCCACATCATGTAGAAATCCGGCTGGGTGCCCGCCGAGACCTGAGACGGGTTGTAGGGGCCCATATTCCAGATCGGATTGATCTGCAGCACACCGCCCATCGCCGCGACGATGCCGAGGGTGAACATGAAGAACGCGCCCTGATCCGCGGCGAACACCGGGACGATGCGCGCGCCCACGACATTGCGTTCGGTGCGGGCGGGTCCGGGGAACTGGGTGTGCTTCTGATACCAGACCAGGGCGACATGGGCCGCGATCAGCGCCAGCATGATGCCGGGCAGCAGCAGCACGTGCGCGATGTACAGGCGCGGGATGATGATCGTTCCGGGGAAGTCACCGCCGAACATCAACCAGTGCAACCAGGTTCCGATCACCGGTGTGCCCATGGTGATGCCCGCGAACGCGGCGCGCAGGCCCGTGCCGGACAGCAGATCGTCGGGCAGTGAATAGCCGAAGAAGCCCTCGAACATGGCCAGGATCAACAGCACCGAGCCGATCACCCAGTTGGCCTCGCGCGGTTTGCGGAACGCGCCCGTGAAGAAGATGCGGCACAGGTGCACGATCATCGAGGCGGTGAAAAGCAGTGCGGCCCAATGATGTACCTGTCGCACGAACAATCCGCCGCGCACGTCGAAGCTGATGTTCAGCGCGGATTCGTAGGCGCGTGACATGGAGACGCCGCGCAGTGGCTGGTAGCCGCCGTGATAGATCACCTCGGTCATCGACGGGTCGAAGAACAAGGTCAGATAGACGCCGGACAGCAGCAGAATGATGAAGCTGTAGAGCGCGATCTCGCCGAGCAGGAACGACCAGTGCGTCGGAAAGACCTTGTTGATGGAACGCTTCGCGAAATTGGCCGCCCGATATCGCTGATCCGCCGAATCGGCCTGTCCGGCGAGCGTTCGGCCGATGAAACCTTCTCGTACCGCCATGGCAGTCACCCCGCCCGGGAGAGAGATCCGTAATCTTCTACTACAGAGCGTAGCACTCACCTGTGCCGAGATCGATGGGGTTTTTCGGACGATTTCGGCGATGGATATCGTCGTCGGATGAGTTCGTTGGCACCGCAGGATGCGACGAGGCACTGGCTGTCCCGCCGGACGGTCAACGATCTGTTCCTGCTGTACTGCTTCACCGATGCCGGACATCCGTCCGAGCGGCTGCGGGGCGAAGTGCTCGCGCGCGCCGCGAGCATCCCCGACCTGTGCGTGCGGCTGCGGGAGAACCGATTCGCGTATCCGGAATGGGTGCGGTGCACCGTCACGGCCGAGCAGATCACCGAACCCGCCCTCCTCGATCCGTCTTGGCCGAATGTCATTGCGGCACTTGAGGATCTGCTGTCGCACGGTGTCCGAGCAGATGAACATCCGTGGCGGCTGTACCTGTTTCGCGGCGTTCGCGATGCACCCGGCTGCGCCGCACCCGCGCTGGTCGCGGTCCTACAGCTGTCACATGCGCTGGCCGATGGGCGTCGGGCGGCGCAGATCGCGCGGGCGTTGTGGAGTGATGCGTCGACCGAACCGGATGCGTACCCGCCCCCGCTTTCGCGTGGCGTGGCGCAGATGAGGGATGCGATCAGGTCGATGCGCGGGGTTGTGCGCAGGTCCACGGCATTGCTCCGGAAGTCGGCGCCAATCCCGCTGGATGTTCCGATCGAATTGGCGCGCAAGGTGATTCGTGAAGCCATCGCATCGCTTCGGCCGCTGAAGGCGGTGTCGCTGCCGATCGGTTCGGCACGCAAGGTGATTCGCAGGCGGGTCGTATCGCTCCGGCCGGTGGAGGTAATGGCGCTCCTGGGTATGCCGGTTGCGTTGGCCCGCACGGTAATTCGTGGTTTTGCCGCCGAGCGGGCGCGCCGGGGACTCGAAGAGCTTACTACGCGAGGCGAGATCGATGCTCCTGCAACGGAATTCCCGCCGACACTGCTCAATCATCCGCCCGCGCCGAGCGCCCACGCGATCCGCATGCTCGTCCGCGAGGACCTGCGAGTCCCGGGCCGAACCGTGACCGTGGTGGCCGCGTCGGCGATAGCCCAGGCCCTGTCCCGCTACCTGGCCGAACGCGGCGAACCGGGGGTACGTCTCGGCGCGCAGGTCTCCATGGCCCTACCCGCGGCCGATCGGCAGCCCGCGAAATCCGCGTCCCGGCGTCGCCGCCCCCGCAACAACTACGTCGACCTCGCCATCGAACTGCCGGTGGACGAACCGGACCCACACCGCCGCGCCGACCGCATCACCACCGCCCTCACCGCCCGCCGAACCCGCGCCACCCACCCCCTCATGACCACCCGCAACGCGGTAACCGAGGTCATCCCCGCCCCCCTACTACGCCGCGACATCGCCGGCTACCCCCTCGACCTCTCCCCCGACACCCTGTCCGGCCACACCGTCATCTCCAGCGTCAACCGAGGCCCCGCCGACCTGACCTTCGGCGGCGCCCCGGCCCACTGGACCGCCGGATTCCCCGCCCTGGGCACGGTAATGCACCTGACCCACGGCATCCACGGCCTCGGCGACAAGGTGACCGTCTCGATCCACGCCGACCCGGCCGTCATCCCGGACATCGATGTCTATGCGGACCTTCTGAACGTCGCCCTCACCGAAACCGTAAGTGCCCTGCGCCGCTGAATCGACGCTGGTGCCTGTCGAACGTTCGATATTCCGACCGCGGACACCGCCGTCGGCACAGTGGCGGTCGGGACCGGCGTCGATCTGACCGTGGCCGGTGTCTGGGCAGACATCGCCATCGGCGAGCCGTATTGGACAACGCCTGATCGCGAGCGGGGCACTCGAGGTCAGTGCGGCAGGCCCATCCGCTCGAGGATCCAATCGAGCGCGGCGTCGTGCTCGTCGGCCGAGTAGCGCCGCGTGTAGTGGGTGGGCGGCGTCACCCGGCGGATCCGTCGCCAGCCGCGCCGCGGGCGCACAGCCCATCCACCCCACTCGCGTTGGAACGAATGCCCGAAGCCAGTGTCCGCGGACAGTCCGTCCCGCACCTCCAGCAGGAATGTGCCGACGTTGTGTCGCAGCCAGAACAAGCGGCTCCGCAACGTCGCTGGTTTGCCGCTCTCGGCGTACCGGCCTGTCGTCCACGGCATCAGTGCGTCGCCTTCACCGCGCGTCCGTCGCGAGTGTGCACGAACGCGGTCGGTTCCTGGCCTTCGCGAATCCTGACGATGGCGAACGCGGTGCCGTTCGCGTCGATCGGTTCCCGATACTCGTGCCCGTCGACGACGATGGAGACCTCCGCGGCGTCCTGCGCGGCAAGTCCGGCGACCGCGAACCATGATTGATCCGGTGCCCGCAAGGTCGGGACGCGCTTGCGGGACATCTGTTTCAACGGCAGATGGTCAGGCGTGCGTTCGGCGCGCGGTCCATCGGGACGCGTTGTGCCGACAAGCGTCGACGGTGCAGACCATTCCCCGTCGATGTCTTCCATGATGATGATGAATCGGGCCTTGGTTGAGTCCATGGTGACGGCCACCGCGTCATCTATGACCCGGATCGCCGTTGGCGCGAAACCGGTGCCGAAGCCGTCATCGAGTTCGGCAACGCGTGACTGCGCGACCGCTACTGCCGGATGCTGGGAATGGATCATGGTCTGTCCTTTTCCGTTCAGCAGGTCATCAATTCGGACGACGAGTTGTCGGAGTGCTCGCCCGCGTTCCCGTTGATCCCGTCGAGGATCACCTCGGTGTGGAAAGAGTACCGAACCGAGGTGTTCGAGCAGGAGGCGTAGAGATAGGTGTCCCGGTCGTAGTTCGGGCTGAAAATCGTATGCGAGGTATGCACGTAGGTTCCGAGCTTGTTGAAGTCGAACCGCCACAGCTTGATCCGGATAGCGATGAGCGCCGGTGGATGTGGGTCGCAGTGGAGTGTGTAGCCGTAGGCGATGGGTGCCACGGAACCATAGGCGGTCTTGACCGGCGGCAGCGCCCGCGCGAAGCAGCTCACATGGTCCGCTTGTCGGACAGGGCTCGCGTGCGCGGGTGCCACGCCAATCGTGAGGGCGGCGGCGGCAATTGCCGCCGCGATGACGATCTTCATTTGTTCCTCCCTGAATTACCTTGGGCTAACCCGCTTTCGATGACACCTGGGTTTTCCGGTCACGCTCGGCCCATTGATCGAGACCCTGCGCGACACGGATCAGCAGCGCGGCGGATGGTGCCGCGGTTCGATGGTGGCTGTGAGGGATGTGGGTCGCGCCGGACGTGCGGTGCGGCAGTTCGGCCGTCACTCCCGTGGCCCTTCGACCTGCAGCTGCGCCAGCTTTTCCGCGGGCAGCTCGACTACGGCATGCGCGAGATCCCCGCGCTGTCGATATTCGGCGAGGCACTCGTGGCCGCAGAACACACGGTCGTCTTGGCTACGGCGCGTCTGCGCCGGGATCTCGTCCCCGCACCAGTCGCACCACTCGTCGTCGACGCGGCTCATGAGCCTGCCCGGACGCGCTGCCTGGTGCGCGGTTTCATGACTCCGGCCTCGGTGAGTGTCCGGCGCGCCTCACGCTTGCGGCCACACTGGGCCGGGGCGCATTCGAGGTGCTGGCGCATCACCTGGTGTGCCTGCTCTACTGTGAACGGGCGCGGTGGGGCAGTGTGTGTCCAGATCAGATGCCGGCCTGGCTGATACATGCGAGCGGTGGCCGGGTGCGGTGTGTGCGCCAGCTCTAGCGGAAGATCGGCGCGCGGTTCGCGCACATCGCGGATCACCATCACGACGATCACTCCGAAGCCGATGACGGTCAGGCCGATGAGGATCGTCCAAAACATTGCGGGCTCGGTCATGCTTTCGCTGCCGACGTGTCGACGAGACGATGCTGGGCGCGTTCGAGCACGCGATCGTCCTCCACGGTAATAATCGGCGCGATCAACCGCACGGTGGCGCCTATTCCGTCGAGGTGGTGCAGGTTCGGCACGATCACGGTCGCGCCGAACCTCGTGGACAGAGCGCGCACGATCGTGGTGAGTGGCCATTCGTGGGTCGAACCCAGGGCGGCGAGTTCGGCCGCGACGGCATAGCCGAGACACGCGCCGAGCTCGCGCATATTGCGGATGTCGTTCCCGCCGCGAATCGCTATGCGCAGGAGGGTGATTGCGATGCGCCGTGCAGCTGTGCTGTTCTCCATGCGGGTGATGCCTTCCGGTTGATGTTGGAAAGCACCGCCGCCGAGGTTGCCTCCCACCCGGCGGCGGCGCTGGCAACAGCCTCCGACTGCACCGCAGGTCGGCCTGGTGGAATTTCCCCAGCGCCACAGATGGGGGGATTCTCCCCGCATACGAATTCCGGCGAATTGCGTTGGTGTGCCAGTATCCTGGTGCTACCTCTTCGCGAAGGCTCAGCTCTCCCGGTCGACGGGCCGGGGACCGCGGGGAGACTCGACCGCGGAGAAGGTGATGGCTGTGGCGCAGCCGAATTCGAGCGACCTCGCCGGGCGGACTATCGGCGAGCGCATTCAGATCATTCGCACACGCACGGGTAAATCGCGTGCTGTCGTCGCCGGTCTCGTAGGCCGCTCGGAGGATTGGCTGCGAGATGTCGAAAAGGGGCGTCTGCAGAACCCGCCTCCGCTCGACATGCTGCTGCAACTTGCTCAGGTGCTCGGCGTGCGCGACCTCACCGAGATCACAGGGGAGCACGAACTTTTGGTCGGAGTGGCCAGGCGGGCGGGGCATCCTGTCGTACCCGCCATACGTGAGGCCATCGAAGGCGTCGATCTGGTTGGTAGCGCACCGCTGGTCGACGGTGACGAACTGCAGGCCCGTGTCGAGCGTGCATGGCGTATTTGGCACGAGTCGGCGAACCCACGCACAGACGCCGGTGCGATGTTGCCGTCGCTCATCACCGACGGGCGTCGCGCTATGCGAAGGGCGGAGGGACAGCATCGGCGCACCGCAGCCGCCGCGCTCGTAGGTGCGTACGTGCTATCCGAGCAAGTGCTCGCATGGGTTGCCGACTCGCCCTTGCTGTGGCTCGCCGCCGATCGTGCGATGGGCGCTGCCGAGGTGGCCGACGATCCGGTCTCACTTGCGGCGGCCTCCTGGGTGTTGGGCAACGTATGGCGCTCCACCGGCCGTGAGGAGGACGCCTACCGCTTGGCACAGGATGCGGTGACATTGCTCGAACCGCGGCTCGACGACAGCGCGAATGCTCGTGCCCTATGGGGCTCATGCCAGCTGCACAGCGCAATCACCGCCGGACGGCTCGGTCGTGAAGGCGACGCACTGCGGTCGATCGATCAGGCCTTGGGTATAGCCCGCGGGCTACCGACCGGGACCGCGCACCCGTGGACGCTGTTCGGGCTGCCGAATACCGAGATCAGCGCGGTGAGTGTGCAAGTCGAACTGCGCAAGTCGGGGAGTGCGCTCGAGGCGGCCAGTGTCGTCGACCCGGACTCGGTGCCCAGCGTCGACAGGCGTGCGCGGCTGTGGCTCGAATTGTCGAGAGCCTATGAGCAGCAGAAGGATTGGACCGGCGCTCTAGGAGCGCTGAGAACGGCCACCGCGATCTCCGAGGAATCGATGCGTTGCCACCCGCTGAGCCGGAACCTGGCCTCGGAGTTGGTGATACACGGAGGCAAGCTCATCGCGCGTGAATCTCGCGCGCTCGCTACACGGCTCGGCGTCACGGTCTGACCAATACGCAAGAAGCTCCTGAAGGTCTACGACCGGGCCGTGCAGCTGGCGTAGGTGAGTGATGTCGGGATTGTGTGATGGGATCCGACCGATGGTTGCCGCGACGACGTGGAGGGAGTCGAGCCGTGCGAATCGGCGTGACCGGTCACATGAACCTGACCGCGGACACAATGCCGCTGGTGTACGCGGAGATCGCTCGCAAAATCACCGCGACGGGCGACACCGATGAGGTAGTCGGTGTGAGTTGCATTGCGCGAGGGGCTGATTCGGTGTTCGCCCAGGCCGTGCTCGATGCAGGTGGCCGGTTGGAGGTGGTGCTGCCCTCGCGGAACTACCGGGAGCGGAAGGTGAAGCCCGACCATGCGCCGCTGTTCGATGAACTGCTGAAGCGAGCGGAGAGCGTTCGGGTGATGGACTTCGACGACGCCGGTGCTGACGCGTACGGGGCCGCGAACGAGGCACTGGTCGAGTCCTGCGATCGGTTGATCGCGGTATGGGACGGGCAGGCCGGCGAGCGTAGCGGCACGGGCAGTGTCGTCGCGTTGGCGCGGGAGCGCGGTCTGCCGGTGGAGGTCGTGTGGCCGGAGGGCGCGGCGCGAGGCTGAACCTTTCACCGATCGAAGGACATTGCAGATTGTCCCCACACGTGTGGCAGGAACCGACAGCGGCGCAGGACTGGTGGCGGGATGCGCTTGCGGAAGGTGAGCGCGCCGGGGTTTCCGGCTACCACATCGATCTCGGTGAGCCACGCCACGTCGATGTCAACAATGGCAGTCCGTAATACGTGGAGGTCACCGTCCACATTCGCGCCGTAGTCACGGTGGCGACCGAAGAAGGCGGCACGGGGTGTAACCGTTGGCCCGGGTGAGGGGACGCGGTTGGCCGCACCAGCGAAATCCGCGCCTCCACGCGCCCGGTCGACGGGGCGGGGCGGGCTCCTGGGTGGTGCGGCCACCGCGCGAACGCAGTTCGGATCAGCAGTTGCTGCCGGTGTGGGCGAGGTACACCGCCTTTACTCCGTTGTGGTCGTAGGTGTTTCGGGAACCGCCGTCGACGCAGATTTTCCCGGAGGTGTGGTTGCTGACCGGGGAGACGGCCGCGTCGTCGCCGCGGTTGTCGAAGTAGGAGAACGCCTGCGCGGGCAGGTCCTGCCAGCGGCCGGTGTCTTGGTACTGCATCATCCGGCCGGTGAAATCGTGACCGGTCCACAGGCACATGTAGCCGGAGGGGCAATCGTTGATGCTGGTGTGTGCGGGAGTCGGTGTGGCCGAGGCCATCGGTGCGAAGGCGAGTCCACCGCCCAGTGCGAGTGCGGCCGCGGTGACGATGGTTCGTTTAAATGCATGCATTTCCCAGTTCCTTTCGGTGACGACCAAGTCGGTCGCTATCGAGCCTGGGGTGCGCGAGCCGGGCCGGAAAAGGGCTCTCACCTCCCGTGAGACGCTGTGGGATGTCGTGAGATGCGCTGGGACGCCGGGCTTTTGTGTGGGACGATCGACTTCGAGGCAGGAAGCTGGGTGGCGTCGGCAAGGGTGCCCCATCGGCTGACAGGGGAAGTTGCGTCGTATGGTCGCGCGAAAATCGAGTTCCGCCGGACAGTCCGCGGGGCCACCGGCAGGGGCGCTCGCATCGCATGCGGGGCAGCGGCTGGCCGCCGAGCTGGGACGGGTGAAACAGGAGTCCGGGCTGAGCTTCGCCAAGTTGGCGGCCGAGATTCCCTACAGCAGAGCCTCGTTGGAGCGCTACATCAACGGCAAGCTGTTCCCGCCGCGGCAGGCTGTGCACGGCATCGGGCGTGCCTGCCGCGTGGATCCCGAGCCATTACTCGAATTGTGGGACGCCGCAAGCGCTGCGGCTCGGCCGGAAGCGAGATCCACCTCCCCGCATAGGTTTTCGCTGCCGACCCGGACGCGCAGGCTCCTGGTGGGCGGGGCCGCAGCGGTCCTCGTAGTGGGCGTACTGATCTTCTTCTGCACCAGTGCTTTCCGCGACAAATCGGGAACCACGAAGTGCCGAGATTACCGGGTCGAGGCTCGAGCATCCGAGGCACTGGCATTCACCGCGGTGAAGTTGTGCTGGACCTCGAAATCCGTTCGAGCGCAGGGTGAGCTGGTCGCTCCGCCCGACTCCGGCCCGGCGACAGCTCAATTGTGCCTGTCGGCCCAGAAGAACGTCTGCGCCCAGATAATCGACCTCGCCGAAGCGCAGCCGGGCCGGACCCGGGTATACGACGTCACGGTGGATCTGCCGCCCGGTTACGGCGCTTGGGTCCACACCTGCGTGAATGGCCTTGTCGCATGCAGTTATTGGAAGTAGCCGACCGCCGTCGAGCCTTCCCCTTGGCCGGAACGAACCGAACCATGTCAGCAGGACAAGCTGCGGCCGTGGTCGGTCAGCGAACGCCCCCGCTACACCCGGCCCGCGTCGCCGACGCCAGGTGCGATAGATGATGAAAGGATCATGCGATGGACCGGCCTGCCGACCAACGGGTCGAGGAGGCTGCGCTGCGCTTCCTGCAAGGAAGGACATCGGTCCTGGGTTTTCGGGACGACTTCCACGCCGCGATGAACGCCATCACGCCACTTGCACAAGCTAGAGGGCGCGTCCACTGCGCGGCCTCACCAGTCGGCGACCGCAAGATCTGCGAGCGCACCGGAGATCCAACAAACCCGGGTATTGGAAAACTCCCCGGCCGGAGACCGATGTACGGCTTCCGACCAGGGAGTCCCTGGCGGAGGATAGGGGATTTGAACCCCTGAGGGCGTTAACCCAACCCGCGTTCCAGGCGAGCGCCATAGGCCACTAGGCGAATCCTCCGGTCAGCAATATACCGGCTGACCCCCTCGCGGCACCAAACCGGCCCGTCGGAGGGGGTCAGGGGGGTCATTTGCGCAGGCCGGTGAGGACCTTTTTCAGCTGGTCCTTGCAGGTGGTGCCGACGTCTTCCTTGCTGGGTGTGCTGTCGGCGTAGATGCGCAGCTCGACCTTCGCCGAGACGTTGGAGTCCGTCGTGGCGCAGGTGTAGTTGAGCACGGTGAAGCTCGAGTAGTTCTGTTCCTCGATGGCGTAGTAGGCATGCTGGCCGATGCCGGTGATGTCGCCGGAGCTGCGGCCGCTGCCGGTGGTCTTGGTGTCCTCGTCCTTCCACATGTTGTAGTCGGGCGAGCCGTACTTGCTCTGGAATTCGACGTCCAGGGACAGCTGGGAGCTGTCGGTGCTGTACTTGCCCGCGCCCTCGTAGGAGCCGGTGCAGTCCAGCGAGCCGCCGCCGATGCTGCTGTCGGGTGCGCGCTCGGTGTGCGTCGGGTTGGGCTTGGCCGTCGGCGCCCACTTGCTCAGCACGGTCAGGTCGACCAGGCTGCACGCGTTGGTGACGCTGGACATGCTGTAGTCGCCGTCGATCTTGTTCTTGCCCAGGACCGAGCTGGAGCTGTCGTCGCCGCCGGCCACGGCCACGATGCCGATGACGACCCCGATGACGACGACCAGGCCGACCACACCGCCGATGACCCACAGTGCGGCATTGCTCTTCTGCGGCGGCCGCGGCGCGAAGGCCGGCTGCTGCGGATAACCGCCGGTGAACTGCGGCTGCTGCCCGGTGTACCCCATCTGTTGCTGCTGGCCGGTGTACCCCATCTGCGGCTGCGGCGTCGGTTGCGAGGGTGGTTGCGGGATCGCGGTCGGCTGCGGCGCCGACTGGCCGTAGGGCTGCGGGTTGAACTGCTGCGGCGAGTACGGCTGCTGGCTGTACCCCGAGGCGCCGTAGCCCTGGCTGCCGCCCATGATGGTCGGGTCGGTGCCGGTGAGCGGCGTGCTCGAACCGGAGCTGGCCGGCGTGGACCACCATTGGTTGGAGTCGTTGGGCGGCTCGTCCTGCGGCGGGGTGTTGTCCGTCATGTCTTCCTTCCCTCCGGATGCGGTAGCCGAAGCCCCCTCGGAATGTCGGACAGATCGTAGCGAGTCCACTGCCCCCGCGTCTCCCGCGTTTGACGGGGCGTGTGCACCGGTTCGACGGGGCGCATGTGCGCCGGGCGGCGGCGGACCGCTACACTGGCCGACGGATCCCGCGCGGCGCGCATCCTGTGAACTCCCCCAGGGCCGGAAGGCAGCAAGGGTCAACGGGCTCTGCCGGGTGCGCGGGGTCCCCTTATTACTCACCGGTCCGGTCCCGCGGGGCGCAAATATGCCGCACTCTCGGTGTCAATTCCGAGTAACGTGGACGGCTGGACCGGCGCGGGCCGCGTCCGAACAAGATCCCCACGCTGCTTGGAAAGGCTGTTGAGTGATGCCCCGGCAAACGCAGATCGGTTTGATGAGCCATGCGGAACTCGTGTCCGAACACGAGACGCAGACCGCGAACTACGCGAAGCTCGAAACCGAGAAGCTGACACTGGATCTCACCCGCGGTAAGCCCTCGCCCGAGCAGCTCGACCTGTCGCTGGACCTGCTCACCCTGCCCGGCACCGAATTTCACGATGCCGCCGGTACCGACCTGCGCAATTACGGTGGCCAGCAAGGGCTTCCGGAGTTGCGTGCGATCTTCGGCGAGCTGCTGGGCATTCCGGTGGCCAATCTGCTGGCCGGGAACAACTCCAGCCTCGAGCTGATGCACGATGTGCTCACCTTCGGCCTGCTGTACGGCACCGTCGATTCGCCGCGCCGCTGGGTGGACGAGCCGGTGGTCAAGTTCCTGTGCCCGAGCCCGGGGTACGACCGGCACTTCGCGATGTCGCAGGCGCTCGGCGTGGAGATGATCCCGATCGCGATCGGCCCCGAGGGCCCGGACGTGCACGCCATCGCCGAGTTGGTGGCCGCGGATCCGCAGATCAAGGGTATGTGGGCGGTGCCGAACTACGCCAACCCGACCGGCGTCACCTTCACCGAAGAGGTTGTCCGGGAACTGGTTTCGATGCCCGCCGCGGCAGCGGACTTCCGGTTGTTCTGGGACAACGCCTACGCGGTGCATCCGCTGACCGATACCACCGCACCCTCGCTGGATGTGCTCGGACTGGCTGCCGCGGCCGGAAATCCCAACCGCCCCTACGTATTCGCCTCCACCTCGAAGATCACCTTCGCCGGTAGCGGCGTGAGCTTCCTGGGCGGCTCGACCGCCAATCTGGACTGGTATCTGAAACATGCCATCAAGAAGAGCATCGGCCCGGACAAGATCAACCAGCTGCGGCACGTGAAATTCTTCGGCGACGCCGACGGCGTGCGCGCGCACATGCAGAAGCATCGCGCGATCCTGGAGCCGAAATTCGCACTGGTGCTTCGGATTCTGGAGGATCGCCTGGGCGCGTCGAAGATCGCGTCGTGGACCGAGCCCAAGGGCGGCTACTTCATCAGCCTCGACGTGTTCGAGGGCACCGCCGCGCGGGTCGTCGCGCTGGCGAAGGCCGCCGGAATCGCGCTCACCCCCGCGGGCGCGGCCTTCCCGTACGGAAAAGACCCGGACGACAAGAACATTCGCATCGCGCCGAGTTTCCCGCCGCTGGGTGATCTGGAGAAGGCGATGGACGGCCTGGCCACCTGCGTGCTGCTCGCGGCCACCGAGAAGCTGCTCGACAAGTAGATCGGAACGACGAACGGGCCGCCCGGCGCGGGCGGCCCGTTCTTCATTCGAAAAGTGTTGCGCTTATGCGGGTTTGTGGGCCAGTACCGCGAACATGGTCACCGACAGGTGGATGTCGCCGGATTCCGCGCCCGCCCGCAGATCGTCGAGCAAGGTGTCCCGCTGCTGCTCGGTGATCGCGCCGCGGGCGACGGCCATCGCGGAGATCCGGGCGACCAGCGCACCCGCGCCGATCCCGGCGTCCTGAACCAGCGCGTGCGAGCCGACCTCGTCGACGATCAGCCCGGCCTGCTGCAACTGTCCGTGCAGGCGACGTCCGGCGAACGGGTTGGTGGTGTTGCCGATCAGCGTCTCGATCACCTCGTGCACCACTTTCCGGTCGCCCGGATGCACGATCGCGGTGCCCCAATCGCTGTCGGTCACCACCACCCGGCCGCCGGGCCGCAGCACGCGGGCTATCTCGGCGGTCGCGCGCACGGGTGCGGTCAGATGCTGGAAGACGCGCTCGCACAGCGCCGCGTCGAACGATCCCGCGCCGAAGGGCAGGCCGTAGGCGTCGCCGGTGACGAACCGCGCGGCCGAACGTGCCTCGGCGGCATTGCGTTCCGCGACGGCGAGCAGGTTCGGATCGGGTTCCACGCCGACGGCGTTGCCGTTCGGGCCGACCGCATCGGCGAAGGTGAGGACCTCCGAACCGGTGCCGGAACCGATGTCGACCGCGCTCTCGCCGGGCCGCAGGGCCAGGGCCTCATGGGCCCAGGACCGCAGCCGCGCGATACCGGGCAGGGCCGCCTGTAGATCGCGGACGTCGATGAGTTGATCGTGCCCCTCGCGGTCGAAGCGATCCGGTCGGCGGGCAGGATTCGTGGTGCTGTGTGTGGGCGCCATATAACTTGCCGTTCTGTCTTTCGGCGCCTTGTCCACTGTGGGGGGTACCACCAGAGTGTCAGGCATGCGCCGAGCCTACGCGGCGCATCCGGCTACTCGCCGGTTTCGATTCGCCGGGCGTCATAATGGCCTGATGGCCCATCAGCTGTGTCTCGCCCAGGATCCCGAAGCGGATCAGCTTCTGTCGTCGGACCCGTTCGCGCTGTTGGTGGGGATGATGCTGGATCAGCAGTATCCCCTCGAACACGCGTTTCGCGGGCCGCGCAAGCTCGCTGAGCGGATGGGCGGGTTCGATATCCTCAAGATCGCCGAGGCGGATCCGGCTGAGTTCGAGGAGCTGGCGGCCACGCCGCCGGCGATTCACCGGTACGGGCGGTCGATGGCGCGGCGGGCGCAGGAACTGGCTCGATACGTGATCGAGAATTACGACGGGCACACCGAGCGGATCTGGACCCAGGACGATCCGGACGGTGCGGAGGTGCTGCGGCGGTTGAAGGATCTGCCCGGGTACGGGGATCAGAAGGCGCGGATCTTCCTGGCGCTGCTGGGTAAGCAGCTCGGGGTGCGGCCCAACGGCTGGGAGAAGGCCGCCGGAGCGTATTCGGAGCAGAATTCGCGGCGTTCGGCGGCCGACATCGTGGACGGGGAGACGTTGCTCGAGGTCAGGGCGTTCAAGAAGGAACAGAAGGCGGCCGCGAAGAAGAAAGCGTGATCGCCCTGGATCGATGAGGTGGTCGCGGTCTGCTGCCAGGCTCTGTGCGCAGTGCTGAGTTCAGGCGACCGTGATGACGGTTCGTTGGTCGCGGACGTCGTGTGGGGGCAGGGCGTTCACTCGCTGCCGCACGGGAACCGGCCGCAGCGTGTACCAGGTGTGCTTGCGGAGGCCCGCGGCGATGGCGGTTACCGCGCCGCCGAATGTGGCTGCGCCGCAGAGCATTCCGGCGGGGTCCAGGCCCGCGGTGGCTACCTGGTGGGTGCTGTGACGGGCGGTGTCGTCGCCGAGGAACAGGCCGAGCAGGTTGCCGAAGCCGTCGCCGTGGTTGCTCTGGACGATCGTGCGCAGTTCGGGGGCCTTGCCGCTGAGGTAGAGCAGGTCGGCGAGGATGAACATGGCGGTGGCCAGGGCGGAACCGAGTACCAGGTAGGACAGGGCTGCGGTGCGGATGCGCAGGTACATCAGGACTGCGCTGATGGTGACCACCGCGGCGAGGGCGGCCAGAACCGCCCAGACGCCGCTGATGTTCGGCTGGCTGTAGCCGTCGGTGAGCCAGTCATCGAAACTCCTTGTCGCGCCGTCGATTCGGCCGAACGCATCGGAACGCAGCCGACCGTTCGGGCCCGATGCGGTCAGCCACGGCTGGAACATCAGGATGACGGCCAGGGCCGCCGCGACGGCCGCGGCCACATAGCCCTTGTCGGCGCGTGCGGTCGAAATGCCTTGTGTCACAAGGGTAGTGTGTCGGGTCGGCGGCGCGGGGAGGTTTTCCGAGTCGTCGTGAACATGCCAGGGTGTCGAAGAGGTCATTGTTCCAGTCGTAATTTTCCGCACCGCGTATATCGTGATCTTGTTCTCCGATATGCCATCTCGTGAATGGTGTGATGCGTGTTCATTTCAATGGTTCGTGGCAATGAGCGGCGGCGACCAGTGCCGCGTTCACGGTAGTCCGGTTCTCCTGTGCTGAGCAACGTGCTTCGAATCCCAGAGAGACTCCGCGCACAGTAAAATTTTGATGTTTCGGAAGTTGGGCCGCCTGTGCGGACCTCGTTCAATCCTGTTGCACAACAGTAACTTTAGTGTGTCAGCGATGTGTCGCGAGTGGTAGAAATGGGAAATTCCAGTTCCGTGGGCAGTGAATTCTTGTGATCGAGCAAACATTATTTATCGCCCGCGGAAGCTCTTTATCGGCACGCTGCCGGATTCGAATATTCCCAATTCTGAGAATGGCATCGAATGCGGGGTATCGTGTCGTGACCCCGTCCATATCGCGAGCCGCGGATACGACAGCGGCGGCCGCCCGGATGGGACGGCCGCCGCCGCGGCAGCTGTGCAGGACTCAGCTGCTGCTCGCCGCCGCCGTGGCGAACGGTGTGGTCGCCACGTGGCGCACTCGCCGCGTGGGGTGCTTCCACAGACCGCGACGCTCCAGAATCGGCAGGACTCCCTCACCGAACCAGTACGCCTCCTCCACATGGGGATAACCCGAGAGGATGAACTGCGAGATCCCCAGGCGCGAATATTCGATCAGCCGCTCTGCGACCTCCTCGTGCGATCCGACCAGCGCCGTACCGGCCCCGCCGCGCACCAGGCCGACGCCGGCCCACAGATTCGGCGCGATCTCCAGCCGGTCGGTGGACCCGCCGTGCAATTCCAGCATCCGGCGCTGCCCCTCGGACTCGCTCTGCGCCAGATTCGTTTGCACGCGTTCGATATCCGCGGGATCGACCGCCTCGAGCAACCGGTCCGCCTCGGCCCACGCCTGTTCGGAGGTGTCCCGGGAGATGACGTGAATGCGCAGGCCGTAGTCGAGCTTGCGGCCTTGGTCCACCGCCAGACGACGGATCCACTCCAGCTTCTTGCTCACCGCGAACAGCGGCTCACCCCAGGTCAGATAGGTGTCCGCGTACTGCGCGGCGACCGGGCCCGCGGGCGCCGACGAGCCGCCGAAGAACACCGGCGGGATCGGGTCCGGATGGTTGTTCAGCAGCGCGTTGCGGACCTGAAGATGCTTGCCCTCGAAACTGATCGGCTCCCGCGCGCCCCAGAGCTCGCGCACGATGTGCAGGAATTCCCCGGTGCGCTCGTAGCGCTGCTCCTTGTCCAGGAAGTCCCCGTAGGCCTGCTGTTCGTGCGGCTCGCCGCCGGTGACGACGTTCAGCAGCAGCCGCCCGCGCGAATGCCGCTGGAAGGTTCCGGCCATCTGCGCGGCGAGGGTCGGGCTGACCACGCCGGGACGGAAGGCGACCAGGAATTTCAGCGTCTCGGTGGTCTCCACCAGCATGGCCGTGGTGAGCCAGGCGTCCTCGCACCACGCCCCGGTCGGGGTGAGCACCCCCTCGAAGCCGTTCTCCTCGGCCGCCCCGGCGATCTGGTTCAGATAGCGCAGCGAAGCGGGCCGATCGCCCGACATCGCGGTGCCGTGGCCGCCCGCGACCAGGTTGCGGGAATCGCCGTAGGTGGGCAGGAACCAATGGAAATTCAGGCTCATTCGAGCTCGTCCCTTTCAGAAGGCAACGCGGTACTCGTGCGGTCGTGGCGGACGCGGGCGGGCGGCGCCGAACGGTCGGCGAGCCAACATCCGATGTTGCCCATGCCGGGCCCACGAGTCACCGATTCAAATCTGGTTGTTTCATAATCTGGTCGCGGCGCACCTCGTTGCTATACGCTTGCCGTCGGCCGTCGATTAGCGATAATCGATCGGCTGACCTCGGCGAAGTTCGCCGATCTTCGTGGCGCCGAACCACGCTGTGTGGTTACTGCAGACGGCGTCACGATTCAATGATGAGGGAAAATACCGTGAAACTGAACAAAGCTGCGGTGGTCGCAGCTCTGGTCACCACGGCGCTGGGTCTTTCGATCGGTGTGGCGGACGCCACACCGACCGGATCCGACGGCGTCGTCGACTACAAGGCGACCACCACCAAGACTTCGACGATCATCTCCACCGATGCCGGTTCGCTGGACGCGCGTGACGGGGTATTCAGGATCAAGGCTGCCAATGGCAAGACCCTGGCCGGAACCCAGTTGTCCTTCCGGGTGGACGACTTCGTCTTTCCGATCGCCGCGAACATCGCCGGGCGGACCGCGACGCTGACTCCGCAGTTCGATCTGGCACACGCGGTCTACAAGCCGGTGGATCTGCCGTATCAGAACGTCGCCCCGTGGAAGACCCCGTACGACCGTGAGCTGGCGGCGTGGAACCGGTTGACCAGCACTATCAGTGCCGGTGCCACCATCGGCACCCTGGTCGGCGGTCTGACCGGTGGAGCCGTGGGTTGCCTGCTGGGCGGTATCGCCGGTGCGACTGTCGCGGCGGCGACGATCGTGGGCCTGTTCGGCGCATTCGTGCCCGCGGCGGTGATCGGCTGCTTCGGCGGCATCATCGCGGTCGGCGCACTGGGCACCCTCGCGGGACAGTTGCTGGTGACCGCTCCGTCGGCGATTATCGCGGCCGTTCAGTATTTCACCACCATCAACGCCCCGTTCACTCCCGCAAAGTAACGTCCGCCGTTATCGAGTCGCCGTCGAGCGCGACGACCCGATAGGTGGATCTGACCCGGTGCCTCCGCACCGGGGGGACACCGCCCCGCCCGGGGAATGCAGACCTGGGCGGGAGCGGATCCCGAGTCGACCTGTGCGTGGACAGCTCGGAAATCCGTAGTGGGCAGCTCGGAAATCCGTAACGGGTGGATTCGCCGGAAGCGGGCGCGTTAGCGCGCCCCAGTCCTGTTGCTTGATGATGAGGGAAGCAAAAAAGTGAAGCTCACAAAGTTCGCGGTGGTCGCGGCTCTCGTGACAACCGCTCTCGGCGTGACCGCCGGGGCTGCCGACGCCACTCCGCAGAGTGCGCCGGAGGCAGTCAACTACAAGGCGTGGACCACTCCGACCGCCACGATCGTCAAGACCGACGCCGGCTCGATGGATGTCGAGAACGGCGTGTTCAAGATCAAGGCCGCCAACGGAAAGACCCTGGACGGAACGGTTTTGAAGTTCCGGGTCGATGATTTCGAGTTCCCGATCGCGGCCAACATCGCAGACCGCACCGCGACGTTGACCCCGCAGTTCGATATGCGGCACGCGGTCTACAAGCCGGTGGCACTGCCGTATCAGGACACCGCGCCGTGGAAGACCCCGTACGACCGTGAGCAGGCGGCCTGGAACCGCATGAAGGACACCATCGCCACCGGCGCCACCATCGGCACCCTGGTCGGCGGCCTGTCCGGCGGGGCCGTGGGCTGTGTGCTCGGCGGCATCGCGGGCGCCACCGTGTCCTCCGCGGCGATCATCGGCCTGTTCGGTGCGTTCGTCCCGGCTGCCGTGATCGGCTGCCTCGGCGGCATCATCGCCGTCGGCGCGCTGGGCACCCTCGCGGGCCAGCTGCTGGTGACCGCCCCGGTCGCGATCGCGGCCGCGGTGCAGTACTTCACCACGATCAACGAGCCGTTCACCCCGTCCAAGAGCAAGTAGTCTCGAATCCGCAGGGCCCCGTCCGGAATCCGGGCGGGGCCCTGCGGCGTCAGCGGCTTTTCGATCCCGCTGCGTGTAAACCGTGAGCGAGATCCGCGTTCGGGTGATCGTTCGGATATGACCTCCACCGCCTCTCGCACCACCACCGACAGCGAGCTCACCGAGATCTTCGCGCCCATCTTCGAGCGGATCGCCGCCGGAGCGTTGCAGCGCGAGATCGACCGTCGACTGCCGTACGAGGAGGTGGGCTGGTTGCGCGAGGCGAAGTTCGGCGCGCTGCGGGTGCCCGTCGAATTCGGCGGCTACGGTGCGAGCGCGCGCCAGCTGTTCGGCTTGCTGATCGATCTGGCCGCTGCGGAATCCAATCTGCCGCAAGCACTTCGGGTGCATTTCTCGTTCGTCGAGGATCAGCTGCTGGCCCAGCCGTCCCCGGCGAGTGAGCAGTGGTTGCGGGCGGTGGCGGATGGGACACTGGTCGGCAATGCGATCACCGAACCGGGGGTGGGCGCGGTGGATCGGTACCGGACCACACTGACCGCGGACGGGTCGGGCTGGCGGCTGAACGGCGTCAAGTACTACAGCACGGGGTCGCTGTACGCCGATCACATCCTGGTCGCCGCGGACAAGGACGGCGAGCGGGTGTCGGTGCTGGTCGACGCCGATGTCGAGGGCGTCCGCCAGCACGACGACTGGGACGGTTTCGGACAGCGGCTGACTGCGAGCGGCACAACCGAATTCGAGAACGTTGCCGTTGCCGAGGACCGGATTCTGGGGCCGGGGTACGGCGGGCCCGGGGCCACCTACGCCACCGCCTATCTACAGCTGGTGCAGCTGGCCGTTCTCGCGGGGATCGCCCAGCGCGCCGAACTCGACGTGCGTACCTGGGTGGCCGAGCGCACGCGCACCTATACCCACGCCGCCGCGGATCTGCCGCGCGAGGATCCGCTGGTGCAGCAGGTGATCGGTCAGCTCTCGGCGGCGGCGTTCACCGCGCGGGCCACCGTACTGGCCGTCGCCGACCTCCTGGACGGGGTGCTGGATTCGGGTGCGAGCGATGAGAACGCGCTGGTGGCGCTGGAACTCGCGGCCGCGCAGGCGCAGCTGGGCGTGATCGACATCGTGCTGGCGGCCACCACCAAACTGTTCGAGGTCGGTGGTGCCTCGATCGTGTCCGAACGGCTGCGGCTGGATCGGCACTGGCGCAACGCGCGGACCATCTCGGTGCACAACCCGGCGATCCAGAAGGCCCGCGCCATCGGCGACCACCTGCTCAACGGCAGCGCGCTGCCTTTCGCCTGGAGTGCGGGCGCGCGCGGGACGCGGGAAGCCGCGAAATGACCCGGCGGATTCGGTTCAACGCCTTCGATATGAATTGCGTCGCGCACCAATCCCCGGGGCTGTGGCGGCATCCGAAGGACCAGTCGCACCGGTACAACGAGCTGAGCTATTGGACCGAACTCGCGAAACTGTTGGAGCGCGGGCGGTTCGACGGGATCTTCATCGCCGACGTCCTGGGCACCTACGACGTGTACGGCGGTGACGACACCGCCGCGCTGCGCCAGGGCGCGCAGATTCCGCTGTCCGACCCGCTGTTGCTGGTCTCCGCGATGGCCGCTGTCACAACGCATCTCGGCTTCGGCATCACGACCGGGACCGGATTCGAACATCCGTATCCGTTCGCCCGGCGACTGTCCACACTGGATCACCTGACCGGCGGACGCCTCGGCTGGAACGTGGTGACCGGCTATCTCCCTTCGGCCGCAAGGAATTTCGGCGAGGCGGATCAGCTCGATCACGACGATCGCTACGACCGGGCCGATGAATACCTCGAAGTGCTCTACAAGCTGTGGGAGGGCTCCTGGGAGGAGGACGCGGTGGTGCGTGACGCCGACGCCGGGATCTACGTGAATCCCGACAAGGTGCACCACATCGGGCATTACGGCACGCATTACACCGTCCCGGGCATTCACCTGTCCGAACCCTCGCCCCAGCGGACGCCGGTGATCTACCAGGCCGGGGCCTCGGTTCGCGGCACCCGGTTCGCCGCGGAGAACGCGGAGGCGATCTTCGTCGCCGCGCCGTCGAAACGCGTTCTGGGACAGACCGTCTCGCGGATCCGGGAAGCATTGCGGGAAGCGGGGCGTGATCCGTATTCGGCGCGGATCTACGCGCTGGCCACGATCATCACCGATGCCACCGACGAGGCCGCCGAACGCAAGCACCGGGAATATCTGGAGTACGCCAGCGTCGAGGGCGGGTTGGTGTTCATGTCCGGATGGATGGGTATCGATCTGTCCGAATACGATCTGGACGACCCGATCGGCCAGGTGCACAGCAATGCCATTCAGTCCGCGGTGTCGGCGTTCCAGGAGTTCGACGACGACGGCCGGGAATGGACGGTGCGCGATATCGCGCGCTGGGGCGGTATCGGCGGGATGGGTCCGGTCTTCGTCGGCTCGGGTGAGTCGGTGGCCGACCGGTTGCAGGAGTGGGTCTCGCAGACCGACGTCGACGGGTTCAACCTGGCCTATGCGATCACGCCCGGAAGCTTCGAAGACGTTGTGCAACATGTGATTCCGGTATTGACCGAGCGCGGTGCCTATCCGGCGGAGTATGTGCCGGGGACGTTGCGCAATGCGCTGTTCGGCGCGGGTGACCGGTTGCCGCCGGAACATCGCGGGGCGCGTTATCGCCTGGACGGCTCCGGGTCCACGGCGTATCCCGCATCGGTGCGTCGTCCGGATCTCACGACCGCCACGCAGTCCTGAACCGGGCCCGAATTGTGAAATTATCAATTTTGCAATTCGGGCCCTTTTCGTTGTGACCGCGAATAAAGGAAACCGGTTCCACAGATTGGTTCTGGGTGATTGCAACACTCTACGGCGATCCCGCTCGATTGCAGAATTTCCTTATGACTCAGCAGAATTCGTCTCGCACAGCCGCAATCATCGGTGCCGGGCAGACCGGTGCTACCGCCGCCCTGGGCCTATTGGACGCGGGTTTCCAGGTCACCATCTACAGCGATCGCGATCAGCAGAGCCTGCGCGACGATGTGCCCGCCACCGGCACCGCCCTCGGCTTCGGTGAGGCTCAGGCGGCCGAGGCCGCGCTCGGCCAGGAAACCTATGCCGACCGCGCCGCCAACCACACGGGGCTCAGCGTGCGTATCGCTGGGCCGGAGAATGCCGAATTGATCGGATTCGACGGGGATTTCGACGGATTCGTCGGTCTCGCGGTGGATACCCGCCTCAAGGCGGACGAGCGGCTGACCGCGTTCCGGGAGCGCGGTGGCCGATTCGTGGTCGAGCAGGTGACGCCGCAGAAGTTGGACGAGATCGCCGCCGCCAATGACCTGACCCTCGTCGCGACCGGTCGCGGCGGCCTGTCGGATCTGTTCGAGGTCGACACCGATCGCACCGTGTACTCCGAGCCGCAGCGCAAGGTCCTGACCGTCACTCTCACCGGATTGGGCACCGGCCCAGAGGTTTTCGCGCACCGGAGCGAGGCCGGCGGTGCGCACAGCCTGTTCTCGATCTTCGCCGAGCAGGGTGAGGCCTGGTGGGGACCGTATCTGCACAAGGATGCGGGTCTGTCGTGGGTCTTCCTGGGGTGGGCCCGTCCCGGCAGCGACTGGGACAAGCGTTTCTCCGCTGCCGATTCCGCGGCCTCGGCACACCAGATCGTCAAGGAGCTCTACCGCGACTACATCGACTGGGATCTGCCCGAGGTGCTGTCCACTCGGGTGATCGAGGAGGATCCGCACTCCTGGCTCAAGGGCGCCGTGCGGCCGGTGGTGCGCAAGGGCGTCGGGACGACCGAGAACGGCCATCTGGTGGCCGCGCTCGGCGATACCGCGGTGGCCTACGACCCGATCGCCGGACAGGGTGCGCAGAGCGGACTGGTTCAGGCGCAACGCCTGGTCGCGGCCGCGGCGGCACATGAGGGCGAATTCGATCGAGCCTGGATCGAGGCGCGGTACGAGGACTTCCTGAACTTCCGATCCGATGCGGCGAGCCACGTGACCAGGCTGTTCCTGAGCGACCCGGAACTGGGCGACATCGCCAACCGGTTCTTCCCGGCCGCCGCGGTGAACAAGAAGTTCGCCTCCGCGCTGGTCTCGCTGCTGCATCGCCCGCAGCCGTTCCTCGGCATCGAGACGGTGGAGGCGGCGGACGCTTACATCGAGCAGGTCACCGGCGTCAAGGCTGACGAGGTGCTGGCCGAATTCGCCCCGGCGGGCCGCTTCGAGCGTTCCAAGTACAGCGCGGCGGCCCAGGTCTAGCGCGGACCACATCCCACTTCGCAACACCGAATGACCTGCGCCAGAACACCACTGGTCACCCTGTTCCACCCACCCTGGACAACGCCGACACCGAGGCCGCGGCCCGGGTCGATTCTGGACTGACCGGAGCGGAGGAGCGAAGCGGGGGAGCGGAGGGAGGGAAGAATCGGCCCTTGGGGGCCGCGGCCCGCCGGAGCGGAGCGGAGGCAATTGAACACAGCCAGATTCAAACCCTCGTGCCGGGCACACCGTGATGCTGAAGTGAAGGGCACATGAGGTGCCCGGTCCACGAGGGCGCGGGATCCGGCCGACACCACTGGGAGCAGGAGTGAGTACCGAAAAGATCGCCGAGCAGACTCGATTCGCCTACTGGGTGCCCAATGTCAGTGGCGGCTTGGTCACCAGTGACATCGAGCAGCGCACATCGTGGGATTTCGAATACAACAAGAAGCTGGCCCGCACCGCGGAGAACAACGGCTTCGAATACGCGCTGTCCCAGGTGCGCTACACCGCCTCCTATGGTGCGGAGTACCAGCACGAGTCGACCTCGTTCAGTCTGGCGCTGCTCGGGGCGACCGAACGGCTCAAGGTCATCGCCGCGATACATCCGGGACTGTGGCATCCCGCGGTGCTCGCGAAATTCGGGGCCACCGCGGATCATCTGTCCAACGGGCGATTCGCGATCAACGTGGTCTCGGGCTGGTTCGCCGGGGAGTTCAAGGCGCTGGGCGAGCCGTGGCTCGAACACGACGAACGGTACCGGCGCAGTGCGGAATTCCTCGAGGTGATTCGCAAGATCTGGACCGAGGACGCGGTCGAGTACGGCGGCGACTTCTACCGGATTCGCGATTTCACGCTCAAGCCCAAACCGCTGAACACCCCCGAGCGGCCGAATCCCGAACTGTTCCAAGGCGGTAACTCCACCGCGGCTCGCCGCAACGGCGGACGTTTCGCCGACTGGTACTTCTCCAACGGCAAGGATTTCGACGGTGTCACAGAGCAATTGGACGATCTGCGTGCCGTGGCGCGCGCGCACGATCGTGAGGTGAAGTTCGGGCTCAACGCGTTCATCATCGCCCGCGACACCGAGAAGGAAGCGCGCGAGGTCCTCCGCGAGATCGTAGCCAAGGCGAACAAGCCGGCGGTGGAGGGTTTCCGGGACGCGGTGCAGCAGGCCGGGGCCTCGACCGGGGACCGCAAGGGGATGTGGGCGGATTCCACCTTCGAGGATCTCGTGCAGTACAACGACGGTTTCCGGTCCGAACTGATCGGCACGCCCGAGCAGATCGCCGAGCGGATCGTGGCCTACCGCGATCGCGGCGTCGATCTGATCCTGGGTGGATTCCTGCACTTCCAGGAGGAGATCGAGTATTTCGGGCAGCGGGTGCTGCCGCTGGTGCGCGAACTCGAGGCGCAGCGCCGGCCGGCGGCGGCTGTGGCGGGCTGATGACCGCCACGGCCGCACAGCGCATCACCTCCGCCGGGCAGGCCCGGCAGGTGGCGCGGGATCTGGCGGCGGACTTCGCCGTTACCGCCGCCGATCGAGATCGCTTGCGGCAGTTGCCGTATGGCGAGGTGGTACGGTTGGCGGCCAGCGGATTGCTGGCCGTCACCGTGCCCGCCGCGCATGGCGGCGCGGATCTGCCGCCGAGTGAATTGGCCGAGCTGGTAAGGACTCTCGCGGTCGCGGATCCGAATATCGCGCAGATTCCGCACAGCCATTTCGTCTACCTGAATCTGTTGCGGCTGGCCGGATCGCCCGAACAGCGGCAGCGGTATTTCGCGCAGGTGCTCGACGGTGCGCAGATCGCCAACGCGCAGTCCGAGCGGGGTGGCGCGACGGTCGCGGAGGTGGCGACCACGTTGCGTCCGGACGGTTCGAGTCTGCGCATCGATGGAACCAAGTACTACTGCACCGGTTCACCTTTCGCGGGAATTCTCGCGGTGCTCGCCCGGCTGGACGATCCCGAGGAACGTACCGGGCTCGGTCCGGGGGAGTACGTGGCGTTTCTTCCGGCGAGCAGTCCGGGCGTCGAGATCGTCGACGACTGGAATGCGTTGGGGCAGCGCACGACCGGCAGCGGCACGGTGCGATTCGATGGTGTGCGCGTCGAGGCCGGTCAGCTGGTCGCCCGGGACGCGGCGGTGCGCGCGCCGACCGGATACGGGGCGTTCGCGCAGTTGCTGCACGTGGCGATCGATACCGGTATCGCGCGCGGAGCATTGAGCGCGGCAACGGAATTCGTGCGCACCCGCAGTCGCCCGTGGTTCGAGGCACAGGTCGAACGGGCCAGCGATGATCCGCTGGTGATCCAGCGCATCGGTGAGCTGGCCGTGTCGGTGACCGCCGCCGAGGCGACCCTGACCGCCGCCGGACTGGCCGTGGACGCCGCCACCGCGAGTCCCGAGCCGGGACAGGACGTCGTCGCGCGGGCCTCGCTCGCGGTCGCGGCGGCCAAGATCCTCGCCGACCGGGCCGCGACAGAGGTGTCCTCCGCGTTGTTCGAGATCAGCGGAACCCGCAGTGCCGCAGCGGATCTCAACCTGGATCACTTCTGGCGCAACGCGCGCACCCACACACTGCACGATCCGGTGCGCTGGAAGTACCAGCACCTGGGCCGGGCATTGCTGCACGACACCCCGCCCCCACTGCACGGGGTCATCTGAAAGGCAGGCTGAATTTTTCGGCCCCCGCTTCGTTCGGACGGAGTCGGGGCCCTGTCAACCCCGTCCGGAGTCGGCGTGTCCCGGAGCGCGCGGAAATCGGGTGACCCGGTGTTCCGCCTCGCTCCGCCGGACCGGCGACGCTCCGCAGTCGTGTTGTCGGCTTCGGTGTCACCCGGACGGGGTGCCGGGTACGTGCACAGCGTGACCCGGTGGCATATCGGCGCAAGAGAGGTACCCCATGTCCGAACTCCAGGAGATTCCCGCCGACGCCGTAGGGCTGCGCACCGCCTTCGCCGCCTTTCCCAGTGGCGTGGTGACGGTGTGCGCCGAAATCGACGGTGCGCGTTACGGATTGGCGGTGAGCACGTTCGTGCCGGTGTCGCTGGATCCGCCGCTGGTGTCGTTCTGTGTGCAGAACAGTTCGTCGACGTGGCCGCTGCTGTCGCAGGCCAGTCATCTCGGGTTGAGCCTGCTGGGGACCGATCAGCAGGATGCGGCGCGGTCCTTCGGGTCCCGCACGGGTGACCGGTTCGCGGGCGTGGGGCTGCATCGCGGGACGGGGCATGCGGTGTTCGTCGAGGGTGCGTCGGCGTGGATCGAGGGGACGGTGCACGCGCAGGTGCCCGCGGGCGATCACCAGGTGGTGCTGGTGCACATCCAGCGTCTGGCCACTCGCGCCGATATCGATCCGCTGGTCTTCCACGGCAGCAGGTATCGGCGCCTGCACAGCGAGGAATTGCGCGCCGCCGGGTGAGTCCCCGGCCCGATGTCCGGGCGGGTCGGTCGTCGTGTCGAGGGTGAGATCGATCACGTGCGCGGGCGCATGCCCACAGCTGGGAAATGCTTATCTCGACAATGTAAACGGTTGCGCGGTGGTGAATTCCATCTCATCCGGATGATCAGAGCGAATGCGCGGGCCGGAAACACAGACGTCCGCGCGGTCCCACGCCGGGCTGCGTATTGGCGATGACACCGGCCGCGAGACCACGGGCGTTCAGGTCGTGCCGCTGCATGTCCTGACTGAATCCGTCGAGGTGAATCAGGGTGTGCCGGATCAGATCCGCGGCGATTCCGGTCGGTTCGGTGCAGGCCGTGCGATAGGCCCCGACCGCGCGCGGATCCTCGGTCAACGCCGCGAGCGCGCCCAGACGCACCCGCTGCGTGAGGTTTTCCCAGCGACGGGCCTGGTCAGCGTTGCGGATGACGCGCCGGCCCCCGCGGTAGTCCAGATCACGAATGATGTTGTCTGCGGATTTGCCGAGCCGGGTCTCGCAGACCACCGCCCACAGCGCGCACAGCCAGCTCAACCCGCGCAGGATGGTGATCCGCTCCTGCGATCCGCGCAGGGCCAGATAGGCATCGGCGGCGGCCTGGGTGGTGGTGTCCTCCCACTGGAACACCAGGGCTTCCAGCTCGACGAGGAAATCGCCGGGCAATTCGCCCTCGTCGGGGCGGACGATCCGAACCGCCCGCTGCGACAACGGATCCCGCAATTCGACCATCGCCGGATCCGCGGTGGGGACCCAGTCGTGCTCGTGCCCGGTCATCAGCGCAACCCTCAGGTCTGTGCGAACGGGCGACCGGTAGGGGCCGCCCCTTCGCATTGAGCCACGAATTACCCGGGCGCGCAACGTCCCAGCACAGAACCCACGACCTCGTGTCGAGATCGTGGGCTCGTGCGTGCGGGATCAGGGCTGGCCGGACAGCACCGCGGTGAACGCGTCCAGGAACGGCTGCCCGCCCATGGCGTACCCGCCGCCGATCGCGCCGATCAGCAGGCCGATGGGCCCGGTGAGCCAGCTCAGGAAGAAGAAGCCGCACACCGCGCCGATCAGGCCGCCGATCACGCCGCCGACCACCACGCCGACGATGTTCTTGTTGACCTCTGCCTGCAGCCGGGCCATCGAGCTGACCGGCTGCATCTCGCCGACGTCCTTGGCGCTCGGGGTCTTCGGGGTCAGCACGAGCTGATGGCCGTCCGCGCTGATCTGCTGCGCGAGACGCATTGTGCCGCCGTTGATCCGGAACGCCAGCGGCACCTTGGCGAGGGCGGTGCCGTCGGTGTTCTTCAGATCGACCTCGGTGCCGTTCTTGGCGAGCTCGAACCGGCCCTTGTCCACGACGGTGGTCAGCTTGTGCGACAGGTCCGACAGGACCGAGTGATAAGCGACGCCGTGGTCGACACCGGATGCCGTGGTCTGTTTCGCCACCGCGGGGGAATGGGGTACCGATGGGCTCGCGTCCGCCGTTCCCGCGGCGATCCCCACCGTCACAACCGCGAGAAGCGCGGTTGCGGCGAACTTGCCGAACTTCATACAGATTTCCTATCGGAGCATACCGCCGGCACGTGCGGCCGGACGGCGAATGACTGTACCGGGTCCGAAGCCTGTTGGCAGACATGGCGATACGCGAGAGGGCGTCCGGCATCGTTATTGAATTGTTATATGCAAAGGCGTTTGCCGCTTCCGAGTAAAAATATGCAGCTTCACAATTCGCGCATGCCATCGCGCGTGGTGTATGCATGTGATCGCAAAACACATGTGTTCAAACTTCGAATCTCGCGATACGGATTCGGAGTGTTACAGCTCTGGAGGACGGTTTCGTGCCGCGTCGTCGTGTCCACGCCGGAATCATCCTGGTGGGCTTCGTGATCGCCTCCGGATTGGCGATGGCGTGCCTGATCTTCGCCGCGCTGTCGGTGGGCGGCCATCATGTGAACGCGGCCGACGCCAGCGCCTCGCAAACCTCGGCGCCGGAGACGACGACCCCGGCCGCCGACACGCCCGCGGCGACACTCGCGCCGAAGACCATCGGCAAGACCCCCGGTACGGCCAAGTCGCCCGGCGCGAGCACCATCGCGCCGCTGCCGCCGCTGGCCGCCGCGTCATCGGCCACGCCGACCCCGGCGGTGACGACCAACAAGGGCGCCAATCAGCGTGACGCCTCGGCGGTGGTCGCCGCGGGCGACTGCGTGGTCGGGACCGGCTCGGGCGGTACGTTGACCAAAACCTCTTGTGGCAGTTCGAATTCCACTTACCGGGTGAACAGCACGGCGAGTTCGGGCGGGCAGTGCCCGAGCGATTCGGATCGTTCGGTGTCGCAGACGCTGCCCGGCGGCGCGAAGAACACGCTGTGCCTCGACACCGACTGGGAGGTCGGGCGCTGCATGGCCGTCTCGGGCAATTCCGCGACCCCGGCCGACTGCGCCGATGCGACTCCGGGGACGATGCGCGTGCAGGCGATCAACCGCAATACCGCGGACGTGAACACCTGCACCGATTCGAACCACGGTGTGGTCTACAAGCAGCGCCGGTTCGTCGTCTGCCTGGCCCAGATGTGACTCGCACCTGAATCGTTCAGCGCGACACCGTATTTCGCTGCTGCGCGTCGAGCAGGCGGCTGAACTGCCGGTTGGCCAGCCGCATGACGATCTCGTACGGCAGGGCGAATTTGCGGGCGAACCAGTAGCCGATCCGGATATCGGCCGAGGTGTACACCAGATAGCGATTGTGCTCGACGCCGGACAGGATTCGCTCGGCCACCTGTTCCGGGGTCGCGGCGTGGCCCTCGAACAGGCCGGTCAGCCGCTTGACCCGCGGGTCGTCGCGGTCGACGCCGGCCACCCGCACCGTGCCCACCAGTGGTGTGCGCACCGCGCCCGGGACGACCAGGCTCACCCCGATGTGATGCCGCTCCAGATCGAATCGCAGCACGTCGGAGATGCCGCGTAGGCCGAATTTGCTGGCGCTGTACGCCGCGTGCCAGGGCAGGGCGAGCAGTCCGGCGGCCGAGGAGACGTTGACCAGATGTCCGCCGAGCCCGGCGCGCACCATCGGCGGCAGGAAGCTCTCGATGACATGGATCGGGCCCATCAGATTGACCTCGATCACCGATTTCCAGTCCTGGTGTTCGAGGTTCTCCACGGTGCCCCAGATGGCGATGCCCGCGATGTTCATCACGACGTCCAGGCTCGGATACCGTCCGTGGATCCGCTCTGCCCACGCCCGAACGGCCTCGTAGTCGGAGATGTCCAGGGCCTGCGCGTCGAGGACCTCGCCGCCCGTGGCGCGGATTCGCGCGACCGTTTCGTTCAGCCCGTCCTCGGAGATGTCGGTGAGGAACAGGCGCATACCCCGGCGCGCCGCGGCGACGGCGGTCGCGCGCCCGATGCCGCTGGCCGCGCCGGTGATCAGGCACAGGCGGCCGTTCAGGTCTTTCATCGACGACTCCTCCGGGTTTTGTGAAAACAGGATGGTTCCGAACGTGGCGAGAGGCAGGTCAGCGTATTGCGAACAACAGTGTACATAGAAATACCGCACCCGGGCTCACCCGTGGAACCGCAGGCCAACAGTTCAATTCACGCTGAGCAGGAGTACCGACAGCCGCACACGGGTGTTCTAGCGTCAGGGAAGCGGCATCGCCGCGCCGGGTGCGAGCGCTACCGCGGGATCGCTGGAGGAGTTCATGAGCACAGTGACCGCTGTCGACAGTCCGCCGGTACCGGAGGCCGATGAGGGGGCCCTGCCGGTCGCGCGCACCTGGCACCCGTGGCGCTGGCTGGCCGCGGTGCTCGCCCTGGTCGTGGTGGCGCAATTCGCGCACGGCCTGGTCACCAATCCGGGGTGGGACTGGCCGACGTTCGCACGGTATTTCACCGCGACCTCGGTCCTGTCCGCGATGCGGGTGACCCTGGAGCTGACCTTCTGGGGAACGCTGTTCGGATTCCTGCTCGGCGTCTGGATCGCGGTCGCGCGGCTGTCGAAAATCGCTGTGCTGCAAGTGATCGCGTGGGCCTACGTGTGGGCGTTCCGGTCGATTCCGCTCATCGTGCAATTGCTGTTCTGGTTCAACATCGCCTACCTCTACAAGCGGATGTCGGTCGGAATCCCGTTCGGCCCGGCCTTTTTCACCTTCGATGTGAACGGCGTGATCAGCGGGTTCACCGCGGCGGTGATCGGATTGGCGCTGCACCAGGGAGCTTATTCGGCCGAGATCATCCGCGCCGGAGTCATTTCGGTGGATCCGGGGCAGCTGGAGGCGGCGAAATCGCTCGGACTGCCCTGGCGGCGGCAGTTCTTCACCATCGTCGCGCCACAGGCGATGCGGGGCATCCTGCCCAACGCCGCGAACGAGGTGATCAGCCTGTTCAAGGGCACCTCGATCGTCTCGGTGATGGCCATCGCGGAGCTGTTCTACCAGGTCCAGGTGATCTACGGCCGCAACGGCCGGGTGGTGCCGCTGCTCATGGTGGCCACGGTCTGGTACATCGTGCTCACCAGCGTGCTGAGCGTCGTGCAGTACTACATCGAACGGCATTTCGCGAAGGGAAGTCAACGGGATCTGCCGCCGACGCCGTGGCAGCGGGTTCGCGCGAAGGTCACCGAGATCACGGGGGAGCGGCGGTGAGTGCGCAGGCGAGCGATTACGCGGTGGAATTGCGCGGCGTCCGTAAGCATTTCGGTGCGCACGAGGTGTTGCGCGGGGTCGATCTCGCGGTGCGGCCCGGCGAGGTGACGGTGATCCTGGGGCCCTCGGGCTCGGGGAAATCGACTCTGCTGCGCACCATCAACCATCTGGAGAAGGTCGACGCCGGGACGGTGCGGGTCAGCGGCGAGTTGGTCGGATACCGCCGCAAGGGTGCGGTGCTGCGCGAGCTGAGTGAACGCGAGATCCTGCGGCAGCGTTCGCGGATCGGCTTCGTGTTCCAGAACTTCAACCTGTTCCCGCATCTGACGGTGCTGGAAAACGTTGCGCTGGCGCCGGTTTCCGCGCAGCGCAGGTCGCGTGCGCAGGCGCGGACCGAGGCGGCCGAGCTGCTCGAGCGGGTCGGGCTGGCGGACAAGGCGCAGGAGTATCCGCGCCGGTTGTCCGGCGGGCAGCAGCAGCGGGTGGCGATCGCGCGGGCGCTGGCGCTGCGTCCGCGGGTCGTGCTGTTCGACGAACCCACCTCGGCGCTGGATCCGGAGCTGGTCGGCGAGGTGCTGGACGTGATCCGCGGCCTGGCCCGCGACGGCTCGACGCTGGTGATCGTCACGCACGAGATCGGGTTCGCCCGCGAGGTGGCCGACACCGTGGTGCTGATGGACGACGGCCGGATCGTCGAGCAGGGCCCGCCCGCGCAGGTGCTGGATCAGCCCACGCATCCCCGCACGAAAGCCTTTCTCGCCCATGTCCTGTGACCCGATCGGCCGATTCGCGGAGGTTCGCCACGCATGAAGTTCCTGCTGCTGACCCTCATCACCCATCAACCCGATCCGGTGACCGGCGCGACCGAGACGCCGGCCCAACGCCTGCGCAGGGCGGTCGAGAGTGCGCTACTGGCCGAGGAACTCGGTTACGACGGCTTCGCGGTCGGTGAGCGGCACGAGGATCCGTTCATCTCGGCCGCGCCGCCGGTGGTGCTGAGCCATATCGCCGCGGTGACCTCGCGCATCGCGCTGTTCACCGGTGTCACGACATTGAGCCTGCTGGATCCGGTGCGGGCCTTCGAGGACTATTCGACGCTGGACAACCTCTCGGGCGGGCGGCTCGAGCTCATCATCGGCAAGGGGAACGGCGCGGCACAGGCGAAACTGTTCCACGTCACGGCGCAGGATCAGTGGGCACGCAATCGTGAGGGTTACGAGCTGTTCCGCCGGTTGTGGGACAGCGACAACGTCACCTGGGCGGGCCGATTCCGTCCGTCGCTGACCGAGGCCAAGGCATTGCCCCGGCCGTTGCAGTCGCGGCTGCGAATCTGGCACGGCAGCGCCACCAGTCGCGAATCGGTGGAACTCGCCGCACTGCACGGTGATCCACTGTTCTCGGCCAACGTCACCAATCCCATCGAGCCGTATGCCGAACTGATCGCGTACTACCGGCAGCGGTGGGCCGCGCACGGCCACGATCCGGCTCTGGCCCTGGTCGGCGCGGGGACCGCCGGGCTCTATGTCACCCACGATTCACAGGACGCGCTGCGGACGTACCGGCCGATCTTCGCCGCGCGGCAGGCGATCGCCCGCGCACACGGGCTCCCGATCGTCTTCGACACCGTCGAGGATTTCATCGAGCGCAGCTCCGCACTGATCGGCAGCCCCCAGCAGGTGGCGGAGAAGGTCCTGCGCTACCACGATCGATTCGGCCACGAGGCCATCCACCTCAGCGCCGACAGCGACGGCCTCACCCCCGCACAGCATCGCGCCAGCCTCGAACTCTTTCAGGCCGAGGTCGCCCCCGTTCTACGCGAGCGAATCCCGAGCCGCCCCTTGGGCGCACAGCGGTATCTCACCGAGGAGGTCGTTCAGTGAGTCCCGAGCGGCTCGTAATCCCATTGGACGGTAGGCGAATTCGATGATCAGGTATGCCGGTGCGCGGGTTTTGCAGGCGGTCGGTGTGTTGTGGGCCGCGTTCACGGTCACCTTCGGTGTGCTGTATCTGCTGCCCGCTGATCCGGTTCAGTTGGCGGTCGGGGCGAATCCGGGGGTGGCGGTGGATCCGGCGGCCGTGGCCGAGTTGCGGGCGCGCTACGGGCTGGACAAGCCGGTGTGGCAACAGTATTGGACTGCGCTCGAGCATGCCCTGCGGGGCGATCTCGGCCATTCGCTGAGCACCGGGCAGAGCGTCACCGGCGCGCTCGGCGAGGCGCTGCCCTCGACGCTCGCGCTGGCGGCGCTGGCACTGGTCCTGGCGCTGGTGTTCGGCACCGCGCTCGCGCTGGCCGCGGCCTACACCGAACAACGTTGGCTGCGTGGGCTGTTGACCTCGCTGCCGCCGATCGGCGCGTCCGCGCCGACGTTCTGGGTGGGATTACTTCTGCTGCAACTGTTCTCGTTCCGGATGAGGCTGGTCCCAGCGTTCGGCGGCACCGGATTCGCGGGGACCGTGCTGCCCGCTGTGACGTTGGCGATTCCGGTCGGCGCGGTCATCGCGCAGGTCCTGTACACCGGTCTGGCCGGGGTGTGGCGGCAGGCTTTCGTCGAGGTGGCGTTCGCCAAGGGGGCCTCGCGCTGGTGGGTGCAGATACATCATGTGCTGCGCCCCGCGCTGGCCCCGGCCCTGGCCGTAGCCGGGGTGTGGGTCGGGACCGTGCTGGCCGGATCGGTGGTGGTGGAGACGGTGTTCTCGCGCGCGGGGATCGGCCGGTTGACCCAGACCGCGGTACTCGCCGAGGACATTCCGGTCGTGCAGGGCGTGGTCATGCTGACCGCGCTGGCCTTCGCGGTCGTGAATCTCGCGGTCGACCTTGTTCAACCGATCCTGGATCCCCGGGTGCGGCAGGAGGTTCGGCGTGGTCGCGGCCGTCCGGACGAGGCGTCGGCAGCGCAGATCAGCGGTTCCGGAATCGAACGCCAGGGAGTGCCCGGATGAGGAGGTTCGCGGACGAGTCGGTGACCGAGCGTGCTTCGCCTGTGCCGAAACCGGTTGCCGCTGGGTGCGGGCATGAACGAGGGCGAGTCACCGACGCGGCTCGTGCGGGGGACACCGGGCGGCAGAGCGGCCGGGTGCGAGCGAATGGTCGCAGCCGAGAGCTGTCGCACATGTCGGGCCGAAGCTTTGGTGAGGTGTGAATATGATCGAAATCCTCAGTAGCGCCGGGAGTTTGCGAACGTCCGGCGCGGATTCGAGAGCGGATGCGGCGCGGCGGTTCGCGCCGCGTGCGCGCACCCTGCTCCGTTCCGGCCGATCCACGGTGCTGCCGTCCATCGTGCTGCTGCTGGTATTCGGCTGGGCGGTGTGGCCCTCGCTGTTCGCCGGGGGCGACCCGCTGCACGGCGTCCCGGCGGAGAAATTGCGCGGGCCGAGTGCGCGACATTGGTTCGGCACCGACAATCTGGGACGCGACCTCTATACGCGCGTCGTGCACGCCACCGAATTATCCGTGACCGCAACGGTGTTCGCGGTACTGATCGGCCTGGTCGCGGGTGCGCTGCTCGGCCTGCTCGCCGGGGCGATCGGGGGCACGGTCGACTCCGCGATCATGCGGGCAGTCGATGTGCTGCTGTCGATTCCGGAGCTGTTGAGCGCGCTGGTGCTGGTCACCGCCCTGGGCTTCGGAACACGCAACGTCGCGATCGCGGTCGGCGTCGCGCTGGTCCCGACCTTCGCCCGGGTGATGCGGGCCGAGGTGGTCCGGGTGCGGCGCGCGCCGTATGTCGAGGCGGCCTTCGCCGCGGGTGTGCGCTGGCCCGGTGTGCTGGTGCGCCATGTGCTGCGCAATGCGTATGCGCCGGTCGCCGCCCTGGTGGCGGTGGAATTCGGGGTCGCCGTGCTGGCCGTGTCCTCGCTGAGCTTCCTCGGTTACGGTGCCCGGCCGCCGACTCCGGAATGGGGATCGCTGATCGCCGACGGCCGGGACTACCTGGCCACCGCGTGGTGGATGACCACGCTTCCCGGATTGGTCATCGTCGCGGTCGTGCTGTCCGCTCAGCGGATCGGCAGCAGGATGGCCGAATCCACGCGAAGGACGGCAGGGTGATGACGGACGAATCGCTGCTGTGTGTCGAGGATCTGCGGGTGGAGTATCCCGGCGGTGGCGGCCCGGTCCTCGCCGTCGCGGGCGCCTCGCTGACGGTCTCGCAGGGGGAGACCGTCGCTCTGGTCGGCGAATCCGGTTCGGGCAAGTCGACTCTCGCGCATGCGGTGATCGGATTGCTCGGCGGCGGCACGGTGACGGGCGGGCGGATCACCTTCGCGGGCGAGCGGATCGACGACGCCTCCCCGCGATATCTGCGCGCGATCCGCGGCGCGCGGATCGGCCTGGTGCCACAGGATCCCGGGGTCTCGCTGAATCCGGTGCTGCGGATCGGCGATCAGGTGGCCGAGGCGCTGCGCATCCACGGCCGCGCGACCCGCCGGACCGCGCGGGTGCGGGCGGTGGAGATTCTCGCCGCCGCCGGACTGGACCGGCCGGAACTGCGTGCGCGCCAATATCCGCAGGACCTTTCGGGCGGGCAGCGCCAGCGGGTGCTGATCGGCATCGCGCTGGCCTGCGGCCCGGAGTTGGTGATCGCCGACGAGCCGACCAGTGCGCTGGACGTCACGGTGCAGCGCCGCATCCTGGACCATCTGGCCGCCCGCACCGCCGAATCCGGCACCGCGGTCCTGCTGATCACCCACGATCTGGGCGTCGCGGCCGATCGCGCGGACCGCATCGTCGTCATGCGGCGCGGTGAGATCGTCGAATCGGGAAGTACCGCAGCGGTTCTCGGCAACCCGCAGCACGAATACACACGGCGGCTGCTGGATTCGGTTCCGACATTGGACGCGCCGACGCGGTCGATCCGCCCCTCGGCGGCTACGCCGCTGCTGTCGGCCACCGGACTTCGCCGCACCTTCCGGACCGGCTCGCGCGGCAGGCTCACCGCCGTCGACGACGTCACGCTGCACATCGATCGCGGCGAAACCTTGGCGCTGGTAGGCGAATCCGGCTCCGGCAAGAGCACCACGGCGCGCATCCTGACACTGCTCGAACGACCCGATTCCGGCACGATCACCTTCGACGGCCAGGACATCGGCGGACTGCGTGGTGCGCGGCTGCGCGAGTTTCGGCGGCGAGTCCAGGTCGTCTACCAGAATCCGTACGCGTCGCTGAACCCCAAGCTGACGATCGGGCAGAGTATCGCGGAACCGTTGCGGGCCTTCGGTATCGGTGATCGGCGCTCGCGCCGCGAGCAGATCGGCGAACTGCTCGAGCAGGTGGCCCTGCCGCCCGATCACCGGGATCGGCTGCCCGCCGAACTCTCCGGCGGGCAGCGTCAGCGGGTGGCGATCGCGCGGGCGCTGGCCCTGCGTCCGGACCTGGTGGTGCTCGACGAACCGGTCTCCGCGCTGGACGTCTCGGTCCAGGCGCAGATCCTCGAACTGCTCGAGCGCCTGCAACGCGAGCTGTCGCTGAGCTATCTGTTCATCTCCCACGACCTTGCCGTGGTGCGTCGGGTCGGCGACCGCGTCGCGGTGATGCGGTCCGGCCGCATCCTCGAAACCGCCCGTACCGCAGCACTGTTCGATCAACCCGCGCACGAATACACCCGCGAGCTGCTCTCGGCCGTCCCGGGCGGACGGGGTTCGTCCGAGGAGCTCACCCATCCCCGCAGTGAAGGAGTACCTGTGTCATGACCACGGCGATCACCGAATTCGAACAGCACTGGCGTGCTTGGCATGCCGAACGCGAGGAGTGGGCCCGGCAGCCGCTGGGCTGGCTGAGCCTGACCGGATTGTACTGGCTGAGCGAGACCGAGGAGACGGTCGACACGCTGCCGGGCCGCTGGCACGTCGATGGCGAAAACGTCGTGGTGACAACCGATTCCACCGACGGATACATCCTGGAAGGGATCGCGCTCACCGGCCGCGTGACGCTGACCCCGGGGGAGGGTGCGCCCGGTATCGAGGTGCGCGTCGGCGATCGCGTCGTCGAGGTGATCCGCCGTACCGGGCAATTCGCCCTGCGCATTCACGATCCCGCCGCGCCCGGTCTTGCCGCGTTCACCGAAATCCCGGCCTTCCCACCGGATTCGAGCTGGGTGGCGACCGGCGAATTCACCCCCTATGATTCGGCCCGCACCGTCACCACCGGCGCGGTGGTCGAAGGTCTGGAACACCATCATCCGGCGGCGGGCACCGTGCGCTTCGCACTCGGCGGGGACGAGCACACGGTCATCGCCTTCGGCGATCCGAAAGCCGGTCTGCGCCTGCTGTTCACCGATCGCACCAGCGGAGTGAGCACCTATCCCGCAGCGCGGATACTGACGATCGGCACGCCCGACGCCGACGGTGCGGTCCGGCTGGACTTCAATCGCGCGCAGAATCTGCCGTGCGCCTTCACCGATTACGCGACCTGCCCGATCGCGCCGCCGGAGAACCGGCTCGGCGTCGCCGTCGAAGCGGGCGAGCGCGATCCGCGGCGGGAGGTGCGGTCGTGACCGTGTCGGGCGGGCGTGTCCCGCTGTCGGTCCTGGACCTGTCGCCGGTCAGCGCGGGATCCACTCCGCGCCAAGCGATCCGGAACACCATCGAGCTCGCGCAGCGGGCCGAGAGCTGGGGGTATCGGCGGTTCTGGGTGGCCGAACATCATTTCGTCCGGGTGGCGAGTTCCTCGCCGGTGACGTTGATCGGGCTGATCGCGGCGGCCACCGAGACGATCCGGGTGGGTTCGGCGGCGGTGCAGCTGGGGCATCACACCTCGGCCTCGGTGGTCGAGGCGTTCGGGACGATCGATGCGCTGTATCCGGGACGCCTGGATCTCGGGCTCGGGCGGTCCGGACATCGGGCCGACCAGATTCGTTCGGCCGGTGTGCCGCCGGTGCCGTCGCAGGAGCGGCCCATCGAGGTGCGCGACGGCGTGGTGATTCCGCCGCCGTTCAGCCCGGGGCAGCTGTTGAACACGACCCGGTTGTCGGCGGGATTGCAGGTGTTGACGTTGCCCGGGTCGCGACCGCTGGACTACGCCGAGCAGGTGGGGCAGATCCGCGATTTCCTGGACGGGAGCTATCGATCCGCGGAAGACGTCGCGCTGCACGCGGTTCCGGGCGAGGGCGCGGACATCGAACTGTGGCTGTTCGGCAGCAGCGGCGGTGACAGCGCGAAACTGGCCGGGCGGCTCGGATTGCCCTTCGCGGCGAACTACCACGTCTCGCCCGGGACTATTCTGGAAACCGTTGCGGCATATCGCGACTCGTTCCGGCCGTCGGCGCGCTACCCGAGGCCGTATCTCGTGGTCTCCGCGGACGTCGTCGTCGCGCCCGACCACGCGACCGCCGAACATCTCGCCTCGACCTACGGGCACTGGGTCTACAGCATCCGCAGCGGGGCGGGCGCGGCCGACTACCAGGATCCCGACACCGCGGAACCCCTGTCCCAGCAGCAGCAACGTCTGGTGCGCGACCGAACCACCACCCAATTCGTCGGCACCCCCGCCGAAGTGACCGCCCGCCTGAGCGCGCTACAGCAGTTGACCGGCGCGGACGAACTCGTGATCACCAGCGTCACCCACCGCCACGAGGACCGTCTCGCTTCGCACCGCCTGCTCGCCCAGGAGTGGGGGCTCTCGCACGTGCGCGCGGCCTGACAGCCGGTGCGCGTGCCCTGTGGCCTGACTCGCGCTGAGAGTGTGCGACGCCCCCAACCTGTCCTGGCTCACCGCGCGAGGTCAGATCGGATTCGCCCCGGCGACTCCGGCCGATGACGACCAGGTCCGGTGGATTCGGCGGCACTGCAAGGCATTGCCGCGAAACGGGGAACTTCGGTGCTCGGGTACACCCGTTGACCGGCCCGGCATGCGGCACCGCCCGCCACACACGGTGACGGGCGGTGGAAGTAGCTGCGTAACAGGTTATTTGGACGGAGCCCAGTCTTCGAGGTACGCACGGTACGTGCCCATCGGCAGCGCGACGTCGTAGACCAGTGCGCCGGAGCGGGTGAACTCCGAGATGTGCGGCGCCATGCCCCAGCCCACCAGCGTATTGCCGCCGGGCAGGCCCTGCGCGTTACCCATCGCCGGGGCGACCAGGTTGTTCGGGTGAGTCTGGTTGCGCACCAGCGTCGCTCGGTGCGCGGCGGTGTCCAGGTGGATCCACTGCACACTCGAAAGACCCAGCGTCTGAGTTCCGCTGGAATTGTCGTTGAACAGCCGGACCGTATCGGGCCCGTCGAATTCTGCGTCGTGCTGGAAGGCGAACTGCACGCCGGGGCCCAGCGCGAGGGTGGAATGCTTACCGCCGAGCTGCCAGCGGATCTTGCCGGTGTGGATGTCGACGTCGTACACCGCGGAGGTGTCGCGCATCGAAATCACCAGATTCCCTTGCGGATCCAGGGCGATCGAATTCATGTGGTACGGGTCGTAGACCGTGGAGCCCGGCGAAGAGGTGCTCGCCGTGGTGTCGGTGAGCGGGACGTGCTGGGCCGCACTCCACTGGAACAGCACCTGCTTGGTGGCGACGTCGACCACCGAGGCGATGGTGTCGTACATCTTCCCGTTCTTCGGGCCGCCGATCGCGCTGAGATCCGCGTCGACCTCACGGTACGAGGTGATCAGCGCGCGGCCGTCGGGCGTCAGCCGGAACTCGTGCACATCCGAGCCCGAACCGTTTCCGGCGGTGAGCGTTTCGATGACGCGGCCGTGCTCGTCGGCGATGTAGTCGGTACCCGTGCCGTGCCCGCCGACTGTGCTGCCCTGCCACCAGGTGAGCACCCGCTTGCCCCGATAGGTCTGCGTCCGGAAGTTCGACACGTCCTGACCCTTCGGCGGGGTGTACCGCCAGACCTCGTGTCCGGCCTTGTCCATCACCACATTGCCGGGTGCGGCCTGCGGCACGTTCGACAGCGCCTGCCCCAGCCCCGGCACCAGCGCCGCCGCGCTGACCCCGCTGGTGTAGTAGATGTACCCGGGACTCGCGCCGGGCTTGTTCACATCGACCGTGTAGGTCAGTGCACCCACCGGCACACTGGGTAACGGCGCGGCGGTGGCCGACGGAGCGAGTGCGGAGGTCCCCAGCCCGACGGCGGCCACGGCCAGGGCGGCGGCGCCGCGACGGATACGGTTGGAATTCCGGATCATATGATTCCTAGCGAGGCTAATGAATGGGTGCGCGCGGGAGCGTACCGCCTATTTCTGTGGGCTCTCTGTGGTGCGTAGCTTATTTCGCGCCTGGATCGAACCAGGCGCTCGCAGCGAAAAGCAGGCGTAATCCGGAGTGTCGCGGGGGTTTCCGGTCCGCATGCACAATATGCCGACCACCCATCGACGAATGGCATGTCGTACTCCGAGGATGGTGGTCCCACCGCCTCCATACGAGGTTGCCCGCGGGAACGGTGCGCCGTTGCGGGACCTTCGAGTACGAAGAAATCGCTGCACCGCCGACCACCTCGTGACCCTCGACGGTCGGCTTCGAGTACGGAATGCACGGGTGTTTCTCGTAGCCGACAACGGCCGAGTGCGGGGTGTCACGAGTGGATCCGGATGTCGCTGCCGGGCACGGTGCGGTCCGTCCGGTCCCATGGCGCGCGGCGTCCGCACGCCCGTGTGGCCGGTACATCGGCGGTCGAGATGTCCGGCGGGCGGGTCTGTGTGCTGCTGTCGGACGCGGTGCCGACCGTCAGCCAAGTGCGCGGCGGGCGTAGGCGCGGACATCGGCGTCCGAATCGTCGACGGCCTGGTGGAGGGCGTCGCGGGCGGATGGGTTGTCGGGCCAGAGGCCCAGGGTGAGGACCGCGGCCTTGCGGACGTCGGGGTGGGGGTCGGACAGGGCGGTATGCAGTGGGGCGGCGGCGAGTTCGGGGCCCAGGGCGGTCCAGCCGCGGACCGCGCCCTCGCGAATCTGCCAGGCCGAATCGGTGAGGGCCGCGGTGAGGGCGGCGGCGTCGGTGGCGTCGCCGAGCCGGGACAGGGCGGACAGGGCGGCGGCGCGGACGAGCGGATCGCGGTCGCCGGTCAGCTCGCGCACGGTGTCCGCGCCGCCCTGTCCGACGGTGGCCAGGCCCTGGGCGGCGGCGATGCGGACCTCGCGGTTCTCGTCTCGTGCGGCGGTGGTCAGGGCGGTCCAGTCGTCGATCGAGACCAGGGCGCGCACGCCTTCGATCCGCACGCGGTGATCGTCGTCCACGACGGCCTTGCCGAACAGTTCGGACGAACCCGCCCGCAGCGCCCGCAGCAGATCCACCACACCGGCCCGGACGAGCGGATCGGGCGATTCGGCGTGCTCGCTCAACCCTGTTGTGGCAGGCAGGATTTCGACCAACTCCCGAAGTCCCGCCAGGGCGGCGGCACGGACCGCCGCGACCGGATCGGCGAGCGCGGCGATCAGTGCGTCGGCGAAACCGTCCGGCGTGCCCTCGGTCAGGACCGAGACCGCGGTGGCGCGCACCCGCGGATCGCCATCGGCGAGGAAGGAACGCAGTTCGGCGAGCGACGGCGCGTCCAGGCTGAGCAGTCGCGCGATCGCGGGCGCGACCTCGTCGGCGGTATCGGCCACGGTCGCGGTGCGTGCCCGTGCGACGCCCGCTTCCGGCGCGGCCGTGCGGGGCGGTCCGGTTATCAGGCCGGGCTGTGCCACGGGCTCGGTGACATCGGATGCGCTGAATCGCCCGGCGAGTTCGGGCACCGGGACGAAATACGGTGCGACAGGGCGTTTCAGGAATTCCATCGTCCCGTCCGTGCCCTTGCGCAGGTTCAGGTGATAGTGCCACTGCGCGTCGTCGCGCTCGGGCAGATCGGCGCGCTCGTGGTAGAGGCCCCAGCGGGATTCGGTGCGGGTCAGCGAGGAGCGCGCCGCCATCTCGGCGCAGTCGCGGATGAAACTCACCTCCGCGCAACGCATCAGCTCGTGTGGCGTGGTCGCGCCCATCTCGGCGATCTCCCGGCTCATCCGCTCGAACGTTTCGATCGCCAGGGAGAGTTTCGTCGCCGTCTTCGGCGGCGCCACATAGTCGTTGACGAAGCGGCGGAGTTTGTACTCCACCTGCTGCTGCGGCGGGCCGTCCGGATCGCGCAGCGGGCGATACACCAGTTCGTGCGCTTCGGCCAGCTGATCGGTCGGAAGCTCTTGCGGTGCAGCGATATCGACGCGCGTACTCGCGGCATGCTCACCGGCCAGATCGCCGTACACGAACGCGCCGATCATGTAGTTGTGCGGAACGCAGGCCAGATCCCCGGCCGCGTACAGACCGGGCACCGTGGTCCGGGCGTGCTCGTCCACCCAGACGCCCGACGCGGAATGACCACTGCACAAACCGATCTCGGAGATGTGCATCTCGATGTCGTGGGTCCGGTAGTCGTGACCGCGGTTGGCGTGGAAGGTGCCGCGGGTGGGCCGCTCGGTGGTGTGCAGAATCCCTTCCAATGCGGTGAGCGTCTCGTCGGGCAGATGGGAGACCTTCAGATAGATCGGACCGCGGGCGGATTCGATCTCGTGCTTGACCTCGCTCATCATCTGCCCGGACCAGTAGTCCGAATCCACGAACCGCTCGCCGTCGGCATTCACCTGATAGCCGCCGAACGGGTTCGCGACGTACGCGCACGCCGGACCGTTGTAATCCTTGATCAGCGGGTTGATCTGGAAACATTCGATACCCGAGAGCTCCGCACCCGCGTGATACGCCATCGAATACCCGTCACCGGCATTGGTCGGATTCTCGTACGTGCCATACAGATATCCCGAGGCGGGCAGACCCAGCCGTCCGCACGGGCCGGTCGCCAGGATCACCGCCTTCGCGCCGACGGCGACGAATTCCCCGGTGCGCGTGTTCAATGCGGCCGCGCCGACCGCCCGTCCGCCGTCGGTGAGTACCCGCACCGGCATCAGCCGATTCTCGATCCGGATCTTCTCGCGCATCTTCCGTTGCCGCAGAACGCGATACAGCGCCTTCTTGACGTCCTTGCCCTCGGGCATCGGCAGGACGTACGATCCGGACCGGTGCACCCGGCGCACCGCGTATTCGCCGTAGGCGTCCTTCTCGAACTTCACCCCGTATCGCTCGAGCCGCTGCACCATCGCGAAACCGCGAGTGGCGGTCTGATAGATGGTGCGCTGGTTGACGATTCCGTCGTTGGCCCGGGTGATCTCGGCGACGTAGTCCTCCGGTTCGGCCTTACCGGGGACGACGGCATTGTTGACCCCGTCCATCCCCATCGCCAGCGCGCCGGAATGCCGCACGTGCGCCTTCTCCAGCAGCAGCACGTTCGCGCCGTTTTCGGCTGCGGTGAGCGCGGCCATGGTTCCGGCGGTGCCGCCGCCGATCACCAGCACATCGCAGTCGAGCCGGACGGTGTCGGCCAGGTCGGGAATCTTCATCAGCGGTGCTCCAAGCGGCGATGGTCAGCGGTGGGCCGGGGCGAGATCGTCCGAACGATCAAGGGCGGCAAGTATTTCGGTGCGCAGCGGGGTGCGGTCGGCAGCCGGATCGCGGGGTGCGGGAATGTCCAGCAGGGCGCGCACCGGGAGCGCGGCCCGGTCGAGTACGGCGATGCGATCACCCAGCAGCAGCGCCTCGTCCACATCGTGGGTGACGAACACGACGGTGGTCGGATGCGCCCGCCAGGTGTCCACGAGCAGGCGCTGCATGGTGGCGCGGGTGGGCGCGTCCAGGGCGCCGAACGGTTCGTCCATCAGCACCGCGCGCGGCGCACCGGCCAGGCCGCGGGCGAGTTGCACGCGCTGGCGCATACCGCCGGACAGGTCCTTGGGCAGGTATTTCCCGAATCCGGTCAGGCCGACCTCGTCGATCCATCGTTCGGCACGCTCGCGTCGTCCGGCCCGGGGTTCACCGCGCAGCCGCAGGGCCAGTTCGACATTCGAGCGGACCGTTCGCCAGGGCAGTAACGCGTTGTCCTGGAACACCATCGCGCGATCACGGGAGGGGCCGGTGACGGGTTGGCCGTCGGCGAGCACCCGGCCCGAGCGTGCGGGCAGCAGCCCGGCCAGCGCCCGCAGGACGGTCGATTTGCCGCAACCCGACGGCCCGGTCAGTACGAGGATCTCGCCAGGTCGGATATCGAGGGTCAACTCGCTGATCACCGGTGTTCCGGAGTAGCGCAGCTCGACCTTGTCCAGCTGTAGATCCATTGCGGTACCGCGAGATTCGCTCACTTCGTCTCCGCTCCTGCCCGGGGAAGCCATACGGTGGCCCGGCGACCCAGCAACTCCACCGCCGCCGACGTCGCGAAACCCAGTACCCCGATGGTGATGATGCCGACGAACACGCCCGGATAGTCCACGATCGTGTACGCCTGCCAGGTGCGATAACCGACACCCAAACGGCCCGAGATCATTTCGGCCGACACCACGCAGATCCAGGCCACGCCGATGCCCACCGACAGGCCGCCGAACACCCCGGGCAGACTGCCGGGCAATACCACTCGTATCAGCACGTCCCACCGGCTGCCGCCGAGCGTGCGCACCGAATCCTCCCAGATCACCGGCAGTGCCCGCACCGCGTGCCGGGTGCTGACCATGATCGGGAAGTACGCGGCCAGAAAGGTGATGAATACGATTCCGGCCTCGTCGGTGGGGAACAGCAGAATGGCCACCGGCACGATCGCGATCGCCGGAATCGGCCGGGCTAATTCGGTCAGCGGTCCGAAGATGTCGGCGAACAAACGCGAACGTCCCAGGGCCACACCGGATCCCACGCCAGCGATGGCGGCCAGTACGAATCCGCTCAGGATGCGGATCACCGACTGGCCCAGATCCAGCCAATAGGTTCCGGTGCCGAGCTGGTGCCCGAACGCGTGCACGATCTGGGTGACTGTCGGGAGCGTGTCGAAACGCACCCAGAGCCGAATGTGGTTGGCGGTCGACAACTGCCAAGCGACGACGGCCGCGATCACGGATACCAGCCGGATGATGCGGGACCGCCACACCCGGCCGCCTTCGCCCCGATCCGATGCGTCCTCGGCGGATTCATCAGCGACCACCGGGAGCGGCACCGCGTCGATATCGGCGCCACCGTCGTGCGAGTCCAGCCGAGCGGAAGCCGGGGCGTTCATCGATTCGCCTCTACCGCCATGGATGTCGTCCAAACCATGACGCGCCACCTCGCGTGCGTCGCACCGGGCGCTGCGCCCACGTTTCGTCCGTGCATGGCCGCTTCGGTCATCCGATCAACCGGTGTTTTCATCGATTCACCTCGCCTGTGAGCGATTCCGTTTCGAGTGCGGCGTTTCGCTCGACGGCTGTCACGCCCGGTCGCCCGTGCTCGCCGGGCACTGTGCCCGTGATCGGCTCGTTCACGGCTGCACCTCGTCGACCGCCTGGTCGTAGGACAGCTGAACGCTGCCGGGATGCCCGCTCAGATACCGCTGCACCGCCGCAGACGTGGTGAACGGCAGATAGGTCTGTCCGTCGCGCACCCACAGCGCCTTGTCGGCGAACCAGCGCGTGGCCACCTCGGCATCGGGAACGTACGCCGCGCGCACCTTCCGGTCCTGTGCCCGAGCGGCTTTCACCGCGCGCAGCAGACTCGTCGGATCGGCGGCGGGCTGGGTGCTCTCCTGTCCCTCGAGCCAGATCTCCCCGGCGAGAGCGGGATCGGTGACCGGCCGGTTCCGCACTGGATCGGTACCCGTGATCGGCGCGGGATCTGCGAAATTCGCGACCGCCTTGGCGTAGTCGACACCCCGCTCGCCGAACGCCTTTCGCAGCGGGGCGTCGTCGACGAATCCGTTCACGTCCAGATCGGCGAAATCGCCGATCGACTTCAGATACGGGATGTCACCCTTCAGAGCCTGGATGAGCTGCGGTTTCAGTGGCGTGTCGAAGGAGGTTCCGCCGGGGCCGTTGTAGAGGTACACCACCTCCGCCGGCAGCCCGGTATCGTGCGCGACCGATTCGGCGGCCTCGACCGGTTTCGCATGCAGGAAATCGGTCGCGTCCAGCTGGGCCTGCAGGAATGCGTCGAGCACCTCGGGATGTTGTTTCGCGTAATCCCGCCGCGCGACGACTCCGTGGAAGGTCGGCACATTCAATTCCGCGCCGTCGTAGAGCAATTGGGCCTTGTTCTGGAACACCAGCAGTCCCGGCCACGCGACGAACTGCGAAAGTGCCTGCACCTGACCGGAATCCAGCGCCGATGCCCCGATCTGCGGCTGCTGATTGAGGATCTGCACACCCGACTTCGGATCGATCCCGGCCCGGGTGAGTCCCTGACGCAGCGTCCCGTCACCGGCCGAACCGACGCTCGCCGAGACCTTCTTCCCGGCCAGCTCCTTCAGGTCGTGGATCGGCGAAGTAGGCGGCACCACAACCATATTGAGCGAACCCTTGGGCTGATACCCGGTGACCGAGACCAGTTCGGTGCGGGATCGCTCGCTCGCCTGCGTGCGCGAGCCGTTGATCAGCAGCGGATAGTCGCCCATCGAGCCGATATCGATCTTCTCCGCGACCATCTGCGCGGTGATCGGCGCACCGGTGCCGTAATCCTGCCATTCGACCTGGTACTCCGGCCCGCCCGCGGCGGTCAGCTTCGCCAGGCGCTGTTCCAGAAATCCCTTGGCCCGCAACAGTGTTCCCGCAGTCACGGTATTGATGGTCTTGGATTGATAGCCCACCACGACCCGGACGGTATTCCCGGATGTGGCCGACTCGAGTGAGCAGCCCGCGGCGATCAGAGCCATGGCTGATAGACCCGCGACGAGGCGGGCAGGACGGTATTTCATCGGAATCCTCGAAAATGTGATCGCGCGGCGGCGATCTCGGTGCGCGGATCAGCGCAGCAGGAAGGGCATGTTGACGGTGACGGCGCCGGTGGGACAGCGTGCGGCGCACGGGCCGCAGTACCAGCACTCGTCGACGTGCATGTACGCCTTGCCGTTGTCCGGGTTGATCGCCAGTGAATCGAGTGGGCAGATCTCGACACACAGGGTGCATCCCTGAATGCACAGGGATTCGTCGATGGTCACCGGGACGTCTGCACGCTGGTTCACCAGGGCCATTCAGATCAGCCTCCAATCGCTGCTTTCCGCGGGCCGAACGAGGCTGCCGCGCATGGTGATTCGGTCTCCGCGCAGCCGGATGTACTCGAGGTCCACCGGGCGGCCGTCCTCGAGCCGGGTCAGTCGTTCCAGGAGCAGCAGCGCGCCGCCCTCGGGCATCTGCAGGGCGGCCGCGGAATGCGGATCCGCGGTGATCGCCTCGAGCACCAGATCGGCCGAACCCAGTGCGCCGCCGCCGATCTCCTCGATGAGGGCGAACACGTCGTTGGTCTCCAGTTCCCGGGTGATCACCTGGGAACCGATGTCCGGTGCGAGATAGGTCAGATCCAGGCTGAGCGGCAGATCAGCGAGATAACGCAGCCGTTCGATGTACACGGCCTGCTCGCCCGGATTCAGGTCCAAGCGGCACGCGACGGCCGGCGGCGGGGTCACCCAGGTGGCCACCCGCACCTCGTTCCGGACCTCGCCGTGCCCGCGCAGGGTCTCCTTCAGTCCGCGCAGCGCGTCCAGGCCGTGTTCGTACTTGCGCTGGGCGACATGGGTGCCGACCTTCGGCGCGCGTTCGATGAGCCCCTCGTCCTTGAGCAAAGCGAGGGCGTCGCGCACGGTATTGCGCGAGACCGCGAATTCGGCAGCGAGCTCGCCCTCGCTGGGCAGGGTGTGCGCGAAGGTCTCCGCGTGGATCTGCTGACGCAGCACATCGGCCACCTGACGGGCGCGATCGGCGCGGCGGATAGGTGTGCGCGGGGGGGCCGGCTGCGGCGTCATCTCATCCTCCTTCCGCCTGTGACCTGCGGTTTCCGAGAGTAACGGGATCTCGTAGCGGTTCCGGGCCGATGTCCGGGCCGGGGGCGTGCGCCGGTGGGTAATGCGCCGCACACCGATCGCGGCGGCCAGCCGAAACGGGAGTGATTTCGGCCATTGCGCCACCCGGCCGACCGGGCCGGGACATTGGAATCTCGCTGATCGGAATGGATGCAGACCGCCTGGTCTGGCGTCCATCACACATCGGATGATAACGTTCTCAACCATGTCCCCCAGCCGACCGAACCCCGCTCAGGTCACGTACATGACCATTGCGCTCGGTGTGCGGCTGCCGCGGCAGCGGGAGCTGTGTTGCCCTCGGCCGCGCAGCTGAGAACCGCTCCTGCTTGATTCGTGACGGCCTGTCGCGTTTTGTCCGGGCCCCTTCTCACTGCCTTGTTGTCGTTGCCGAACACACCCTTCGCGGGCTTTCAACAAGGATTTCGAAATGACGATCCCCACCATCGAGCGACCGTCGACCACCGCTACCGCGCCTGTCCGGGTCGTATCCGCGCGTCCGGCGGTACCGCCGGAACTGCGCATCTCCGACAACCCCGCCGCCGCCGTGCTGCGTGCCGCGACCCGCGGCCCGATCTTCCGCGATTCCGCGGCGCAGACAACGGGTTCCAGCATCGCGACGGTGAATCGCCAAGTGTCGGCGCTACTTTCGACCGGTCTCCTGCGTGAGCGCGCCGATCTGACCGCGTCGGGGGCGGTCGGACGCCCGCGCATCCCGTTCGAGGTCGATACCGACACGTTCACCACGCTGGGCGTGCACATCGGCGCCACGGTGACCCGGATCATCGCCGCGGACCTGTCCGGCCGGATTCTCGGCGGGCTGGAGATCGCGACGCCGCAGGTCGGTCAGGATGCGGCGCTGACCATCATCGCCCGCAGTGCCAAGGCATTCCTGGATCGGCTGCCGCGCCGTCGTCCGCTGTGGACCGGCGTCGCGCTGGCCGGGCGGGTCGATCCGGCCGCCGGGCTGGTCGATCATCCGCGCCTGGGCTGGCAGGCCGCACCGGTTGCCGCGGTCTTCGCCGCCGTGCTCGACCTGCCGGTTTCGGTGTCCGCGCACGTGGAGGCGATGGCGGCGGCGGAATTGCTGCTCACCCCCGGTGAACAGCAGCGTCCCGGCAGCAGCCTGTACATCTACGCGCGGGAGACCGCCGGTGTCGCGGTCACCCTGCACGATCGCGTGCACACCCCCGCCAACGGTCCGGGTTCGATCGCGCACCTGCCCACCGGCTCCGATATCGAATGCGCCTGCGGACGTCGCGGCTGCTTGGAGGCCACCATCGGCGAGGCCGCGATCCTTGGCCGCGCCGTGCGTGCGGGAATCGTGCCCCGCCGCGAGGCTCCCCGCCGCCCGGTGATCGCCGACCTGTACCGCGCCGCGGATTCCGGATCCGACGCCGCTCGCGACATGCTCGACGAGCGCGCCGAAATCCTCGGCCGCACAGCGGCTCTCATCCGCGACATGTTCAACCCGGACCGAGTGATCCTGGGCGGCCAGGCATTCACCGGCTACCGCCCCGGAATCGAAGGCGTAGCACAGGCATTCGCGAAGAACACCAACCTCCCACCCGCGGACCTGCGGATCAGCCGCTTCGGCGGCCGAGTCCAGGAGCACGCCGCCGCGGTGACGTCGCTGAGCGTTTTCTACGCCGACCCGCTGTCCGCCATGCGCCGCGCCACCCGGGCATAGTTCCGTCGTCGCCGATCGCCTCCGCTTCGTTTCAGCGGTGCGGAGGCTCGGTGCGGACCTCTCGTCCGCTGTACGGCATCCCCCCGGGGGCTACCTGAGCGGCGGTTCTCTTCGCTCTTCCACTTGGTCCGCAATCGCCCTGGGTGCAGTCCGGTCGTCCGTATGCGGGTTGCGGGATCGGCTGCTGCCCTGCTGGATTGGCGTCTCGGTCCTGGATTGCCCTGTGGCCGTAGCGCTGGCGTTGCCTGTGTTCGGTACGGTGCCCAGTTGCGGCTCTCGGGCCGCTGTTCCGCGGCGATGTGACATCCGGCTGCTCGATGCATCGGGTTTGGACTGGTCCGACGTCGCGGAGTTCGAGGTGCGAGGCTACGGGATCAGTGGGCGAAGGTGCGAACCGCGGTGTTGCGCAACGCTATTGCCGCGCGGGATCGGGGGACGAGGAGTTGTCCGGCCAGGGCGAAGCCGCGTTGTCTGGGCTTGACCAGGGTGCGGTGACGGCGTTCGTAGCGGCGTAGGGCGGCGGACATGTCGGTGGGGGTGTCGGCGAGTTCTTCGGCGAGGGTGTGTGCGGCGGCGATGGCTAGGGTGGAGCCGTCGCCGAACAGAGACAGGCTCGAGGCGGCGTCGCCGATCAGGGTGACGCGGCCGTTCGTCCACGACGGCAGCCGGACCTGGCTGACCGAGTCGAAGTACATGTCCTCGGCATCGGCGACCCGGTCGAGGAAGTCCTCGAATATGCCCAGTCGGCCGGTGTACGTCTCGGTGACCAGGCGTTTGTGCGCGGCGAGATCGCGATGGTCGAAGCCGGGCACGGGCGCGTGCCGGAAGATGAACGCCGCCAACGGAATTCCGTGTGCCGGATGCACGCTGAAGGATCGGCCGGGCGTGTTGTACATGGCCACGGCGTGATCCCCGGCGAGGGTGCGGTCCACCGGCAGGGTGGCGACGAACATGCCCATGTGCCGGATGAACTCGTGCTCGGGGCCGAAGGCCAACTGCCGCACACCCGAATGCAGTCCGTCCGCCCCGACGACCAGATCGAACCGGGCGGGTTCGCCGTGTTCGAAACGGACCTCGACCCCGCCGTCGCGCTGGGTGAGTCCGGTGATCGTTTCACCCCAACGGATTTCGGCGATATCCTGCGCGGTCGACAGCAGCGCCGCGGCGAGATCGGCGCGGGCGATCTCGATTTCGCGACCGTCGGGTGAACCCTGTATCGAGTTGATGTTCATCGACGCCCGCTCGCGCCCCGATGCGTCGAGGAAGGCGATCCGCCGCACGGCTGTCGCGGAGGCCCGGAGCCGGGGCGCGATCCCCATCCGCTCGACCACGTCGAGCGCGGGTCCCTTGACGTCGACCGGATTGCCGCTGGAGCGCTGCCCGGCCGCGCGTTCCACGACGGTCACCGTCCACCCTTGTCGCGCAAGCCAATACGCCAGGGTCGAACCGGCGACCCCGGCACCGGAGATCAGCACGCGCCTTCTCATTTTCGTACCCTGCCGACGCTCGCCTTCGGCAGGCGCACGGCGTGCTGCGTCGATGATTCGTTCGGGAACCCGCTCATATCGAATCCTCCGTGGTAAGCGGACGGATTTCGTCCACTTCATTGACTGTACACTAAGCGGAAGAAAATCGTCCACTTGTTTCGGAGGTTTGTGCAGTGCGAGCCGACGCACGCAGTAATCGCGACCAGATCGTGGCGGCCGCGCAGGTCGTGTTCCTGGAGCAGGGCGTGGAGGTCTCGATGAAGGAGATCGCCGACCGCGCGGGCGTCGGCGTCGGCACCCTGTATCGCCGGTTTCCCGATCGCGGGGCGCTGATCAGCGCGGCCGCACACGCCTATCTGTCGGGTCTGGCGGATCTGGCGGCAACCGCCATCCGGGACGAGGAGGACGCGTGGTCTACCCTGTGCCGGTTCCTGCGCGAATGCGCGGAGATGCGCTTGGGCGCGCTGGCCTCGGCCATCGAGCCGACCCTGCACGCCGACATCCGCAGCGATCCCGCGCTGACCGAGGTGCGCGCCCGCATCGCCGACCACGTCGAGGACATGACCACCCGGGCCCGGGCGTCCGGCGATCTACGCGCCGACGTCGGCCCCCGGGACATCGCCGCACTCATGACGTTGCAGGTGTTCGTCTTCCCGGACGAGTCGTACGTCGAAACCGCCCGCCGCACAATGGATATCGTCCTGGCGGGCCTGCGCGCCCGCTGAGATCCGATGCCTTGCTCGAACAGGGCCCGAGATCGACGAGCCGGGCGATCGTGGCCGGTTCCACCACGGAGAGCGCGGCCGCCGGTGTCATCGAGCGGTGCCGTTCGTGGCGAACAGCCCCTCCACGGCGGTGATGAAATACGGGAAACGTCCGGCGAAGCGGCTCAGGTCCCGATCCTGTTCGAATCCGCCGAACCAGTACAGGCCGGGTTCGCGGTCGGCGGACAGATCGATCTCGCGGAAGGTGCGGATCCAGTTGTCCGAGCGGGCGCCGATGATCGTGTACGGCAGGCCGCGGGAGAACACCTGCTCGCGTTCGGCCGGCGGCACCATCTCCACCCGCATCGTTTCGAGTCCGCGCTGTAGGCCGCGCACCCGTCCGGCCAGGGTCCGCCCGGCGGCCGTGCGGGCCGGAAGGTAGGCGGGCAGCAGCAGCGCGGCCACGCCGCCGAGGGCGACCGCGACGCCGACCAGCGCGTATCCGCCCGATATCGCCAATCCGACGGTTGCGGCCGCGCCGACGATCAGGAGTATCGCGCCCAGCCAGAAGGTCAGGCCACGGCGTTTGCGGTCGATCAGGATGCCATGGGCCAGGGCGTCGGCCCGCAGTGCCGCGCGGGCCGGTTCGCCCGAGACGCGAGTGCGCAACTCCGACAACAGAATCGACTCCGCACCGTCGGGCAGGACGGCCCGGTGGATCTCCCGTTCGAACTCGCGCAACTGCTCGTCGGCCGGATTCAACCGGGTGATGCGCCAGTCGGAATCGCCGACCGGCGCGACCCAGATGTACCGGCGCACAGCCAGATCCACGACGGTCGAGGCGAGATCGACGGCGTCGACGGAATTGTCGAGCAGCAGACCCGCCTCGCCCGGCAGGACGCCGTCCGGTGAGACGAACTGTGCCCTGCTTCCCTTGCGCTGCACCGGATCCACGACCTCGTCACCGCCGAGCGCCGCCGCGTTCTGCCGACGCGACCACAGCACGTATCCGGCCAGTGCGACGAGTGCCACGATCAGCACCCCGAAGGCGATCAGCACCGGCGCGGTGATCGAGAACGGGCCGTGCGAGCCGCCGTCGGTGATATCGGCGTTGGCGGGCACGGTCCCGGGCGGCAGTTGCAGGGTGACATCGACGATATCGCCCTTGTGCAGGCCGGTCTCGTGCAACGTGAGCACGCCGTCGGGTTCGACTGTGGCATCGCATTTGTGCGTGCCGGTCTGCGGGCCGACCTTGCAGTCGATGATGCCCATCCGGTAGCTGGGGCTGATCAGACTGGCGTCGAAGGAGGCCACATCGGACTGGAGAACGCCTGTCCAGCGGAAGATCTGAGTACCCGGTGCATCGCTGACCGTGTTGTGCACGGTGTACCTGAACGACGATGTCCCCACGGGCGCGTCGACGGTGAACACCTCACCGCTCACCGTGGCCGAGCCGGGTCCCGTGCTGGAGATGTCGCTGACCTTGAACCGGCGCTCACCGCCCTTGTCTCCCAAGGCAACTCGCAGCGGCAGCGCCATCCGGAATTCCCCGCCCGGCGGAACGGTCACCTTCTCTGCGACCTCGAGGTTCCCGTCCCTGCTGAGTTTCACATCGGCCGAAATCGCCACCCCGTCGGCCGGTGCCTGTGCTCTTGCGGCGGGTGCTGTCAGCAACATCCCGGCGAGAACCAGCATCATGGCGCCGAGAGCGCCCCCCCGAAAAATCAGCATGGCGCAACAGCATAGACAGCTTGGTATTCTTCGGCATCAGCTAATCAGTTGACCGAGAGACGGGGGCGCGGGGGAGTGAGCCGACCACCCTATGGGAACGGTCCCGGCACGCCCGGTGGTCCGGCCGGGCCGCACGGTCCGCAGCCGGGAAACCCACCGGGATACGGACGTAATCCAAGTTATCCACAGCCATCCCGCTATCCCCAGCAGCCCGGTTATCCACAACAGCCGCGTTATCCACAACAGCCCGGCCAGCCGCAGTACGGCCCCGGACCGGGTTATCCACAGCAGCCGGGTTATGCCGCGCCGCCGCGACCACCGGGATACGGCGGGCAGATGCCCCCGCGTCCCTACGGCCCGGCCGGAGTTCGCCCCGCGACCTACGGACCGCCGATGGGCCGGATGCCGTACGCGCCGCCGCCCGGACGTCCGCCGAGCGGCGGGCGCGGCGGCGCGATCGGCGTGCTCGTCGCCGTGGTCGTGGTCGTCGTCGCCGGTACGCTGGTGCGGCTCGGGCTGTACACCGCGATCGACCACAGCACCACATCCGAGGCCGGTCCCTACACCACCTATCCCACCTCGACCGCCACCGTCGGAGTCGCCGCGACGGGCAGCAATCCCATCCTGGCCGATCCTGGAACGGCGCTGAGCACGGCGAACTGTCCCTACGCCGCCTGGAGCACCCGGGTCGACCAGGCCCGCAAATTCTTCGAGAGCGCCGCGACGTGCCTTGCCGCGGCCTGGAAACCGGTGCTGGCCAAGGCGAATCTGCCGTTCAACCCGCCGGTGCTGAACGTGACCGCGAGCACCACCGGGCTCAGCACACCCTGCACGGGCAGCACGACCAACTTCGCCGCGTTCTACTGCAATGCGAATCAGACCATCTACATCCCGCTGGATCACATCCAGACCGATATCATCGGAAACCATTGGGAGCGTTACCTTTCGGTCTTCGCGCACGAGTACGGACATCACGTCCAGCAGCAGGCGGGCATCCTGAGCAAGGCGCACGAGGACGAGTACGACGCGGGCGTGGACACCTCGAAGGGAATGGAGGTCTCGCGCCGGATCGAGTTGCAGGCGCAGTGTTTCGACGGCATGTACCTGGCGTCGAGCGCCGGAGGCGGATCACTGACCTCGACGCAGATCACCATGGCGCGCAAGGACGCCTACTCCCGCGGCGACGACGATTCCGATATGCGCGATCACGGCACGAACCAGCATTCGGGTGACTGGTTCAGTCTCGGATACGACCGGAACAACACCGCTCGGTGCAATACCTACACAGCCTCGTCGAGTCAGGTGAGCTGACTTCGGATGCTCGATGAGAGCGGAGTGAACTGATCAGGTCCCGGATTCGCGTTGTGCGCGACGAATTTCGGCCAGCCAGCGGGCGCCCTCGTCGGGTTCGGGGACCGGGTCGCAGCCGATGATGTCCAGAACCGCGTGCCCCATGCACGCCGAGCCCAGCACGCGATCGATGAGCGTATCCACATCACCCCACGGCAGCGCGGGTTTGGCGATCAGCAGCGAGGCGATGCCGTGCGCCGCGGCCCACAATTCCAGGACGACCGGCAGCGTATCCCCCTCGGCGATGACGCCGGAATCCATTGCCTCCCGGACGGTTGCGGCGAACCGGACGACCGCGCCGCTGCCGAGCACCTTGTCCACCGCGGTCGGCCCCTGCTCGCCGGTGGGCATGAAGGCCAGCCGGTACTGCTCGGGGTTGTCCAGGGCGAATCGCACGTAGGCCACCCCCTGATCGCGCAGCCGGGTGATCGGTGAGCGCGCCGGATCGGTGGCCGAACCCATTGCGGCGTCGAGGTTCTCGAAAACCTGCGCGACCGCGGCGTCGATGAGCGCGTCCTTGTCGGCGAAGTGCCGGTAGATCGAGGGAGCGCTCACCCCGACCAGTTTGCCGACCGCCCGGATGGAGACCGCGTCGGCATTTCCGGTGCGCGCGAGCAGTTCTCGAGTGGCGTCGAGAATCTCCTCGCGCAACCGCGCTCCGGATCCGCGGGCCGAACGCGGCCGCCGGGAGGACATCACGTATGCATCACCAGCTCGGGGTCGTGGGCGGGCGGCGCGGATTCCTCATGGAATCCGAACCTTTCGTGCAGGCGGCGCAGCGGTGCGGGCGCCCACCAGTTGGCGGTGCCGAGCAGCCGCATCAGCGCGGGTACCAGCAGTCCGCGAATGACGGTGGCGTCGGCGAGTACGGTCAGGGTCAGACCCAGGCCGAACATCTGCATGAACGACACCTTCGCGGAAACCATGGCTCCCAACACGATAGCCATCAGGAGGGCCGCGGCGGTGACGATCCGCCCGGTGTGCGCGACGCCCAGGGCCACCGAGCGGGTGTTGTCCGCCGGGGTGCGGTCGGAGGCGAGCCATGCCTCCCGGATCCGCGAGAGCAGGAACACCTCGTAGTCCATCGACATACCGAACGCCAGGCAGAACATCAGCAGCGGCATCGTCGGGACCAGATAGCCGGTTGTGGTGAAGCCCAGCAGATTCGACAGATTCCCGTCCTGGAAGATCCACACCATCATGCCGAACATCGCGGTGAGCGAGAGAGTGTTGATCAGCACCGCCTTCAGCGGTATCACCACGCTCCCGGTGAACAGGAACAGCACCACGAAGGTGGACAGCGCGATCAGCGCGATCGCCAGCGGCAGGCGCGCGGCCAGCGAATGCAGTCCGTCGGCATCGATTTCGGCCATACCGCCGAACAATGCCGGGGCGGGCGGCGGTACCGCCCGCAGGTCACGCAGTTGCTGCTGTCCGGCCGCGGAATACGGGTCGATCGTCGACGCGACGGTGAGGTATTGACCCGAGGGGTTGGCCATACCCGGTGGCGCGGAAGCCATTCGGCCGCCGGAGATGTAGACCCCGGCGTCGGACAGCACCGCGGACACGCCGTTCACCTTCGACAACGCCGTGGCATACGAACTCGCGTTGCCCGAATAACCGTGCAGTACAACGGTTGTGCCGTTGCCGGCGTTGACGCTCGGGAAGTCGCTGCGCAACGCGTCGCCGACCGTCCGGCTCGTGGTGCCCTTGGGCATCACCCGATCGTCCGGATAACCGAATTTCACGCCCAGGAACGGGGATCCGAGCGCGAGCAGCACCACGACGATCACCAGCGCCACCGGAATCGCGTGTCGCATAACCCAATCGACCGTGCGATACCACCGCGACCGTTCGGGTGCGACGGGCACCGGCGCACCCCGGCGCAGCAGACGCCGCACCCCGGCGCGAGCGTCCAGGGCGTTGACCCGGTCGCCGAGCAGGACCAGCGCGGCGGGCAGCAGCACGATCGAGGCCGCCGCCGCGGCCACCACCACCGCGACGCCCGCATAGGCGAAGGATTTGAGGAAGTACAGGTTGAACACGCTGAGCACGGCCATCGCCAGCGCCACGGTGAGCGCCGAGAACAACACCGTGCGTCCGGCGGTCTGCACCGCGCGGATGGCGGCATCCCGATGCGTGCGCCCGCCGCGCAACTCTTCGCGGAAGCGGCTGACGATGAACAGGCTGTAGTCGATCGCCAGCGCCAGCCCGAGTGCGGTGGTCATGTTCAGCGCGTAGATCGACACGTCGGTGAACAGCGTGAATCCGCGCAGGATCGCCAGCGCGCTGGCAATCGCGAACAGGCCGACCGCCAGCGGCAGAGCCGCGGCGATCACGCTGCCGAAGACCAGCGTGAGCACGATCGCGGTCAACGGCACGGCGACGCCCTCGGCGAGGGTGAGGTCCTTGGTGATCTGGTTGTTCACATCGTGGTAGACCGCCGTCTCGCCCCCGGCCCGGACGGTGATTCCGGGCGACGTGTCCGCGAATTGCGCGGCGATGTGTCCGGCGGTCTTCTGGGCGAGGTCGTCACCGCCCTTCAGATACGCCAGGACCAGGGCGCCGTGCCCGTCGGTGCCGCGCAGGGCCGAGGCGACCGGCCCCGGGCTGGTCCAGTACGACCGCACTCCTACCGTGTCGTCGCGGGCCTGCAGGGTGTCGACGATCCGCGTCCCCGCCTGACGTGCGGCGGGGGTGTCCACGCCCTGGTCGGCATCGACGAGCAGGACGAAATTGGGCTGCGCGCCGTTGAAATCCCGCGCGAGCAACTGCGCGGCACGGGAGGACTCCGCGTCGTCGGAGGTGAAGCCGCCGGCCTCGAGATGCGCGGCGACCGATGCGCCGAACAGGCCGCAGAACACGGCCAGCGCGAGTGCGGTGAGCAGCACCGCTCGCGGGTATCGGGTCGAGAATTGTGCGATTCGGGTCAACATGGGAGCCCCCAGTCCACGGTGAGGTAACAGCGTTAGCATAACGCCGTTACCTCACCGTCGCGCAAGGGGTCAGTGATCTCGGTCACCGTGCTGGTCGCGGTGGCCCTGTTGACCGTGGCCGAACAGCCCGCGCGGGGCGTGCCCGTGCACGCCCTCGGCGTAGGCGGTCTCCGCGTGCAGGGCGAAGTCGATGCCGCCGACCTCCTCCTCCTTGCTGATCCGGAAGCCCATCACGCGATCGATGATCTTGCCCAGCACGTACGAGACGACGAAGGCCCACGCGGCGACCACGATCACCCCGACCGCCTGCTTGCCCAGCTGAGTCAGGCCGCCGCCGTAGAACAGCCCGCGCGGACCGCCGGTCATCACCCGGCTGGCCAGCAGGCCGATCAGCAGCGTGCCGACGATGCCGCCCGCGAAGTGCACGCCCACCACATCGAGTGAATCGTCGTATCCGGCACGGAATTTCCAGCCAACGGCGAACGAACAGACAACGCCCGCAACCAATCCCACGATCACTCCGCCGAGGGTGTTCACCGAACCGCAGGACGGCGTGATCGCGACCAGCCCGGCCACCGCACCCGAGGCGGCGCCGAAGGTGGTGGGCCGGCCGTCGCGAATCCGTTCCACCGCAAGCCATCCCAGCATGCCCAGGCAGCCCGCGACGAGGGTGTTGAGGAAGGCCGCCGCGGCGATTCCGTTGACCCGCAACGCCGATCCGGCATTGAACCCGAACCAGCCGAACCACAGCAGGCCCGCGCCCAGCAGCACGAACGGCAGATTGTGCGGGCGCATCGCGTCGACCTTGAAGCCGATCCGCGGTCCCAGCACCAGGGCCAGGGCCAATGCCGAAGCGCCGGAGGCGATCTCGACCACCAGCCCGCCCGCGAAATCGAGCGTGCCGAACGAGGAGAGCCAGCCGTTCGGCCCCCACACCCAGTGCGCGACCGGGGCGAACACCAGCAGCGTCCACAACGGGACGAACACCATCCACGCGGAGAACTTCGCGCGGTCCGCGATCGCGCCGCTGACCAGCGCCGCGGTGAGGATGGCGAAAGTCAGCTCGAAGGTGGCGTACAGCAGTTCCGGTACGCCGCCGCGCACGGTGGCCGGGCCGATGCCGGACATCGCGGTGTGCGCGAGTGTGCCGATCACGCCGCCGCCCGCGTCCGGGCCGAATGCCAGGGTGTAGCCGAACAACAGCCACGTCACCGTCACGAGGGGGATCGAGATGAAGCTCATCATCAGCATGTTCAGCACGCCGGTGGACCGCACCATACCGCCGTAGAACACGGCCAGGCCGGGTGTCATGAGCAGAACGAGCGCGGTGCTGGCAAGTAGCCAGGCGGTGGCAGCGGGGTCGAGGGTTGAGGGCATGGGGACTCCTTCCACGCGCGTGAAGCGCTGCATGGAAGTTACCGAATGCTCACACCCCGGCGTGTCGGGTGGCCGGGCGCGTCCGGCTGGAAGCTATCCCCGGCGGGCGCGCCGGGCCAGTGCGCGGCGTCCGCGCGGGCCGGGTACCGGCAGCTCGTCCTCCAGGGCCAGCCAGCCGGCGGTGGCGAGCCACTGCTGCTGGGCCCGCGCGTCGGCGGTGTCGTTGAACACCCGGCGGCCGCGGTCGTCGCGTAGCTCGTGCGCGAGCACGGACCAGCGCGGCGGGCGGCCCTGTTCGTTCCGGTAGTCCTCGAGGTAGGTGGCCACGATCGTGCCTATGGCATTCACCGGCCGTAGTGAGACCCGGTTGCCGAATTTCGCCGAATGGAAGCGCCGTGCCGCGCACAGCGACCGGGGCGTCGCGTCGTAGGCGATCCACCCGGCGCGCTGCACCCGCTCGATCAGCCAGAGGTGTTTCACCGCGGTCGGCGCGATATCGCCGACGTGTTCGACGATGAGGTTCATGACCTGCCGGGTCTGCAGGATGTCGCGACGGGTCGGACCGTGGCCGTGGTCGTCCCAGTATTGCTGGGTCAGGGTTGCCAGCACCCGGCCGAATTCGTCGATATTGCGCTGTGCGCGGCGGCCCAGGCGTTCGATGCGTTCGGCCTCGGCGCGCATCTGGTTCTGCACGATGAGGGTGCGGACCGCGGCGGGCGTCGGCACCTGGCCGCGGTCGAGGAGTTCCAGAATGGCCGCGGCGGTGTGCGGGTCGGCGGCGGCCGAGACCGGGAGCGAATCGCGATTGAGCGCGAAATCCGCGGGGCTGATCGCCCTGCTCAGCAGGCCGGTGGCCGCGTTGTTACCGGCGAATTCGGTATGTGAGAGCCACGCGGCGGCGGTGGTGTCACACGACTGCACGGTGGATATTCCTCCGGGACGTTGGCGGGAGCGCGACGCGGAGATGGGAGGACTCCCGATGCGTGCTGTGGATTGCCAGGTTGCGCCCCGGTCGGGATGAGGGACCGGCCGGGACCACCAACCTGATGAAGGTTTGGCTACCGAAGTTGCCGTGATCCACGTTAGCCAGCCGATTGCCTTGAATGCCAATCGGTTTACTCGATCGTTATGTATGTGTTGTCCGATTAATACAGGTGTACAGTTTGTTACTTCGCGTCTTGACTGTTTTCGGTTCAGCTATACGAAACGGTGATTGATTGCATTTCCAATTTCTTCGCACCACCGCAGTTCGCAGAGTTCGCTGCCCGGCTCGTGAACAAGCCGAAGGAATGATTGAGGTGAGGTGGACGGAAGAGCGCGCCGCAAGCCTGCCGACTACCGCCCACTCCCCGGAACACCCCGGGCCCGGCCACGTCCGTCGGAGCGAAGCGGAGGCCGAAAATACTGTGTGTCGGTGGTCGCCGGTACCCTCGGGCCGTGGCTCTGTACCGGAAGTATCGACCGGCAACATTCGCAGAGGTGGTTGGGCAGGAGCATGTCACCGAGCCTCTAAGTACGGCGCTGGACACCGGGCGGATCAGTCATGCCTATCTGTTCTCCGGTCCGCGCGGCTGCGGTAAGACCTCTTCCGCGCGCATCCTCGCGCGCTCGCTCAACTGCGTCGAGGGGCCGACCTCGCGGCCGTGCGGGGTGTGCTCGTCCTGTGTGGCGCTCGCGCCGGGCGGCTCGGGGAATCTGGACGTCATCGAACTCGACGCCGCCAGCCACGGCGGTGTGGACGACACTCGCGAGCTGCGCGACCGGGCCTTCTACGCGCCCGCCGAGTCGCGGTACCGGGTGTTCATCGTGGACGAGGCGCACATGGTCACCACCGCGGGGTTCAATGCCCTGCTCAAGATCGTGGAGGAGCCGCCCGCCCATCTGATCTTCGTCTTCGCCACCACCGAGCCGGACAAGGTGTTGCCGACCATTCGCTCGCGCACCCATCACTATCCGTTCCGGTTGCTCCCGCCCGCGACCATGCGCGGGCTGCTCGGCACGATCTGCGAGCAGGAGGGCGTACCGGTCGAGGAGGCGGTGTATCCGCTGGTCATCCGGGCCGGTGGCGGTTCCCCGCGCGACAGTCTGAGCGTGCTGGACCAGCTGCTCGCGGGCGCGGGCCCGGAGGGCGTGACCTATCCCCGGGCGCTGGCGCTGCTGGGCGTGACCGATATCGCGCTGATCGATGATGCGATCGAGGCGCTGGCTCACGACGATGGCGCGGCGCTGTTCGGCACCGTGGACCGCGTGGTCGAGGCCGGACACGACCCTCGCCGGTTCGCGGGTGATCTGCTGGAGCGGATGCGCGATCTGATCCTGTTGCGCGCGGTCCCCGACGCCGCCGACCGCAATCTGGTCACCGGCCCGGGTGACGTCCTGGACCGGATGCGGGATCAGGCCCAGCGCCTGGGCTCCGCGGCCCTGACCCGCTACGCCGAACTGCTGCACGAGGGCCTGGGCGAGATGCGCGGCGCGACCGCCCCCCGCCTCCTGCTCGAGGTCATCTGCGCCCGCATGCTCCTGCCGGTCGCCTCGGACTCCGAATCCGCGACCCTGCAACGTCTCGAGCGACTCGAACGTCAGATGGCGGGCGGTGCTGTTCCGCCCGCACCGAGTGCGGCCGCACCGACCCGCGCCCCAGCCTCGCCCGCCCAGGAGGGCGAGCAGCCCCGCCAGGCTCCCGTCGAACGTCCGCAATCCGGTCCGCCTCGTCGTCGCGGGGCCGAGGCGCTGGCCGCCATCCGCGGGACCCGCGCCGGTGGGCCTCAGGCAGCGCCCGAGCCGCAGGATTCGCCTGCCCCGGCCGCCCAGCAACGTCCCCATCCAGCCCAGCGCGCCCAGCCGCCTGGCACCGAATCGACTGGCTCCCAACGAAATCCGGATGCAGAAGGCGCGGCCTCACCTCAGGAATCCGCGCCGGCCAGCGCTTCGCCGTCCGATCAGGAGTCCGCGCCGAGGAGTGTGTCGCAGTCCGGCTACGAGTCGGCGCAGGGCGGTGTGACCCGGTCCGGCCCGGAGTCTTCGCCGAGTAGTGCGTCGCGGCCAGGTCAGGAATTCGCGCAGGGCGGTGTGTCGCGGTCTGGTCAGGAGTCCGTGCCGAGTGGTGCGTCGCAGTCGGGTCAGGCGTCCGCGCAGGGCGGTGTGTCGCGGTCCGGCCGGGAGTCTGCGCCGAGTGGTGCGTCGCAGCCAGGTCAGGAATCCGCAACTAGCAGCGTGTCGCGGTCCGATGCCGCATCTATGCCGCCCGTCGATGGTGTGGCTGCGGAACAGCCTGCTGACCGCACTGCTTCCCAGTCGTCGCGGAGCGGTGATCCGGTCGAGGACGACCCCGCGCCCGCTGTCGATGTGCCGGGTCGACCGGCTGCCGACGACTCGAATGCCGACCTGTCGATGGAGTCGGAATTCGATGCATCGCAGGATGATTCGCTCGATCCGGGGTCGCCGGATCCTTCGGAATTCGCCTTCGCGTCCGGTCGGCGGGACGCCGAAGCTGATGCCGAAGATGTTGTGCCGCAGGATGATTCGCTGAACGAAACGCCATCCGTACCCGAGGGTGACCCGCGCTCGGCGGAGTCGGCCGGTTCCGAACCCCTCGCGGTCGAGCCGGACGAAGTCGTGTCGGAACAGGCGCCCGAACCCGCTCCCGCTGCCGAACCCGCTGTCGCACCGCGGCAATCGGCCGGAGCGGATACGTTGCGCGAGGTCGAGGCGGCCTGGGGAGATATTCGGTCCAAGGTGCGGGAGTTCGGCGCGGCCGTGCACGCGCTGCTGTCGGGGGCATCGGTGGCGCGGTTGGAGGGGGAGACGGTCGTGTTGGCTCATCAGCACGCGCCGTTGGCGCAGCGGCTGGCGAATCCGAAATATGTCGAAGCGGTGCAGTCCGCGATCGAGGCGGTGCTCGGGCGGCGGTACGAGGTGCGTTGGGAGGTTGCGGGGGCGTCGTCCGGCGGGGCGCGGCCCGAGCAGTCCGCCCGGCCGCAGCCCGCACC
>NZ_BDBQ01000006.1 GCF_001613065.1 Nocardia miyunensis NBRC 108239
AGACGCCCTCGCGCGGCGCGCAGCGTTCGCCGGGCGGTGGATCGGTGACTCGCGCCACGCCGTCCGATGACTCCGCCGCGCCGCCCGACGACGATATTCCGCTGCCCGACGGCCCCGATCTCCCCGACGACCCCGGCCCGGTTGACTACTCGTCAGTAGGTTATGACGGTGTCCCACCTGCGTCGACGCCGGAGGAGGAGCGGGAGATGCTCGCCGAATCGGTGCATCCTGTCCCGCAGCAGGATCGCCGCGACCCTGATGAGGTGGCCTTGGAGCTGCTGAGCGCCGAGCTGGGCGCGACGCGGCTGGAGGCTTGACAGACACCCTCCCGACAGCCTTAAGTTAACCGGAGTTCGCATCCGGCTGTACTATGAACGGGTGGTCGTCAGCATCGGCGCTCCGAGGTTCTATCGTATGCCCAGGTGTACGGGTGCCCGGTAGATCGGTGGGCCGGTGCGTGCCGACGTTTGTACAGCGTTATACGACGGAACCGGGACGTCACGGCCTGTGCGCGAGCGCAGGGTCCCGGGAGCGTCGCCGGACAACTGCCAGCGGTCGGTCGCAGGGCCGGTCGGCGAGGTTACCTGCAGCGATGCCGCACTGTGCGGTGTCGGGGCACCGTAAGGAAGGAAAAACTCCGTTATGACCACAGAGGCCTACATTTTCGAGGCCATCCGCACCCCGCGTGGCCGCAACAAGAAGGGCTCGCTGCACTCGGTCAAGCCGATCGATCTCACGACCGGTCTGGTGAAGGAGCTGCGCAACCGCTTCCCGGACCTCGACGAGGACCGCATCTCCGACATCATCCTGGGCGTTGTGTCGCCGGTCGGGGATCAGGGCGCCGATATCGCCCGCACCACGGTGCTGACCGCCGGACTGCCCGACACCGTCGGCGGCATCCAGATCAACCGCTTCTGCGCCTCGGGCCTCGAGGCGGTCAACCTGGCCGCGCAGAAGGTCCGCTCCGGCTTCGACGACATCGTCCTGGCCGGTGGCGTCGAGTCGATGTCCCGCGTGCCGATGGGTTCGGACGGTGGCGCGATGTTCACCGACCCGATCACCGCGTACGAGAACTACATCGCCCCGCAGGGCATCGGCGCCGACCTGATCGCGACCATCGAAGGCTTCTCCCGCGAGGACGTGGACGCCTACGCCGTGCGGTCCCAGGAGCGCGCGGCCGCGGCCTGGAGCGGCGGCTACTTCACCAAGTCGGTCGTGCCGGTCAAGGACATCAACGGCCTGACCATCCTGGATCGCGACGAGCACATGCGTCCCGGCACCACCCTCGAGGATCTGGCCAAGCTCAAGCCGTCGTTCGCCACGATCGGCGAGATGGGCGGCTTCGACGCGGTGGCGCTGCAGAAGTACCACTACGTGGAGAAGATCAACCACGTTCACCACGGCGGCAACAGCTCGGGCATCGTGGACGGCGCCGCGATGGTTCTGATCGGCTCCGAGGAGGCCGGTAAGGCCTCGGGCCTGACCCCGCGCGCCCGCATCGTCGCGACCGCCACCTCCGGCGCCGACGCGACCATCATGCTGACCGGTCCGACCCCGGCCGCCCGCAAGGTGCTGGCCAAGGCGGGCCTGAGCGTGGACGATATCGACCTGTTCGAGCTCAACGAGGCATTCGCCTCGGTCGTGCTGAAGTTCCAGAAGGATCTGAACATCCCGGACGAGAAGCTGAACGTCAACGGCGGCGCCATCGCCATGGGCCACCCGCTCGGCGCCACCGGCGCGATGATCACCGGCACCATGGTCGACGAGCTGGAGCGCCGCAACGCCCGCTACGCCCTGGTGACCCTGTGCATCGGCGGCGGCATGGGCGTGGCCACCATCATCGAGCGCGTCTAACCCGACCGCGGCGCGTACCGGCGGGCCGAAGGAGGCAGCTTGCGTAACCACGTAGGCCCTCGGAAGCGCCGCCATTCAATTCAGACTTCCTTCAGGAGAACTCTAAAACTATGACCGACAACATGATTGCCTGGGAGAAGGACGCCGACGGCATCGTCGTGCTGACCATGGACGACCCGAACCAGGGCGCCAACACGATGAACGAGCTCTACAAGACCTCGATGACGGCCACCGTGGACCGGCTCGAGGCCGAGAAGGACGACATCACCGGTGTCGTCATCACCTCGGCGAAGAAGACCTTCTTCGCCGGTGGCGACCTCAAGAACATGATGCAGACCGGCCCGGACGACGCGCCGGCCATCATGGAGGAGCTCACCGTCATCAAGGGCGCGCTGCGCCGGCTCGAGCAACTCGGCAAGCCGGTCGTGTCCGCGATCAACGGCGCCGCCCTCGGCGGCGGCCTGGAGATCACCCTGGCCACCCACCACCGCATCGCCGCCGACATCCGGGGCCTCAAGCTCGGCCTGCCCGAGGTGAAGCTGGGCCTGCTGCCCGCCGGCGGCGGCGTCACCCGCACCGTGCGCAAGTTCGGCCTGCAGACCGCGCTGCTGCAGATCCTGTTGCAGGGCAACGAATTCGACGCCCAGAAGGCCAAGAGCATCGGCCTGGTCGACGAGGTCGTCGGTACCGTCGAGGAACTGGTCCCGGCCGCCAAGGCGTGGATCAAGGCCAACCCGGACAAGGGTGTGCAGCCCTGGGACGTGAAGGGCTACAAGATTCCCGGCGGCACCCCCGCCAGCCCCGCGCTGGCCGCGAACCTGCCGGCCTTTCCGGCCAACCTGCGCAAGCAGCTCAAGGGCGCGAACATGCCTGCGCCGAAGAACATTCTGGCCGCCGCGGTCGAGGGCGCCCAGGTCGACTTCGACAACGCCTCGCTGATCGAGTCGCGGTACTTCATCAACCTGCTGACCGGCCCGGTCGCGAAGAACATGATCCAGGCGTTCTTCTTCGACCTGCAGTCGATCAACAACGGCGGTTCGCGTCCCAAGGACGTGCCCAAGCGGGAGATCCGCAAGGTCGGCGTGCTGGGCGCGGGCATGATGGGCGCGGGCATCGCGTACGTCTCGGCCAAGGCCGGTTTCGAGGTCGTGCTCAAGGACGTCTCGCAGGAGGCGGCCGACCGCGGCAAGAACTACTCGGAGAAGCTCGAGGCCAAGGCCCTCTCGCGCGGCAAGACCACCGAGGAGAAGTCCAAGGCGCTGCTGGATCGCATCCACCCGACCGCGGACCCCAAGGACCTGGCGGGCGTCGACTTCGTGATCGAGGCCGTCTTCGAGAACACCGAGCTCAAGCACAAGGTGTTCCAGGAGATCGAGGACATCGTCGAGCCCGATGCGCTGCTGGGTTCGAACACCTCGACCCTGCCGATCACCGGCCTGGCCGCGGGCGTCAAGCGCGAGCAGGACTTCATCGGCATCCACTTCTTCTCCCCGGTCGACAAGATGCCGCTGGTGGAGATCATCCGCGGCGAGAAGACCTCGGACGAGGCGCTGGCCCGGGTGTTCGACTACACCCTGGCGATCCGCAAGACCCCGATCGTGGTCAACGACAGCCGCGGTTTCTTCACCTCGCGGGTGATCGGCACGTTCGTGAACGAGGCGATCGCGATGCTGGTCGAGGGCATCGAGCCGCAGACCATCGAGCAGGCCGGTCTGCAGGCGGGCTACCCGGCCGCGCCGCTGCAGCTCTCGGACGAGCTGAACCTCAAGCTCATGCAGAAGATCGCGAAGGAGACCGAGGAGGCCGCGCAGTCCGGCGACACCACGATGGGTACCACTCGGCACCCGGCGCTGGACGTCGTGGACTACATGGTCGCCGAGGGGCGTCCGGGCCGCCTGGAGAAGGCCGGTTTCTACGAGTACGACGAGGACGGCAAGCGCCTCGGTCTGTGGAACGGGCTGCGTGAGCACTTCAAGACCAGCACCGAGGACAAGGCTCCTTTCCAGGATCTGATCGACCGGATGCTGTTCGCCGAGGCCATCGAGACCCAGAAGTGTTTCGACGAGGGTGTGCTGACCACCACCGCGGACGCGAACATCGGCTCGATCTTCGGTATCGGGTTCCCGGCCTGGACCGGTGGCGTGCACCAGTTCATCGTCGGATACCCGGGTGGACAGCAGGCTTTCGTGGCCCGCGCCGACGATCTGGCCGCCAAGTACGGCGACCGTTTCCAGGTCCCCGCCTCGCTGCGCTGATCCGGTGAGCTCCGGCGGTGATCAGCCGCCGGGAGTCCCCGCTACGGCCCGGCCCTCCGCTGACGCGGTGGTCCGGGCCGTCGGCGTATCCGGGCAAGTCGTTGCCGTGGTGTGTGTTTGGGCGGGGCGCGCTCGGCGTGGAATTGCGGACGCGCGGCGCTCGGGCGAGCTACGTTGGACTCAGCGGAGACATCGAGGACGGTCCTATGAATGCACGCGGGGACAAGGTCGGCGGTACACCCTCGGAGTCGGACACCCAGCAGTATCAGCCGGTGAACATGGCGCAGGAGCTCGAGGCCATCGGCTTGGACGATGCCGAGGAGATCGGCCGCGGGGGGTTCGGGGTGGTGTATCGCTGTGTCCAGAAGGCGTTGAGCCGGACCGTCGCGGTGAAGGTGCTGTCCACGGAGATCGATCCGGAGAGCCGCGAACGTTTCCTGCGCGAGGAACATGCGATGGGCCGGTTGTCCGGCCATCCCAATATCGTCGACGTGCTGCAGGTGGACGTCACCGCCAGCGGGATGCCGTGCCTGGTGATGCCCTATGCCGTCCACGGTTCACTCGAACGGCTCGTACGAGACGACGGCCCGCTGAGCTGGGCCGATACGTTGCGCGTCGGGGTGAAGCTGGCCGGGGCGATCGAGAGCGCGCACCGGGTGCAGGTGCTGCATCGCGATGTGAAACCCGCCAATGTGCTGTTGAACCGCTACGGGGAACCACAGCTGACCGACTTCGGGATCGCCCGGATTTCGGGCGGTTTCCGGACCTCCGCCGCCATGATCACCGGTTCGCCCGCGTTCACCGCGCCCGAGGTGCTCAAGGGCGAACAGCCCACCGTGCTCTCGGACGTCTACGGGCTGGGTGCGACGTTGTTCGCGCTGCTCACCGGCCATGCGGCGTACGAGCGGCAGTCCGGGGAGAAGATCGTCGCGCAGTTCCTGCGGATCACCACCCAGCCCGTGCCGGATCTGCGCGCGCAGGACATTCCCGCCGACGTGGCCGCCGCGATCGAGCAGGCCATGTCGGCGGATCCGGCCGATCGCCCGGCTTCGGCGCTGGCGTTCGGTGAGCTGCTGCGCGCGGCACAGCACGAGCACGGACAGCCGCCCGACGAGATGGCGCTGCTGGATCCGGGGCAGGCGTCGAATGTGCCTGGGACACTGGAGAATGCGCCGTCGCGCACCGGTGTGCTGTCCAGCGGTCCGCGTACCGCGCTGACCTTGCGTTCGGATGTGTCGCCGTATCCCACCGGGGTGCTACCGCCGACCGCCGCGACGAAATTCCGCCCGCCGACGCCCACCCGCGAACCGGTGGCGCGGCCGCGTCTGCTGGATATCCTGCGGGCCGGTGGCCGGCGACGGCTGGCGATCATCCACGGCCCGGCCGGTTTTGGGAAGAGCACCCTGGTCACGCAGTGGCAGGCCGAACTGTCCGATGGCGGAAACGCGGTGGCGTGGATAGGAATCGACCGCGACGACGACAACGAGGTGTGGCTGCTCGCGCATCTGGTGCATGCGATCCGGCGAGTGTGCCCGGATATCGGGGCCGGGCTCGAGCAGGTGCTCGAGGAGCGGTCCGAAGAGGCTGTGCCGTACGCCATTTCGACGCTGATCGATGAGATCCACGCGGCCGGCCGGACGGTGGTGGTGGTCATCGAGGACTGGCATCGGATCACCGACGCCGGGGCGCAGCGTGCGATGGATACGTTGCTGGACAACGGATGTCATCATCTTCGATTCGTCATCACCACGCGGGAGTGCGCGGGTCTGCCGTTGAGCCGCCTGCGGGTGCGCGACGAGCTGGTCGAGATCGGTACCGCCGAGCTGCGGCTCACCCAATCCGAGATACGACAGATTCTGGTGGAGCGCAACGGGTTCGAGCTGACCGATGCGCAGCTGGAGCGGATCGGCCGGGCCACCGACGGCTGGCCCGCGGCGATCGCGCTGGTGAGCCTGTCGCTGCGGGCGCGGGCGCGGGCGGCCGGAAAAGGCGATACCGACGACGCGGTCTCCGAGGTCGACACCGATGCGCTGATCGGCCATCTGTCCGAGCGCAACGAGCCCATCGGTGAATATCTGGCCGAGAACGTCCTGGACACCCTCGAACCCCGGATGCTGACCTTCCTGATGTCGCTCTCGGCGACCGAGAAGGTGTGCGGATCGCTGGCCGCCGCGGTCAGCGGGGAGGCCGACGCCGAGGATCTGCTCGATCAGGCCTGCCGCCGTGAGCTGTTCGTGCGGCGGCTGGATCACGATCCCGGTTGGTACCGATTGCAGCCGCTGTTCGCCGAACAACTGCGCGCCCGCCTCGAACGTGAATCACCAGGTGCGTCGAAGAGTCTGCACCGCAAGGCTTCTCGCTGGTACGCCGAACACCAGCTGCTGCGCAAATCGGTGGATCACGCACTGGCCGCGACGGATCTGAAGCTGGCGCTGGATCTGCTCGAGAGCGGCGGAATGGAGCTGATCGACACGTCGAAACTGGCCACTCTGCTCGGTTCGGTGTCCAAACTTCCGGTGCAGCAGGTCGCGACGCGGTCGAAGCTGATGCTGGCGCTGGCGCGGGCCAATATCAACCTCCAGCAGTCCAGTGCCGCGCGCACCGCCCTGGGCCGGGTGAGCAGTATGTTGGCCCGCAACGCGCCGGGTGACGCCGACACCGTGCGTCAGCGTTGTGAGGCGGATGTGCTGGCCGCCGCCGATCTGGTCGCCCGCGACCGCACAGACGGTGTGGCGGAACGGGTTTCGGACACCCTGGCCGCCGCGGACGAGCTGCCCGCCTGGACCGTGTCCACCGCGGCGAATCTGATGTCGTACGTGCGCCTGTGCGATTTCGACTTCGACGGCGCGCGCGATATGCAGGAGTGGGCGGCCCCATACCACAAGCGATCCAAGGAACCTCTGGGCGAGGTGCTCGGACTGCTCAATCGCGCGGCGGCCGCCTACGAGCAACTCGACATCGACACGGCCGCACGATATTGCGAGCGGGCGTGGCAGGTCGCGCGGGATCGCTCGGGTACGCGTTCACATGCGGTGCGCGCGGCCGCCGCGCTGCTGGGCGAGGTGAAGTACCGGAGCGGGGATCTCGACGCGGCCGAGGAGCTGCTGGACGAGAGTCATCAGCTGGTCGCCCGGGTCGGGCCGGCGGATTTCATGATCACCACCTTCGTGGTGGGTTCGCGGGTGAAGTCCGCGCGCGGGGATACCGAGACCGCCGCCGCGCGCCTGCTCGAGGGCGCCCGGCTCGCCGCCGACCGCAGACTGCCCCGGCTGGCCGCGCACATCCGCGCCGAACAACTGCGAATCGGCTTGACCATGGATGCGCCGATCCCGTTGGGAGATCCGGGATTACGGCCGATGCGGCAGGTCAGCGGGACCGCCGCGCTGACCGCCGAGGCCGAGGAGATCGCGGCGGTGCGCGCACTGCTGGCCCGCAGCGCCGCGCACGGCGGCTTCGATTCCTCGCGCGGCTACGACCCGTACTTCGGCAGCGCCGACTTCGCGCCACTGGGCGTCGACGATTCGGCCGTCAAACGCACTCGCGCGCTCTACAGCCGAATCGCCGAACAACACCGTCCCCGTGCGCAATTGGACGCGTCGCTACTTCTGGCCGAATGCCTCTGCGTCGCGGGCTGGACCGGCGAATCCATCGCGACCCTCACGCCCGTCGTGGTCCGCTGCGCCGAATTGGGTTGGCGCAGACCGCTTCTGGACGCCGGGCCGGGGGTCCTTTCCCTGCTGCGGGCAATGCGCAGCGAAATGCTCATGGGCACAGAATATTCCGAGATCACCGAAGAAACCCACCGTTTCCTGAGCACGCTGTAGTTTC
>NZ_BDBQ01000007.1 GCF_001613065.1 Nocardia miyunensis NBRC 108239
GGCCGCGGCCTTGGGGTTGGTGTGATCGGGGGTGGGTGCACTAGGTGGGTCGTGGGTGATCCGTCGGTTCGGCATCGACTCTGGCCGCGGCCTTGGAGTTGGTGCGATCGGGGGTGGGTGCACCGGGGCAGTCGAGGGTGATCCGTCGGTTCGGAATCGGTCCGGGCCTCGGCCTTCGATGCTGGCGTAACCGAGGTGGGGCGCGCTGGGAAACGGCGCGGGCCGCCGACCCGGGCGTGCACGCGATGGCGCACTCCGGCGGGTCGGCGGCCCGGGTTGGCTTACCGGGAGGACTAGGCCTTCCACCAGGGACGCAGCGGGACGTCCCAGGTCTCGTTCGGGCCCAGCTTCATGCCCAGGACCTGGTGCAGCTGAACCACATTGCGTTCGAAGCCCAGGCGGCTGCCCGCCATGTACAGGCCCCAGACCTTGGCGGTGCCCTCGCCGACCTCCGCGACGCAGGCGTCCCAGTTGGCGACCAGGTTCTTGCACCATTCGGCGAGGGTCAGCGCGTAGTGCGGGCGCAGATTCTCCTCGTGCAGGACCTCGAGGCCGGTGTTCTGGATGTCGGAGATGATGCGGCCCGAACCGATCAGCTCACCGTCGGGGAAGACGTAGCGGTCGATGAAATCCCCGGCCCGGGTGGTGCGGGTGTTGTCCGGGCGGGTGATGGTGTGGTTCAGGAACAGTCCGCCGTCACGCAGCTTGCTCTTGATGAAACCGAAGTACGACGGGTAGTTCTGCACGCCGATGTGTTCGGTCAGGCCGATCGAGGACAGCGCGTCGAAATCGGTTTCGCGCACGTCGCGGTAGTCGGAGTGGCGCACCTCGGCCAGATCCGACAGGCCCTCCTCGACGACCTTCTTCTGACCCCACTCGGCCTGCTCCGCGGACAGCGTCGCGCCGATCACCCGCACGCCGCGCTTGGCCGCGTAACGCACCATTCCGCCCCAGCCGCAACCGATGTCGAGCAGCCGGTCGCCCGCCTTCAGGTTCAGCTTGTCGAAGACCAGGCGGTACTTGTTCTCCTGCGCCTGCTCGAGCGTCTTGCCCTCGTCCTCGTAGCACGCGCAGGTGTACGTCATGGACGGGCCGAGGACGTATTCGTAGAAGGTGTTGGAGACGTCGTAGTGGTGGTGGATCGACTCCGCGTCGCGGGTCTTGGAGTGCCGCAGACCCTCCAGCGCGATGCGCCGCCAGCGCGGCACGGTCTCCTGCGGCGGCGGCGCGATCGGCTTGAGCGCGTCCCAGCCGAGCGAGCGGGCGATGGTCACCAGCGCCAGCGCCGAGGGACGCCGGAACTTCAGATCGCCCATCGCGCGCAGGATCTCGTACGGGTCGCCCGGGTGGATGCCGTCGGCCGACATGTCGCCGGCGATGTACGCGCGGGCCATGCCGAGGTCGCCGGGCGCGGTGGCGATGTAGTTGATACCGCGCGGATTGAGGATCTCGAGACCGAATTTCGACTCCTTCGGCCCGGTGCTGCTGCCGTCGTGTGCGGAGAAGCGGATCGGCACCTCGCCGTCCACCAAGGTTTCGAAGATCTCGGCGATGCTGAGCTTGGTCCCCAGCTCAGCGAAAACATCGGAACGGTCCTTGAATGTAGTCATTTGCGTTGCACCGCCTTCGAATACAAGTCCAGCAAACGCTGATCTGGGTCATATCGCTTTTTGAGTTCGGTATAGACGTCGCCGCCGTAGAGCTCGGCGAACTCGTCCTTACCGTAGTAGGAATCCGAGTACAGCGACTTGTGGCCGTCCAATTCGGAGACCTTGTTCTCGATGGCGCGATTCGCCGCGCCATCGGGCTGGCCGGGAACGGTCGGCACGGCGGACCAGAATCCCACGTTGACATAGGCGCGGCCGGGCTCGAGCGGATACAGCGGCCACGGCCGGGAAGTGGCTTCGCTGTCGCGTAGACGCAACGGGCACAACCAGAGTGGCTCGATCGGTATCTCGTCCAGGAACCACCGCACGAATTCGGCGGTGCGTTCGATCGGCACCTCGATATCCTGCACCACGCGCTCCTGCGGCGGATTGCCCTTGCGCGCTTCGAGTTTATCGGCGATATGGTATTTGTGGTCCAGCGCGATCAGCTTCCAGTAGAAGCTGGATCGGCGGTACTGCTTGGGCCACATCCGGCGGATGCTCGGATTCTGCGTGCCGAATGCGCGCGAGCACCAGAACCAGTCGGTGTCCCAGCGCCAGATGTAATCGTGAATGGCCAGCCGGTCGCGTTCGGGCTTGTCCGAATCATGTTGGATGGAACGGTAGAAGATGTCCATTCCGGTGTAGTCGCTGACCGGGCCGGGTTCATCGGTCTGCCGGCCCAGGACAAGATAGCTCTCCTGCGCGGTGAATACGACGCCGTCCAGATAGTCGACGCGCTCGCCGTCGTAGGAGCGGTCGGCGATGATTCGCGCCATCGTGGCCTGGAGTTCGCCCAGATCGTGGAATCGCACGTGCCGCAGCGCGACATAGGGCAGCACGGATTCCAGCTCGATCTTCAGGCGTGTCGAATAACCAAGCGTCCCATAGGAATTGGGAAACCCCCGGAACAGATCGGCGTGCTCGCCGTCGGGCGTCGCGGTGAGGATCTCGCCCGAGCCGGTCAGCACGTCGATTTCCAGGACCGATTCGTGCGGTAGGCCGCTGCGGAAGGACGTGGACTCGATGCCCAGACCCGTCACCGCGCCACCCAGGGTGATCGTCTTGAGTTGCGGCACCACCAGCGGGACAAGCCCGTACGGCAGGGTCGCGGCCACCAGGTCCTCGTAGGTGGTCATGCCCGCGACGTCGGCCGTCTTCGCCGACGGGTCGACGGAGATCACCCGCGTCAGTCCGGAGACGTCCAATCCGGGCGCGTCGGACTTGGCTCGCGCACGGAACAGATTCGAGGTCTTCTTGGCCAGCCGGACATTCGCGTCCCGGGGGATAGCGCGATAGCTGGCGAGCAGACGATCGACTCCTGCACGGTGCGCGGCAAAACCTGACTCGCGTGCGGCCGGCGCGCGGCCGGTCTTCCCCAACAGACTCAGTGCCACACCCAGACGCTATCGCGCAAGGGTTCAGGGGGCTACCGGGAGGGTACCCGGAAACCGGATTTTTACTCCGGTTGTCGCATTGCGTCGATGTTGCTCGCGCGATTCGTCCGCTTCGGCGTATGCACTGGTAGCCGGGATGGTTCCGACCGGAAGCAACTGGCGGCCGGATGTTCCGTGTCGCGCGCGGCTCCGAAGCCGTGCCGCTCGGCGGGATTGCGACAGTGCTCACACCGGAGTCGGAAATACCGAGCTACGAGGCTTATGCGGAGAATGCGTTCCGCATCATTCGATCGGTGGCGGACCGTTCGTATGCCACGCGGATGCTCGCGGCGTGTATTCGGCTCGCGCCGATGCCCGTTCCGGCGGGAACACGCTCCCGATGGCGGCTGTCCGGTTTGCTGGGGGCGGCCGGGGGTAAAAGGATGCGGAACCGATACCGGCCGTCGCCGGGTCGGCCGGTGCGCGGCGGTGGCCGTGTCCAGGGTGATTCGGGCAACTCCGATACTCCGGCACGGGCCGATCGCGGCGTAGCATGTCTCGGCGGCAGTCGCCTCCGCGGACTCGAATGAAGGAGCTCATTGTGGGACAGGTCAATGCATCCAGTTCGATCGTCGTTCCGGCGGATCCGCAGCGCACGCTCGACGCGATCGCGGATTACGAGACGGTCCGCCCGCGCATCCTGACCTCGAACTACCACGATTACAAGGTGATCGAGGGTGGCAAGGGCGCCGGAACCGTGGTCGAGTGGACCCTGCAGGCCACCCAGAAGCGCTCCCGCAACGTGCATGCCACGATCTCGGTCTCCGATTCCATGGTGACCGAACGGGATTCGAACTCCACCATGGTGACCACCTGGACCGTGACCCCTTCGGGCTCGGGCTCGCTGGTCACCGTCCGCACGAGCTGGAAGGGCGCGGGCGGCGTCCCCGGATTCTTCGAGGGCATCTTCGCGCCGTTGGGGCTCAAGAAGATTCAGGCCCAGGTACTGGAGAACCTGAAGTCCGAATTGGGGTAGAACCCACTCGCCTACGGATAGGTGAGTACGAAGGTCAGCAGCAGCGTGGTCTGGAAGTGTCCGCGCCACCACGAATAGCCGAACCACACGTTCGGGGTGACCTCGCGGATCTCGTCCAGGATCTGCGGGGTGATGGACGGGCCGTAGTCCAGGAGCCAGGCCGGGCGTTTGTCGGTGATGGCGGCCCCGGAATAGACGTTTGCGGGGAAGCCCGGGATGTTCGCGCCCGTGATGCGGTTCATCAGCGTGCCGCCGTCCGGGCCGGTGTCGAAGGTCTTGCCGATCCAGAACGGCGGCGCGACGACCTGCATGAACTGCGGACTGGTCACCCAGCCGTTCGTCACGCCGTGCGGTACGTCGCCGCGCTGGGCGCCGGCGAAGATCTGGACCTGCTGCTGGATCGAACACCTGTTGCGCAGCGAATCCACTGTCGCCGCAGGGCTGTTCGGGTAGAGCACGCAGCCGCCGCCGAAATTCGTATCGGCCTGTGCGTCGGGCGCCGCGACGGTCACCGGCACCACGGTCATCACCGCGACCAGACCAGCCGGAGCCAGGAATTGCATCAGAGATTTACGCAAACGATCACCGGTCACACGCATTGCTACCTCCACCAGTCCGCCCGACCGTATTGATGGTAGGTGGCTATCGCCATGCCGGTAGGGCGATAGACCGAACCGTGACTACGCTGGAGCGCACATACTCCCGCCAGAGAGGACGACCCCGTGCAACCCGGTGAACAGGTCGATATGCAGGCGTTGCTCGCGCAGGCACAGCAGATGCAGCAGGCAGTGATGGCCGCACAGGAGGAGATCGCGGCGGCCGAGGTGCCAGGCGAGGCCGGTGGCGGTCTGGTCAAGGTGACGATCAGGGCGACCGGCGAGGTGACCTCGCTGCAGATAGATCCGAAGGTCGTGGACCCCGAAGACGTGGAGACGCTGCAGGATCTGGTCGTCGGCGCGATCAATGCGGCGATGGAGAACGCGCAGCAGCTGGCCGCGGAGAAGCTGGGCCCGCTGGCCGGCGGGATGGGCGGCGGCGTGCCCGGCCTGCCGCTCTGACGAGGGACGGCGCAGGTGTACGAGGGGCCGGTTCAGGATCTTATCGATGAGCTGGGCAAACTGCCCGGCGTCGGTCCGAAGAGCGCGCAGCGCATAGCATTTCATCTGCTGTCGGTGGAGCCGCCGGAGATCGACCGGTTGCAGGCCGCGCTGCAGAAGGTGCGCGACGGGGTGCGGTTCTGTTCGATCTGCGGCACCGTCTCCGATGGCGAACTGTGCCGCATCTGCGCCGATCCGCGCCGCGACCGCACCATGATCTGTGTGGTCGAGGAGCCCAAGGACGTTCAGGCGGTCGAGCGCACCCGCGAATTCCGTGGTCGCTACCACGTGCTCGGGGGTGCGCTGGATCCGCTGTCCGGCATCGGGCCTGATCAGCTGCGCATCCGGGAACTGTTGTCGCGCATAGGGAATCAGGCCGACGGTGTGGACGTCACCGAGGTGATCATCGCCACCGATCCGAATACCGAGGGCGAGGCGACAGCCACTTATCTGGTGCGCATGATGCGCGATTTCCCGGGCCTGTCGGTGACCCGGCTGGCCTCGGGGCTACCCATGGGCGGGGATCTGGAATTCGCCGACGAGCTGACCCTCGGCCGCGCACTGTCCGGGCGGCGCGCGCTCTGACGCCTCCTCGGCGGCGCGCGCCGCCGGACAACGTAGCCTGGCCGACGTGAGTTACGACCACATCCTGCTGCCGTCCGGTGCCGCGTCGACGCCCGCCGAGGCCGACGCCTATCTGAGCGCTCAGCAGGGTAAGCCGGAATCCGAGGTCGCGGCGCAGATCGCCGCGGAGGTGAATCGGCGCAACGAGGAGCTGCCCGAACAGGACAGTTTCCTGAGCGTCTCGCCGATCGACGCGCACGGCGGCGCACTGCATGTGGCGAGTCCGTACGACGCGATCGGGCACGTGCGCGCACTGCTGTTCGAGCTGGCGACCCCGCGCGATTACGCGGTGTACGACCCGCAGCTCGCCTGGTTGATCGATCCGGCCGGGCGCATTCCGGTGACGGTCACGCACGGCGGCGCGGGCGAATTCCCCTACTTGACCGAATCACTTGTCCACCAATGGATTCCGGAGCTGTCCGAACCCGGCCCCTACCTTATCGTGGAACGCGAGCCCGAGGTCTACATCCAGACCTTCCGCGAGGACGAGAACAGCTACATCCTGGAATACCGAGACGGTTCGCCCGACAAGCATTTCGGCGCCCGCCTGACCGGCCCGGACCGCGTCGCGGACCTCATCTGGGATTGGACCACCGGCGACCGCGGCCGCCTGGAGACGCTCAGCTGGACGAAGGTCGATCTCTGAGGCATTCCGGCGCGAATCCGGCTCGCCAGGAGCGCGGTTCGAGCCGGCGTCGCGACCGGGTCATGTGTGCCGAGCGAACTCGAAATGAAGACTCGCGCAACGGGATTCAGCAGTCGCAGCAGGACTCTCCGCAGCATTCCCCGCATTCGCAGGCGCAGCAGCAGTCCTCGCCGCAGCGACAGCATTCGCAGCAGATGATGCCTTCGCAGAACGGCAGGCAGAAGCCGCCGCCGCGGCGGCGGGGCGGACGGCCGTAGTCGTAGCCGGGCGGGGGATAGCCGCCGTAACCCTGTTGGGGATAACCGTATCCGGGCGGCGGCCCGTATCCGCCTCCGCCCCAACGCCGGTTGGTGATCTTGTGATCGGTGCGGCAGCTCTCGTGACCCGAGTGCCCGAATGTGCGGCGCACCGAACGGCTCAGTTCCTTGGTCAGCAGGCGGTTGACCAGTCGGCCGTCGGTGAATTCGACCTCGGCCAAGGCCAATTCGATGCCGAGCAGCGCGTCGGTGCACAGCCGACGCGTCTCCTGCGCGGGAGTTCCCGTGGCCACCAACGGATTCCACTTGCCGTGGGCGATGTCCTCGTGCAGATCCTCCACGGCGTCGATCAGATGCGCGACGCGGCCGAACAACCGGCCCGCCTCGGTGAGCGCGGCCTCGTTACCCGGACGTCCGGCCAGCAGCGCGGTATGCCCGAACGCCGCGGCGGTGGCGGCCTCGGTCGGCTCGGTGAGTTCGAGCAGGGTGGTCTCCGGCCCGGCGGCCGATTCGACGGCGATCTGCCGGTCCACCGCGTCCAGCAGGACCGTGGTGTCGAAGCCGAGGCCGGCACCGGTTTCCGCGCCCTGACGAGCCCAGCGCTGGGCGATCCGGCGCGCGGCCGGACGGATGCCCGCGGTCCCCGCGACGCCGTCGCCGTCCTCGACGTGGTCGCGCACCTTCGCCGCGGCCAGCACGAGGGATACGGTCGCGGCCAGCCGCACGCTGTCGCCGGTTGCCACGTCGGCCGTGCGCATCGCGCGCAGCGGGCACGGCCCGGCCGATCGCCTGGTGGCGGCCGGCGCCTGCGCGTCGACCAGCGCGGAGATGATCAGACCGTCGTAATTGGTGGCCATGCGAGCGGCCTGGCCGTGGTCGTCGCGCAGTGCAAGACACAGCCCACACAGCTGTGCCATCCACGCGGAACTCAACTCTTCGCCCAGCCGGTGTCTACACGGACGGATTATGCCGAACACATCTCGACGCTAACCGAACTCGACCCGGTGCGAGCTGTCGTTTCGCTGTGAATTCCATAAGGGCACTGTGTCTTT
>NZ_BDBQ01000008.1 GCF_001613065.1 Nocardia miyunensis NBRC 108239
CTGCGTTCCCCGCTCTGTCAGCCGGAATCGGCCCGGGCCGCGGCCTTTGGTGTTGGTGTTGTCGGGTGCGGGTGGGCCTGGGTTGTCCCTGGACTTCGCCTCCACGGCTCAGTGGCTTCGCGCCTCCGCTCCGGTCAGTCCAGAATCGACTCGGGCCGCGGCCTTTGGTGTTGGTGTTGTCCGGGGTGGGCGGGCCTGGGTTGTTCCTGGGTTCCTTCTGCACTGCTCTGTGGCTGTGCTTCCCGTTCTGTCGGCCGGAATCGACTCGGGCCGCGGCTCCGGGGTCCGCGTTCTCGGGTGTGGGCGGAACTCGGGTGATTCCGCGCCGCGGTGTCGGCGAGGATTCGCTGTGTAATGTCGCAGGTATTCAGCCTGGAGGTGCTTATGACGACGTCCGCGGACCTCAACATGGTCGATGTCAATCGTTACGATCCCGAACGTCGGCGCTGGCTGGCCGAGGCTGTGGCGAAGGTTCGCGCCGATGCGCGGCGGTCCTCCGATACGCATCTGCTGCGGGTGCCGCTGCCCGCGCTGCCCGGGGTTGATCTGTATCTCAAGGACGAGTCCACCCATCCGACCGGGTCGCTCAAACATCGGCTGGCGCGGTCGCTGTTCCTGCACGCGCTGTGCAGCGGCTGGATCCGCCCGGACCGGCCGGTGATCGAGGCCTCCAGCGGTTCTACCGCGCTGTCCGAGGCCTACTTCGCGCGGCTGATCGGGGTGCCCTTCATCGCCGTGATGGCCCGGGGGACCAGCCGGGAAAAGGTGCGGTTGATCGAATTCCACGGTGGTACATGCCATTTCGTCGACAGCGCGAATGCCGTCTACGAGGTCGCCGCACGGCTGGCCCGGGAGAGCGGCGGGCACTACATGGACCAGTTCACCTATGCCGAGCGGGCCACCGACTGGCGCGGCAACAACAACATCGCCGAATCCATCTTCGATCAGATGGCTCAGGAACGTTTCCCGGATCCGGCCTGGGTGGTCGCGACGGCGGGCACCGGCGGCACCTCGGCCACAATCGCCCGCTACATCCGCTACACCGGCCGCTCGACCGGTCTGTGCGTGGCCGATCCGGACAACTCGGCCTTCCTCCCGGGCTGGCGCGACGACGACCCCCAGGTCACCACGGAGATCTGCTCGCGCATCGAGGGCATCGGCCGCCAGCGCGTGGAACCCAGTTTCGTCGCCTCGGCCATCGACCGGATGATCCACGTCCCCGACGGCGCCGCCATCGCGGCGATCCACGTGCTCGAGGAGGTGATCGGCCGCAAGGCCGGCGCGTCCACCGGAACCGGGCTGTGGGCGGCGTTCCACATCATGTCCGAGATGGCGCGCGAGGGTCGCGAGGGCAGCGTCGTCGGCCTGATCTGTGATCCCGGCGACCGCTATATCGACAAGTACTACGCCGCGGACTGGCTCGCCGCCCAGGACATCGATATAGAGCCCTACCAGGCGCGATTACGCGATTTCCTCGCCTCGGGCGAATTGACCGGTTGACCAGGTCGCGGCGATTCGCCGGGTGGTACGAAGCCCGACCTGCCTACACCGGGTGGTCAGCTCCCTGTAGACTTCCCACATCATGCAGCGGGCACTCCTCCTCGGCCGCCGCGACGGGGTCTGAACGGACCGGCTCCCGTCGCGGGGTTCAGCTGTGCCGGTCGACCCATTTACCTGGGATACACCAACCCACACTTCACGGAGAATTGCATGCCATCCGCTGACGCCTTCGTAATGCGCACAATCACCGCGCCGACCAAACCCGCCCCGGCCGACCAGCCCGCGTGGAATCAACAGAAGACCTCCTCGATGCCGGCGTTCCGGTATCGGCCCTTCGCCGAGGAGGTCGAGCCGATCACGCTGCCCGACCGGACCTGGCCGAACAAGGTCATCGACCGCGCGCCCGGCTGGTGCGCGGTGGATCTGCGCGACGGCAACCAGGCGCTCATCGATCCGATGAGCCCGGCCCGCAAGCGGCGCATGTTCGATCTGCTCGTGCGGATGGGTTACAAGGAGATCGAGGTCGGCTTCCCGTCGGCGAGCCAGACCGATTTCGACTTCGTCCGGGAGATCATCGAGGAGAACGCGATCCCCGACGATGTCACCATCCAGGTGCTGACCCAGTGCCGCCCCGAGCTGATCGAGCGCACCTTCGAGGCGTGCCGCGGCGCGGCCAACGTGATCGTGCACTTCTACAACTCGACCTCGATCCTGCAGCGCCGGGTCGTCTTCCGCGCCGATCGCGCGGCCGTGCAGAAGATCGCCACCGACGCGGCCACCCTGGTCAAGCAGATCGAGCAGAACTACCCGGACACCAACTGGCGTTACGAATACAGCCCCGAGTCCTACACCGGCACCGAGCTGGAGTACGCCAAGCAGGTGTGCGACGCGGTCTCGGAGATCATCGCGCCCACCCCGGACAAGCCGCTGATCGTCAACCTGCCCGCGACCGTGGAAATGGCGACCCCGAACGTCTACGCCGATTCGATCGAGTGGATGAGCCGCAACCTCGCCCGTCGCGATTCGATCGTGCTGTCCCTGCATCCGCACAACGACCGCGGCACCGGCGTGGCCGCCGCCGAGCTGGGCTATATGGCCGGTGCGGATCGCATCGAGGGCTGTCTGTTCGGCAACGGTGAGCGCACCGGCAACGTCTGCCTGGTCACGCTGGGGATGAACATGTTCTCCCGCGGCGTCGACCCGCAGATCGACTTCTCCAGCATCGATGAGATCCGCCGCACGGTCGAGTACTGCAATCAGCTGCCGGTGCACGAGCGTCATCCGTACGGCGGCGACCTGGTGTACACCGCGTTCTCCGGCAGCCATCAGGACGCGATCAACAAGGGTCTGGACGCGATGAAGGCCACGGCGGACGCCGCGGGCTCGGATGTCGCCGACATCACCTGGGAGGTCCCGTACCTGCCGATCGACCCGAAGGACGTCGGGCGCACCTACGAGGCCGTGATCCGGGTCAACTCGCAGTCCGGCAAGGGCGGTGTGGCCTACATCATGAAGACCGATCACGGTCTGGCGCTGCCGCGGCGGCTGCAGATCGAGTTCTCCCAGGCGATCCAGAAGATCACCGACGGTGAGGGCGGCGAGGTCAGCCCGAAGGAGATGTGGGACGTCTTCGCCGAGGAGTACCTGAACCCGATCCTGCCGCTGGAGCGGATGCGGCAGAAGGTCACCGCCGCCGAGACCGACACCGGGACGGATTCCATTTCGGCGGTGGTCAAGGTGGACGGCGTCGAACACGAGATCGCCGGTGCGGGCAACGGTCCGCTGGCGGCCTTCGTCGACGCGCTGGCCACGATCGGTTACGACGTGCGGGTGCTGGACTACTCCGAGCACGCCATGTCCTCCGGTGACGACGCGCAGGCCGCGGCGTATGTGGAATGCGCGATGGGGGATTCGGTGAGCTGGGGCGTGGGTATCGCCACCTCCATCACCACGGCGACGCTGCGAGCGGTCGTCTCGGCGGTCAACCGGTCGCTGCGCGAGCGGAAGTAGGTCGCGCGGAACCGCGTGTCGGGCACCGGTTCCGGCGCGTCGCGGCAGTTGTCGTACGGGGAGTTGTCCACATGTGGACAACTCCCCGTCGTATCGGGTGCACAGCGGCTCTGTGGCACTACGAGCATCCGCACAGCGTGCTAGCGTTGAACAGCATCAGCGCCGAGCTCACTGCTCGAAAACTCCCGAGCAGATGGGGGATACGTGACGACAAACGACAACTCGAACTCACCGGCTTGGCTGCAAGGCCAAGGCACCGATACAGCTACCGAGCAGGACGACCCGCAGACAGCATCGGCGCACGAGGACGCGAAGGCGGACGAACCCGCCGTGAGCGCCGATACCGGATCCGAGCCGGGCGACCACGATTCGGCATCTGACCAGGAGCAGGCATCGGGTATCTTCCCGCCGGTACCGGATTCCCTGGATGAGCACCAGCCCTTCCCGACGGGCCCGCAGCCCGGCCCGGACGGGCAGTTCGCTCCGGAGCAGCACTTCGGCTCGGAGACACACCAATTCGCTCCCGGGCCGCCGTTCGGCCAGGAACAGCAGGGGCCGTTCGCGCCTCCGGGCGCGCCGCCGCAGATGGGCGGGTTCCCTCCGCCGCAGATGCACTACGGCCCACCGGGAGGCGGGCAGTTCCCGCCCGAGCCCGGTTTCGCGCCGCCTGGCAACTTTTCGGCACCCGAGCAAGGCGGCCCGTTCGCGCCGACCGGCGGTCCGGGCGAGCCCACTTCGTTCGCGCCGCCGAACTTCGCGGCGCCGCAGCACCAGCCCTTCCCCGAGGCGCCGCCGCACAACTTCACCGAGCCGCCCGCGCCGAATTACGGTGAGGTGCGCCAGGAAACGCCGTACGGCGACGTGCGTCAGGAGATCGGCAGCGACGGCATGGTTCGCCGGACGTTCGACGACGAGCCGCAGGGGCCCGAGCCTGCCGGGCAGGAGCCGCCGCAGTTCGGTCAGGAGCCGCAGAGCTGGGCTCCGCCGCCACCGCCGCAGCCGCAGATGTATCAGCCGCCGCAGCAGCAACAGTTCCCGCCGCAGCAGCAGGTCCCCAGTTGGCAGAGCAATCCGCCCAGCCAGCCGAATCATCCTGTGCAGCAACAACATCAGCCGCAGCAGCAGGGATTCCAGCCGCAGCCGATGCCGCAACTCGGTCAGCTGGGCCCGGGTGGTCAGTCGGTCAACGATCTGAACCTGCTCAAGCGGGCCCGGCGCTCGCCGCGCGGCGGTTGGCGTCGCGCGGTGCACAAGATGTCCGGCGGTGCGATCAACCCGGGTGAATCCTCGGCGGACGTCCTGTTCCGCGAGCTCACCGAGCGGGTCAATCAGCCGGTGCGCGGTGACTATCGGATCGCGATCCTGTCGCTGAAGGGCGGCGTCGGAAAGACCACGACCACAGTCGGTTTGGGTTCCACCTTCGCCTCGGTGCGCGGTGACCGAGTCATCGCCATCGACGCCAACCCGGACCTCGGCACGCTCGCGCACCGGGTGCCGCGCCAGACCCGGTCCACGGTGCGCAATCTGCTCGAGGATCAGCGCATCAGCCGCTACTCGGATGTGCGGGCGCATACCTCCCAGGCACCGAGCCGTCTGGAAGTGCTTGCCAGCGAACAAGATCCGGCCGTGTCGGAGGCGTTCAGCGAGGCGGACTACCGGCGCGCGATCAATATCCTGCAGCAGTTCTACAACATCATCCTGACCGACTGCGGTACCGGTCTGATGCACTCGGCGATGTCCGGTGTGCTGGATATGGCGAGTTCACTGATCCTGGTGACCTCCCCTGCGATCGACGGCGCGCGCAGCGCCTCGGCCACGCTCGACTGGCTCGAGCACCACGGCTACAACAAGCTGGTGGAGCGAACCGTGGTGGTGGTCAACGCCTCTCGCCGCGGCGCCTCCACGGTCGACCTCGATCAGCTGCGCAAACTGTTCCTCGACCGCACCCGCGCGGTCCAGGTGGTGCCGTTCGACGATCACCTCGCCGAGGGTGCGGAGATCGATCTGGAACTCGTCAGCAAGCCGACCCGGATGGCACTACTCGAACTGGCCGCCATGGTCGCCGACGATTTCGCCTTCAACATCCCGACCACCGGCTTCCAGCCCGTCCAATCCCAGTACCCGGGCCCGCAGAACCCCCCGTACCCCGGCCCGCCGACCGGCCAGTACGGCATCCCGGACCAGTACGGCATCCCGGACCAGTACGGCATGCCGGACCAATACGGCCGCGACCAGTACTCAGGCCGCGACCAGTACCCCCGCTGATCTCCCGCCCGGCACCGTAGCCCACACCACTCGGGTGAGCTACGGTGCCGCACAAGCGGTTACGGCTGCCGAGCACGCAACCAGCACCTCAGCTGACCCTGCGCGGCACCGCATCTTGCCCTGATTGCACCGGTTGTGGTGTAGTGCATGCGGTTACGGCCTGCCGAGCACTTAACCATCACCTCAGCTGACCCTGCGCGGCACCGCATCTTGCCCCGATCGGACTGGTTGTGGTGTAGCGCATGCGGTTACGACATGCGGAGCATGCAACGCCGCATTCGGTTGCCCTCACGCCGCAATCGGATCATGCGTGCACAATCCTGGGCAGCCCATATTCTCAGCGAGAATCCACTTGTGCCGCAATCGGATCCAACCGTGCGCATTCCGTCGGGGGGCCGTGCCGATGACTTCTCACGTCGTCGCGAATACGCGCGGCGAGTTGGCTGCGAACACGATCAGCTGTTCCGAAGTAGCTGTGGTACAGGACTTTTCATCCTGCCATCGCGTCATATTTGCTCGCGCACACCATATTTGGAGTGGTACCGGTGGCGAAGACTACTGCCGATGAGGTTCGCGCGGTACTGGGGTTTGTCATCTTCGGCCCGGGTGCGATCGCGTTGGGAATAGCGATGCTGGGGCAAACCGACCAATGTGGCAGCGTGCAGATGCAGGCGGGAGACCGCTGTGTAACCGGCGGCATGACCCGGTCCGCCGATGAGCAGCGCTCGCACAACGCTGGCATGGATGGGTTCCGATCGGGGTCGGAACACTGGTTACGGGTGGTGTTGTGCTCAACGGGGTTCAACGCCTTCGTCGGCGTGAGCAGACGCCGCAGTCGGAGGTTCTGTCCGGCGATTGATCGCTGCGCCTACCTCGCTGGCGGCGGTGCGGAAGGCCGCGAGGACGGTGGCCGTCGCGGGGATGTGCGCGGCGTGTGGGCGGGTGGCGAGGTCGTAGATGCGTCCGGCGCGGACGCCGGACAGGCGCAGGACCGCGAGGGCGGGGTGGCGGACGGCGTGGCGCGGGATGAGGGCTATGCCGTGGCCTGCCGCGACGAGCTGCTCGATGACGCCGAAGTCGTTGAGTCGCTGGGCAATTCGTGGTTGTACGCCGGTGACGGTGGCGATCGTGCGCAGGACGTCGTCGACGGGGAAACCGCCGCGGACGCTCAGCCAGGTCTCGTCGGCGAGCTCGTCGGCGGTGACCGACTCGCGGCCTGCCAGTCGGTGTCCGGGGGCGACGGCGATATCGATCGGCTCGCGCATCAGCGCCTCGGCGTGCACCCGCGGTCCGGAGACCGACGGCGCGTGCTCGTCGCGGTGGGTCAGCACCACGTCGTAGTCGGCGAGCAGGCGGGGCACCGCCGTGGGCGGCACGTCCTCGTCGCTGGCCGCGAGGGTCACCCCGGTTCCCGCCAGGGCGGTGAGTATTCGCGGCAGCAGGAGGGCGGCCCCGGACGGGAACAACGCGACTCGGACCCGCCCGTGCGACGCGCCGCGGTACAGGGCCATCTCCGCGGTCGCGCGGTCCATGGCGGCCAGTACCTCGTCGGCGCGGACGACCAGCGCGTGCCCGGCGTCGGTCAGTCGCACCCGTCGTCCGTCCGGTTCCAGCAGCGGCACACCTGCCTCGCGGGCCAGCACCTTCAACTGCTGCGACACCGCCGACGGCGTCATCGACAGGGCCTCGGCCACACCCGCGACCGTGCCCCGGTCGGCGAGTTCCCGCAGGATCCGCAGCCGATCGACGGACAGCGGGACAGAATTCGACATAGTTAAGTTCTACTACAGTATTGATGCACAAATATTCGATTGTACTTACTTATGGTCACGCTCATCCTGGACGACGTGAGTTACCGTGATCGCCTGTTGGGCCTGGCTGTCGTGCTGCTGTGGGGATTGAACTTTCTGGCGCTGCACATCGGGGTCGAGCACCTTCCGCCGCTGTTCTTCGCCGGGCTGCGGTTCGTCGTCATCGCCGTTCCGGTCATCGTGCTGGTGCCGCGCCCGCGCGTGCCGCTGCGGTGGTTGCTGCTGTACGGACTGGGGTTCGGGGTGGCGCAGTTCGCCTTCCTGTTCACCGCGATGCGGGCGGGCATGCCGACCGGGCTGGCCTCGCTGGTGTTGCAGTCCTCGGCGCCGTTCACGGTTCTGCTGGGGTCGCTGTTCCTGCGTGAAAGGCTCAGGGCCATACAGATTCTCGGCCTCGTCGCGGCGGTGGCGGGGATGGCGCTGATCGGCTGGGACCGTGCGCGTTACGCGCCGGTGCTGCCGGTCCTGCTGACCTTGGCCGGAGGTCTGGGCTGGGCATTCGGCAATATCGGCTCGCGGCTGGCCGCCGCGGGCGGTGAGTCCGGGCGCAAGGCCGACCCGCTGCATCTGACCCTGTGGGTGGCCGTCGTGCCGCCGATCCCGCTGTTCGCCATGTCGCTGCTGGTCGAGGGGCCGAGTTCGGGTTCGCGCGCCTTGCTGGCTTCGTTCTCGGGCACCGGCTGGCCCGCACTGGCGGCGCTCGCTTATACGGCCATACTCGCGACGGTCGTCGGCTCGGGTCTGTGGACCTATCTCATGAGCCGCTATCCGGCGGGTGCGGTCGCACCGCTGTCGCTGATGGTTCCGGTGGTGGGCATCGCCTCTTCCTGGCTCTTCCTCGGCGAACGCCCCACTGCGTTGTCGCTGGTCGGAGGCTTGATCGTGATCGGCGGCGCATTCGCGGCCACGGCGAGCGGTCGGTCCCGTTTCAGCGCATCACGAGCCGTCGCCGATGCGAGAACGACCGATGAGACGCAGGCTTCTCGTGAGCGGCAGCTCGGGAGTGAGGTGCCCGTCTCTTGTGATTTGCGCGCTGCTGGGTGATGGGTGCGCTGCCGGATGACGTGGTGGTGCGTGTTGCGGGGTGATGCGATGCTCCGGCTATCAGGGGTGTGATCGGTAATCCGGTGCCTTTGCGCGCGCCGAGCGGTGCGACCGCTTACAGTGTTGCGCGGCGTGGAGGTCCGGAACGATGGTTGAGCAGTACGGGAAGGTCTCGCGGAGAACAGTTCTTCGCGGGACGGCCGTGGCGGGTGCGTTGACGGCGAGTGCGCTGAGTGTGCGGGCGGTGCCCGCGGCGGCGGCGAGCGGGCGGCGGGTCGCGGTGTTCGGCGGCGGGGTGGCCGGTATGACGGCGGCGCACGAACTGGCCGAGCGTGGGTTCGAGGTCACCGTGTACGAGCCGCGGGCGTTGGGCGGCAAGGCCCGCAGTATCGCGGTGCCCGGCAGCGCGCGCGGTGGACGTCCGGACCTGCCGGGGGAGCACGGATTCCGGTTCTTTCCCGGGTTCTATCACCACATTCCGGATACGATGCGGCGAATTCCGTTCCCGGGCAACACGAATGGCGTCTGGGACAATCTCGTCGCGGCATCCGAGGCACGTTTCTCGCGCAGCACCGGGCCGGACACCATCGTGCCGATGAGCCCCAGCAAGGCGTGGTCGAATCCGGACGACTTCCGCCAGACCCTCTCCTCGGTGATCGCGACGTCGGCGAAGATGCCGATGACCGACGCGGCCTTCTTCGCCGAACGACTGCTGGTCTTCATGACCAGCTGCGATGCCCGGCGGATGGGCCGGTGGGAGAACGTATCCTGGCGTGATTTCATTGGTGCGCAACAGCATTCGCCGGAATTCCGGGTGCTGATGTCCCGCACGCTGACCACGCTGCTGGTCGCCGCGAAGGACGATCGCGCCAGCACGCGCACGATCGGCTCGATGGGTGAGCAGTTCCTGGGCAATCCGCTCCTGATCGGTGACGACGGACCGCTGGACCGGCTGCTGAACGGCCCCACCTCGCAGGTCTGGATCGAGCCGTGGACGCGGCGGCTGCGTGAGCTCGGCGTCCGGTTCGTGACCGCGCGGCTGCGTCGGCTCGAGGTGCGTGATCGCCGGATCTCCGGAGCGCGGGTGGCCGATGCGGTGGGACGTGAAAGTGCCGTCGCGGCAGACCATTTCGTCATGGCGGTGCCCGCGGATGTGGCCCGTCAGCTGTGGACGCCCGATATCCTCGCGGTGCGACCGGAATTGGCGGCGATGAACCGGCTGGTGGTCGACTGGATGTCCGGAATCCAGTTCTACCTGCGCCGGCCGACGCGAATCGCCCGCGGCCACGTCGCGTACGTCGACTCGCCGTGGTCGCTGACCTCCATCGCGCAGAACCAGTTCTGGTCGCGCACACCGCTTTCCGGCTTCGGTGACGGAACGGTCCAGGACTGCCTGTCGGTGGACGTGTCGAACTGGAACACCCCAGGCATCCTGTACGGCAAACCGGCCCGCGAATGCACCCACGAGGAGGTCGCCCGGGAGGTCTGGGCCCAGATCCAGGCGCATCTGGGCGGTAAGACGGCGCTGCCCGACGCGGATCTGCATTCGTGGTTCCTGGACTCCGGCGTGACCTGGGACCCAGCGCGCCAACGCAATACGAACGCCGACCCGCTGCTGATCAACACCGTCGGCTCCTGGTCCGCCCGGCCGGAACCGCACGGCGCGCTGGAAAACCTGTTCCTCGCAGGCGATTACGTCCGCACCACGATCGACCTGGCCACCATGGAGGGCGCCTGCGAATCCGCCCGCCGCGCGGTGAACGCCCTGCTGGACACCGTCGGCTCGAACACCACGCGCTGCAAGCTCTTTCCCCTCTATCGTGCCCCCGAACTCGAACCCCTCCGCCAACTCGACGCCGCCCGCTACGCCGCAGGTCGCCCCAACTCCTTCGACACCCGGGCCTGATCCCCGGCGTGCTCGGCTCGGACGCCTGCTCACGCGATGACCTGTGCCGGAATTCGCATGCACGCGGGCCCGGCGTTGTCGGCGGCGGAGCAGTCGCGCGGACCGCTCGGCTTCGGGCACCTTCACGCGCCGAGTCCGCCACCGCCGGGCACGCTGCTGCAACCGTGCGGCAGGTTTGCCGGCTCGACTCTGCCGTGCGGCGACGGATCGCCCGGTCACAGCGAACTGTGATCCACGTCCCCCGGTCCGATGCCGCGCCCGGGAGGTGCGACCGGGCCGCCTGGCAATAAACTCGCGGGGTGGCAGACATCTCGATGCGCGGACGGGTCGCGTTGCGTGCGGCGGCGGCTGCGGCCTGGGCCTCGCAGCGGGCCGGGCGCGGCAAGGGGTCGATGATCGGCGGGCTGATCGCCCTGCGCATCGATCCGACGATCATGACGCAGCTGGGGCGCGACCGGCGCACGGTGCTGGTGACCGGCACCAATGGCAAATCGACCACGACCCGGATGACCGCCGCGGCGCTGGGTGCGCTGGGGCCGGTGGCCACGCAGGCGGACGGCGCGAACATGGATGCGGGCATCGTGGCCGCGCTCAACGCGCACCGGGACGCGTCGGTCGCGGCCATCGAGGTGGACGAGCTGCATCTTCCGCATGTGAGCGACGCGCTGAATCCCGCCGCTGTGGTGCTGCTGAATCTGAGCCGCGATCAGCTGGACCGGGTCGGCGAGATCAACATGATCGAACGCAAGCTGCGCGCCGGCATGGCCCGGCATCCCGACGCGGTCCTCATCGCCAACTGCGACGACGTACTGATCACCTCGATCGCCTACGACCACCCGAATGTGGTGTGGGTGGCCGCGGGCAGCGGCTGGGCGGTCGACGCGAGCAGTTGTCCGCGCAGTGGTGAGCCGATCGTCTGGGAGGGTGTGCACTGGCGCAGCACCGGCGCGGATTTCCGTCGTCCCGAGCCGGACTGGTGGGTGGACGAGGAACATCTGCACGGTCCCGACGGGGTGAAAATCCCTCTGCACCTTGCCCTTCCGGGCCGGGCCAATCGCGGTAACGCCGCGCAGGCGGTGGCCGCGGCGGTGGCGCTGGGCGTCGCGCCGGAGGCCGCTGCCGATGCCACCGCGACGGTGCGCGAGATCGCGGGCCGCTACCGCACCGTGCAGGTCGGCGACCACACCGCTCGCCTGCTGCTGGCCAAGAATCCGGCGGGCTGGCAGGAGGCGTTGTCCATGATCGACCCTGCCGCAACGGGTTTGGTGATCGCGGTGAACGGCCAGGTGCCCGACGGCGAGGATCTGTCCTGGCTGTGGGACGTGCGATTCGAACATTTCGAGGGCACGCAGGTGGTGGGCGCCGGAGAGCGCGCCACCGATCTGGCGGTGCGCCTGACCTACGCGGGCGTCGAGCACACGACGGTGCCGAATCCGTTGCGCGCCATAACTTCCTGCCCGCCGGGACAGGTCGAGGTACTCGCCAACTACACGGCGTTCCGCGATCTGAACCGCGATCTGGAGGCCCGGTCGTGAGTGAGCCGGTCATCGACACAGCGCACGACGCAGCCGAGTGCCGACGCGGCGCGGGCGCGGGCGTGATCGCGCAGACCTGGGAATCGCTGGGAGGATACCGCGCATGAGCGAGTCGACCGTACGGATCGGGCTGGTGCTGCCCGACGTGATGGGCACCTACGGCGACGGCGGCAACGCGGTCGTGCTGCGGCAGCGGCTGCGGATGCGCGGATACGACGCCGAGATCGTCGAGATCACGCTGAACGACCCGGTCCCGGACTCCCTGGACGTCTATCTGCTCGGCGGTGCGGAGGATTCCGCGCAGCGGCTGGCCACCCGACACCTGCAGCGTTATCCGGGCATGCGGCAGGCGGCCGAGCGCGGTACGCCGGTGCTGGCGATCTGCGCGGCCATCCAGGTGCTGGGCCACTGGTACGAGACCTCCGGCGGCGAACGCGTCGACGGCGTCGGCATGTTCGACGTCACCACCGCGCCCCAGGCCGAGCGCGCGATCGGCGAGGTGGCAACCACCCCGCTGCTCCCCGGCCTGTCCGAACCGCTCACCGGATTCGAAAACCATCGCGGCGGAACAACTCTGGGCCCCGACGCGGCCGGCCTGGCCCGCGTCACCCGCGGCGTCGGCAACGGCGTCGGCGACGGCCTGGAGGGCGTCGTGCAGGGCTCGGTCATCGGCACCTACATGCACGGCCCCGCCCTGGCCCGCAACCCCGAACTCGCCGACCACCTCCTGCGGCGGGCGCTCGGCGTGGACGAGCTCGCCCCGCTGGATCTCCCCGAGGTCGATCAGCTCCGCCGAGAACGCCTGCGCGCCTAGGGATTACATGGCAAGAATCGGCACGTCGTACTTCTGGCAGAACGGGTCACGAGTGACCAGCGTCAGTTGCTCGCATTGCGCCTGAGCGATGAGTATCCGGTCGAACGGGTCCCGGTGGAATAGTGGGAGTCGACCTGCGGTTATGGCGTGCCGCGCATCGATGGACAGCGATACGAATCCGCTGTCTCGGATCAGCTCGGGAAGATCCGGTGGCCCGGTCAGTTTGCCGATGGTCTGTTTGATCGCCACTTCCCACACGGTTGCGGAGCTGACATACACGTCGGGGTCGGTATCGAGTCGATTCTTGACCTCGTCGGGTAGTTCCGAGTCGTCATTCAGCCACCACAGCACGACATGCGTGTCGAGCAGCAGGCTCACGACGGCATTCCGAAATCGCGCGCAATCTCGGCGTTGGTCTCCTCGGAGTCCCAGTCCTCACTGAGCGTCAGCTTGCCGCGTAGCGATCCTCGGCCGGTCCGATTGACCTTTCGGATCAGCGGGACCACCTTCGCCACGGGATGGCCGGCTCGGCTGATAACGATCTCCTCGCCGTGCTCCACCCGGTCGATGATGCGCGACAGATGAGTCTTCGCCTCGTGGATATTGAATTGCTCTGCTGCGTTGCCAGCCATGACACCTCCTTAGCTAAGAGGTTAGTCCATTACGGCTGATGGTGCCAGATGTCAAGGCCGGGAAGATCGTTCAGTTGAGGCAAGCTCTCCGAGCGGGTAATCTCGCGCGCGGCCATGCGTGATGAGGGAGGTGGCCGCGTGTACAGGCGTGCGTTCATGAAGGCTGCGGGTGCGGCGATGCTGCTCGGTGCGGCGGGCTCTGCCACCGCGGGCGTGAGTGGTTCCACTCGCGCATCCGCCGGGCCGATATGGGACGACCTGTTCCGAGTTTGGGTGTCGGAAATCTTTGCGCCGCTTCCCGATCCGCCGGATCACACCGAGGCGATCATCGTCGGGTCCGGCTTCGGCGCGTCGATCACCGCGCTGCGCCTGGCGCAGGCCGGGATCGCCAACACCGTGCTCGAGCGCGGATCGCGCTGGCCCAACGATCCGCACCGGGAGATCTTCACCGGCGACGACCTGCCCGACGGGCGTGGTTTCTGGCATCGCACCGAATTCACCGGGGTGACCAAGGTGCCGATGTATTTCTCGGACTTCGGCGGCGTGCTCGACGTGACCTCCTTCGACGGCATCGACGTGTGGCGCGGTGCGGCGGTCGGCGGCGGTTCGGTGGTGTACACCGGCGCGATGATCGAGCCCGAACGTCGCTTCTTCGATCACATCTTCGGTGGCACAGTCGCTTTCGACGAAATGGACCGGGTCTACTATCCGCGGGTGCGGCAGATGCTGCGGCTGGACACGATGCCCGCCGATATCTACAACTCCGCGCCGTTCACCCATTCGCGATGCTGGGATGCCCAGGCGCGCAAGGCCGGATACGCCCCGCGACGCAACGACTCGGTGTTCAACTGGGAGGTCGTGCGCGCCGAATTGGCCGGGCGGTCGAGGCCGTCGGCGACCGCGGCCCGCAGCAATCTGGGCAACTCCAACGGCGCGAAGTTCGATCTCAATCAGAACTATCTGAAATTCGCGCAGGCATCGGGCAAGTCGAAGGTCTTCGCCGGACATCGGGTCGAGTCCATCGCCCAGGAATCCGGCGGCCGCTATGCGGTGACCGTGACCAAGATCGACCCGACCGGCGCGGTCCTGCGCAGACGTACCCTCACCTGCAATCGGCTGTTCCTGGGCGCGGGTTCGGTGGGCACCTCCGAACTGCTGGTGCGCGCTCAGGCCACCGGCACGCTGCCGCACCTGAACGAGCATGTGGGCGACGGCTGGGGCACCAACGGCGATGTGGTGCTCGCGCGCGGCGAGAGCTCACTGTGCGGCCTGGGCCAGGGCGTGCCCAGCGCCAGCCGCATCTTCGACGAATCCGGGATGCCGCTGAGCCTGGAGAGCTGGTTCATCCCGGGCATTCCGGTGGAGACCGGCGCACTGGCCTCCCTCGGCATGGTCCTGGATCCGACCCGGGCCCGCTTCGGTTACGACCGGGCTCGCGACGCGGTCGGGCTGCGCTGGCCGCGGCAGGCGCGGGACCAGGTCACCGCGGCCGCCCGCGCGGTCGATCACCGCATCGCCGAACGCGGCGGCTCGATGGTCGAGTACACCGCGCTGGGTTACGACGCGAACGCCGTGTTCACCGCGCACCCGCTCGGCGGCGCGGTGCTGGGCCGGGCCACCGACAACTACGGCCGGGTGATCGGCCACCCCGGCCTGTACGTCATGGACGGCGCGGCGGTTCCGGGCAGCACCGGCACGGTGAACCCGTCGCTGACCATATCGGCGCTGGCCGAACGCAATATCGAGAACATCATTCGCGCAGGTCACTGATCCCTCAGACGCCGACGGGTTAGTCTCGGCGGGATCAGTTCGCCGCCAGAAGGGGTCCGTCGTGCCGAAGAACACCGTCGTGTCGGCGCAGGAATATCCACGCAAACCACCGGTTCTGTGGACCGATTACCTCATGCTCGTCGTGGCGCTGCTCTCGGCGGCGCTGATCTGCTGGGTGGACATCATCCCGGTGCCGCATCCGGCGCAGCAGCCGATCGTCATCGTGGAGTACGCGACGTGTGGAATCTTCGGCCTGGAGTTCCTGTGGCGCTGGCGACGCGAGGACTGGTCCTGGAACTATCCGTTCCTCTACTGGTACGAGGTCCTGTGCCTGATCCCCGCTGCCGCAACGTATTTCGCCGATTCCCATGTGGTGCGGATCGTGGTGCTGCTGGTCCGGCTGCTGCGCGTGGCCGATCGCGCACTCGGCGACCGGGTCACCGTGGCGATCGTGAACCGGTCGATCAACACGATCGTGGAGGCGATCAAGCGTCCGGTGACGATGGCGGTGCTCGAAGAGGTCTCCGAGGTGCTGCGCGTGGGCCAGTACACCCGCAACATCGCCTCGGCCCTGGAGGAGAACCGCGCCGAACTGGACGAGATGATCCTGGATCTGATCCAGAAGGATCCGGCGCTGGGCCGGATGCGCTATCTGCCCTTCCACGAGGACATCATCCGCGGTATCGCCAGCACCAGTTTCCGCATCGTGTTCCAGGTGCTGGCCGATCCGCGCACCGACGAGCTGGTGGGAGATGTGTTGCGCGAGAACGTCCATCAGATGCGTCGCGCGGTGCTCGAGGGCGTCCGCGTCGAGGAGGCGGTGGACAACAAGCCGCAGTAGGGATTTCGGCCCCGCGACGGTAGCGGGGCCGGATGTTCAGTGCTGCGCGGCGTGCCGGACCTGTTCGCGTGGTTCCGCGTAACGCACTGTCTCCCAAGCGATCAGCGCACCCAGCGCCACGCACAGCAGCGCGAGCGCGGCCATCGCGGGCAGTATCGAGGCCAGCGGAATCAGTGCGAGCAGGACCACCGCCGCGACCAGCCGCGGCCACAGCACGACCCCCGTCGCGTAGTGCCGGAATCCGGCCAGCGCGAGCAGATAGCCGACCGCGCCGCCGTAGAGGGCGAACAGCGGAATCCCGTGCAGCGCATCGTGCAACGTGTGTTCCTCCGCGCCCCCGACGTACTCGAGCACGTTCTTCAGGCCCAGCGACATCGCGATGATCGCGACGACCATCGGGAAATGCCAGTAGGTGTAGCAGTTCCGGGCGATCTTGATCTGCCGTGCGCCGCTCGCGCGGGCCAGGTGCTCCTCTACCACGGCCGCGCCGACGTCGAAGTACGCCCACCACAGCAGACCCGAAACGGCAAGTCCCAGAATCGATCCCACCGTGATCGGCCAGGAGATCGGCAGTCCGGCCACGCCGAGCCCGATGGAGACGACCGATTCACCCAGCGCGATGATGACGATCAGGCCGTGCCGCTCGGCGAAGTGCGAGGTCGAGTTGACCCGCCATTCGTTGCCGGAGAACAGCGTCCAGGCCATGTCACCGGCGACGGCCGCGATCCACAGCCACAGCTGCGCGGTCCCGTGGTTGACCGCGGCGATGATCAGCAGTGTGGTGCCGATCGTGATCGACCCGACCGCCCAGCGCGTCACCTGGCCGCGCAGTTGCGGATCCCGCGCGCTGGCACACCAGAACATCACCAGGTGCACCAGCCGGATGAACAGATATGCCAGGGCGAACACCAGCGGCCCGAACCAGCCGCCGGGCATGTCGTCGAACGCCTCGGGGATGGTGATGGCCACGATCAGCGCCGCGCCCATCGCCCCGAACATCGCCAGCCGGGCGATGCCCTCGTCGGCCTTCACGACGTTGCCGAGCCAGGCGTAGGCGATCCACACCCACCACATGACCGCCAGCACCAGGAAGGCGCGCAGCATGTTCAGCGCGGTGGTCTCGTGCGCGGCCAGATCGTCCACCTGGGTGAAGGCGAAGACCAGCACCAGGTCGAAGAACAGCTCCAGCTGCGTCACCGAGGACTGTTCCGTCACGGCCTGCATCCGGGATCGTTTGCCACGAATCATGAACACCATCGTGACAGGCCGTCGGCCGCGTCGCCCGGACCGGGAACGAGGTCGGGAGAACTCAGCTCACCTCGTAGTTCTCCCCGAACTGGTACTTCTCGATGAACTCGATGAGGTTCTGTACCGCTTCCTCGTTCACCTTGGCCAAACTGCGTTTCATCAGGATGCCCGGAACCGGAATCGGCAGATAGACCTCGGAGTGATACCAGACCTCGGTGCCCTCGGGGGACTGCTCGAGTTCGAACCAGCCCTTCCCGCCGCCGCCCGCACCGCTCTCGACCACCTTCCACGAGATGCGTTCGGCGGTGCAGTCGTACTCCAGCACTTGGCGGTCGGAATTTCCGATCGGGCTCACCGTGGCGTAGACACGCTGCGGGCGTCCGTACGCGTCATGGGTTGCCACGCGCACGTCCTTGTGCGAGGGAGACCACTCGGGGATCCGCTCGACTGCGAGCAGGGCCTCCATCACTTGGTCTGGATCGACATCGACGATGAATCGGTGGTCGGTCTTCGTGCGCATAGTGTTGCCCTCCACCCCCCGAAATACTCGCACGATTGTCTCCGTGGTCACACGCGGTCGTCAACCGTCGCGGGGGGTTCCTGAGTGTGCAGACCGTCCAGTATGTACAGCTCGCTATCGAGCCGCCGGGAGCGTTCGCCACTCCCGTCGGCTCGATCGGTGTTGCGTCCCGGCGGCGCGGCGCGGGACGCGCGAATCCGGCTCAGCGGTGCTGAACGACCCAGTCGGGGCCGGGGAACACCAGGCTCTCGTGGCCGTCGTCGAATCGGACCATGTACGGCGGCGCGCCGTCCTCCCCGCGCACCTCGAGGATTTCGCCCATGTGATCCGGCATCCCGACCGTGTGGCTGTGCACAGATAATCGATCTCCGACATTTGCCTGCATGATGCGAATTATCCGTCCGACGTGATGAACGTCACAAGGTTTATGAATGTTTCAGATTTGCCCGATCGCCTGGGATATAACACCGTCGGGTACTTCTCGCTCGTGTCTAGCCCGCTTCTCGCAGCATCGCCGTCACTCGCAGGGACGTGTCGTGCAGCCGATTGAACAGGCCCAGTATCAATTCCACTTGTTCGGCGCTGTAATCGCCCACGAGCCTGCCGAACTCGCGGGCCAGCGGCTCGTAGAGCCGGGAAATCTCGGCGGTGCGATCCTCGGTCAGGGAGATGATCACCCGGCGGCGATCCTGTTCGTCGTGATCGCGGGTGACGAAGTCGCTCTTGATCAGTCGGTCGATCATCCGGGTGACCGCGCCGGTGGTCAGGCCGGTGCGGGCGGCGAGTTCGCCGGGTGTGGCGGGACCGCCCGTGCGTAACAGGTTGATGCAGCGCAGATCGGTGACGTGCAGTCCCAGCCGGTCGGCCACGGCCTGATGCAGCATCACCGCGTCGGTGGCGTTGCGCTGTGCGGCGATGGTGAGTTGCCGCCCCAGGTCCGTCAGATCGGTGGATGCCGCGGCGGCACGTCGTGTCATCGGTGCTGTGCTCCGTCTCGTCGTCGGATGTGCTCGTTCCCGGGTTCCCGGACAGCCTAGCTTCACCGATTCATCATCTTGCTTGTGCAACTGTTGTCCGAGACAGTTACTGACTGAATCGCCTATCGGAGGGGCTTCGATATCCGTCGATCACCCAGGTGCGATTGCTCACTTCCCCGGGTGGCCCGCGGGCACGGAAGGGGCGCGCTAGTGAAGGGCTGACCGCCCGATTTGCCGCCCGGACGGCCTCTTCGCCGCTGGCCCGAATCGAGGTGTCCCGTCAACTTTCGGCCGCGAGTCGGTACTGTGGGGTGCTGTTAACAAGCAAGTAAGTCGATTTTGGAGGATCCCTCGTGGCTCTCGTCGTCCAAAAGTACGGAGGATCCTCGGTGGCCACCGCCGAGCGCATCCGGCGCGTCGCTGAGCGGATCGTCGAGACGAAGAAGCAGGGCCACGACGTGGTCGTGGTCTGCTCGGCGATGGGCGATACCACCGATGAGTTGATGGATCTGGCCCAGCAGGTCTCGCCCGCCGCACCGCTGCGCGAAATGGACATGCTGCTGACCTCGGGTGAGCGCATCTCGAATGCGCTGGTGGCCATGGCGATTCATTCGCTGGGCGCGGAGGCGCGCTCGTTCACCGGCTCGCAGGCGGGCGTCATCACGACCGGTGCGCACGGTAAGGCCAAGATCATCGACGTGACCCCGTCGCGGCTGCGCGAGGCCCTCGACGAGGGCACGATCGTGCTGGTCGCCGGATTCCAGGGCGTATCCCAGGACAGCAAGGACGTGACCACGCTCGGCCGGGGCGGCTCGGACACCACCGCGGTCGCGCTGGCCGCGGCGCTCGACGCCGACGTGTGCGAGATCTACACCGACGTGGACGGCGTGTTCACCGCCGACCCGCGGATCGTCGCCGACGCGCAGCGCCTGGAACAGGTCTCCTACGAGGAGATGCTGGAGATGGCGGCCTGCGGTTCCAAAGTGCTGATGCTGCGGTGCGTGGAGTACGCGCGCAGTTACAACGTGCCCGTGCATGTGCGCTCGTCCTACACCGACAAGCCGGGCACCTACGTTTACGGATCGATGGAGGACATCCCCTTGGAGCAAGCAATCCTCACCGGCGTCGCGCACGACCGCAGCGAGGCCAAGGTGACCGTCGTCGGCCTACCGGACGAGCCGGGCTACGCCGCCAAGGTGTTCCGCGCGATCTCCGACGCCGAGATCAACATCGATATGGTGCTGCAGAACATCTCGAAGGTGGAGACCGGCAAGACCGACATCACCTTCACCCTGCCCAAGACCGACAGCGCCCGCGCGGTGGAGATGCTGACCAACCGGCAGAGCGAGATCGGCTTCTCCCAGGTCCTCTACGACGATCACATCGGCAAGGTGTCGCTGGTCGGCGCGGGCATGAAGAGCCACCCGGGCGTCACCGCGACGTTCTGCGAGGCGCTCGCGGACGCCGGGATCAACATCGATCTGATCTCCACCTCGGAGATCCGCATCTCGGTGCTGGTCCGCGACAACGAACTGGACGAGGCCGTGCAGGTGCTGCACCGGGCCTTCGATCTCGGCGGCGACGAGGTCGCGGTCGTGCACGCGGGGACGGGGCGGTAATCATGGGTGTACGCGTGGGTGTGGTCGGCGCGACCGGGCAGGTCGGCGCCGTCATGCGAAAACTGTTGCAGGAGCGGAACTTTCCCGCCGACGAGGTGCGGTTCTTCGCGTCCTCGCGGTCGGCGGGCAAGAAGCTGCCGTGGCGCGACGGCGAGATCGTGGTCGAGGACACCGAGACCGCCGATCCCAGCGGCCTGGACATCGCGCTGTTCTCGGCCGGTGCGACCATGTCGCGGGTGCAGGCGCCGCGGTTCGCCGCGGCCGGGGTGACCGTCATCGACAACTCCTCGGCGTGGCGCAAGGACCCCGAGGTGCCGCTGGTGGTCAGCGAGGTCAACCCGGAGCAGACCCGCAATCTGGTCAAGGGCATCATCGCCAACCCCAACTGCACCACCATGGCCGCGATGCCGGTGCTCAAGCCGCTGCACGACGCGGCGGGCCTGCGGCGCCTGATCGTGTCCAGCTATCAGGCCGTGTCCGGCAGCGGGCTGGCCGGTGTGGACGAGCTGGCCTCGCAGGCGCGCGCGGTGATCGATGACGTCGAGAAGTTGACCCACGACGGTTCGGCCGTGGAGTTCCCCGCGCCGGACAAGTACGTCGCGCCGATCGCCTTCAACGTGCTGCCGCTGGCCGGTTCGCTGGTGGACGACGGTTCCGGGGAGACCGACGAGGATCAGAAGCTGCGCAACGAGAGCCGCAAGATCCTCGGCCTGCCCGAACTGCTGGTGAGCGGCACGTGCGTGCGCGTCCCGGTCTTCACCGGTCACTCGCTGTCGATCAATGCCGAGTTCGCCCGGTCGCTTCCGGTCGAGGAGGCCCGCAAACTCCTGGCCGACGCCCCCGGCGTCCGGCTCGTCGACGTCCCCACCCCGTTGCAGGCCGCCGGCGTCGACGAGTCCCTCGTCGGCCGCATCCGCCAGGACCCGGGCGTCCCGGACGGCCGCGGCCTGGCCCTGTTCGTCTCCGGCGACAACCTCCGAAAGGGCGCGGCCCTCAACACGATTCAGATCGCCGAGGTCCTGCTCGCCGACCGCTGAGCCGATCGTCCGGAACGGGTCGTTCGCATTCCTGCCGGGAATCGAACGGCCCGTTCGGCATTCACCGGGTGGATGTGCGTGTCGGCTGGGCGGCGGAGGCCTCGACCCAGGGCAGGGCCTGTTTCCCCTCCGGGCGCTGCGTCAGGAGTACCGTGTGCGTACTGCCGAAGGGGGTAACATGGAACCTGCAATCACTGCTTCCGAAGCGCGCAAAGGCCTACTTCCACTGGTGAAGCAGGCTGATGAGGATCGCGACACGATCGAGATCATGTCCGAAGCAGGCAACGCGGTGTTGATGTCCGAAGAGGAACACGACTCTTCGATGACCACGGTGGAGCTGTTGAGCGGTCCGGGTGGTGCTCGGCTGCGTCGGTCCATTCGAGAGTTGGAGTCGGGGCACGGTATCGAGCGTGAGTTGATCGAATGAGAGACGTCTTCTTGGAGAAGGCAAACCGATACTGGCGGACCCGTTCGAGGGTATCGGCAAGCCGGAGCCATTGAAGCACGATCTCGCGGGCTACTGGTCTCGCCGGATAATTCAGGAGCACCGTCTCGTGTATCGGGTTGTGGGCGAAGAGCTTTGGATAGCAAAGGTCGGCACGCACTTCGAATGATCAGGTGAATCGGTGACCGGATGCGCCGCTGAGCGCGTCCGGTCACCCGTGCGTTCAGCGGGGGCGTAGGCCGTCGAAGAGGACGGCGAAGGTGCGGCGGCGTTGTTCGGCGTTGGCGCCGGTGGTGTGGGTGGACAGGAAGCCGCCCTTGAGGATTCGCATGAGGTCGTCGATGTCGATGTCCGTGCGGGTCGCGCCGGCGGATTGGGCGCGGCGTAGCAGGACGTCGATGGCTGCGAGCAGTTCGACTGTGGGGCCCGGGTTTTCGAGGCTCTCGTGGCCGCCGACGGCCTCGGCGAGATCGCGTTTGACCCCGCCCTCGACGACCATCAGGTCGAGGTAGTCGAAGAAGGCGCGGCCGGGATCCTCGGCGTCGGCCAGGTCGCGGGCCTGGGCGACCATCCGCTCGACGCGATCCAGCATCGCCGCGTGGAACAGCGCCTCCTTGGTGGGGAAGTGCCGATAGACCGTGCCGGGGCCGACCCCGGCGCGCCGGGCGATCTCGTCCAGCGGGACCGAGATGCCCTCGGCGGCGAAGGCGGCCTGGGCGGCGGCCAGTACGCGTTCACGGTTGCGTCGGGCGTCGGCCCGCAGTGCGCGGCCCGTCCCGGAGGTCGTGGGCGCATTCGCCTGTGTTTCGGTCACGGCGCGATTCTACCCGGAACACCATTGACAAACGGGGCGTGCGTTCCGGATTATAAGCGGGGCATACGTTCCGATTATTCAGGGGTAATCATGGCAGTAGATCAGGAGATCACACCACGCGCGCTGGTCGAGCGGTTGTTCATCGGGCTCGGCACGCCCGATGCCGACGCGTTCGCCGACGCACTGGCCCCGGACGCGGTGTTCGAAATCCCGTGGACCGCGCCCGGCTGGCCCGAACGGCTCGAGGGCCGGGAAGCGATTCGCGAACATCTCGCCCAGCGCTGGGCGGGGTTGTCCCGCATCCAAGTCCACGGGGTCCATCCCGAGGTGTACGAGACCTCGGACCCGGAATTGTTCTTCGTGGAGAACGAGGTCGACATGACCCGGCCCGACGGTGTGCGCTCGCGCGGCCGGACCTCGGTCAACGCGGTTCGCGTGCGAGACGGGCAGATCGTGCTGTTCCGCGACTACATGGACACCGGGCGTCTGGCGGCGCTGGTCGAGGGATGAGGCGCGCCGCCCTGTCCGGCCGTGCCGGGCAGGGCGGTCAGCGGATGCCAGGCGTGCGCGGATCGGGTCCCAGGCAGACCAGGATCACGCAGCCGGGCGGCGCGTCGGAGAACGGCGGCGTGAGCGGAGTTCGCAAGCAGGACAGCACATTACAGCTCGGATAGGCGTCAGGTCCGATGCCGAACAGGGCCAGGGTGATATTCGGATCGAAGTACGAGCGCGGATCCAGCAGCAGCGGCGGCTCGACGTACGGTCCGGGATCGCGGATCGGCGGACGGACGAACGCGGCGAGCAGCTTGCGGAAGAACTCGTGGGACAGCTCGCCCATGTTCTGCAGCATTCCGGACGGCCCCTCGGTGCTGTGATTGCCGAACGCTCCGGTCCACTCCACCGTCAGATCCAGGCTCGGAACGACGAACACGTTCTGCAATCCGATCCCGGACATCTGATAGCTGCCCGCGGGCAGGAACTTCGGTACCTCCGCGCATCCGGGACCGACCCAGAACAGATATCCGTAGCAGTGATTGGTCGCCGAGGGCCGCCGCGCGGCGTGCAGATAGTTCGAGGAGACGATCTGCCGGCCTCCCCATTTGCCCCAATTGCTCAGCAGCAGGCCGAATTTGGCCAGATCGTCGGGCGGAATCAGCAGGTGCGCATAGCCGTAGGTGTGTCCGGAACGATCCCGCGCCCAGTAGTAGTCGCCGCGCGCGATGCCCAGCGGGTCGAACAACTCGCGCTGGGCGAACCGCTGCAGCGGCTCGTGCACGGCCAGTTCCACGACATAGGACAGCAGATCGACGTTGCGCTGGCTGTAGGCGAACGCGGTGCCGGGCGGATTGTCGAATGGGACGCCCAGCGCCTGCACCGCGCTGTCGGGATCGATGGGGATGACGCCGGTGACGCCCTCGTTCACCGCGCCCACGTGCAGTCCGGAGGTCTCGGTGAGCAGATCGGTGACCGTGATCGAGCGATGTTCCGCATCGCCCAGCCCCGGCGGCAGATAGCGGCCGATGGGTGCGGTCAGGTCGAGTTCGCCTTTGTCCGAGGCGATTCCGGCGATCAGCGAGACCACGCTCTTGGTGACGCTCCAGACGTTCCACGGCGTTGCGCCCGTCCGGTCGTCGGCCGGGCCGGCGCCGACGCGGCAGTTGTGCCGAAAGACCTGGACGTTCAATCGGTTTCGGCTCATGGCGAAGGCGAGCGCGTCGGCGAGGCGGGCCGGATCGAATCCGGCCTGTGCGGGGGTGGCGCTCGGGAAGGCCCGCCCGGAGCTCACCCCGCAGTGAAGTTCGGTATCGGTCGTCGCGCGGGCGTATCCGGGCGTCACACCGATCGTCGCCAGGATCGCAATCGTCGCAAACCACCCCAGAATGCGGCACATGGGTGTGAGGCTAGCGCCTGGTCGGCGACCCGGCGCGAAGATGAAACGCGCACAGTCGAAATCGATACCTAATGTGCCGAACGACCGATTCGCCGCCGGGCATGTGGCCCGGAAACGCAGAACGCCGCCGGATCTCGTGAATCCAGCGGCGTTCGTTCTGCAGCACTACTGCAACGGTTTCGCGAACGCCACGCCAGCCCCGCGAACCAGGGTGCCGATGCCCAACATGCGCCTCTCGGCGAGTGGTCGCTCGTAGCGACAAAAGGTGCGGCCCGGGGCTGTCCCGGCATCGGCAATATCAGTCAACCGCGAGCGGCCGGGATCTATTCCGGGTTCGGGACTGTGAGCTAGCGCATAGTGCAGTAGGGCGACCGATCAGGCATAACGCCTGGTCATGCCCTGGTGCGACGGGATAGCATCGCAGGAGTCTGCCGAGCGAGGGGGAGTTGTGACCGACGATCCGGTTCTGAGCGAAATGCTGCGCATACTCGACACCGACCCGGAACTGCTACCGGTGCGGATCCGGGTGATCGAGTTGCTCGCGGACCGGTCCCGGCACGCCGAGGCGCTGCCGCACTGCGCGTCGGCCCTCGGTCTCGATCCCGGCAATGCCAAGGTGCTCGAACTGCTGCAACGCTGTACCGCCGCGCTCGCCGCGGGTGCGGGTGCGCCGACGACGCAATCCGGGCAAGCCTCCGCCGCCTCGCCGGGCGGTGCCGCGGACCGTGCGGGTAGCACCGCGGACGAGCCGGGGAGTGCCGCGAGCCAGGCCGACAGGGCGGCGGGGCGAACCGGTAGCGCCGCGAGCGAGACGGGTGCGAACGAGACGGGCGCCGAGGAGACCGCGCCGGATCCGGATGCGAACCCGCCCGCCCATTTCGACTGGGCTGCCGCCGAGCGCGAGGTCGGTGACATCATCGCTCCGGCGTTCGTCGACGACGCCCGGCAGTTCGACGGTGAGCTGTCCCTGAACGAGGATGGTGAGCCGGTCGCCCATGCCGAGGGGGATGTCGGGCTGTTCGAGCGGCCGAGCGTCGCGCTGGCCGATGTCGGCGGGATGGAGAACGTCAAACAGCAGCTCGAGCTGTCCCTGCTGGGGCCGCTGCGCAATCCCGAGCTGGCCAAGGCATTCGGCACCAGCGCGCGCGGCGGGCTGCTGCTGTACGGGCCGCCGGGCTGCGGGAAGACGTTCATCGCCGCGGCGGTCGCCGGTGAGCTGGGCGCGAATTTCTATCCGATCGAGATCGCCGACATCCTGGACATCTACACCGGTTCGAGCGAACGCAATCTGCATCAGGTCTTCGAGGTCGCCCGCCGCAACGCGCCGTGCGTGCTGTTCATCGACGAGGTGGATGCGCTGGGGCACAAGCGAAGTCAGATGTCGGGTTCGGCGACCATGCGCACGGTGGTGAATCAGCTTCTCACCGAGATGGATTCGGCCACCGCCGACAACGAGGGCGTCTATCTGCTCGGCGCGACCAACCATCCGTGGGATATCGACGTCGCGCTGCGCCGCCCCGGACGTTTCGACCGGATGATCCTGGTGACCCTGCCCGATCGCGAGGCGCGCCGCGCGATTCTGCGGCACCACCTGAAGGATCGCCCGGTCAGCGGCATCGATCTGGCCGCGATCGCCAAGCGCACCGACGGTTTCTCCGGCGCTGATCTGGCGCACGTGTGCACCTCGGCGACCCAGCTGGCCATGGCCGATTCGATGCGCACCGGGAACGTCCGGCCGGTCGCCATGCGCGATATCGACGCTGCGCTCGCGCAGGTCAAGCCGAGTGCGGGCGCCTGGTTCGAATCCGCCCGCAACGTAGTGGAATTCGCCAACAACGACGGCACCTACGACGAGCTGGCCAAGTACATGCGCGAGAAGAAGCTGCGGTGAGCCGGCGCGATCGTGGCTGATCTCGAGCGGGCCAAGGTACTCATCGAGCTGCGTCGGCTGAGCGAGGCCCGGGAGCAACTGGCCGAGGTACTGGCCGCCGAGCCCGACAATGCCGAGGCCGCAACATATCTCGCGCAGGCGGCCTATCTGGATCAGCGGTATCGCGAGGCCGCCGAGCAGAGCGCCGCGGCGCTGCGGATCCAGCCGCGCAACCAGTTCGCCATGCGCATTCACGCGCTGGCCCTGCTCAATACGGATGACGCCGGACGCTGGCAGGCGCAGCAGATGGCCCGCCGGGTGGTGGCGCTGGGACCCGAATTCGCCGAGAACCACCGGATTCTGGCGATCGTGTTGCGCGAATGCGGCCTGCTGCCCGAGGCCCTCGCGGCCATCGATCGGGCCGTGGAACTCGATCCCGACGAGGCCGACATCCACGTGGCGCGCGGTTCGATCCTGCGGCGAATGGGACACTGCGGCAACAGATTCCGGTCCGGTCCGGCGGCCGATGCGTATCGTACGGCGCTACGGCTGGAACCCGAGAGCGCCTATGCCGTACACGATCTCGCGATCGTCGAACTCAACGGCCGCCGTCTGCGCAACGCCCTGCGCGGCGTACTGACCGCCGCCACCATGGATCCCGGTCTGGGAGATCTGGTGCGCACCAATGTCGCAACGGTGATCCGGCACGCCCTGCGTCGCATGCACTGGGTGCTCACCGTCATCGCCTTCGTGGCCCTTGTCCTCGGTGGCTTGAACGGCTCGCAAAGCGCCGCCTCCTTCGGTTCGAGCTACGGGAAGGCCCTCTACGAGTCGCACGATTACCCTGCGCCACAACTGGTTCCGGTGAGCCAGGGATCTGTTCCTGCGCCGGACTCCGGAGCGCAACCCGCGCCCGCCGGCTCGCTTCCGGCCGTCGCACCGACATGGGAGTCGGGTGTTGCCGCGACGCGGGCTCCGGGAGTTTCGGCCCCGGAGACCGGCTCACCGGCGGCGCGGCCGTCCACACAGCGGTCCGGCGTCGTCGTGACCCCGGTGCCGGGCGTCTCGGCCGGGCCGGATTCCTCGGCGGCACGGGTTCCCGGGAGTTCGGTGCCGGTGACCTCCGCGAATATGCCTGGTGGGCAGAAGGATCCGGCGACGAAGACCGCCCAGGCAACGACTTCCTCGGCGATATACGATCCGGCGCGGCTGGGATCGGCGGGACGGGGTTTCGGTGCGGTCGGGCTGGGGTTGATCGCGGTGGTTTCGCTCTGGTGGCTGAGGGCGGTGCCGCCGCGTCGGTGGCGGTTCGTGCTGCGCGCGGCATGGTCGAATCCGCCTACGGCATTGCGGTTGGTGGTGTTCGGCGTGGGGCTGGTCGTCTGCATGGTGGGCGTCGCGACCGGGCTGCGCGTATTCCTGAGCGTGGCCGAGCCCGCGCTGCTGGCCCTCGGGATCATCCTGCGCCGTATCGCCTGAGGTCGGCGGCCCGGTGTCGTACCGGGGACGATCGTGCACGCCAAGGAGTGCGGGCGCCTACGGTGACGAGGGCATCTGGACCTTCGGGTATGCCGAATGCTCGACACGGCTCGGGGGTCTGTTCAGCCGCCGACGGATTTGTGGTTCGGATGTGTCCCCGAGAACGGTTCCCGGTCGTCGATCGGGGCTTGCCGGGTGGTTGATTCGATCAGGGGCTGCTCACGCGCAGCAGGGGCCTACAGCCCTACTATCAACTGTAGTAGAAGCCTCACGGCAGGGCGGACACGTTCGGGCTAGAGCAGACCCCACCAATACACCAAGCAGGCCAGCACGAAGACGACCGCAGTTTCCATCGTCGCTCCCAATCTAGTTGGCGTCTTCATCACCCATCATTCCCGAGGATAGTGCGGCGTGCCGCGGACCAAGATCACAAGGGGGCAACGGATACTCCCGTCCGGGACAACGTGCGAACGATCTCGCCGTGATCAGGAAAACTCCGGGGAGTCCACGATCAGCACGATCAGCTGCCGCTGGCGATGGCGGCCGTGATCGCGGGTCTTGGCGTCCGATGGCGCGGTGGGCCCGCCGCACCAGGTGATCGGCCGACGGGAATCGAGTTTGTCGAGCACCTCGGGCAGGGAGGAATCGATCTGGGCGGTGCGGACCACGCAGATATGACATTGGGGCGCGAGGGTGCGATCGCGGAAACCCTGACCGGGCCCGCCGTCCAGGACCACGGCACCGGCGTCGGCGACCGCACCGGCGCAGGTGGTCACCATCGCGTCCGCGTCGTCCAGATCGGCGTTGGGGACGGGGGAGTCCTCGGTGAGGATCTGGTTGTCCTGCTCCTTCGCCCAGAGCTCGAGCCACTGCTCGGGCAGGCCGTGCGGTGCGACGACGGTATCGGCGCGCTGGGCGCGCAGGGCGGCGTCCACGGCCTCGGGGATGTCGGATTCGCGCACCCGGGCGACGCGCGCGCCGTGGTATTCGAGACGTTCGACGAACAGTTCGACGATCGTGCTGCGGTCGGCCGGGGAGAGATCGGCCGCGCCGCGCCGGTGACCGGGGAAGAGGGTGACGGTGCGATCGTCGTCGGGCAGCGCCTTGAGGCCGTCGCGGACTCTGCGCAGGAATTCCTCCCGTGACATCAGCGGCACCCGCCGGGGGCACATCGGCCGGTCGTGGCACTGGGCATGGACTGCGGATCGGTGCCACGGATGACGAGCGCCGTGCGCATGTGGCGGCCCCCTTTCTGACCGGCTGCGCAGCATCCTGCGGCACCGGAAACCGGGGCGGGACGAAGCTGTGCGGGTGGTGCTGGGCGCACGCTCGTGCGGGCGGGCGGGCGCGTCTGATCTTCAGACAGGCTACCCGGGACGGGCGACGAGTTTGCCCGAGGGACGCTCGATGGATCGGCTCCGGAACGTTCGTGTACCGGAATCCGCTGGTCGCGATCAGTGCGCGGCGGTGCGGATCTGGGTGAGGAATTCGGCGTTGGTCTCGGTCTGCCGCAGGCCGGTCAGCAGCAGCTCGACGGACTGGCCGGGCTCGCGTCCGGAGAGGGTGCGGCGCAGCGCGTGGGTCGCGACGAGTTCGTCCGGGGTCAGCAACAGCTCCTCCTTGCGGGTGCTGGAGCGTTCGATGTCGACCGCGGGGAAGGTCCGCCGATCGGCGATGTGCCGGTCGAGTTTGAGCTCGGCGTTGCCGGTGCTCTTGTACTCCTCGAAGATGACGGTGTCGGCGAGCGAACCGGTCTCCACCAGGGTGGTGGCGATGATGGTGAGCGAACCGCCGTTCTCGATATTGCGCGCCGCGCCGAGGAACTTCTTCGGCGGGGCCAGGGCTCCGGCGTCCACGCCGCCGGACAGGATGCGGCCCGAGCCCGCTGCCGCCAGGTTGTAGGCGCGGGCGAGCCGGGTCAGCGAATCCAGCAGAACCACCACGTCACGGCCGGTTTCGACGAGACGCTTGGCGTGTTCGATGGCCAGTTCGGCCAGGGCGATGTGATCGCGGGCGGGCAGATCGAAAGTGGCCGCGGCGATATCGGCGGGCACCGCCCGGGACAGGTCGGTGACCTCCTCGGGACGTTCGCCGACGAGCACCAGCATCAGCTGGCATTCGGGGTGGTTCTTCGCGATACCGTGCGCGATCGATTGCAGCACAGAGGTTTTGCCCGCCTTGGGCGGCGCGACGATCAGGGCGCGCTGCCCCTTGCCGATCGGCATGACCAGATCCGTTACGCGCGTGGTCATCTCGTGCGGTTCGGTCTCGAGGCGCAGGCGCTCGTCCGGGTAGATCGGGGTCAGATCGGCGAAATGCGGCCGGTGCCGGGCATTTTCGGGTGGCAGGCCGTTGATCCGATCGACGCCGGTGAGCGGGGCGAATTTGACGCCCTCGCGTGGCGGGCCCGCGACGCCGGTGACGGTGTCGCCACGGCGCAGGCCGTATTCGCGGACCAGGCGCGGCGGGACGTGGAGGTCGTCCGGGCCGGGCAGATAGCCCTCGACCCGCAGCGCCGCGTGATTTCCGGTGATGTCGAGGATACCGGTCACCGATGTGCCCGGCTCCTGAATTGTGTTCTCTTTCATGGTCTTCTACTCCTGAAGGAAAAAAGCGTGGTCTGGTGGCGGCGGATGCGCGCATCGTGCGGGCAGCGCTTCGCCGAAGGGCCCGTGCCGGTTCGGATGTGGCGGATCGCTATCAGCGATCGGCGCGGATTCCGGAAGCTACGGGGGTGGAGAATTCTTGTGGGAGGGACCGTGTCCACCTACATCCACAAGCTGCGAACGATGCCAACCATAGCCGCATTCATGAGAACACGCAATGGTGCGGCATTGTTCCCGGCGCGGCGGACCGGCTCGCGATTGCAGATGTTCCGGCAATGAAAGTTGCGGGATTGTGCCTGGTGTCACAGGCGTGCGGGACCGGCGACCGGTGTGCGCACAGCAGCGGACCCGGGCTCGCGAGATGCGAACCCGGGTCCGATGTTCAGCGAATTACTTTCCGGCAGTGATGAATTGGGCTGCCATCTCGCCGATCATGTAGCACGGGGCGTTGGTGTTGCCGCCGGTGATGCTCGGCATGATCGAGGCGTCCGCGACGCGCAGGCCCTCGATCCCGTTGACCTTCAATGTCGGGTCCACGACCGCGCGCTCGTCCACGCCCATCCGGCAGGTGCCGACCGGGTGGTACACCGAGTGGATGCGGTTGGGCAGCTCGGCGCGCAGCGCGGTCTCGTCCATCAGGTCCGGCCCGGGCGAGTATTCCTCGGTGATGTCCCCGGCGATGGTCTTGTTCGCCATGACCTCGCGGATCAGCCGGATGGCCTCGACGAGAAATTCGGTATCGGCCGAATCGGACAGGTAGCCCGGGTCGATCAGCGGCGAGGCCAGCGGATCGTTCGAGGCCAGCCGCAGCTCACCGCGGCTCTTGGGGTAGATGAGCGTCGGGAAGACGGTCAGCGCCGAGCGCTTGTCCACCATGTGCAGCTTGTCCTCGTCCTGGTTCGGCACCGGATAGCTCCAGGGCAGGGCGTGGATCTGCATATCGGGCACATCGCCGGTCGCGAACTTGGTCTTGACGAATCCGGCCACCTCGAACACGGTGCGGCCCATCCATGAACTGCCCGGTTTCATCAGCTCGCGCATGATGCCGCGGGCGAAGTAGGCCGGGGTGCCGTGGTGGATCGCCTTCTTCGAGACGAACGTCATCGGCACGAACAGGTGGTCGTGCAGGTTCTGGCCCACCGGCAGATCGGCCTTGACGTCGATGCCGATATCGCGCAGGTGACCGGCCGGGCCGATACCCGAGAGCATCAGGATCTGCGCCGAGGCCATCACGCCGCCGGAGACCACGACCTCCTGCGCGGCGCGGATGATCCGGCGGCCGCCGTTCTTGTCGATGACCTCCACGCCGGTCGCCCGGCCGTTCTCGATGACCACGCGCGCGACGTGCGTATGGGTCAGCACGGTCAGGTTCGGGTTCGGCCGCTCGGTGATGAATCCGCGAGAAGAGCTGTAGCGCAAGCCATTTCGCACGCTCTGCTGGAAGATGCTGATACCCTCCTGCGATTCGCCGTTGTAGTCGGCGATGCGCGGGACGTCCAGGGTCTCCGAGGCGGCCTGCATGAACAGCTCCGAGATCGGGGTCAGCTCCTGCTGGCGGGTGACCTGGATGGGGCCGCCCGAACCGCGGTACTCGCTGGCGCCCTCCTCCCAGTTCTCCAGCTTCTTGTAGGCGGCCAGGACGTTCTCGTACTCCCAGCCCGCGCAGCCCTCGGCCGCCCAGGAGTCGAAGTTGGCCCGGTTGCCGCGCACGAACAGCATGCCGTTGACCGAGCTGGAACCGCCGAGCACCTTGCCGCGGGTCATCGGGACCCGGCGATCGTTGGCGTACTTCTGCGGAATCGAGTACTGGCTCCAGGTCACCCGGTGCTTGAGCTGGGGCACGGTGTGCACCATCGTGATCATGCCCGGGCTGGTGACCAGCCGGGTGTTGTCCTTGCGCCCGGCCTCCAGCAGGATCACGCGCGCGCCGTTCTCGGCCAGGCGGCTGGCGACCACGGCACCGGAGCTGCCCGCGCCCACGACGATGTAATCGGCCTCACTGGTTCCCGCGCGGTGCGGAGAGTCGGTCATGGTTCGTTACCTCATCCTCGAAGTAGTCGTGGGCATATCAGGGCAGGTGCCTGAGGCCACTGTAGAACAAGTTCTAGTTACGGTGAAGATCCGGTTTGTCGACTACCTCGGCGCGGGCTCGAATCGAGGTCCTTGATCACGGCAGAAAAAACCTGTCCGGATGCCTGCGGGGAGGGCGCGTGAAGTGCTTCAATCATAGAACTCGTTTCATTTCCACCCCGTTCGCGCCGTGGCGAACGGTGAGGAGGCGTCATGCCAGAGCCTTCGATTCCGGCAGGATTCGACTTCACCGATCCCGCCCTGTGGGAAGTGCGCAGCCCCGTCGCGGAGTTCGCCGAACTCCGGCGCACCGCCCCGGTCTGGTGGAACGCCCAGGCCCCGGAGTACGCGGCCCCGTTCGACGACGGCGGGTACTGGGTGGTGAGCCGACACGAGGACATCCGGGAGATCTCGCGTCATCCGGAGACCTACTCCTCGCAGGCCAACGGCGCGCTCATCCGGATCGACCCGCAGGGCACGCCCGAGGAGCGCGAAGTCGCGAACACTTCGCTGATGCTGAACATGGACCCGCCGCGGCACACCAAGCTCCGGCGGATCATCTCCCAGGGATTCACCCCGCGCGCCATCGAGAGTCTCCGGGCGGTGCTGACCGAGCGGGCCGAGCGAATCGTGCACGCCGCCAAGCGGTCCGGCGGCGGTGATTTCGTGCAGCAGGTGGCGTGCGAGTTGCCGCTGCAGGCCATCGCCGAACTGCTCGGGGTCCCGCAGGAAGACCGGTTCAAGCTGTTCACCTGGTCCAACGAAATGCTCAGCGCCGACGATCCGGAGTACCCCGACGCCAAGCCGGCCATCGCGGAACTGATCGGCTACGCCTACACCATGGCCGATCAGCGGCGGGTGCACCCGCTCGACGACATCGTCAGCCGGCTCGTCACCGCCGACGTCGACGGGGAGGCGCTGACCTCGGACGAGTTCGGATTCTTCATGATGCTGCTGACCGTCGCGGGGAACGAGACCACCCGCAATGCGATCACGCACGGCATGAAGGCCTTCGTGGATCATCCCGGGCAGTGGGAGCTGTACCGGGAACGTCGTCCGGCCACCGCGCCCGACGAGATCGTGCGCTGGGCGACTCCGGTGAGCGTGTTCCAGCGCACCGCGACCCATGCGGTGGAGTTGGCCGGGCAACCGATCGCGGCCGGGCAGCGGCTCGGCTTGTTCTACAGCTCGGCCAATTTCGACGAAGCCGCGTTCGAAAATCCGTTCACCTTCGACATCCTGCGGGATCCGAATCCGCATCTGGGCTTCGGCGGGACCGGCGCGCACTACTGTGTCGGGGCGAATCTGGCCCGGCTGGAGATCGATCTGATGTTCAACGCGATCGCCGACACCATGCCCGAGCTGCGCGAACTCGCGGATCCGGTGCGGTTGCGGTCGGGCTGGATCAACGGAATCAAGCATTGGCAGGTGGATTACGGCCCCGCGTGACGGCGTAATTCGGAGGTAGCATCTCCTCTTGTGAGTATTCGAGAGATTCCCGTCAAAACGCTTGCCGACGAGCCCACCACTCTGGCCGAACTGGCCGGCGACAAGGCGCTGCTGGTGGTCAACGTGGCTTCCAAGTGCGGCCTGACCCCGCAGTACACGGACCTGGTCGAACTCCAGAAGACCTACGGTCCGCGCGGATTCAGCGTGGTCGGCGTGCCGTGCAATCAATTCATGGGTCAGGAGCCGGGCACGGCCGAGGAGATCGCCGAGTTCTGCTCCACCACCTACGGGGTCGACTTTCCGCTGCTGGAGAAGGTCGACGTCAACGGCGAGCAGCGGCATCCGCTGTATCAGGAGTTGGTGCAGACCGCCGACGCCGAGGGTTCGGCCGGTGACATCCAGTGGAACTTCGAGAAGTTCCTCGTCGATTCGAAGGGCGCTGTCGTCGGCCGGTTCCGGCCGCGGACCGAGCCGAAGGATGCGGCCGTCGTGTCGGCGATCGAAGCCGTTCTCCCGCAGTAACTTTCAGACGCATACAAACGCGGCCCACACCGTAAACCGGTGTGGGCCACTTTCGTTCCGGGCTGTGCGCTGCTCAGCGTTGCCGACGGCGGTACCGCACCGCGCAGGGCTGCTGCAACTGCACGACCATCTTGGAGTGGTCGTTGCGGTAGGTCTCCGAGGGCTGGACCATCTCGAATTCCCAGTCCCGCAACAGGATCGAGAAGATCGCCTGCAACTGCATGGTCGCGAACGCCGCACCGACGCAGCGGTGCCGGCCCGCGCCGAACGGGATCCAGGTCCAGCGGTTGATCAGATCCTGCTGGTTGGGATCGATGTAACGGCCCGGGTCGAAGTCGTCCGGATTCGGGAAGTCCTCGGCGATCCGGTTGGACACCGCCGGGGTCGTGGCCACGAGATCGCCAGGGGTGATGAGGTTTCCGCACACGTCGAACTCGTCGCGGGCCACGCGCATGAGGATGATCAGCGGCGGATGCAGCCGCAGCGTCTCCTTCAGGGTCGCCTCGAGCTGCGGAATCTGGCGCAGCGCATGGTAACTCACGTCCTGGCCGTCGGCGTAGAGCTCGTCTAGTTCGGTGACCACGCGGTCGAGCTGTTCGGGGTGACGCAGCAGTTCGATCACCGTCCAGGCCGCGGTGCCCGAGGTGGTGTGGTGCCCGGCGAACATCATCGAGATGAAGATGCCGGTGATCTCGCTGGCCGAGAAGCGTAGATTGCCCTGCTCGTCCCTGACCGAGACCAGCACGTCGAGCATGTCCCGATCCTCTTTGCCCACAGGAGGATTCGCGATCCGGCCGTCCATGATGCCCTGCACCAGATCGACCAGCTGGGCGCGCGCGGAGTCGCGGCGGCGGAAGCTCTCGATGGGGGCGTAGGGGTCGACGTAGCACAGCGCGTCGGTGCCCTGTTCGAGTTCGTGGTACAGATGCGCGAAGCGGCCGTCGAGCTCGTTGCGGAACTTCTTGCCGATCAGGCAGGCCGAGGAGGTGTAGATGGTCAGCTCGGCGAAGAACTCCAGCAGATCGATCTCGCCCTCGTCGTCCCAGCGCTCGACGATCGAACGGACCTCGTGCGCAATGGTTTCCGCGTGGCCGCGCATGAACTCGCCGCGCAGTGCCTGATTGTGCAGCATCTCCTTGCGGCGCTCGGGGCTCGCGTCGAAAACCACGCCCTCACCGAAGATCGGCTTCATGAACGGGTAGGCCGCACCCTGGTCGAGGTCGGTATCGCTGGCGCGGAAGAAGAATTCGTTCGCCTCGGCCCCGGTCAGCAGGATGACATCCTTGTCCGCGAGCCGGAACGAACCGACATCCCCGCACTCCGTGCGCACGCGCCGCATCAGGGCGATCGGGTCGGTGCGGAACTCCTCCAGATGCCCGTGCTCGTGCTCGCCACCGGACACCTGCCGTGGCTTGACCAACGTCATCGTCAACACCCTTCCGACGTACCGAGCCCATCCTCATGGACACGTGTCTGGACGGTACTACAGAACTCGAAGCGGGACAACCCCGGCTCGGATGGCGGACCGTCGCCGGGCGACCGCACACGTCAGCGTCCGCCGGAATCGTCGCTCGGGGTACGAGGCGCTTTTGAGATTTGTCGGCGATTTCGCCTGAAAGTGACGGTCAATCCTCACTGGGATACTCAATGACAGGGTCGAAGGTATGACTCCAGATGGCATCATCGAATTCCTGAGCGGTCTCGACAACGTGCTGACCATGCGGCCCGGTCCGGGCGACGGTTCGCCCGAGATCAGCTGGGGCGATACGTTCTTCTACTACTCGGGCGAAGGCGGCATTCCGAGTTCGGCGCAGCCGTTCGCCACGATCGTCACCAAGAACTACCCGGGCGACGAGGCATCGCACCTGGATCGGCCGGGCGCGTTCCGGGTGAACATCGCCGCCGGGCGCGCGGAGTTCATCCGCCGGGTGGGCCGCGCGCCACGCGAAATCAACGGTGCCCCAGTCGATTACGCCCTGGAGGACACCGTGCTTCCACATCCGGTGTACGGCGCGGCGGGCTGGCTGGCCGTGGTGAATCCGGGAATCCGCACCGAAGCCGTCACTCATGATCTGCTCCGGTCTGCCTACGAACGGGCCCGCTCGCAGTACGAACGACATACCGAAACAGGCCGGGGCCGATGAGTTCCGCAGCGGTCGCCATCACCATTCGGAAACCGCCACCCGGCCGACCGGAAGCCTTCGCCTGCTGCTTGCGCGAGATCCTCGACGGCAACTGAACTTCCTTGTACCGGGACCCGTGCCGGATCGTCCGCACGATCCGGCATCCGGGCGATGCCGCCCTCTAGAATTCGACCCGTGTCACCGATCTTCGACTGGGCACGCCCGGAGAACGTGCAACCGGAGCCGATCTCCGTCGACATCTGGCGTGAGCTCCCCGAGGAGTTCTGCCGCTTGGTGGAGGTCGTCAACGGGGATGCGGTGCGGTGCGAATCGCCGACCCGGGCGCATCAGAAGGCGGTGCATCGGTTGGTCGGCATGTTCGAGGACGCGGCGCGGGAGTTCATGTCGGAGGATTCGTCGGCCGGCCTGGACACCAATCACGACTTCGATGTGGTGCTCTGGGAGGTTCCGCGGGCGACCATCCGGCGTCCGGATGTCGTCTTGTTCGACTGTGTTCCGCCGGATGTGCGCCCAGTGCCCGCGCGGTATCTGAAGATCGTCGTCGAGGTCATCTCGCCCAGTCATGTGAAGACCGACCGACTCGAGAAGATGTGGGAGTACGCGGCCGCCGGGATTCCGTGGTACTGGCTGGTGAGTGTGTCGGACAGTGCGGTGACCTCGATCGAGACCTATGCGCTCGATCATGGCGTCGGTCACTACCGGCAGGTGCATCTGCTCAAACCGGGTACCGGGTTCGCGGTGGATCTGCCGATTCGGATTCAGCTCGATTGGAATCGGCTGAGCGATCTCGTGCTGTGAGTTTCCCGGGACTTTTCGGGCCGAATGTCAGTCGGTGAGGACCTGGAGGGCGGATTTCTCGAGGCGGTCGGCGATTTCGGCGTAGGAGGCGTAGCCGACTCCCGCGCGGACCAGGGCCCCCGCGTAGAGCAATTCCAGGGTTTCGACGATATCGAGGTCGGCGTCGGGGCCCAGGGCCGCGAGGAGGCGTTTGCGGATTTCGGTGCCGATTCGGGTGCGCAGGTGGGAAACGTCCGGATCGGTGCCCAGTAATGCGCTGGTTACCGCGCCCGCGAGGGCCGGTTCGTCGTTGACGAGCATGGCGATCTGACGCAACACCGCGACGACGCGCCGGGTGGGGTCGGTGAGGCCGTCGATGGGCGGCTGGGTGGCGGCCAGCCGCCGCCAGAACACCTCGGCGACCAGATGCTCCTTGGAGGAGAAGTACGTGTAGGCGGTCGCCGTGCCGACGCCCGCGGTGGCCGCGACCATGCGCACGGTCAGACCGGCGAAACCCTCTCGCGAGAGCACCTCCAGCGCCGCCTTGGTCAGCCGGTCGACGGTGTCGGCCTGTTTCTCGGTGAGGCGGCGGCGGGTAGCCTCCATATTCACCGCGGGCGGCTCTGCGGAAAGGGGATCGGACACGTGTCCGGATGCTACTATGGTGCCGCTTCGAGGGCAACTCGCACCGCCGCGGCTATCCGCGCGCGGGCTTGCCGACAGAAAGGTTCTCCGCTGATGACTCGTGCCGATTCGGTGATTTCCTCGGATACGACGCGATTGTTCGACATTGCCGAGCAAACAACCGGTTTCATGCCGCCCGAGGAGGGGCAGGCGCTGTACGAGGCCGCGCGCCGATACGCCGGTGACGGAATTATCGCCGAAATCGGCACCTATTGCGGAAAGTCGTCGATATATCTCGGCGCCGCCGCGCGGGAAACCGGTGCGACCGTTTATACGATCGATCACCACCAGGGCTCGGAGGAACATCAGCCCGGCTGGGAATATCACGACAGCTCACTGGTCGATCCGGAAACCGGGAAATTCGACACCGTCACCGAATTCCGCCGCGCGATCGTGCGCGCCGGGCTCACCGATACGGTCGTGGGCGTGCTGGGCTCCTCGGTCACGGTCGCGAAGATGTGGCGCACCCCGGTCCGGCTGCTGTTCATCGACGGCGGCCACACCGAGGAGGCCGCCCAGCGCGATTACGACAACTGGGCGCACTGGGTGGCCGCGGGCGGCGCGCTGGCGATCCACGACGTGTTCCCGGATCCGGCCGACGGCGGTCGCGCCCCGTACAACATCTATCGAAAGGCGTTGGACGGCGGCAAGTTCCGCGAGGTGTCGGTGACCGGATCACTGCGAATCCTGGAGCGCGACACCGGTTGCGGCGGCCACAACTAGAGGCGTGGTCCGCGCCGCAACTCAGCGGCGCGGACTCCCGGCTCGCACGCGCGGCCCTGGTTCGGCGGCGCGAACTCAGCGCGCGGCGGTGCGAATCACCGGCCGGGCAGCGTGAACTCGTTACTCAGCGGCGCGAACCCACACAGTCGCAGGCGAATCCGTCGGTGATATCGATCGGAGCGGCCAGTTCGCGGAAGATCCCGTTACCGGGCGTCGTGCGCGAGAGCGCGTCGGCGGCCAGGATCATCGCCGCCCCGGTCCACGTGGTGCGTTCCTCGGGCCAGCGCTTGCCGTCCGCGAAGACCAGTCCGGTCCAATAGGATCCGTCCTCCTCGCGCAGATGCTGCATGGCCGCGAGCAGCCGCAGCGCGCGCTCGCGATCACCGAGCCGGTCCAGCGCCAGCACCAGCTCGCAGGTCTCCGCACCGGTCACCCAGGGCCGATCGGCGACGCAGCGGATGCCCAGGTCGCCGACCACGAAATCGTCCCAGCGGGAATCGATTCGGGCCGTCGCGTCCGCGCCGTCGTACGCGCCGCACAGGACCGGGTAGTACCAGTCCATCGAATAGCGTTCCTTCTCGCCGAACGCCTCGGGATGGTGCCGGATCGCATGGCCCAGCCGCAGCGCCGCGACCTCCCATTCGGGCTGCGGGATGCCCAGCAGTTCGGCCAGCGCCAGCGCGCAGCGGATGCTGTGGAACATGCTCGCGCAGCCGGTCAGCAGCGCCTCGGGCACCGCGCCGCGCGGACCCTGCAACCAGTAGATCTCGCCGTTGCGTCCCTGCTGCAGCGAGATGACGTAGTCGATCGCCGCGTGCACCGTGGGCCACATCCGGGCCGCGAATCCGCGATCTCCGGTGGTGCTGACGTAATGCCAGACGCCGGTGGCGATATAGGCGCAGAAGTTCGTGTCGGCGTCCTCGCTCGCCACGGCCCCGCCGCGAAACTCGCTGGGCCAGCTGCCATCCGGACGTTGCGTGCGCTCGGACCAGGCGTAGCCGGCGCGGGCGGCGTCCAGCAGACCCGCCGAGGTGAGCGCCATGGCGTTCTCGAGGTGATCCCACGGATCGGTGTGCCCGCCGCTGAACCAGGGCAGCGCGCCATCGGGTTCCTGTTGTGCGGCAATGGATTCAGCGGTTCGTAGGCATTGGGCGGCGGTCAGTACGCCGGCGATCGAGGGCGGCTCAGAATCCGCCACGCCGCACCGCCGGTTTGGTGAAGTACAGCGCCACGCTCTTGCCGATCAGCGGATCCAGGGCGGATTCCGCGGTCCGGGTGAGCCACGGCCGTTTCATCATGTCCCACACCAGCATTCGGTGATAGGAGGTGACCGCCCAGTGCTTGTCGTTCTCGACGCCCGCCAGGCATTTGAGCCACCAGTACGGCGAATGCAGTGCGTGCGCGTGCGCGCTGTGGATGAATCGCATACCGCGACCGGCGATCTTGCGGCGCAATTCGTCGGCGCGGTAGATCCGCACGTGCCCGCCCTCGTTGGCGTGGTATTCGTCCGATAAGAGCCAGCAGATCCGCTCGGGCAGCCAGCGCGGCACCGTCACCACCAGCGCGCCGCCGGGCGCGAGCACCCGCACCAACTCGGCGATGGCCCGCTCGTCCGACGAGATGTGCTCGAGAATCTCCGAGGCGATGACGACGTCGAACTCCCCGTCCTCGAACGGCATCGACAGCGCATCGCCCTGCACCGCTTCCGCACGCGCGTGCCCGGGCGCCTCGCCCGCCTCGGCCATCGCGCCGAACATGACCTTGACCTGGGCCAGATCATCGGCGTTCTGGTCGAAGGCGACGACATCCGCGCCCCGGCGGTACGCCTCGAAGGAATGCCGCCCCAGGCCGGCGCCCACATCGATGACGCGGGTGCCCGGTCCGACACCCAGCCGGTCGAAATCGACGGTCAACATCCAGCTTTCTCCTCGTCTGTGCTGTGCCTCGAGATGGCCTGCTCGTATACCGAAACTGTTTGCGCGGCAACGGCTTCCCAGCTGTACACCGACAGCGCCCGACGTCGCCCGGCCGCGCCGAGTTCGTCGAGCCGACGACGCGAATCCAGCAGACCGCCGATGGCCCTGGTCAATTCGTCGACGTTGCCCGGTTCGACGAGTTCGGCGCAGTCGCCGACCACCTCGGGCAGGGCCCCGGCGCGGCTGGCCACCAGGGGAGTGCCGCTGGCCATGGCCTCCACCGCGGGCAGCGAGAAGCCCTCGTACATCGAAGGGATGCAGGAGATCTCGGCCGAGCTGAGCAGTTTGGCGAGTTCGGTGTCGGACAGGCCGCTGCTGACCGTGACGACGTCGGCCAGGCCGAGTTCGGCGATCAATTTCTCGGTGGGCCCGTTGGGATCCAGCTTGGCGACCAGCTGCAATTCCACATCGTGCGCCATGCGCAATCGCGAAATCGCTTGCAGCAGATGCGATATGCCCTTGAGCGGTTTGTCGGCGCTGGCGACCGCGACGATGCGGCCCGGGACGCGGCCCTCGCGCGGGCGGAACAGTTCGGTATCGACGCCGAGCGGCACCACGCGCAGCTGGTCGCGCGCGACCCCGAAATCGTCGGCGATATCGCTGGCCGAGGACGAGGAGACGGTGATCAGATCGGGGATCTCGCGGGCGACGCGCTGCTGCATGCCCAGGAATCCGTACCAGCGCCGCACGAACAGTTTGCGCCGCCACGGCGCGGCGGCCAGATCCACCGCGCGGTCCCGGGTGATCGGGTGATGGATGGTGGCCACCACCGGCAGCTGCCGGGCGATGTCCAGCAGGCCCGAGCCCAGGCATTGATTATCGTGCACCACATCGAAATCCGCTGTGCGCGTGCGTAACAGCTGTGCCGCGCGCAGGCTGAACGTGCGCGGTTCGGGGAAGCCCGCGGTCCACATGGTACCCAGTTCGAGCAGATCGATCCGATCGCGGATCTCCCGTGGATGCGGTGTGCGGAAAGGATTCTCGTCGCAGTACAGATCCAGGCTGGGCACCTCGGTCAGCCGCACCCGCGGATCGAGCAGCTCGGGATAGGGCTGGCCGGAGAAGACCTCCACCTCGTGGCCCAGTTCGGCCAGGCCGGAACTCAGGTACCGCACGTACACCCCCTGTCCCCCACAGTGGGTCTTGCTGCGGTAGGACAGCAGGGCGATACGCACGCTAAAGTCTCACTCTCGGGCGAAAAGGACGGGGGACGTCAGGCCGGCAGGCCCAGTGGCGCCAGTTTCGCAGACAGCCGATCGAGATAGGCCAGCACATCCGCCTCCGGCTTGTCCGGCAGACCGAACAGCACGTCGGTGACCCCGGCCTCGGCCCAGGAGGTCAGCTGCGCCGGATCGGGTTTGCCCGCCAGCGCGACCACTCGCGGGGTGTCGGTCCGCTCGGCCTCCTGCCACACCTTGCGCAGCAGTTGCAGCCGCTCGAGCAGCAGGTCCTGCTCGTACGGGGTGGTGATCCAGCCGTCCGCCGAACGGGCGATCCAGCGGAAACCCTTCTCGGTGCCCGCGGTGCCGATCAGCACGTCGATCTTGTCCTGCGTCGGCTTGGGCCAGGCCCAGCTGGGCCCGAACTTCACGAATTCGCCGTCGTAGGAAGCCTCTTCCTCGGTCCACAGCGCCCGCATCGCCTCGATGTACTCGCGCAGGGCGGTGCGTCGCTTGGCGCCCGGAATGCCGTGATCGGCGAGTTCGTCGGTGTTCCAGCCGAATCCGGCGCCGAGGCTGACGCGCCCGCCCGAGAGGTGATCGAGCGTCGCGATGGTCTTGGCCAGGGTGATCGGATCGTGTTCGGTGGGAAGCGCTACCGCCGTGGACAATTCGATGCGCTCGGTGACCGCTGCGGCCGTGCCCAGGGCGACCCACGGGTCGAGGGTGCGGGTGTAGCGGTCGTCGGGCAGGCTGGCATCGCCCGTGGTCGGGTGCGCCGCTTCACGTTTCACCGGAATGTGGGTGTGCTCGGGCACGAAGAAGGACGCGAATCCGCGGTCCTCCGCGCCCTTCGCGGCCGCGGCCGGGCTGATGTTGCGATCGCTGGTGAACAGGACGATGCCGAAACGCATGGGCCCGTACTCCTTTCAGTCTTGGATGGTCGCCGCGGCGGCCTTGCCCGCGCGACGTCCGTAGAAGCTGCCGTCGCCGAGCGAGGTGCCGCTGGCGTAACCGCCGGTGCAGACGCCCGAGGTGCATCGGCCCGCCGCGTACAGTCCGGCGATCGGATCCCCGGACACGTGCAGCACTCGCGAATCCAGATCGGTCTTCAGTCCGCCGAGGGTGAACCCGCCGGTGTGCTCGCGCAGATCGAAACCGGCGAGCGGGGTGCCGATCGGCTTGACCCATTCGGGTTTCTTGTCCAGCAACGGATCCGAGCCGTTCGCCGCATGCTTGTTGTAGACCTCGACGGTGGTCTGCAGGGCGCCCTCGGGCAGGCCCATATCGGATTCGAGTTCCGCGACGGTCTCCGCGGCCCACTTGGGCGGCTGCCGGAAGAAGGTCACCGAGCTCTCGGTGGCCAGCGCGGCCTCGAGCGCCTGCTCGTCCATGATCAGGTAGGCCTTGTTGTCCTGCGTGTTCAGGGTGGCCTGGCCGACCCGGCCGCAGTAGGTGTCCTCGGTGATGTAGCGCTGCCCGCGGGCGTTGACCATGATGCCGCGGGCCACCATCTGCGGATCCACGAAGAACGCCACCTCGGCCGCGTCCATGTGCGCGACCTGCGCGCCCAGGGCCTGCGCGACCCGGATGCCGATGCCGTCGTGCTCCTCGATCGAGGCGGCCGGACGGTTGAGCAGCCGCGGCACGTACGCCTCGATCATCTCCTGGTTGTAGGCGAAACTGCCGGTCGCGAGCACCACGCCGCGCCGGGCGCGCACGTGCACCAGATCGCCGTAACGCTTGGCGACCACGCCGACGACGCGGTCGTCCTCGTCCACGATCAGCCGCTGGATGCGGATGTCGTATTCCGCACGCACACCGAGACTTTCGGCGGTATCGATCAGCGGCTTCATCAGCATGTAGCCGCCGCCCTGCTCGCCGATCCGCTTGTTCGCCATCTGCGGCAGGTGACCGCGCGGCGCGGGGGTGGCGATGTCCTTGAACGGCGCGGAGTTCTCGCCGCCGGAGTACATCAGGCCCTCGTCGTGCGCGGGCTCCCAGCCGGGCTCGCCCCAGAACTCCTCTTTGAACGGAACCCCTTGGGCGACAAGCCAATCGAAATGTTCGACACTGCCCTGGCAGTAGTCGTGGATCTTCGCGGCGTCCACGCCGGGGCCCAGGGCCGCGGTCATGAACTTCTCCATGTTCTCCGGGGTGTCCTCGAAGCCCAGCGCCTTCTGCAGTGCGGTGCCGCCGCCGAGGTAGATGAATCCGCCCGACATCGACGCCGCGCCGCCCCAGCCGCCGGTGCGCTCGAGCACCAGCACGTCGGCGCCGGCCCGCTTGGCCTCGATGGCCGCGCAGGCGCCCGCGACGCCGTATCCGGCGATCACCACGTCGGCTTCGAAATCCCATTCGGTGATCGCGCTCGCGCGCTGGGGTCGTACGGTGGGGGTCTCGGACATAGTCTGCAGTTCCTGTCTCGTTCGGCCGTCGGTGATGGCCGGGTGATCCTTACCTGTGTCCGCCGGTGCGGCGCGTCATCGGCTCACTCGGTGGGACGCTCCGCGGCGCGCGCGGCCTTCTTCTCGTGCTGCGCCACCACCTTGCCCACCACACTGTCCAGTTTGGTTCCGCCCGCCCAGCCTACGTAGTGGCACAGGAACAACGCGATCTCGCGCAGCTGGTCCGGGGTGAGTTCCTCGTTGGTCAGCGCGGCGGCGATCTGGATCTCGGTGACGTCGAACTGGCCCTGTGCGCTGAGCGCGCCGAGCAGCAGCAGCCGCCGGTCGCGCACGGTCAGCCCGGGGCGCGACCAGATGTCGCCGAAGAGGTGATCCGCGGTCACGGCGAAGTGTTCGCCGGGTCCGTCGGAGACCTCCCAGCCGTACACCTCGGCCATCTTCGCCAGTCCGCGCTTGCGGCGTTCGGCGGCGCTCTCCTCGACGCTCATGATTGCTCCTGTAATCCGCGGGACACCCGCACCCGGTCGCGAGGACGAGTAGCTGCGCGATCGTCACTCATCCTCGCTCCTGAGCGATATCGCCGGGACCCACGCCCAGCCCGGGGCCCAGGCCCCGCAGGGCCAGTCGAGCCAACGGTAACGGCACTTCGAGCCGGTCGCCGACCGCGAGCGCCAGGGACAGATCCTTCTCGCCCAGCTCACGCACGTGGGTCAGGATCGGCAGCCAGAAATCGTCGGCCGCGATCGGCGCGGTGGTGTCGCGCAACATGATCGCGCCCGCGCCGCCGGTGACGGCGTCGGAGTGGCGGACCACCTTGCCCAGGTCGGTGATATCCAGGCCCGCGGCCTCGGCGAGACGCTGTGCCTCCGATGCGGCGGTGAACGCCACGAAGTGCAACAGGTTGCGCGCCAACTTCATTCGCGTTCCCGCGCCGACCTCACCGGCGTGCACGACGAGTCCGGCGAAGCGGCCGAAGGGTTCTCGGACCTTCTCGTAGGCGGCCTCGGTGCCGCCGACCATGATCGCGAGGTTGCCCTCCTTGGCTCCGGCCGCGCCGCCGCTGATCGGGGCGTCGACGAATTCCACACCGCGCTCGGCACATTCGCGCGCCAGGTCGACCGCGGTGTCGTCGCTGATGGTGGAGTGCACGGCCACGACCGTGCCGGGCCGCGCGGTGCTCAGGATGCCGTCCGGGCCGGAGATCACCGAGCGCACCTGCGCGTCGTTGACGACCACGATCGACACGACCGCGCACTGTTCGGCGACCTCGGCGGCCGAGGTCGCGGCCTTCGCTCCGCGCGCCACGAACTTCTCCAGCGCCTCGGCCCGGATATCCCAGACCACCAGCCCGCCGGGCCAATCCAGCAGGCGTTTCGCCATCGGCGCGCCGATATCGCCCAGTCCGATGAACCCGACGCGAATGTCGTTCTCGCTCATGATCGGATGATCTGTCCGCCGTCGACGTTCAGGATATGGCCGGTCACCCAGCTCGCCTCGTCCGAGAGCAGGTACAGGCACGCGCCGACCAGATCCTCCGGAGTTCCCATGCGCTTCAAGGGAAGTCGGTTCACCATGTCCTTGACCATATTGCCCGGGGTGACGGTCTTGGTGGCCTCGGTGTCGATCGGGCCGGGCGCGATGGCGTTGATCCGGATCTTGGAGCCGCCCAGTTCGGTGGCCAGCTGCTGGGTCAGGCCGTTGACCCCGACCTTGGCCAGGCCGTAGAACCCGGAGTACAGCCAGGCGGCGGTGGAGGACTGGTTGACGATCGAGCCGCCGCCGTCCTTCGACATCGGCTGCCACACCGCGCGCGTCATGTTCAGCGCGCCGTCGAAGTTCACGCTCATGAACTTCTTGTAGTAGTCCCACGGGACGGTCAGCAGCAGATCGAGCTTCATATCGCCGTAGATGGCGGCGTTGTTGACCAGGTGGTCGATCCCACCGAACTCGGCGACGGTGAATTCGGCCAGTGCGGTGGTCGACTCGGGATCGGAGACGTCGACGCGGTGGAACGCGGCGGTGCCGCCGTCGGCGACGATCTGCTTGGCCACCTCCTCGCCCTTCTCGGCGTTCAGGTCGGCGACGACGACCTTCGCACCCTCGGCGGCCAGCGCCTTGGCGTAGACGGCGCCGATACCCTGCGCTGCGCCGGTGACGATCGCGGATCGTCCGGTGAAACGGGCCATGGTGAAAACTCCTCTGCAGCAGATTGTTTCGGCTTGTGCGGCGGTCGCGATCAGTGGTGCTCGGCGGATATTCGCCGAATCCCGCGCGCCGAGCGTGCGGGCGCTCGGTCACGAATCCGCGCACGCGGCCCCCGCGCCGATGTCGTGCGTCGTCGACCGCACACCTGCGTCGTTCGCTCGCTCACCGGTAGCTCCCATGCTGTCTGGACACGTGTACGGACTATATGGTCGAAGTCGCTGCCAACGCAAGAACCTGTTGCAGTTTGCCTGTGTGGGCGCGGGGGTCGGTACCGGTGCCCGGCTGGATGCGGGGTGATGAACGTGTCGGGGTTGCGGGTGCGTTCGCCGGTGGCGGCGATGGAACGACACTTCGGCCGAATGGCCGAAGTGTGGAACGAAAATCTCGAAGGCGGGAAAATTCGAGAAGCATTGTCGCCGGGGTCTGCCGGTGGTACGGTCCAGACACATGTCCAGCTACGTGTCTCCCGTAGCGGCCGGCGGCCGATGCGAGGGACTGAACACGTTCTCGAATCGGAGGTGATGGCGATGACGGACGTTGCCGCGGAGCCGCTGACTTTCGATCCGTACGACTACGGCTTCCACGAGAATCCGTACCCGCTGTACCGGCGGCTGCGGGCCGAGGCGCCGCTGTACCACAATCCCGGCCTCGGGTTCTGGGCGTTGTCGCGGCATGCCGATGTCGGCGCGGGATTCCGGGACAGCGTGCGGCTGTCCAACGCGAACGGGGTGTCGCTGGACCCGGCCGCCTGGGGGCCGCACGCGCACAGAACGATGTCCTTCCTCGCGCTGGACGATCCGCGGCATCTGCGGCTGCGGCAGCTGGTGTCCAAGGGGTTCACCCCGCGGCGGGTCGCCGCGATGGACACCCGGATTCGGGAATTGACGCTGCAACATCTCGAACCCGCGCTGGCGGCGGGCAGCTTCGACTGGATCGAGCAGGTCGCGGGCAAACTGCCGATGGACGTGATCTCCGAGCTGATGGGCGTGCCCGAACCGGATCGCGCCGAGATCCGGCGGCTCGCGGACCTGGTGGTGCATCGCGAGGACGGCGTGCTGGACGTCCCGGTGACCGCGGTCGAAGCCACCTTCGAGCTGATCGGCTACTACGCGGAGATGATCGCTCAGCGCCGCCGCGCCCGCACCGAGGACCTGACCTCGGCGCTGCTGGACGCGGAGGCCGACGGGGACAGGCTGACCGACGAGGAGATCCTCGGGTTCATGTTCCTGATGGTGATCGCCGGTAACGAGACGACGACCAAGCTGCTCGGCAATGCTTTATATTGGGCCGCAACGTATCCCGAGCAGTACGCGAAGGTCGCGGCGAATACCGGGCTGGTGCCGGACTGGGTCGAGGAGACGTTGCGGTACGACACCTCGAGCCAGATCCTGGCCCGTACCGCCACGACCGACCTGGAATTCCACGACGGCGTGGTGCCGGAGGGCGCGAAGGTGCTGCTGCTGGTCGGTTCGGCGAATCGCGACGAGAACGTCTTCGCCGATCCGGAGATCTACGACATCGAACGCCCCGACAAGGGCGGGCTGCTGAGCTTCGGGCGCGGCGTGCACTTCTGCCTCGGCGCGCACCTCGCGCGTCTCGAGGCGTCGATCGCGTTGCGGGAGTTCGCCGATCGGGTCCGCGCCTACGAGGTGGACCTCGCGGGGATCGAGCGGGTGCACTCCACGAACGTCCGAGGTTTCGCCAAACTTCCTGTGACGGTACAGGTTCGATGAAACACCATGATGCGACCACTGCTACAGCCGACGAGGTGAGCCACTAGATGCCCAGATTCGAACCACACCCGCAGCGCCGTCCGGCACTGATCGCCGGGGCCTCTTCGGGAATCGGCGCGGCCACCGCCGTGGCCCTTGCCGAGCAGGGGTATCCGGTCGCCCTGGGTGCGCGCCGGCTGGAGGTCTGCCAGGAACTGGCCGAGAAGATCCGCGCCGACGGCGGTGAGGCATTCGCCTACCGGCTCGACGTCTCGGACAACGCCTCGGTCGAGGAGTTCATCGACGAGGCCGAAAAGGCCTTGGGCCCTGCGGAGATCGTCGTGTACGGCGCGGGCGATCTGGAGTTCGGGCACGTCTGGGACCTGGACCCCGATGCCTTCGGGTCGCAGGTGCAGGTGCACCTGGCCGGCGCGCAGCGATTCGCGTATCGCGTTCTGCCGCAGATGATCGAGCGACGTCGCGGCGATTTCGTCGTGATCGGCTCGGACTGCGTGGATGTCCCGCGCCCGGGTGTCGGCGCCTACAACGCCGCCAAGACCGGCCTCGAGGCGATGGCCGTGCAGTTGCGAAAAGAGCTGGAGGGCACCGGGGTTCGTGCTTCCATCGTCCGGCCCGGCGCGACGCAGACCGGTATGGGCATGAGCGCGAAGCCCGAGGTGGTCGGCCCGCTGCTCGAGGACTGGGTCAAATGGGGATTCGCCCGGCACCCGTATTTCCTGCGCGCCTCGGATCTGGCCGCGGCCGTGCTCGCGGTGGTGGGTACCCCGCGCGGCGCGCATCTGGTGCTGGTCGAGGTGCAGCCCGAGGCCCCGCTGACCGAACGCAAATCCGATGGCGAACAAGGGAGCCGGTGATGCGCATCGTTGTGGATACCGATCTTTGCCAGGGGCATGCGGTCTGCCAGGCCGAGGCTCCCGACCTGTTCGAGGTGCCCAAGGCGGGCACGGTGCGGATCCTGCGCGAAGATCCCGGCGCGGATCTCGAGGCCGCGCGCGCCGCGGTCCGCTACTGCCCGACCCAGGCACTGTCCATCGTCGACGACTAGATCCGTCGGGCCGTCCTCGGCCCTCAACAGCCCTGAGAACAGAGGAATTTCGGATGGCAGGCTATTCCCGCGACGAACTCGACGAGATGATCGAGCGGTGGGTCAAGGAAAACGAGAAGTGTGAGGCGCGCGGGGATTGGCGTCCCCTGGCGCAGATGTACACCGCCGATGCGACATACGGCTGGAATTACGGTCCGAAACAGGAATTCATGGCCGTGGGCCGGGACGAGATCCGCGATCTGGCGCTCGGGCAGGAGATGGCGGGACTGGAGGGCTGGACCTATCCCTACCAGGAATTCGTCGTGGACGAGCGGTCCGGCAGCGTGATCGGGTTCTGGAAGCAGATCAACGAGCGCACCCGCGCGGACGGCAGCCACTACAGCCCGGAGGGGATCGGCGGCAGCTGGTTCCGCTATGCCGGTGACTTCCAGTGGTCCTGGCAACGCGATTTCTTCGACTTCGGCAATGTGGCAGCGCTTTTCGTGGAGATGATGTCCGCGGACGCGCTGTCGCCGGGCATGCAGAAGCGCATTTCCCGTTCCATGTCCGACGAGCCGCTGCCCGGGTGGTACCGGATCGGCGAGTCCCCGGTGTCGCTGTGGTGAGCGAGAGCCGGTTCGCGGAGCTGAGCCGGGCTCAGCTCGCGATTCTGGTGCCGGAACTGCTGCTGTGCGGGCATCTCATCGACCGCTCCGGAATGGCGCATTCGATCGGGGTGTTCGGGCGCGAGGGTATGGCCGAGGTGGCGATCGAGGAATGGCAGCTGGCCAGTCCGGTCTACACCCGGCGCATGCGCGCGGCGCTGAACATTCCGGGTAACGGCGTGGAGACCATTTTCAAGGGTCTGCAACTGGATATCGGTGCGCCACCGCAGTTCATGGATTTCCGTTTCCGGATCACCGATGACAATCACGGTGAATTCTGGCTGGATCACTGTGGTGCGCTGGCCGACGTCGAGCCGATGGGCGAGGATTTCGTGGTCTCGATGTGCCACACCATCGAGGATCCGACGTTCGACGCCACCGCGCTGGCCACCAACCCGCTCGCGCAGGTGCGGCCGATCCACCGGCCGCCGCGCGTGCCCGCGGATCGGGTTCCGGTGTGCGCGTGGACCGTTGTCATCGACGAGTCGCACGAGCCGCCGCCGATTCCGGTGCACACGCCGGAGATCGAGGCCACGGCAGCGGCGAAACTCGAACTCGCGCCGGTGGATTCGTCCGACGCCGGCAACGGCGACTACACCGGTCCGCTGCTGAGCGATCTCACCTTCGGGGACTTCTCCAAGTCCGCGCTGGTGCGGATGGCCGACGAGGTCTGCCTGCAGCAACATCTGCTGACGTTGGGTTTCCTGATCGCGGTGCGCGATCGCGGGAGCGCGGAGCAGGCGATCGAGATCGCCCGCAAGCAGTTCACCGGTATCGCCGGGCTGACCTCCGAACGGTTGCGCAACGCGCTGGGCCTGGGCGATGACGCGGCCGCGCTGGCGCAGATACTTCGTTTGCATCCGGCCTGGAATCCCTTGCCCTACACCGATATCGACATCAGCGTCGCGGGGGAGACGGTGCTGCTGCGGCTGCGCCGGGACTGCCCCGGAGTCACCGACGGCGGCTGGCCGGCACTCGTGGACGCCGATCACCTCGAGGCGATCAATGCCATGGCGCGGGGTGTGAATCCGCATTTCGACACCCGGGCCCGCGATGCCGGAGACGGCGAAATCGTGTTCGAGATCTACCGTTCGGCAACAGCTTTCAAGGAAATTCCGGAAGTGGCGATCACGCGGTTCAGTACCGGCGCCGACTTCAGTTTCACCGAGCGGCGCTCGCTGCCGCTCACCGTCGTTTGAGACCCTTTCGGGTCGTTCGCAGCGAAAGGGCAGCAATATGCCGAACAACTTCGCCGACCTTTTCGAACATTCCGTCGACATCATGCCCGACCGGGTGGCGGTCATCCAGGGTGATCGCCGGGTGACTTTCCGGGAACTGGAGAATCGCGCCAATCAGCTCGCGCACCATATGGATTCGAATGGCATCGGGGTGGGTGACCACGTCGGGTTCCAGATGCACAACTCCGTGGAGACCCTGGAGACACTGATCGCCTGCTTCAAGGTGCGCGCGGTGCCGATCAACATCAACTACCGCTACGCCGCCGAGGAACTGAAGTACATCTACGACAACGCGGATCTCGTTGCGCTGGTACATCATCGGTGTTATTCGACGGCGGTCGAGCAGGCCCGCGAAGCGGTGCCCTCGCTCCGCCACGCGCTCGTCGTGGAGGACGATCAGGGCGGTGCCGATCTGCCCAGCACCTCGACACCGTACGAGTCCGCGTTCGAGAACACCTCCACAACAAGGGATTTCGGTGAGCGCACCGCCGACGACCTGTTCATGATGTACACCGGCGGCACCACCGGCATGCCCAAGGGCGTGATGTGGCGTCAGGAGGACATGTGGCGGGTGCTCGGCGGCGGCATCGACTTCTACAACAACGAACCGGTCACCGACGAGTATCAGCAGTCCCGCACCGGAGCGCAGGGCGATCCGAGCATGTGGTTCGTGCTGCCGCCGCTGATCCACGCGGCGGCGATGATGCCGACCTTCACCGCGCTGTGGTCGGGTAACGCGGTGGTGTTCGAGCCGCGCTTCGATCCCGATCGGGTCTGGCAGATCATGGCGAGCGTGAAACCGCACATCCTGGTCATCACCGGTGATGCGATGGCCCGTCCGCTGGTGGAGTCGTATCGGGACAACCCGGTCGACGCCTCCTCGCTGCTGGCCATCGGCTCCGGTGCGGCGTTGCTGTCGCAGTCGGTGAAGAACGACCTGATCGAACTGCTGCCGAACACCGTCATCACCGATTCCATCGGCTCGTCCGAAACCGGTTTCGGCGGAATCGGTTTCGCGCAGAAGGACGACGATCCCAGTCGCGGCCCGCGGGTGCAGACGGGTCGCGGTGCGCTGGTCGTGGACGAGCAGGGCGCTCCGGTCGGCCCCGGCGGCGAGGGCTGGGTCGCCAAGACCGGATCGGTGCCGATCGGCTACTACAAGGATTCGGTCAAGTCCGCCAAGCTCTTTCAGACCGTGGACGGCGTCCGGATGGTCGTCACCGACGACCGCGCCCGGGTCGAGGAGGACGGTTCGATCACCCTGCTCGGCCGCGGCAACATGGTGATCAACACCGGCGGCGAGAAGGTCTTCACCGAGGAGGTGGAGGCGGTCGTCAAGGCGCACGCCTCGATCTTCGACGCCCTGGTCATCGGCGTTCCGCACGAGCGCTGGGGTCAGCAGGTCGCGGCGGTGGTCTCCGCCGAGAGCGGCGCGACGATCGATTTCGAGGCGCTGCGCAAACATGTCCGCGCGTATCTGGCCGGATACAAATTGCCCCGGCGGATCTGGGTCGTGGACGCGGTGGTCCGCGCCCCCAGCGGCAAACCCGACTACCGCTGGGCCAAGGAGTACGCGGCCACGCACACCCCTGACCACGAGGGCTGAGTTCGCGAGAGGCGGGTCCGACCGTCCGGTGCGAGCCTCCTCGCCTGCGTAGATCGTGCTCTGTCGGTCTGCTGGACCGGCTCGTGCGGGCCGGGCGCGTCGGGCAGGCTTCGTCTCCGCCGGACTCGCTCGCACGGATCGAGGTCGTCAGGTCGCCGAGATCGTGCGGTTCACCTTCCCGGCAAAACGAGAACGTGTTCTAATTAAAGTATGGCGGCGGTGCATTCGATTCTCGGTGAAAAGGTCACGATGCCGGTCGAGATCCGCGTCGCGGACGCGGCCTCGGCCATGTTCCTCGCGGATGCCGATGCGGCGCGGAATATGCTGGGCGGCAACGGATTGGAACCGGTCACCATCGCCGGACGGGCGATCTGCACACTGGTCTTCGTCCGCTACATCGATGGCGATCTGGGGCCGTATCACGAATTCGGCCTGGCCGTGCTCGCGCAGTTGCCCGGCGACCGGTCGAGTGTCGGCATCTACATCTCGTGGCTGCCGGTGAACCAGCCCTTCACGCTGGCCGCGGGTCGCGAGATCTGGGGTTTCCCGAAGGAAATGGCCGATATCCGGATCACCTCGCGCGGTCGCGGCAGACGCTGCGAGGTGCTCATGGACGGCCGTCTGGTGGTGGCGCTGGAGACCAGCGGCGGCATCCCCGCGCCCGCGAAACTGGGCGGTGCGTCTATCGCGGCCTATACCGATCTCGACGGCGTCCTGCGCAGCACACCGTGGGTGATGAATCCGTCCGATGTGCGCATGCGGCCCGGCGGTGCTCGCGTCGAACTCGGCGAGCATCCGATCGCCGAGCAGATGCGTGCGCTCGGCCTACCCCGGCGCGCGTTGTTCACCAGCGAAATCGGTTCGCTGCGAATGACTTTCGAGGATGCGCGGGAGATCGGTCGGGCCTGATGTCGCTGGCGGTGGGTGCGTCCGGACGAACGATCGTGTATCGCCCGGTTGCGGCTGCGCGAGGTGGTCGATCCGGCCGGGGCTGATCAGCGCGAAATCAACTGTGGCTCAAAGCATGAGTTGCCACGCAAGATGTGTGTTGCGTTCGGCTACTGGCCTGGAATGTCGTAATCCGCTGGGCCGGTGGGCCTGCGGGTATGGGCGAGCGACCGGCGAGGCGAACCCTCGCCGGTCTCGTCCGACCAGCTCACCGGCCCTTGAACTGCGGCTTGCGCTTCTCCGCGAACGCCCGCGGCCCCTCCTTGGCGTCCTCGCTGGCGAACACCGACAGCCCCACCTTCGCGTCCAGCTTGAACGCCTCCTCCTCGTGCATCCCCTCGGTGTCGCGGATGGTCTTCAGGATGGCCCGCACGGCGAGCGGGCCGTTGGCATTGATCATCTCGGCCAGTTCGAGGGCCTTGTCCAGCGCGGTGCCGTCCGGGACGACGTGGCCGATCAGGCCGATCTTCTTGGCCTCGGCGGCGGTGAAGTGACGTCCGGTCAGCAGAATCTCCGCGGCGACGGTGTACGGGACCTGCCGCGGCAGCCGGACCGCCGACCCGCCCATCGGGTACAGACTCCAACGTGCCTCGGACACACCGAATTTCGCGCTCTCGCCCGCGACGCGGATATCGGTGCCCTGGAGGAGTTCGGTGCCGCCCGCGATGGCCGCGCCCTCGACCGCGGCGATCAGCGGCTTGCTCACCCGGTAGCCCTTCAGCAGACCCGGAATGTGCGAGGCGTCGAATTTGCCGCCCTCGCCCATGCTCTTGCTCGGATCGTTGCGGCTCATCGCCTTGAGATCCGCACCCGCGCAGAACGCGCCGCCGGCGCCGGTGAGGATGCAGCATCCGATGCTGGGGTCCTCGTCGACCTGCTGCCACGCCCGCACCATGATCTCGAGCATCTCGCCGGTCAGGGCGTTGCGGGACGCGGGCCGGTTCATCGTGATGATCAGCGTCCCGCCGCGCTGTTCGACCAGCGCGTGTGGCTCGGTACTGCTACCGGTTTCAGTGGCTGCCGTGGTCATCGCCGACTCTCTTCTCTCTCGTGGATAGGGGGAAGCTACCCCGGGACATTGTCCTAAACAATAACGTGTTCTAGTTTAGAGGTGGTGACCGCCGTCACGGGCGGCAAGTTAGGGAGAGTGCGGATGGAGACAACCACGCAGAGCGGGGCGACCACGCTGCCGCCGCGGATCAACAAGACGCTCATCGACCGGCTGACCGGGATGGTGACCGCGGGTACCGCCGGTGCGAAACGCGAACCCTACGAGATGATCGAGGTGTACACCGGCGCGGTCGTAGGCGAACTGCCGCAGTCCTCGCCCGAGGACGTCGTCGCCGCCGCCGCCCAGGCGCGCGCCGCGCAGAAGGAGTGGGCGTCCTGGTCGGTCGAACGCCGACTCGAGGTCTTCGCGCGGTGGCACGAGCTGATCCTGCGCGAGATCGAAACCATCGCCGATCTCATCCAGATCGGCTGCGGCAAGACCCGCCGCATGGCGATCGAGGAGTCCTGCGATCCGCCGATGGTGGTCAGCCATTATCTCAAGACCGCCGCGCGAGTGCTGAAGCCCGAGCATCGCGGCGGCTACATGCCGGTCATCTCCAGCTCGATCCAGCAGCATCGGCCCAAGGGCGTGGTCGCGGTCATCGCGCCGTGGAACTTCCCGTTCGCCATCGCGATGTCCGATTCCACCCCGGCGCTGATCGCGGGCAACGGCGTGGTCCTCAAACCGGACAACAAGACCGCGCTGTGCACGCTGTTCGGGGTGGAGTTGCTGTACAAGGCGGGTCTGCCGCGCGGACTGATGCAGGTCGTGTGCGGCGGCGGCCCCGACGTGGGCCCGACGCTGATCGAGAACTCCGATTACGTCATGTTCACCGGATCCACCGCCACCGGACGCACCATCGGCGAGCTGGCCGGGCGCAATCTGATCGGTTGCAGCCTCGAGCTGGGCGGTAAGAATCCGATGCTCGTGCTCGACGACGCGAATCTCGATGACGTGATTCCGGGCGCGGTCTTCGCGGTGTTCGGCAATACCGGCCAGGCGTGCATGCACATCGAGCGCATCTACGTGCACGACCGGGTCTACGACGAGTTCGTGCGCCGATTCGTCGCTGCCGCAGAGGAATTGGGCTCGAAGGCAGGAGCGTCGTACGGGACCGACCCGGAATTCGGTTCGCTGGTGTCGCCGGATCAGCTCGCCCGGGTGGCCGAGCACGTCGAGGACGCCCGTGCCAAGGGCGCGACCGTACTGACCGGTGGCAAGGCACGTCCGGACATCGGCCCGGCGTTCTACGAACCGACCGTGCTGACCGGGGTGACTCCGGAGATGACCCACGCGACCGTGGAGACCTTCGGACCGGTCGTCACCATCTACAAGTTCAGCTCCGAGCGGGATGCGATCGAGCAGGCCAATGCCACCACCTACGGCCTCAACGCGAGCGTGTGGAGTCGGAATCTGGCTCGTGCGGAGCAGATCGCCGGGCAGCTCGAGGCGGGGAACGTCAACGTCAACGATGGTTTCGTGGTCACCTACTCGTCCAAGGCGACGCCGTCGGGCGGCCTCAAGCAGTCCGGGGTCGGTACCCGGCACGGTGACGCGGGCCTGCTCAAGTACACCGATTCGGTCAATATCGGCGTGCAGAAGCGGCAGGTGATGGCGGCCCGCGCGGCCATGCCCTATGCCAGGCAGTTGCGGACCACGCTGCTGACGTTGCGGATGATGCGGCGGTTGCGGTTGCGCTGAGGCGTTCCGCCTTGCGGCTGCGGACCGGTTCCTCGTTGCCGGTCCGCACCCGCACATTTCTTGTATTCGCTTGCGGGATGCGCTGAGGTTATTCGGAAGTGTTTACCGCCCAGCGCTTCTCGACCTTCGCCAGTCGCCAGTATGCGACGGCGGCGATCCACGCCAGCACGAACAACCCGACGATGGCGAAGCCGACATTGTTCAGATCGATGCCCGAGATCCACCCGGTGACCGGATCGGTGAGCCGAGCGTCGTTGTGCAGCACCGTGATCAGCTCGATCGAGCCGATCAGGATGGCGACCGCGATGGACAGTCCGGTGATGGTCAGGTTGTAGAAGATCTTGCGGACCGGATCGGCGAAGGCCCAGTCGTAGGCGACGTTCATGAACAGCCCGTCCACGGTGTCCATCAGACTCATTCCGGCCGCGAACAGCAGGGGCAGCACCACGATCGCGTACCAGGGCAGTCCGGCGGCGGCTCCGGAACCGGCCATCGCGAGCAGGGCGACCTCGGTGGCGGTGTCGAAGCCCAGGCCGAACAGTATGCCCACCGGGTACACGTGCGCGGGCCGGGTCACCATGCGCATCACCGGACGCAGCAGCCGGGCCAGGAAGCCGCGCGCGTCCAGGGCCGCCTCGAGTTCCGCATCGTTGTACGCGCCCTCGCGCATCTTGCGGAATACCCGCCAGATGCCAACCAGCGCAACGATGTTCAGCAGTCCGATGAGATAGAGGAACGAACCCGAGGCCAGGGTCGATATGGTGCCCAGGGTTTTGCGGGTCGGCGAGTCGTCGTCGACGAGCGTGCCGACCGCCCGTGCGCCCAGCACGATGAGCGCCGCCAGGACGAACACGATCGTGGAATGCCCCATGGCGAACCAGAATCCGACCGCCTTGGGTCGTTTGCCGTCGGTCATCAGCTTGCGAGTGGTGTTGTCGATGGCCGCGATATGGTCGGCGTCGAAGGCGTGCCGCAATCCGAAGGTGTAGGCGGTCAGGCCGAGTCCGACGCCGAAGACCTGGGTACCGATGTGATAGCTGTGCGGTGCGATCGCGCCGAACAGCAGTCCGAATCCGACCAGATGCATCACCACGACTACGCCGAGCAGGGTGGCCGCCTCGAGCCAGTCGCGGCGATTCCAGTCGTGCAGGACGTCACGCAGGACGCGTCGGGTGGTCGCTTCGGGGGCCATGACGGGCACCACCCTTCTGGGGATCTCGCGTCCCCGTCCGTGGTACGCGACGAGACGGGGTCTGACTCCCAGCAAGCTGGACACAGTGGCGCGACCGCACCGGATTCACACCGGTTTCCCGTTCTCGTCGCGAAAGAACTTCGATGGAATATAACCCAGCTTCCGAGCCCCCCTCCCGCGACCTGCGATTCCCCGAGATTCGCGGCGAGTTCGCCAACTGGCCGAATATGTCGATTTTCTGGCCGCGAGACTCTCGTTCCAGGCCGTGCGCACTACCTATGGTGTGGACCTATGACGCATTACGACGTGCTGGTCATCGGGTCCGGCTTCGGGGGCAGTGTGACGGCTCTTCGGCTGACCGAGAAGGGGTATCGGGTCGGCGTGCTCGAGACCGGCCGTCGCTTCGCCGACGACGAGTTCGCGAAGAACTCCTGGCATATGCGCCAGTATCTGTGGGCGCCCAAGCTGGGCTGCTTCGGGATCCAGCGGATGACGCTGCTGAACGACACGTTCATCATGAGCGGATCCGGCGTGGGCGGTGGTTCGCTGGTCTACGCCAACACGCTCTACGAGGCTCCCGAGCAGTTCTATCGGGACAAGCAGTGGGCGCACATCACCGATTGGCGCGATGAGCTCGCCCCGCACTACGACCAGGCGCGCCGGATGCTCGGCGTCACCACCAACCCGGCCACCACGCCCTCGGATCGGGTGCTGTTGGAGGTCGCGGAGGACCTCGGCATCGCCGACACCTATCGGCGCACCCCGGTCGGCGTGCTGTTCGCCGATGCGGACGCCCGGCCCGGCAACGACGTCGAAGATCCGTTCTTCGGCGGCGCCGGGCCGGCGCGGCGGACCTGCACGCACTGCGGCGAATGTATGACCGGCTGCCGCCACGGCGCGAAGAACACGTTGGTCAAGAACTATCTGTATCTTGCCGAAAAGGCCGGCGCCACAGTGCATCCGCTGACCACCGCGGTCACCGTGCGGCCGTTGCCCGACGGCGGCTATGCGATCGACACCGTGCGGACCGGGCGGTGGATTCGCAAGGGGCGCAAGACTTTCACCGCCGATCAGGTGGTGTTCTCGGCGGCGGCGCTGGGCACTCAGCAGTTGCTGCACAATCTGCGTGATCGCGGTGTGCTGCCGGATATCTCGCCGCGCCTGGGGCATCTGGCGCGCACCAACTCCGAGGCGGTGCTCGCCGCGCGTTCGCGGCGCGAGGACACCGATTTCACTCGGGGCGTGGCGATCACATCCTCGATCCATCCCAACGACCACACCCACATCGAGCCGGTGCGCTACGGCAAGGGCTCCAATGCGATGAGCCTGCTGACCACGGTGCTGGTCGACGGCCAGGAGGGCAAGCGCCGCTGGGTGCTGGGCGTGCGCGAAATGGTCAGGCAGCGAAGGGATCTGGCGAAGCTGCACAATCCGCGGCACTGGTCCGAACGGATGATCGGCCTGCTGGTGATGCAGAATCTGGACAACTCGATCATCACCTACAACAAGCGCGGACTGCTCGGCCGCCGGATGACCACCAAACCGGGCCCGGGACAGGCCCCGCCCGCGTGGATTCCCGAGGGCAACGATGTCACCAGGCGCGTCGCGGCGAAGATCGACGGCATCCCGCAGGGCAGCTGGACCGAATTGGCGAACGTCCCGATCACCGGCCACTTCATCGGCGGCTGCGCGATCGGCGATTCGCCCGAGACCGGCGTCGTCGATCCCTATCAGCGTCTCTACGGCTACGAGGGTCTGCACATCGTGGACGGCTCGACCATCTCGGCCAACCTCGGCGTCAACCCGTCCCTGACCATCACCGCCCAGTCCGAACGCGCAATGTCGTTGTGGCCCAACAAGGGTGAGCGCGACCCGCGTCCGGCCCTGGGTGAGCCGTACCGCCGCGTCGCCCCGATCGCGCCGAAGTCCCCGGTCGTCCCCCAGGCCGCCCCGGCGGCCCTGCGCCTGCCGATCACTCCGGTCTGAGCCCCGCCGGATCGGACCAGGGCCCCCAGCCATGCCGGGGCCCCTGGTCTTGTTCGTGCTTGCTGTCGGCGAACTCGCCATCGCCGTCCGGAGGCGTCGAATGCGGACCCCTACGCCCGTGATCAGGCACTCCGGCGTGTAGGCATCGGTGATCTCGCCGACAGGTCGGTCAGCGCGTGTGGCGACGGTTGCGGATCGCGGAGTGGCCGGCTTCAGCGGTGTGGCCCGATCGGGATCGGCAGAATAGTTAAGTAATTGCTTGACTATTGTTTCGCTGAGCGTGAAACTTAAGCCTGTGCTTAACCATGCTGAGCGGATCGACCGGATCTTCCGCGCTCTCGCGGACCCGACTCGGCGGCAGCTGATCGAACGGCTGAGTGCCGGTCCCGCGGCGGTCAGTGCGCTGGCCGAGCCGCTGGACATGTCGCTGGCGGCGGTTGTTCAGCATGTGCAGGTGCTGCAGGATGCCGGGCTCGTCCGGTCCGAGAAGGTCGGCCGGGTTCGCACCTGTCAACTTGTGCCCGATGCGCTGGCGCCGATCCAGGAGTGGATCTCAGCGCGCCGGACGCCGTGGGAGAGCCGTCTCGATGCGCTCGGTGAGGTGCTCGCCGAACGTCCAGGAACCGATCAGGAGTAGTCATGTCCGAACAGTCCGTCGTCCACGCCACCTTCATCATCGAACGCGAATACCCCGTCGCACCGGCGGCCGTCTTCGCCGCCTGGTCGGACCCGGCGACCAAGGCCCGCTGGTTCGCGGGCGGGAATTCCGATCACGAGCTCGACTTCCGGGTCGGCGGCCGGGAGGTCGCGCGCGGCGCGGTCGACGACACGGTGATCACCTTCGAGACCGCCTACCGCGACATCGTCCCGGACGCCCGCATCGTCTACACCTCCACGCTCAGCGAGGGCGAGGTCCTCTCGACCGTCTCGCTCACCACCGTCGAATTCGCCGCCACCGATTCGGGCGCTCGCCTCACCCTCACCGAACACGGTGCCTACCTCGACGGGCGCGAACAGCCCTCCTGGCGTGAGCAGGGCACCGGTGATCAACTCACCGCGCTGGGAGAAGTCCTCACCGCAGCGGTGAAGTAGGCATCAAAGCCTCGATCTGAACCGGCGCACAGTCGGATTCGCCGCCCGGCTGGGGCTGTGGCAAACTCGGAGACAGCGATAGCCGAGTCCCCTGGGAGGGGCGGTGACCAAGAGTACGACCTCCGTCGCACAGTTGCGCGAGGGAGACGAGGACTCCGGCGGGGACCCCGCAGTGGCGCGTCGCCTGCTGGGTACTCGATTACGGACGCTGCGGGTGGCTGCCGGTCTCAAGGGGTACGACGTCGGCCGGGCGATCGGGGCGTCGCATTCGAAGATCAGTCGGCTCGAGTCCGGTTTGCTGGGGTTCCGGCTGCCGGATCTGGAGAAGTTGCTGACGTTGTACGGGGTCGCCGATACCGCGCGGCGCACCGAGTACGTAGATCTCGCGCGAGGGGCCAATGCGCCCGGACACCGGCACATCGATGTCGCGCCGCGCTGGTACGACACCTACCTCGCCTTCGAGGATTCGGCCACATTGCTGCGGAGTTATTCGCCCGGCGTCGTTCCCGAACTGTTGCAGACCCCCGAGTACGCGCGGGAGCTGCTGGATATCGCCCATCCGAGCGCTCCCGACGACACGGGGCACACGGAACTGCTGGAACAACGTCAGCGGCGGCTGACCGGGCCCGACCCGTTGCGGCTGTGGGTGCTGCTGGAGCAGTCCGTGCTGCGCCGCCAGCTCGGCAGTACGCAGGTCTGGCGGGCCCAGCTCGAGCATCTGGGCCGGGTCGGCGAGCTGGTGAACGTGACGATCCAGATCGTGCCCGACCATGTGTGCGGCCCGGTGCTCAGTGCGGTGCCGTTCGCTCTGATGCGGTTCGGCAATCCGGATCTGTCCGATGTCGTGCATCTGTATCACGCCACCGGTGCCCAGTTCCTCGATCGGCCGGGGGATCTGGACGTCTACCATTCGATCTGGGATCGCTTGTCCGTCAAGGCGCTTCAGCCCGATCGGTCGATCCGGATCATCGAAGGTGTGGCCTGCGGGGCCGCGGTCTGATCGCGCTCCGGTTCGGGAATCCTTGCCGCCGTTGATATCTCGATACTCCGGTCACGGTTTGCGGGCGACCGCACCGTAGGCGTCGAGTGGTTCGGTGGTTCCGATTCGGCGCACCGGCCGCCAATCGGTGATCCGCACCATTCCCGGTTCCACCATCTCCAGACCTTCGAAACAGCTGGCGAGTTGTTCCGGGCTGCGCAGGACATACGGTGCGCCACCGGCTTCGACCAGCTTGCGACCGCCTTCCCGAACCGCGTCGCCGGTATCGGTCCCGTCCCACAGCACCAGATGGCTGCCCGCGCTCATCGGCGTGATCAGGCGGCCGACGATATCGCGCACCACGGCGAGATCCGGTTCATAACCCATGACGCCCATGAACAGCACCGCCGTCGGGTGGGAGAGGTCCAGTACCCGCGCCGCGCGCTCGAGTATCCGATCGGGATCGTGATAGTCGGCGGAGACGTAGGTGGTCACGCCTCCGGGGCTGGTGCCGGTCAGCAGCGCGCGGGCGTGGGCCAGTACGAGCGGATCGTTGTCCACGTAGACGATCCGGGATTCCGGTGCGATGTCCTGCGCCACCTCGTGCGTGTTCTGCATGTTGGGCAGCCCGGTGCCGATGTCGATGAACTGCCGGATCCCGGCCTCGGCGGCCAGGTAGCTCACCACCTTGATCAGGAACTCCCGCGACAGCCTGGCCATCCGCACGATATCGGGATACACCGCGGCCACCGCATCCCCGGCCGCCCGATCGGACGGGTAGTTGTCCTGCCCACCCATCCAGTAGTTCCAGATCCGCGCCGCCTGCGGCGTGTCGACGTCGATCTCCGCGACCGGCTCACCCTCGTCGCCCATCCTGATCCCTACCTCGGTCCCCCCGGACCTCCCCCCGATGGTACGCACCAACATCCCCCGTTGCCCCACAACAGATCTGCAACCAGTGCGAGCCCTGTTGAAAGGAGTGCGCAGAAAACGCCGCGAAAAAGAGTAAGGCCCCTGACCATGAAGATCAGGGGCCCTGTCGTGTCTCCACACACGAGTCGGGGTGGCGGGATTTGAACCCACGACCTCTTCGTCCCGAACGAAGCGCGCTACCAAGCTGCGCCACACCCCGCGTTGTGAACCTGGAGTAGCTTACAACAGGGCGGGCTCAGACGTTAAATCGGCAGGTCATTTGGCCTGGAGGGGGCGGATGCTGGCGAGGATCCGCTGGGCTGTGGGGCGGTCGATCGAGCGGGCGACGCCGGTGTCGGCGGCGATGGTGACGACGAAGCTGCCGTTCTCGCTGGGGAAGGCGAAGGTGTAGACGGCGTAGGTTTTGGCGCATCCGGGAGCCGGTGGCCTGAACGTGCCATCCGTTTCGGCGAACGAGCCGTGTATCTGGCCGTCCAGCGAGGTGAGTGGTTCGGCCTTGCCGGGGGTGGTGCCGGTGGAGGTGGCCCAGCCGATCTTGGCCAGCCGGGTGCCGATGTCCACCGCGGCCGCGGCCGGATCCGGTTTCGCGGACATCGTCAGGAACGCGTTGGTGCGAATGTAGTTGGGGCAGTAGCCCTTGCCGTCCTGGACCAGTCCGGCGATCTCGACGGTGCTGGGTGCGGTGCCCCAGGTCTTCGTGCCGTTCGGGTCGATCTGCCACTGTTTGGGCACGTCGAACACCGCACCGCGATCCGGGACCTGGACGACCTGATAGCCCGGAATCAGCGGCGCCAGACCGGCGACCGTGGCCGGCGCGGAGGTCTGCGCCGGAGTGGCCAGCGGCGCGGCGCTCGCACCCGAGCTCAGCGCGCTCACCATGTTGCTGGAATCGTTCGAATGCCGGCCGGTCAGCACCAGGGTCGCCCCGATGCCGAGGATCACGACCGCCGCCGCGCCGATCCCGGCGAACAGCCACCGCTTGCGTTCGCGCGCGGACAGCGGCCGGTCGGCGTGTTTGGTCGCGGCATCGTCGGATTCGTCGGTGGCGGATGTCGGACGCGACTCCGGCGCTTCCTGGCGACGTATCGAATCCGCTTGCCGCGCAGCAGACTTCGCGGCGCCATCCGAACGTGATCCAGCCTGCTCGGGCGCACCCAGATGCCATGCCTGCTCCGGCTGCGGCGCACCTTGATCCGCGGCCGACTGCCGTGGAATGGGACTCGTCGGACCGCCGTGCGGACGGCCCCTGCCGACCGGCTGCGGAGATTGCTGAGGCGGCGGGCCCAGATCCTTCGCTCCGGGCCGAGCCCTTCGCGCCGGTGAAACCGCCTGCTGCGGGATCGGATTCGTCCGGGCTTCGGATTCGGCCCGGGCGTACTGGGCGATCTCGGGCGACAGCGCGAGCGGCTGCTGCCCGGAGGGCCTTCCCGGCTGACCGAAACTCAACTGGTGGAATGCTTCGGTCTGCGCCGAATCGGCCGGAACATCGCCTTGCCCAGGGGAATTCGCATCGCTCCGGGGCGGCTGGGCGCGGGCTGCGTCCGGCTGCGCGGCACGCGGTTCGCCCTGCCGGGAGGCATCGGCCCGGGAGTTGTCGATCCGCGGCCCGGCCTGCGGAATCGCCTGAGTGCGCGCGTCGGTTGCCGCGCGCATGTCGATCATCTCGGTGTGCGTCGTGTCGGCGGGCGAGGTCGGATGGGGAAGATCCAGCCCGCGCAGCACCGAGGCCTGCTGTGATCGAGGCCGGTCCTTCGAGGAGGACTGCTCGCCGGAATCACCGCTCGTCGAACTCATAGATCACCCTCGCCCCTGACGTATCGGATCAGCGCGAGCAACCCTAACGCGCCACGGCCTCCGAAGCCGACACCCCATGACCGCTGTCCGCCGCGGGACGCTGCGGCGGGGCCGCCACCAGCGTCAGCAGGGTGGCCTCCGGGCGGCAGCAGAACCGGTACGGCGCCCACGGTGAGGTGCCAAGACCGGCCGAGACGTGCAGCCGGGTATGCGCACCCCAGCGTGAGGCCCCCTTGACCCGGGACCGGTCGATCCCGCAGTTGGTGACCAGCGCGCCGAATCCCGGCACGCACAGCTGCCCGCCGTGGGTGTGCCCGGCGAGCACCAGGTCGTAGCCGTCGGTGGCGAACCGATCCAGCACCCGCGGCTCGGGGGAGTGAGTGAGCCCGATGCTCAACTCCGCCAAGGGATTCGGCGCACCGGCGATGGTCTCGTACCGGTCGCGCCGCAGATGCGGATCGTCCACGCCGCCGGTCGCGATCTTGATCCCGCCCACCTCGACATCGCGCCGCACATGGGTCAGATCGTGCCAGCCGCGTTCGGTGAACGCCGCACGCAGATCCTGCCAGGGCAGCGGATCGCCGTAGACGCGCTTGTGGTTCTTGCTGAAGTACTTCAGCGGATTCTTCGGCACCGGCGCGAAGTAGTCGTTGCTGCCGAACACGAACAGGCCCGGCCGCGACAGCAGCCCGGACAGCGCCTGCACGACCGCGGGAACCGCGCGCGGATGGGCCAGATTGTCGCCGGTGTCGATCACCAGATCCGGATCGAGGCCCTCGAGTTCGCGCACCCAGGCCTGCTTGAGCTTCTGACCGGGGGTCATGTGCAGATCGGAGATGTGCAGCACCCGTAGACTCGACGAGCCCGGTTGTAGCACCGGCAACGTGGTCTCACGCAGGACGAAGGCGTTGCGTTCGATCAGCGTGGCATAGCCGATTCCGGCGACGGCGGCCCCGGTGGCCCCCAGCGCGGCTCGTCGGAATGCGGCAGACGAGAGTACGGGCATTCGATCAGGATAGGCGACTTACGTGTGGAATACCGAGTGTGATTCCGCACAGCGTCACATCCACGCCGCGGCAAAAGTACTGGGAGTAGCTCGCCGGACCCGATAGCGTTGGCGCTATGTCGGAACTCAAATCGAAGCTGCGGGCGGATCTGACGACCTCGATGAAGGCCAAGGACGCCCTGCGCACGAACACCCTGCGCATGCTGCTGGCGGCCGTGCAGACCGCCGAGGTCGCCGGTAAGGAAGCCCGGGAGCTCTCCGACGCCGAGGTGGTCACGGTTCTGACCAAGGAGGCCAAGAAGCGCAACGAGGCCGCCGTGGTCTACGAGCAGGCCGGTCGCGGTGAACTCGCCGCCAACGAGCGGGCCGAAGAGCAGATCATCGACGAATATCTGCCCACCCAGCTCACCGACGCCGAGGTCGCCGATATCGCCGACACCGCGATCGCCGACGTCGCCGAGCAGAACGGCGAGCGGCCGGGCATGCGGCAGATGGGCCAGGTCATGAAGATCGCGACCACGCTGGCCGCCGGTCGCGCCGACGGTTCGCGGCTGTCCGCGGCGGTCAAGTCCCGGCTGTAATTTCGGCCTGCGCTTCGCTCCGGCGGTTCACGGCCCCCTGAGTCTCGCCGCGCGGCCCGTGTCGGGCACTCGTTCCTCGCACCCGCCACGCGTCCGAACGGCGAGACGGGCCGCGAACGCGGTGTCGGCATTGTCCGCTCCGTCGACTTGCGGCGGTCGAGTCTCGGCCCTCCGACACACTTCGGGCGGACCTCCGGATCAGGAGGCCCGCCCGAGATGTTTCCGAACGCCTATCTGGGCAGCGGAATCGGGATGGGTGGCAGCCGCGGAATCGGAATTCCGGGCACGTTCAGCGGCGGCGCCTGCGGTGCGCCCGGCTGCGGGATCTCCCGCTGGGTGCCGTCGCTGAGGTTCAGCGTGATCACCGAGCCCGGGATCGCAGACCCGTTGGGCGTGGTGCTCTGGACCGTGCCCTTGGCGGCCGAGCCGGGCTGGGTCACCGCCGAGACCTGGAATCCCGCGGCGACCAGCGCCGAGGTCGCCTCGGCCTGGGTCATCCCCGTGACGTCCGGAATCTGCGAATTGTTCGATCCGCGAACGTATTTGTCGTCCAGTGGCGGCAGCGTCGAGGGCGGGAAGTTCCCGAGCACCGGTTTGATGCCCATGAACCAACTCCGGGCGGGTTCGTTACCACCGAACAGGTTTCCGCTGCTGCAGTTGCGCAGCGGGAACGAGCAGATCTCGTCCGGCGTCGGCGAGTCGCCGTAGATGTAGGCGGCGCCCGCCAGCGAACCGGTGAAGCCCAGGAAGGCCGAGGAACGGTTGGTCTCGGTCGTACCCGTCTTGGAGGCGACCGGGACGTTCCAGCCCGCCGCGCGCGCCGAACCGGCCGCGGTACCGCCGGTGGCGTCCTGGCCCAGCGCGTTGGCCAGCGTATGCGCCAGACCCGGATCGATGACCTGCTCACACGCCTGCTGGGTCAGCGAGACGGGTTTGCCGTAACGATCGAGGACCTGTTTGATCGGCGAGGGCGGGCACCACTTGCCGCCCGAGGCCAGGGTGGCGGCCACATTGGACAGCTCCAGCGGATTGACCGCGACCGGGCCCAGTGTGAACGAACCCAGATTCTGCTGTTTGAACATGTCGGCCATGCTCGTGTTGCCGTGCCCGGAGGTACCGGCCTTGGCGTACGACCGCAGGCCCAGGCGGATGGCCATATCGACGGTCGGGGTCACCCCGACGGCCTGGATGAGCTTGACGAACGCGGTGTTCGGCGATTGCGCCAGCGCCTCGGTCACCGACATCGGCGAACGGTAGTTACCGGCGTTCTTGACGCAGTACGTCATCGCCGGACAGCCCGGCGTCCCACTCGAACCCATGCCCTTGGCCGCGTAGAACGAGGGCACGTCCAGTTTCGCGTTGATGCCCAGGCCCTTCTCCATCGCCGCGGCCGTGGTGAAGATCTTGAAGATCGAGCCCGCGCCGTCGCCGACCATCGAGAAGGGTTGCGGCTGAACGGTTTGATGGATGTTCGCGTCCAGACCGTAGGTGCGGCTGGACACCATGGCCATCACGTTGTGCGAGTCCTGACCGGGCGCGATGATGCTGGAGACCTCGGCGATATCGGCGAGATTCGGATTGGTCATCGAGTCGATCGCGGCTTTCATCGAGTTCTGCACGGCCGGGTCGAGGGTGGTGCGGATCAGGTAACCGCCCTTGTCGAGCTGATCCTTGCTGATGCCCGCGTCCTCCAGGTACTGCATCGCGTAGTCGCAGAAGTAGCCGCGATCGTCGGCCGCGATGCAGCCGTTGGACAGGCCCTTGGGTTCGGGCAGCACGCCCAGCGGGGTCGCCTTGGCGGCGCGGAATTCGGCGGCGCGGGTGGGGATGTTCTGGATCATCGTGTCCAGCACGGTGTTCCGGCGGGCGAGCACTTCCTTCTCGTTGGTGTACGGGTTGAAGTGCGAGGAGCTCTGCACGATGCCGGCCAGCATCGCGGCCTGCGGCACGGTCAGGTCCTTGGCATCCACGCCGAAGTAGGTCTGCGCGGCGTCCTGGACGCCGTAGGCGCCGTTGCCGAAGTACACCAGGTTCAGGTAGCGAGTGAGGATCTCGTCCTTGCTCAGCTGCTTGTCCAGCGTCAGGGCGAGGCGGATCTCGCGCAGCTTGCGCGCGGGGGTGGTCTCGATGGCCGCGCGACGCTCGGCGTCGGTCTTGGCCACGACCAGCAACTGGAAGTTCTTCACGTACTGCTGGTCGATGGTGGAACCGCCCTGCTGCACCTCGCCGCTGGAGGTGTTGCGCAGGAAGGCGCGGAAGGTGCCCTGCCAGTCGACGCCGTGGTGCTGTAGGAAGCGGCGGTCCTCGATGGAGACCTGGGCCAGCTTCATGTTGTTGGAGATCTTGTCGCTGGGAACCTCGAACCGACGCTGGTCGTACAGCCAGGCGATCGGTGCTCCGGTGGCGTCGACCATGGTGGACACCGCGGGCACGGTGCCCTCCAGCACTTCCGCCGAGACGTTGTCGACGGCGTCGGCGGCGCGGTTGGAGATATACCCGAAACCACCGGCGAGCGGGAACAACAGCCCGGCAATCAGAGCGGCCGCCAGGATGCACGCCCCGGCCAGTCTGGCGAGCGTTTGTGAGATCGGCACGCTCCAAGACTAAATGCAGTCCCTCCGAGCGAGCGTTGCGCGGTGCGGGCCGCCGGTTCTCGCCCTGCTCGAGGCGTGCGTCTCGTCACACGTGGGCGAGTCGTGCATGGAAAAGCCAGGCGTGTCGCCCAATTCGTTCAGACTGCCCGGTTTTATGTCGGCTTTGCATGGACGGGCGTACCAGAAAAACCGGAGACGGTCTTGCGCTACGCCCATACCTTTACCTAGATTGAGAACCCAGTGTGATAGAGCTAACACTCAAAGTGGAATGTGGTGCAGTTCGCAGCGGGGTTGGGTTGCTGCGAACTGCTCGCGATTCCGGAGCGCCGTTGACCCGGTGTTCGGACTGCAAAGGGGCACACCAAATGCATATGACAACCCCCATCGCTCGATTGGACGTGGAGCAGGCCGAAGCAAGGATCGCCTGGGTCTCCCAGGCCCGATGCAAGGAAGTGGACCCCGACCAGCTTTTCGTACGCGGCGCGGCGCAGCGCAAAGCGGCGACGATCTGCCGGCACTGCCCCGTCCTGATGGAGTGCGGCGCCGATGCCCTGGACAATCGAGTGGAGTTCGGTGTGTGGGGTGGCATGACCGAGCGGCAGCGCCGAGCACTGCTGAAACAGCATCCCGAGGTGACGTCCTGGGCGGAGTTCTTCCGCGTCCAGCGGCAGCAGAAGGTGGCCATCTAGGGCATTGCCGACAACGGTCCGAGCCCGCGATCGCGGGCTCGAGCCGTTTCCGGGGCCGGGCGGGTGTGGTCAGGCCGTATGCGCCGGGGTCGAGCCGAACAGCTGGTCCGCGATCGCGCGCAACGCCCGCAGATCCGAGACCTCGAACGGCAGCGCCGTCACCGCGACGATCGGCACCCGGGGGTGTGCGCCGGTGAACCGATGCAGCAGATGCTGTTCGCGCTTGGCCGTGGTCGCGCGATGCGCGTGCAGGCGCAGCACGTCCGCCGCCAGTGCGCGCGGATCGGAGGTCGGCTCGTCGTCGGACTCCGCGCTCACCGTCCCGCCGGGCACGCCGTTGCCGGACGCGGGAGCGAGCCGGTCGGCGGCCGCGGCGGCCTGCTCGGCCGACAGCGAGCACAGCGCCGGATGGACGCGGTTCAGGACCAGCCCGGCCAGCGGCATCGCGTCGGTGGAGAGCCGATCGACGAAGAACGACGCCTCGCGCAGCGCATCGGGCTCGGCCGCGGCCACCACCAGGAAGTGCGTTCCCGGCCGGGACAGCATCGCGTAGGTGCGATTCGCGCGATCCTGGAAGCCGCCGAACATCGACTCCAGCGACTGCAGGAACAGCGAGGCGTCCTTGAGCATCTGTCCGCCGACGATCGTGGACACCCCGCGCACCGCCAGGCTCATCGCGCCGGTGACGAACCGGCCCACCCCGCGTCCGGGGGCCATGATGACGCGAATCATGCGGCCGTTCAGGAAGTTTCCGAGTCGTTTGGGTGCGTCGAGGAAGTCCAGCGCGTTGCGCGAGGGCGGGGTGTCCACGACGATCAGATCCCACTGCTTGCGGCCGACGAGCTGGCCCAGCTTCTCCATCGCCATGTACTCCTGCGTACCGCCGAAGGAGGAGGCCACCGTCTGATAGAAGGGGTTCGCGAAGATCTGCTCGGCCTTGTCCGGGGTGGTGTGCTCGAGCACCATCTCGTCGAAGGTGCGGCGCATGTTCAGCATCATCGCGAACAGCTCGCCCTTCGCCTCCGGACCGAGCTGCACCCGTTGCGGGCTGTTGCCCAGATCGCTGACGCCCAGCGACTGGGCCAGGCGCCGGGCCGGATCGATGGTCAGCACGACGACCTTGCGGCCGGACTCGGCCGCGCGCAGCGCGATGGCCGCGGCGGTGGTCGTCTTGCCGACGCCGCCGCTGCCGCAGCAGACCAGCACGCGGGCCGACGGGTCGGCCACGATCGCCGAGATGTCGAGGGGGACCGCGGTACTCGGAACGGTCATCAGCGGACTCCCTGGGTGCTCAGATGTTCGGCCAGCTCGTACAGGCCACCCAGATCCATACCGTCGGGCAGGGTGGGCAGATACAGCCGGGAGATGTCGACCCGCGCCAGTTCGGCCGAGCTGTCGTCCTGGGCGCGCAGGGTTGCGCTGTGCTGCACCGTCTCCTCCACGATTCCCTGGAAGTCCTTGTCGGACAGGGTGATTCCCGCGTCGTGCAATCCGGTGCGCAGGGCCTCGACGTCGAGGTCGCCGTCCGCGGCGCGGGCGCGCGTGGTCGCGGGCAGGTAGCCCTCGCTGGCGCGGTTGACGATCACCGTGCCGATGCGGAAATCGGCCTCGGTCAATTCCGCGACCGCGTCGGCGGTCTCCTGCACCGGCAGCGCCTCGAGCAGGGTCACCAGGTGCACGACGGTCTGCTCGGAGTGCAGCAGATTCGACACGCCCTCGGCCTGCGAGGCGATCGGCCCGCCCTTGGCCATGTCGACCATGGCCTTGGTGACGTCCAGGAATCCGGCGATGCGGCCGGTCGGCGGTGCGTCGACCACGATCTCGTCGTAGACCGGCCGGGTGCGGCTACCGGACTTCTGGGTGCGCACGACGCATTCCTTGATCTTGCCGGTCAGGATGACGTCCTTGAGTCCCGGCGCGATCGTGGTGACGAATTCGATGGCGCCCATCCGGCGCATCGCCCGGCCCGCGAAGCCGAGGTTGTAGAACATCTCCATGTATTCGAGGAAGGCGTGTTCGATATCGAGCGCCAGGGCCATGACCTCGCCGCCGCCGTCGGCGGTCGCGATCTTGGTCTCGGTCGGCGGCAACGGCGGCAGATCGAACAGTTGCGCAATGGACTGCCGCCCCTCCACCTCGACGAGCAACACCCGACGGCCACCCGCCGCGAGAGCCAGCGCCAGCGCCGCGGCCACCGTCGACTTCCCGGTACCGCCCTTGCCGGAAACGTAGTGCAGCCGGGCCTTGTCCGCCCGCTCCGGCCAACCTGATTCGCGGCCCGCTTCACTGGAAACGGGTGCTGCTATCGGTGCTCCCACGTTCGCGAGCCTATAGCGCGTTGCGAAAAAGCCACCAAGGGATACACCAACTGTCTGGTACACGGTGTCTTTGGCCAGTGCTTCGTTACGGCGGGTGCTGAGTCTTTGGCCTCCGCTTCGCTCCGGCGGTTCGCGGCCCCCTGAGTCCCGTCGCTCGGCCCCGTGTCGGGCACTCGTTCCTCGCACCCGCCACGCGTCCGAGCGACGGGACGGGCCGCGAACCTTGGGTTGGCGTTGTCCACGGTTGGCGGAACTGGGTGCCGATGCGGGTTCTCTCTGTGGCGTGGTGTCCTGTGGCCGGGGTGCGCCAGGCTCGCGCGTATACCTATCGATCTGAGGTGAGCCCAAGGGTTCTGGGTGTCGGGGTGCACATATACGCTCGGGCGCATGAGTGATGTGACGCAGTGGGAATACGCGACGGTGCCGTTGCTGACGCATGCGACCAAGCAGATTCTGGATCAGTGGGGTGCGGACGGCTGGGAGTTGGTCACGGTGCTGCCGGGACCGACCGGTGAGCAGCACGTGGCCTACCTGAAGCGGGTGAAGGGCTGATGGCGCAGCTCTGGCGGGAGAATCTGACGCGGCTCGGGCTCGAGCTGCCCGCGGTGGCCGCACCGGCGGGTGTGTACATCCCGGCGCAGCGCAGCGGATCGCATGTCTACACCTCCGGTCAGCTGCCGTTCGTCGGCGGTGAGCTGTCGGTCGTCGGCAAGGTCGGCGCGGAGGTGAGCCTGGAACAGGCCCGCGAGGCCGCGAAGCAGTGCGCGCTCAACGCGCTCGCGGCGGTGCACGATCTGGTCGGCCTGGATTCGGTCGTGCGGATCGTCAAGGTCGTCGGATTCGTCGCCTCCGCACCGGGATTCAACAATCAGCCACAGGTGATCAACGGCGCGTCCGAATTGCTCGGTGAGCTGTTCGGCGCGTCCGGCGCCCACGCCCGCTCCGCGGTGGGCGTTTTCGAACTCCCCGCGAACACCCCGGTCGAGGTGGAACTCATCGCCGAGGTGAGCTAGTCGACGGTGCGGGCGGCGGTGAAATGCGGTAGGCAGGAAGCAGATTCGTGCCGAGCGAGGCAGAAGGACACAGCATGACGCTCACCCATCCGGCCTACGGGCAACTGCGTACGGTCACCCCGACCGCATCGGTCCTGCTGGCGAACAACCCCAACCAGATGACCCTGCAGGGCACCAACACCTGGATCCTGCGCGCCCCCGGACGATCCGATTGCGTCGTGATCGATCCGGGGCCCAAGGATCGTGAGCACAGCGCGGCGATCGCGCGGGAGACCGGGGGAAATATCGCCCTCACCCTGATCACGCACCACCATCACGACCACACCGGCGGCATCGATCGGCTCACGAAGCTGACCGGGACCACGGTGCGCGCGGTGGATCCGGAGCATCTGCGCGGTTCGGCCACCCCGCTGGCCGACGGTGAGGTCGTCGAGGCGGCCGGGCTGCGCATCACGGTCCTGGCTACTCCCGGGCACACTACCGATTCGGTGAGTTTCGTCCTCGACGACGCCGTCCTGACCGGCGACACCGTGCTCGGCAGCGGAACCACCGTGCTCGAATCGCGCGACGGCGCGCTGGGCGACTACCTCGCCTCGATGGACCGTCTGCTCGAGGTGGCCCCGGGCCGGGCCCTGCTGCCCGCACACGGCCCCGACCACCCCGAGGCCGAGCCGGTCCTGCGCTACTACATCCAGCATCGCCAGGAACGCCTGGAGCAGGTGCGCGCGGCACTGCGCGAACTGGGCCCGAACGCCAAGCCGCTACAGGTCGTCGCGAAGGTCTACGCCGACGTCGACAAGAAGCTCTGGCCCGCGGCCCGCAGCTCGGTCAAGGCCCAACTGGCCTACTTGCGCAGCCAACAGAACTAGCTGTGTCTTCGGCCTCCGCTCCGCTCCGGCGGTTCGCGGCCCCCTGAGTCCCGTCGCTCGGCCCCGTGTCGGGCACTCGTTCCTCGCACCCGCCACGCGTCCGAGCGACGGGACGGGCCGCGAACAGGTTGACCTTGTCCGGAGCTGGCAGAACCAGGTGTCGTGAGCGTCCCTGCACCGACTTGCGCTCCATCCGGGGCCGAAACAGCCCCGGATGACATCACATGTGGCGCAAATACGTCAGCGCGCGCGGCGAGCCAGGCGCTCCGAATCGGAGATCAGGACGCTCTTGCCCTCCAGGCGCAGCCAGCCGCGGTGCGCGAAATCGGCCAGGGCCTTGTTCACGGTCTCCCGGGAGGCGCCGACCAGCTGGGCGATCTCCTCCTGGGTGAGGTCGTGGGTGACGCGCAGCGCACCGGCTTCCTGTGTGCCGAACCGCTGGGCCAGCGTCAGCAGCGCCTTCGCCACACGTCCGGGGACGTCGGTGAAGATCAGGTCGGCCAGGTTGTTGTTGGTGCGGCGCAGACGTCGGGCCAGCACGCGCAGCAGCTGCTCGGCGATCTCCGGGCGCTGATCGATCCACGACTTGAGCGCGTCGCGATCCATGGTGACGGCGCGAACCTCGGTCACGGTGGTGGCGGTGGAGGTGCGCGGACCCGGATCGAAGATCGAGAGCTCGCCGAACATGTCCGACGGGCCCATGATGGTCAGCAGATTCTCTCGTCCGTCCGGCGAGCGACGGCCGATCTTCACCTTGCCGGAGGTGATGATGAACAACCGGTCGCCCGGCTCACCCTCGTTGAAGATGATGTGTCCGCGGGGGAAGTCCACGGGCTGTAGTTGTTTGGCGAGAGCTGCCACTGCGGTGGGCTCGACGCCTTGGAAGATGCCTGCTCTGGCGAGGGCCTCGTCCACGAATGTGCTCCTTATGGGAATTGACGGTGTACTGGCGGCGCCAGCGGGTCCCTACGTGGTGACGACGCAAGCTGCCGCCTGCGGGCCCGTCGCTGTCGCCCCGGTCTGGGATCGGAGCGGCCGACAGTGCAGTCTACTTTGCATTCGGGCAGCGTAGTGACAGACACCACGTAGATGCGGTTGGTGAAACGACCGCGATGCCCGAATGGTTCCCGCCGCACCCGTGTCGTGCCGGTGCGGCGCGCCGGATCAGCTCGCCTGTGCGACGTCCAGTTCGTCGCCGCGGGCGCGTCTGCGGCCGGGGTGCGCCGCGGCGGCCGGTACGCCCAGCTTCGCGAGCTCGTTGACCTCGGCATTGCTGGCGCGTTCGAGGTATTGCTGGACCTCTTCTTCCGGTTCGAGCAGTTTGCGAAGCCGATTTTCGACCCGTTCCATGAACAGTGCGAACAGCATCAGCACCACCGGGAAGAGCACCACAGCGAGTCCTTGCATATCGAGGAGTAAACACGGAGAAGGTCTCAGATGGAACACGGGAGGCATTCTCTGTCGCCTCGGTCACGGTGCGAACGTCGCTGTCGCGCACTCGATCGACCCGATTTCCCCGGGTCGCGCGACTCATTGGCGGAACGTTGTCGGCGTGGTTCCGTATGGTGGACGCGTGCGTAAACCCGCCGTTCCCGCTTCCAGCGCCGCCGCCGAACCGCGGCGGCGCGACACGTCCGCCTCCCGCACGGCCAAATTCGCCGCCGAGACCAGGCTCGGCCTGGTACGTCGCGCGCGCCGGATGAATCGGACACTGGCGCTGGCATTTCCGGACGCGCACTGCGAGCTCGATTTCACGACCCCGCTCGAATTGGCGGTCGCCACAATCCTTTCCGCGCAATGCACCGATGTCCGCGTGAATATGACCACGCCCGCGCTGTTCGCCCGCTACCGCGATGCGCGCGCCTATGCCGAGGCCGATCGCACCGAACTCGAGGAGTACATCCGCCCGACCGGCTTCTATCGCAACAAGGCGTCCGCGCTGATCGGTCTGGGCCAGGCTCTGCTGGAGCGGCACGACGGTGTACTTCCGGCGAGCCTGGACGAATTGGTGAAATTGCCCGGAATCGGACGCAAGACCGCGAATGTCATTCTGGGTAACGCGTTCGATGTGCCCGGTATCACAGTCGACACGCATTTCGGGCGACTGATCCGGCGCTGGGGATGGACCACCGAGGAGGATCCGGTCAAGGTCGAGCACATCGTCGGCGAGCTGATCGAGCGCAAGGAGTGGACGATGCTCTCGCACCGGGTGATCTTCCACGGTCGCCGGGTGTGTCATGCCCGTAAACCGGCGTGCGGCGCCTGTCTGCTGGCCAAGGACTGCCCGTCCTTCGGGGCCGGTCCGACCGATCCGGCTACCGCGGCGGCGCTGGTCAAGGGGCCGGAGGCGGAGCATCTGCTCGAACTGGTGAACCGGTGAGGTCCATTCCCCCGGCCTGGCGATGGACGTTCGTCGGCTTGATCGTGATCGTCGCGCTCGCGGTGGCGGTATGGCCGCGCGGACGTCACGAAAATCCTTCCGGCACAACGGCGACCGCGTTGAAGGTCCCCGCCTCGGTGAGTGCCGGGCAGCGCTCGGCCGCCGCCCTGGCCGATTGCCCGACGGCCACCGCGCCGGGCCCGGCGAAGGGTCCGCTGGCGGGTATCGGCCTGGACTGCCTGGCCGACGGCCGCACGGTCGATCTGGGCGCGGCCCTGGCCGGTAAACCGGCCCTGCTGAACCTGTGGGCGTACTGGTGCGCACCCTGCGCCCAGGAGTTGCCCGCACTGCAGCAGTTCGCCGATCGCGTCGGCTCGGCGATGACGGTGCTCACCGTGCACAGCGACCCGAACGAGTCGATGGGCCTGGCCCGGTTGCAGGATCTGAAGGTCCATCTGCCCGGCGTGGAGGACGGCGACGGCCGGGTGCGGACCGCGGTCGGGGCGGTCCCGGCGCTGCCGATCTCGGTGCTGGTCCGCGCCGACGGTTCGATCGCCAAGGTCGTCTCGCGCCCGTTCGACGACGTCACGGACATCAGTGCGACGGTCGCCGCCGAATTGGGGGTGCGCGCGTGACCGATCGGGATCGGGGTGGCCGTCGCGCGCCCGGTACCGGATGCGGCTACCGTGCTCGGGACCGGTCCGATACGGCTGCCGTTGGCAGTCCGGCCGCCGCGGGCGGTGAACACGGCGATGCGGCCGGAGGAGGCAGAGTGCGCGACCGCGAGGGGCGTGAGGAGTCCGGCGCGCGCCCGGATCTGGTGACCGAGGACATCCCGACCTGGTTGCGCGGCGTCGTCGAACGCAAACCGGCCGATCCGACCGGGACCAATCCGGTACTGAATCGGACGGCGATGAAGCAGGTCGTCGCCAGCGCGATGCGCCCGCGTCAGGCGGCGGTGCTCGTACTGTTCGGCGGTGCGCCCGAGGCCGATCCGTCGGCGCCGGGCGGACTGCCCGCCGACGCCGACGTGCTGCTCACCCAGCGCGCGGCCACGCTGCGCCAGCATCGCGGGCAGGTCGCGTTTCCGGGCGGCGGTGTGGAACCCGGCGATCAGGGCCCGGTCGACACCGCGTTGCGCGAGGCGTGGGAGGAGACCGGGGTGGACCGCGCGGGCGTCGATCCGCTCGCGGTGCTCCCGAAGATCTTCGTGCCGCCGTCGCGTTTCGACGTGACGCCGGTGCTGGCGTACTGGCGCACACCCGGCGCGGTGGGGGTGGTCAGCGAAACCGAGGCCGCGCGGGTGACACGGGTGCGGATCGCGGATCTGATCGATCCGGCGAACCGGTTCGTCGTGCGGCATCCGCTGGGATACATGAGCCCGGCGTTCGAGGTCGACAGCATGCTCGTGTGGGGATTCACCGCCGGTGTACTGGCCGGTCTGCTGGCGGTTTCGGGATGGGAGCGGGAATGGGATCCGCACGACGTGCGTGATCTGCAGACCGCACTCGAAGCAGTTGGCATGACGTTATGAGCCGGTCGGGTTCGGGCCCGGCAGGGCTGCGTCCATCGGCGGCAGTGGGGAAGACACTATGACCTCGTCGGACTGGCTCGATATCGCGGTCGTGATCATCGCGCTGCTGGCCGCCTCCTCGGGCTGGCGGCAGGGTGCGGTGGCCTCCGCGCTGGCCTTCCTCGGCGTGATCCTGGGCGCGGTGGCGGGCATCCTGATCGCGCCGCACATCCTGATCCACATCGCCGAGGGCCGCAAACGCGTGCTGGTCGGCGTTGTGCTGATCGTGGCGCTGGTGATCGTCGGCGAGGTGGCCGGCATGGTGCTGGGCCGTGCGGCCCGCAGCGGGATGCGCAATACGTTCATCCGCGCCGTGGACAGCGTGGTCGGCGCGTGCCTGCAACTGGTCGCGGTCCTGGCCACCGCCTGGCTGCTGGCCCTGCCGCTGGCCTCCTCCTCGCAACCGGCGATCGCGGAGGCGGTGAACGGGTCGCGGGTGCTCTCGGAGGTCAACAAGGTCGCGCCGAGCTGGCTGCGCCGGGTGCCCAACGAATTCTCCCGGCTGCTCAACACCTCCGGGCTGCCGGATGTGATCGGCCCGTTCAGCCGCGCGCCGATCGCCGCGGTCGCGCCGCCGGACGCGAGCGTGCTCAACAGTCCGGTCGCGGTCAACCTGCAGCACAGCGTGTTGCGCATCCGCGGTGTGGCGTCGAGTTGTCAACGGATGCTGGAGGGTTCGGGCTTCGTCGTCGCGTCCGAGCGGATCATGACCAACGCGCACGTGGTCGCCGGAACCAATTCCCTCCAGGTGGACACCGCTAAGGGACCGCTGGACGCCACCGTGGTGCTGTTCGACCCGTCCAAGGATGTGGCGGTGCTGGCCGTGCCCGGACTGCAGGCGCCGGTGATCCCGCTGGCCTCGGACACCGCGACCTCGGGGGAGAGTTCGATCGTGCTCGGGTATCCGGGCGGCGGCCCGTACACCGCCAGCGCGGCGCGGGTGCGCGAGACGCTGAACCTGACCGGTCCGAACATCTACAAGAGCGATACCGTCGAGCGCGAGGTCTACACCGTGCGCGGACAGGTCCGCGCGGGCAATTCCGGTGGGCCGCTGGTGGATACGCAGGGTGACGTGCTCGGCGTGGTGTTCGGCGCGGCCGTCACCGACGAGGACACCGGATATGTGCTGACCTTGAAGGAGGTCAAGTCCGATCTCGAGGTCGCCTCCGGCCGCACCGCCGCCGTGGGCACCGGACAGTGCGTCCTGAGCTAGGCGGCTCCGCTCCTCGCTTCCGCGGGACTTCAGCGTGTCCGTCGGGGCGGGGAGACTCGCGCGCCGGGCTGACAGTCAGGCGTTCGGGTGGTTGCCCCGGGCGGTTCAGCCGAGTAGTTTCGCGAGTTCCGCGGTGACTTCCGCAGGACGTTCCTGGTGCGCGAAATGGCCTGCGCCGGTGAGGGTTACGATTCGGCGGTCCGGGGACAGGCGTTGTCCGCGGCGCATGGTCGCGTCGAGGATGTAGCCGTCGGATTCGCCGTGCAGGGCCAGGACCGGGATGCGGACCGGTTCGCGCATCGCGGACATGAAGCGGTGGCCGTCGGGACGCCACTGGCTGCGGAAAGCCCAGCGCTGATATTCCAGGGCACAGTGCGCGGTGCCGGAGATCCGGATGGCCGCGCGCATCCGGCGCGCGGTGTCGGCGAAATCGGCCGATCCGGCCCAGTCGGTTCCGGCCCGCTGCCGCAGCAGTCGTTCGATCTCGAATCCGTCCCGAGCCGTCAGCAGGCGTTCGCCGTAGCGGGGCGGCTGATAGCGCAGGAAGTTCGGCAGCCACATCCGGCGCTGCCGCCCGTCACGCAGTACGGCCTGTTTGAGCGCGACCGGATGCGGCGAACTCACCACCGCGATCGAACGCACCAGCCGCGGATGCAGGACCGCGGTCGCCCAGCACACCAGCCCGCCCTCGGCATGGCCGACCAGGGTGGCGTCGGTGTGGCCCAGGGCGCGGATGAGTCCGGCGACGTCACCGGCGAGGGTCCAGCCGTCGTAGCCGCGCGGCGGCTTGTCCGAATCGCCGTATCCGCGCAGATCGACCGCGACCGCGCGGAAGCCCAGATCGGCCAGACCGGTCAGCTGATGCCGCCAGGACCACCAGAAGTCGCCGAATCCGTGCAGCAATAGCACCAGCGGCGCATTCGTATCCGACGTATCGTCTCCGCGCGCACCGGATCCGGATGCGGGCGCCGCCTCGGCGATGTGGAATCGAATGCCGTTGGCATGCACGTCCTTGTGGGCCCACGGTCCGTCATAGCGGACGCTCGACGGATCCGGACTCGAGGTAGACGACACGCCGGAAAGCGTAACGGCCGTGCTACCGGCCGGACGTGTCGACCGCATCGCCGCTGTCCGACGCATGTGCACCCAGGCCCTGCGGCAGCACGGTTCGCGTCTCCTTCAGCGATTCGATGGTCTTGGACGGCGCCCGGAGTTTGCGCACCTTCCGATATCCGAGCAGGGCGAAAACTGCGGTGGCCACGATCATCAGCCCGAACACGATCAGGAACGCCGCCCAGCGATAGAGCCACAGATCGAGCAGTTCGGCGAGGAAGAAGAAAAAGAAGAAGGTCGAGAACAGCAGGATCGTCAGCGCGACGATGAAGAAGACGCTGCCCTGCAGGCCCTTGCGGATCTCCCCGGTCACCTCTGCCTTGGCCAGCGACACTTCGGCGCGGACCAGGGTCGACATCTGTTCGGTGGCATCGCGAACCAGGTCTCCGATGCTCGCGGTACGCGTGGTGTCGACCTCGGACAGCGGAATAGAGGTAATGGCCCGGCCACTCTCGGCGCCCTGCCCGTTACCGCCCTGTGTGAAGCTCAATTGCTCGACCCTTCTCCCTGTCCCTGTGCTGTCCGGCCTGGGCCCTGCTCGCGGCAGCCCGCGCTCCGTCGAGTACGGCCCGTGGCAACACTATCGCCGAACCGTACGGACGAGCCGCCATTGCCGTCGTCAACACGCATCCGACCCGGACGTCGTCGCGAATTCTGCCACCAAGAGGCTAGCTGTGTCTTTGGCCTCCGCTTCGCTCCGGCGTGTTTTTCGGCGCCCTGAGGCTCGCCGTTCAGCGGCCGCCGCTTGCTCCTTCGTCGCGTACGCGGCGGCCGCTGAACGACGAGCCGCGCCGAAAAACCTTGGGGTGTAGTGGATTT
>NZ_BDBQ01000009.1 GCF_001613065.1 Nocardia miyunensis NBRC 108239
GGCGACCGCGTCGAGCAGCCCGACCGGGCGCGCGCCCATGGCCGCGAGGTCGTTGACGTTCACCAGCACCGAGCACCAACCGGCCCACTCCGGGTCACGCTCGAGCATCGACGGCAGGATCGCATCGCATGCCGCGATCACCTGTGTGCCGGGCACCGGAGCACCGTCGTCGCCGCGGAAGCCCGCGGAGCCCAAGCCGTGCGGCTGCCGCAGGAACGGTGTCAGCAGCGCGCCCAGCGGAGCCTTGGTGGCGTCGACGGCATGCTGCACGAGTCCCACCGGCCACCGCATGCGCCGGTGCGCGCGGCCACCGACGACCGGACCGGGACCGGTGTCGTCCCAGCCCAGCCGCCGGAACAGGGCGACATGGCGGTCCTGCACGGTTGCGTCGAAACGCAGCGCGCCCGCCGATTCGACGTGCGCGCACGCCGCGCGCACGAGCGCCGCACCGACACCCCGGGCGTGCCGGGTCTCCACGACAGCGAGCCTGCTACCCGACCACCAGCCGATATCCGCGCCGGTGGCCGGATCGCGGTGCGACACCAGCCGGACCCCGCCGAGCACCGCGCCGTCCGGCGATACCGCGACGAGGGTGATCGTCTGCGGGTCGGCATCGAACTCGTCGAGATCCGTTCGCGCGAAAAGCTTTTGCCGCTCGACGAATTCGCGGTGACGCAGCCGCAGATGGTCCCGCCGGGTCCGTGCGTCCGCGACCGTGACGATGAATTCTGGTCGGCGGACCCGAGGCTCCCCCGCCAGAATCGACAGAACCGCGGGCGCGGCAGCCGGATTCGAAGTGCCGTCCTGCATGATCAGGCTCCCATCACCTGGAGCAGGCTGCACGCTCCGCACGCCGCGCAGCCCGCCCGCTGAGCGTCACCGCGCATGCCGATCCGGAGCAGATGGTCCGCCACCGCGCGGGTCACCCGCTCGAGCACCATCGGATCCGGCGCCGTCGCCCGGTCGACATCGACGGCCAGGGTTCCGGCGTGCGGGCGGAAGGGCACCACGAACGGATATACCCCCGACTCCGCCAGATCGATTGCGCCGGTGATCAATTCGTCCGGGTCCTCACCGAGACCGACCAGCAGGTAGGTCGACACCCGGTTGCGCCCGAACACCCGCACCGCCTCGGCCCAGGCGCGGCGGTATTCGGCCAGTGGCACGGTCGCCTTGCCCGGCATCCACCGCCGCCGCACCGCGTCGTCGAGGGACTCGACGTGGATGCCGATGGCATCGGCCCCCGCCGCCCGCAGGTCGGTCAGGACCGACAGTTCCGCGGGCGGCTCACATTGCACCTGAACGGGCAGGTCCGGCACCGCCTCCTTCACCGCGCGTACGCATCGGGCCAGGTGGCGCGCGCCGCGATCCGGACCCGCCGAGGTGCCGGTGGTCATCACCATCTGGGTGACGCCGTCCAGATCGACTGCGGCGCGGGCGACTTCGGCGAGTTCGGCGGGTTGCTTCACCGCGGTGGTGGCTCCGGCGCGCAACGATGCCTCGATCGAGCAGAATCGGCAGCGCTGATCCTCCCGGTACCGGATGCAGGTCTGCACCACGGTGGTCGCGAGCACACTGCGGCCGTGCAGCTTCGCGATCTTCTCGTAGGGCACGCCGGCGGCCGTGCGGCGATCGTAGAACCGCGGCCGCGCCACCGACGTGACCTCGATGCCCGTGTCGGTGCCGTCGAACAGCACCCTGTCTCCGTCGAAGACGTACGGGCTGTCGGGGTTTCGCGGCACCGCCGCGGGCAGGCCGTCGATCAGCAGATGACCGTCGTCGCTGGGACCGGCGCCGCCGGTACGGTGCACCGGTGGTGTGCCGCGAATGCCGATGAGCGTCAGATCCACTCGGGTCGAGGGAGCGTTCACAGCCGAACTCCGTTCTCGGGCAGGATATCCGGCACCGTCGCCGTGGACAGGGCGGCGACGACGCTGTCGGCGACGTACTTCGCGTCCCGGTCGATGCCCAGGAAACGTCCCGAGCCCCAGGTGTGCATCCAAGGCAGCCCGACGAAGCTCAGCCCGGGTACCTCGGTGATGCCGCGGGTCTGCATCGGGCGGCCGCCGCCGTCGAACGCGCTCGCCTCGATCCAGCGGTAGTCGGGCCGATAACCGATGGCCCACACGATGCTTCGCACATTCGCCGCGGCGAGGTCGAGCCGGGTGGGCTCGGTGTCGGGGGCCCAGACCGGCTCGTAGCGGTACGGCGGCGGCGCGTCGATCCCGGCTCGGATGATGTAGCGATCGATGTCCGAGCAGATCGAGTTGTACACCGCGTCGGCCCGGTCGAGTGCCGCGCTCAAGGTGGGCGCGAATTCCAGCTCGGTGTCCTTGCCACCGATCAGCGTGCCGTACAACGCCATTCCCTCGACGGCGAAGCGGCGCAGATCCACGTCCCGGCCGCCGTCGCGGCCGGTGACGTAGTGGTTGGTCTTCTCCTGCGCCGCTTTACCGCCCGGAAACTGCTGGGCGGGCGTGTCGTACACACCCATGTCGGCCAGCCAGGTCATGCAGTCGCGGCCACGGTAGAAACGCGCCACTCGCGGCGCGCTGCCCACGGCCAGGTGCACGGACCGCCCGGCCAGGTGCAGATCCTCGGCGATCTGCGCACCGGACTGCCCGGTGCCGACTACCAGCACGGCCCCGTCGGGCAACCGCTGCGGATTGCGGTACTGCTCCGAATGAATCTGTGCGACAGCCGGATCGAGCGCGGCGGCGAACGGCGGCAGGATCGGCAGCGGATATCCGCCGGTCGCCACCACCACCTGCGCGCAGCGAAGCGACTCGACGCCGGTCACGGACTCCAGGGTCAGCTCGAAACCACCTGCGGTACGACGCAATCGACTGACTCTGGTGTGCGTTCGCAGCGGCGGGTCGAACGTGCCGAGCCATCCGGCGAGCCAGTCCACGACCTCGTCCCGGGTCATGAACCCGTCCGGGTCGCCGCCCGCGTAGGCGTAACCGGGCAGTCGGCAGTGCCAGTTCGGGGTGACCAGGGTGAAGTTGTCCCACCGGGTGTCGGCCCAGGCGTGCATCGGCGTCGAGGACTCGACCACCAGATGCTCGATCCCGGCCCGGCCCAGATACCAGCTGACCGACAGCCCGGCCTGCCCCGCCCCCACCACGACGACCGGTACGGAATCCGCCACCGCGCTCATGGCAGCACCTTCTCGGGCAGCGGTGGTTCCAGCGCGACGACCTCGACCATCGCGTCGGCGGGGAAAGCCTCTGCGGTGCAACGGATCTGCTCCGCTGTGGCCCGAGCCGAGGTGCAGGCGAAACCGAATTTCGCCCGCACCCGCTCGGTCGCATGGTCCAGCGCGGTGACGGACCGGTGGACGAAATCGCCCACGGTGTATTGCGTTCCGGCCGTGAGGAAATCGTGAACGACCAGGCTCGGCGAGTAATAACCCACCGGTGCGCCCTCGGGCCATCGAACGGTGAACGTCATCTCAGGCATGAGCGACCTCCCGCCAGGGCGCGGCGGCGGTGTCCGCGGCGACCAGCGGCCCGTACACGTCGGGCCTGCGGTCCCGCAGGTGGAACATGCCCGCCCGCATGGTCCTGAAGGTGCCCTCGACATCGACACGGGCGACCGCCAGCCCGCTGTCCAGGGCGGTGGTGGCCAGCACATTGCCGCCCGGATCGACGATCTTCGCATTGCCCACGTACCGCAGCGAACCGAAGGAACCCGACTGGTTCGACGCCACCCAGAACACCTGATTGTCCAGCGCCCGAGCGGTATCGAACAGGTTGAACCGGTACGTCCACCGGTCATCCTGTAGATTCTCCGCGGTCGCGGTCCGCGCCGCGGGCCATGCGGACAGACTGGCGATGATCTCCGCGCCCTCGAGCGCCATCATCCGCGCGGCTTCGGGAAACGCCTTGTCATAACAGATCTGCAGCCCGACCCGCCCGACCGGCGTGTCGAAGGCGCCGTAACCGTCACCGGCCGCATAGGACATGTTCTCGCCCAGCGGCTGATGCACTTTGCGGTAGCTGCCGTAGATCCGTTCCCCGTCCAGCAGAACCGCTGCGTTGTAACGGGTTTCGCCGTCGCCGCCGAGTTCGCAGAAGCCGATCGCGACGACCATGTCACCCGCGATCGAGCGGACCCGGGCCAGTTCCGGACCGTCGAGCCGGATCGCCGGCGGCAGTGAGCGTGTCGTGGTTTTGACGGTGTCGCCGTGATTGCCCAGGCTGGAGAGATAGCCGCCGATCGCGGCTTCGGGAAAGACCAGGAAATCCACATCGCGTCGCCTTGCCTGTGCGACGAAGTCGGCGATGGTGGCGAAATTCTGTTCCAGGTCCCGGGTGAAGTTGGCGGCAACCGATCCGATGGTGACCATGGTGTACCTCGTTACCGAAGAAGTGCCGGATCACACCATGTAGGTGGAGTTGATGATCGCGCCCTTGCGCGCGTAGTGGATGACCGCGTCCTGCACGTCCAGCGGATGCGCCGGGATGACGCCGGTGATCAGATCCTCTTCGCGAGCGCCGTGCAGGGCCAGGCCGAATCGGCAGCAGAACACCGTGCCGCCCTCGGTGATGAAGGTCGCCAGCGCGTCGTTGATATTCTGCTCACCCGGAAATCCGGAATCACCGGTCTTCGGAAATCCGCGGGTGGCAAGGCAATTCAGCGCGCCCGGCCCGTAGAAATAGATCGCCGACTCGAAGCCCTTCCGCAGCGCACGCGTCGCCTGCAGAACCGCCACGAACGCCACCGAGGACTCGTGGGCGATGCCGTGGACCAGGGTGAAATAGCTCTCACCGTTCTCGGCCTGATAGTCGGGAAATATCTTCGTGCCCCCGTACAGATTCGAACCGGCGGGCAGCGAGGGGTGCGGAATCTCGGCGAGGGACTTCTCGATATTCTCGGTGATGGTAGCGTCGAATACGGACATGGGGCACTCCCGGAATGGTGGAGAACGGCAGTACGATTGCCGTCGAGTGATATCGGACCGCGCGTCGTTGCGAAGACGAAGCCGGATCGCGGAACGATCCGATGCTGTAGCTGTTCCGGCTACGCTTAGATTTCACGCTCGCCGCATTGCGCAATGGTTACCGATGGAATAAATGCCCCGGCGAATTCCGTAACATGGTGTGCCCCGAGCCTCTCCGGCCGAGCGGCGCGAGATGATCCGCGCCGGTTACAAAACCGGAGAGGCGCCCGGTGCGATCAGTCCCTGTAGGCGTCCAGGGGCGGGCAGGCGCAGACCAGGTTGCGGTCACCGTACGCACCGTCGATGCGGCGGACGGAGGGCCAGATCTTGGCGCGCGCAGCGCCCAAACCCTGTGGGTAGACCGCGGTTTCGCGGCTGTAGGGGTGGGTCCATTCGCCGACCAGGCAGGCGGCGGTGTGCGGTGCGCCGCGCAGGGGGCTGTCCTCGACCGGCCAGGCACCCTCGGCGACCTGGTCGATCTCGGCCTTGATGGCGATCATCGCGTCGACGAAGGCGTCGAGTTCCTCGAGATTCTCGCTCTCGGTGGGCTCGACCATCAGCGTGCCCGCCACCGGGAAACTCATCGTGGGAGCGTGGAATCCGAAGTCCGCCAAACGTTTCGCCACATCGTCGACGGTGACGCCGGTGCGCTTGGTGATCTCGCGCAGATCCAGAATGCATTCGTGGGCGACGACCCCGTCCGTACCGGTGTACAGCACCGGGAAATGCGAATCCAGCCGCCGCGCAAGGTAATTCGCCGACGCGATGGCGGTCAGGGTGGCGCGGCGCAGGCCGTCCGCGCCCATCATCCGGATATAGGCCCAGGTGATCGGCAGGATCGAGGCCGAACCGTAGCGCGCCGCGGAGACCGCGTGCGAACCGGCCTCCAGCGGATCGCCCGGCAGATACTTCGCCAGATGTTCGCGCACCGCGACCGGGCCGACGCCCGGACCGCCGCCGCCGTGCGGAATGCAGAAGGTCTTGTGCAGATTCAGATGCGAGACGTCACCGCCGAACCGGCCCGGACGGGCAAGTCCGACAAGGGCATTCAGATTGGCGCCGTCCACGTAGACCTGACCGCCCGCGTCGTGGACCAGGGCGCACAACTGCGCGACCTCGTGCTCGTACACGCCGTGCGTGGACGGATAGGTGATCATGATGCAGGCCAGCCGATCGGCGTGGTCGGCGATCTTGGCACGCAGATCGTCCAGGTCGACGTCACCGTTCTCGCGGCACTCGACCACCTCCACGCGCAGCCCGGCCATCGCCGCCGACGCGGCGTTGGTGCCGTGCGCACTGGAGGGAATGAGGCAGGTGTCGCGCCGGGCGTCACCGCGATCGAGGTGATAGCGCCGAATCGCCAGCAGCCCAGCGTATTCCCCCTGACTTCCCGCGTTCGGCTGCAGGCTGACCCGGTCGTAGCCGGTGATGGCCGCGAGCCAGGTCTCCAGATCCTCGACCACCCGCAGGATGCCGGGCGCGTCCTGGACGGGCGCGTACGGATGCATGCGGGAGAACCCGGGCCAGGTGATCGGCTCCATCTCCGCGGCCGCGTTGAGCTTCATGGTGCACGAGCCGAGCGGAATCATGCTGCGATCCAACGCGATATCCTTGTCCGAGAGCTGTCGCAGGTAGCGCAGCATCGCGGTCTCGGTGTGATACCGGGTGAAGGCCGGATGCGTCAGATACTCCGACCGGCGGTTCTCGATGGCGGGCAGCGGCTCACGATCCGAATCCACTGTCGCACCGAAGGATTCGAGCACGATACCCACGTGTTCGGCGGTGGTCGCCTCGTCGCAGGCCACCGAGACGTGGTCCGCGTCGACCAGGCGCAGATTCACACCGCGCCCCTTCGCCTTACCAACCACGGCCTCCGCACCGCCGGGCACCCGCACCAGCACGGTGTCGAAGAACCGTTCGTGCACAACGGCTTCCCCGAGTCCGGCGGCCAACTCCTCGGCGTGCCGATGCACCTGCCGCGCGATGGCGCGCAACCCGTCCGCCCCGTGATAGGAGGCGTACATCGCGGCCACGATCGCCAGCAGGACCTGCGCGGTGCAGATGTTCGAGGTGGCCTTCTCCCGGCGGATGTGCTGCTCGCGGGTCTGCAGCGCGAGCCGGTAGGCGGTGCTGCCGTCGGCGTCGACGGACACCCCGACCAGGCGGCCGGGCAGCTGGCGCGCATGGGCGGTGCGCACCGCGAGATATCCGGCGTGCGGCCCGCCGAATCCGAGCGGCACCCCGAAACGCTGTGTGGTGCCGAAACATACGTCCGCACCCTGTTCCCCCGGCGGCGTGATCAGCGTCAGCGCGAGCAGATCCGCACCGGCGGCGACCAGCGCGCCTCGCTCGTGCGCGGCCTCGATCAGCGCGGTCCAGTCCACGATGCGTCCCGATGCCCCGGGCGTCTGCACCAGCACACCGAAGAATTCACCGTCCGGCAACCGGGGCGGGCTCGTGGGCATGTCACTGCTCAGATCCGCCTCGACGATCTCGATACCCAGCGGCTCGGCGCGGGTGTACAGCACGGTGCGGGTCTGCGGGAACAGATCGGCATCGATCAGCAGCCGCGCGGACTTGCTCGTCCGGTTCGCCCGTCGCAGCAGCGTCATCGCCTCGGCGGCGGCGGTCGCCTCGTCGAGCATGGACGCGTTCGCCACCTCCATGCCGGTCAGGTCCGAGACCATCGTCTGGAAGTTCAGCAGCGCCTCGAGCCGGCCCTGGCTGATCTCCGGCTGATACGGCGTATAGGCGGTGTACCAGGCCGGATTCTCGATCAGATTGCGCACCAGCACCGGCGGGGTCAGCGTGTCGTAGTAGCCGAGCCCGATCATCGAGGTCGCGACGGTATTGGAATGGGCCAGTGCGGCGAGTTCGGCGAGCACCTCGTGTTCGGAGGCGGCCGGAGGCAGCACACCGAGCCCGATGTCCGCGGAGTCGTCGAGGATGGCGGCGGGGACCGCGCGTACGGCCAGATCGTCCAGCGATCGCACACCCACGACGTCGAGGATCTCGGCGAGCGCGGTGGAATCTGGACCGATGTGGCGATCGGCGAAGGGACGGGTCACGGTATCTCCCAGGGGTCGGGCGGCGTCGACGGCTGGTCGACAACGTCGGGCCCTCCCCCTCTGTCGTGGCGCCTGAGAGATTCGGGGCACGCGCGCGGCGGACCCTTTCCCCATGGGCGGCTGGTCCGCATTGTGTGCGGCCAACTCTTTCCAGAGGCGCCCACAGCCCGCACGGTCCCTTGTGCCTGAGAGGTTGACGGGGAGGTGCTGCTCCTTCGGCGCCCGGGACGAACCCCGGAACTCTCCCGCACGGCATTGGCGCACTGCCAGTCTAATCGCCTCTGTGTGTCGCCTGTGTTTCCGTCCCGGCCCCTGCGACGCATCACACAATGATCACCACCGCCGCCACCGGTCTTTCGCGCGTAGCCGCTGTTCACCCACCCTGCTACGGTGAAATATGATGCGAAATTCGCCATGAACGACACGTCATCGGATCTGGTCGGTCCCCCTGAATTCCGGCGTTCGATAGGCGGCACTATGCGTTACGCGGTGCGTTCGGATCTGGGCCTGGTACGTGCGGGCAACGAGGACCGCGCCTATGCGGGCGCGCGACTGCTGGCGTTGGCCGACGGCATGGGCGGTCATGTCGGCGGCGCGGTGGCCGCCGGGCTGGCGATCGACGCACTGGCCGCGGTCGACGCCGAGACGATCCGGGATCACCCCGTCGACCTGCTCGACGCCGCAGTGCAGGCCGCGAACTCGGCCATCGCCGACCGCGTCCTGCGACAGCCCGACCTGGCCGGGATGGGCACCACGCTGACCGCGATCCTGTTCGGCGAAAGGGTGTTCGGACTCGCGCACATCGGCGATTCCCGCGCCTACCTGCTACGCGACGGGGAATTCACGCAGCTGACCCACGACGAGAGCTTCGTGCAAACCCTCGTCGACTCCGGTCAGATCACCGCCGCCCAAGCCGCCACCCACCCGCAGCGATCGGTCATCCTGCGGGCGCTGTCCGGCGATGACATCGAGCCGACACTGCTCACGCTGCGCGCCTGCCCCGGTGATCGTTTCCTGCTGTGCTCGGACGGGCTGTCCGATATGGTCCAGGATCCCGCCATCGCCGACGCACTGGGCCGAGACACCCCCGACGACGCCGCGGATACGCTCATCGATCTCGCGTTGACCGGCGGTGGACGGGACAACGTCACCGTCATCGTCGCCGACCTGACGGCCCTGGGCTGACCGAGGTCGACGTTCTCGACCTCGGGCCCGGGAAATCGTTAACCCGTCTTGCGGTTCTCACGCACCTTGCGGCGGAAGGCCAGCTCGTCCTCGGGACGCTCGGAGGCGGTGTGGCTCTCGGCCCGCTCGGCCGGGAACGCCGCGATCGCGCCGGTCAGCTCCCGCATCGCACCGCTGACCGCGATGCCGAACACGCCCTGCCCGCCCTGCAGTAAATCGACTACCTCCTCGGGCGAGGCGCATTCGTACACCGTCGCGCCATCGGAGAACAGGGTGATGCCCGCCAGATCCTCGACCCCGCGGCTGCGTAGGTGGTCGACCGCGATGCGGATGTTCTGCAACGAGATGCCCGCGTCCAGCAGGCGCTTGACGATCTTCAGGACCAGGATGTCCTTGAACGAGTACAGCCGCTGGCTGCCCGAACCGGTGGCGCTGCGAATGGACGGGACGACCAGGCCGGTGCGGGCCCAGTAGTCGAGCTGCCGATAGGTGATTCCGGCGACCTGACACGCACTCGGCACCCGATAACCCACCAGATCGTCGGGCACCGTGTCGTCGGGGAACAGTCCTGGTTGCACCACCGCGGCGGGCCGCGCATCTGCCGCCGTGGCGGGCCGCGCCTGTGATGTCTGCTGCGGTTGGTCTCCCACTGACTACTCCCTCACTGCATCGCCGAAGAGAACAACGGCCTAACTGTCGAGGCTACTCCCCCGATTGTCTCGACAGCACAGGCATGGAACCAAACTCCGCGCACGGCGTGTTTCTCGACCTCAACTAGAGGTCGAGAGCACATTCCGGGGTCTAACTGTCGGTCGCCTTGAAGTCGTCCGGGGAGACCGATTCGAGGAACTCCTTGAACTTCTCCACCTCGTCCTCGCGCTCGTCCGGCATCACCAGCCCCGCCTCGTCGAGCACCGTCTCCTCGGCGTAGATCGGGCAACCCACCCGCAGCGCGATGGCAACCGAATCCGAGGGGCGTGCCGAGATCCGTAGATCGTTCTCGAACACCAGATCGGCGTAGAAGGTGCCCTCCTGCAGATCGACGATCCGGACCTCCTTGAGGGTATGGCCCAGATCGTGGATCAGGATCTTGATCAGGTCGTGCGTCAGCGGGCGAATGGGTGTGACGCCCTCCTGCTCGAGGACGATCGCCGTTGCCTCTGCCTGGCCGATCCAGATGGGTAGGTACCGGTCACCGGACACCTCACGGAGCAACAGCACGGGCTGATTCTGAGGTTGCTCGACGCGGATGCCGATCACACGCATTTCAGTCATGACTCGCCACTGCCTCCCATACTCGCGGCCGTCCAGCGTGCCACTACGAAACCGGCCGTAACACCGAGTCTAGGCGAAGATTTCAGCCGCCGAGGGCAGCGCGCACCGACGTCTTCACCAGGCTCGTGTGCAAGGTCAGCGACAACGCCGCGAGTTCGCGCACTGTTTCCTCCGCGCGGGCACGCGCGTCGGCGTCACGACTCTTGGCGATGGGGGCCACGATCTGGGCGATCATCGCCGCCTCGCGATCGGCGGCCAGTTTGAACGCCCGAAGATGACGGGCCTCCAAACCGAACTCGCTCATCGCCTTGGCCGCGCGCGCCAGCGTCACGGCCTCGGCGTCGAAGTATCCGGCCGCGCCCGGAGTGATGAGATTCGCGCGGATCAACTCGGTGAGAAATTTCTCATCGATACCGGCCTGCTCGATCAGATCCGAACGCGCGATACGGATTTCGCTGTCGAACCGGAGCTCGTCCGATGTCACCTCACCGGGTACGACACCCAGCCGCCGGGGCGGGGACAGCGCGCCGCCGGGGCGGACGGACTCGGGCGCACGCCCTGGTCCGTCGGCCCCGTCCGCCCGGGCGCGCGCCTCGCGCACCCCGAGCGTCGCGGCACCGCTGTCGATCGCCTCGAGCTGCTCTTTGATCACCTTCAACGGCAGGTACTGATCGCGCTGTGCGGTCAGCACGAATTTCAGCCGCTCGACATCCGCGACCGAGAACCTGCGATATCCCGAAGGCGTGCGCTCCGGGCTGATCAGCCCCTCGGATTCGAGGAATCGAATCTTGGAGATGGTGATGTCCGGGAAATCCGGACGCAGCAGATCCAGCACGGAGCCGATCGACATACCTCCGCGGGTCCACTGCGCAGCGCCTGTCATTTCGTACCGGCTCCTACAGCGCGCCTGCCGCATCGCTCGCGGCGGGACGCGGACCGGTCAGGAACACCAACCGGAACTTGCCGATCTGCACCTCGTCACCGTTCTGCAGCTCGGAGGAGTCCACCGGTTCACGATTGACGTAGGTGCCGTTGAGGCTGCCCACATCCACCACCTGGAAGGTGTCGTCGTCCTGCCGGAACTCCGCGTGGCGGCGGCTCACGGTGACATCGTCGAGAAAGATGTCGCTGTCGGGATGACGCCCCGCCGACGTGGTCGGCTGATCCAGCAGGAATCGCGAGCCCGCGTTCGGGCCACGCTTGACCACCAGGAGGGCAGCGCCCGCGGGCAAACCCTCGACACCCTGCACCGGCTGTTCGCCGGTCTGCTCACCGGAGCGCGACGCGTCGACCTCGTTGAGGAAGTCAGCGCGGAATACCGACGTCGTCTCGGCCGCGCTCTCCCCGTAACCCGGGTCTTTGTTCTCGCTCACCCTTGCTCTCCTCCTCGAACCGATTATCCGTACAAGCATCCGATTCCGGCGTTGCCACCACCCAGCGCGACCGGCTGTCGCGCCCTTGGACATTCCAGCACCGGTCGCCGGTACATCTGTTGGCATTGACCGTACCCTGCCAGGGCGATCCCGTGCAGGTAGAACTGTGAAGGCCGCTTCAGCCCCCGATAACTCCTTGATAACCTGCGGCATCGAGCAGTTCACCCAGTGCTGTGTCCAGCGTCGCGGCGTCGGTTGTCTCCAACTCGAACAACCAGCCGTCTCCGTACGGATCGCTGTTGAGCAGCTCCGGCTCGGAGTCCAGAAGATCGTTCACCGCAACGACTTTCGCGCTCAGCGGAGCGTAGATGTCCGAGACGCTCTTGGTGGATTCCACCTCCGCGATGCCCTCGCCCGCCGGGGCGTCGCTGTCCACCGGGGGCAGCTGTACGAACACGATGTCACCGAGCTGCTGCTGGGCGTAGTCGGTGATACCGACCCGCACGCGGGTCGGGCCCATGCGCCCCACCCATTCGTGCTCCTCGGTGTAGCGCAGATCCTCGGGAAGGGCGGTCAATGCACATGTCCTTTCACGGGGCGTCCTTTCACGGGCGTGGCGATCACTCTAATCGCGGGGTGAGACAGGCGGTATGGCCGGTATCGAACGGGCCACCGCGAGGGCCTTGCCGAGATAGAGCAGTCCGGTCCAGATATAGACTGCCGTGCCCCAGATCAGAAATGCCCACCCGAAGGCACGGCCGAAACCTGCCAGCGGCCAGTGCATCTCGCCCGCCAGCAGCCACGGCAGCGCCGCCATCAGAGCGAAGGTCGCGGCCTTGCCGAGATAGATCACCTCCGGCGGATCCAGGTGGCGGCGGCGGTAGACGGGGAGTGTCGCGGCCAGGATCAGATCGCGACCGATCAGCGCGACCACGAACGGCCACGGCAGGATCCCGCGCAGCATCAGGCCGAGCACGGTCGCCACCAGATACAGCCGGTCCACGAACGGGTCCAGCAGCGCGCCCAGCCGCGAGTACTGGTCCAGCAACCGCGCGAGTTTGCCGTCCAGATAATCGGTCACCCCGCTGGCGATCAGCAGCGCGAACGCCCACCCGTCCGCCTTCACCCACAGCAGCCACAGGAAGACCGGCACCCCGATCAGCCGCAGCACGCTCAGCGCGTTGGGCAGGGTGAGGATGCGGTCCTCCCGCTGCGGTGCCGGTGGGACGCCACCGGATTGGCTCGTCACAGCCTGTTGCTTACCCGAATCGGCCCGGCGTCGCCATTCGGGCACGCCGGAGGGGGTACGCGAGATGCTCCGGGCCGGGTTCCGGGCCTTCGGCGCGGTGAGGAGAATGATCGCCGAAAGCGTTTCATGCGATATGCCCGTTCGAGAGGAAGACCATGCCCGACTTCGACTACGACGTCGTAGTGATCGGCTCCGGGTTCGGCGGCAGCGTGAGCGCGCTGCGGCTGACCGAGAAGGGGTACCGGGTGGCGGTCCTCGAATCCGGTCGCCGCTGGCCCGCCGAGGCCATCCCGAATACGAATTGGAATGTGCGCAAGTCGCTCTGGGCTCCCCGGCTGGGTATGACCGGTCCGCAGCGGATCAGTGTGCTGGGCAAGTGCGCGGTGTTCTCCGCGGCCGGGGTGGGCGGCGGTTCGCTGATCTACGGCAACACCCTGTACGAGCCGCTGGCGAACTTCTACGAGGACCGGCAGTGGGCGCACATCACCGACTGGCGCGGTGAACTCGCGCCCTACTACGACCAGGCCAAGCGCATGCTCGGCGTGGCCCCGAATCCGCGCACGACCCCGGCCGACGAGGTCATCCGCGCGATCGCCGACGATCTGGGCGTCTCGGAGACCTTCCACCCGACCAACGTCGGAGTCTTCTTCAACGAGCAGGATCCCGGCGCCGAGGTCGACGATCCGTACTTCGGCGGAGCCGGACCGAGCCGCAACGGCTGCGTGCACTGCGCGCGCTGTTTCACCGGCTGCCCGCACAACGCCAAGAACACCACCCCGACCAACTACCTGTACCTGGCCGAACAGGCCGGGGCGCACATTTTCGAGCTGACCACCGCGAGCAAGGTCCGGCCCATGATCGGCGGCGGCTACGCCATCGAGACCGGACGCTCGGATCGCTGGATTCGCAAGCAGCGCAAGACATTCACCGCCGAACAGGTGGTGTTCGCCGCGGCCGCGCTCGGCACCCAGAAGCTGCTGCACAAGATGCACGACGAGAAGGTGCTGCCGCATCTGTCCCCGCGCCTGGGCGAGCTCACCCGCAGCAACTCCGAGGCGATCCTGAACGTGGTCAGCCGCGACCGGCACGATTTCGCCGAGGGCATCGCGATCACCTCCTCGATCCATCCCGAACCGGACACCCACATCGAGGTGTGCCACTACGGCAAGGGCCAGAACGCGCTGTTCCCGATGTCGGTCCCGATCGTGGACGGCGGCGCGTTCCGGTTCCTGCGCTTCCTGCTGGCCATGTTCACCCAGCCGATGGTGTTCCTGCGCAGCCTCAACGTCCGGCACGCCTCGGAGAAGTCGGTGATTCTGCTGGTCATGCAGTCGCTGGACAATTCGCTCACCTCGTTCCGGCGCTGGGGCAGGCTCAAGACGAAGCAGGGTACGGGCGCGCCGAATCCGACCTGGATCCCGATGGCGCACGAAGTCGGCCGCCGCTTCGGCGAGAAGGTCGACGGCGATGTGCACGGCCTGGTGATGGACGTGTTCAACATCCCCGCGACCGCGCACTACATCGGCGGCTGCGTCATCGGCGAGAGCCCCGACACCGGCGTGGTCGACCCGTACCAGCGCGTCTTCGGTCATCCTGGCCTGCACATCGCCGACGGTTCGGCGGTCACCGCGAACCTGGGCGTGAACCCCTCGCTCACCATCACCGCGCAGGCCGAGCGGGCCATGGCGTTCTGGCCCAACAAGGGCGCGCCCGATCCGCGCCCGGCTCTGGGCCGGACGTACCGCCGCATCGAACCGGTCGCCCCGATCCAGCCGTCCGTCCCGGTCTGGGCCCCCGGCGCACTGCGTCTGCCGATCACCCCCACCGGTCCCGCGGTGCCCACCGCCTGAGCGGCGACGGCGAACCGGCGTTGCCGATGCGGCCACCGCCTCCCCGGACATCGCATCACATCAAAGGGCGGCGACCAGCACCACGTCCGACCGGAATTCACCGGTACCGACAGCGAGATGCCAACTCCCCCAGGCCCGCACCGCGCGAGCAGCCCGCGGCCGGGGCGGCGAACACGCCGCAGGGAAGCCGCGGCAATCGGGCGCAGCAAACCCGTGCGGCACTTATGCTTTGCGGTGACGAGTATCGACGGGAAAGGGCGGGTCGCCAATGCTCGTGCGTGTGCAGAACTCGGCGAGCACTCAGGCCGAGCGGGTACTGATCGATTGGTTGCGCACCTGGAAGGGTCCGGGTGATCCGCACGGCGTGGCCATGGTCAATTGCAGTCTGTTCTTCGAAAAGCAGCTGCACCAGTTCGACGCGATCGTGTGGACGCCGACCAGCTGCGTGGTCATCGAGGCCGAGGCGCTGGTGGAACATGTGTCCGGAGAGCTGGAAGTGCCGCTGGACGGCCCCTGGCGGGTCGGTAGCCAGGTGGTCTCCCTGGAGGGCGGGCGACGCAATCCGCTGGACTCCTCGCGTGCGCACACCTATGCGTTGCAGGGCTGGCTGGCCGACCGGGGACTCGGACAGCGGGTGGTGCAGGGCGTCGTACTGGTGGTGCCGCCGCGGGGGTCGAGCGTGCGCCTGCGGCAGCTGTGGAGCGATCCCGGACTGCAGGTGGTGGTCGGCGACCGGCATCAGCACCTGGCCGAGTACCTCGACGCGCTGACCTCCATGGGACGCGCCCAGTGGACGACCAACGAGGTGGCGATGGCCTTCCGCGGGCTGAATCTGCTCCCCTACCTGCCCTCGCCGCAGGATCTGGTCGCCGAGGGCTTCGGCGGCCCGGTGGACACCACGCTGTGGCGCGGCGGTCCGCAACAGGCGCAGGCCGAGTCCTTCCGCGAGGAGATGACTCAGCTCGAACAGGACGCGGCCAGACCGACCTCGATGGCCATGCCCTGGTACAGCCCGTGGGAGCTGTACCCCACCGAGCCGGGCGAGATGGATCTGCGGCAGGGGGCCAAGCGGATCGTGCTCGCGGTGGGAATGCTCGTCGCGGTCGCGTGGCTGCTGTGGTTCGTGATCACGGCCATCGTTCAGTTCGGTCCGGGCTGAACGGGATTCGCGTTCCGGCGCAGCGCGCCCGGGAGTATCGCGTACATCGCGGTCACCAGTGCGATGGCCGTGGCGGTGCCGCCGAGTACGTCGGTCGGATAGTGGTAGCCGAAGCCGATCATGCCGATCGCGATCGCCGCCAGTAGCACCAGAGCCAGCGTCGTCGCGCCGATCCGCAGCCGCGTCGTGGGCACGACGAGCACGAAAGCGGTTGCGATGGAGATGAATTGCACGGTGTGGCCGCTCGGATAGGCCAGGTAGTGGTGAAGATGCCTGTGCCACACGTACTTCAGCGCGTAGGTGTTGATCGCGACCGCGAGTTCCGGTGCCACCAGCAGGAATCCGAATCGCCACCAGTCCCGCCGCCAGGCGTACCAGAGCACCCCGATCAGCAGGACGGCCAGGACGACGGGCGCGTCGCTGGGCGTCACCAGTACCCGGAGAACGGTGTGGTGCGTGTCCAGGGCCGAGTGGATCCGGTCGTCCACGACCCGATCGAATCCGGTCGGCCCGCCGCCGGCCGGAAAGGCCAGCGGCAGCAGGACGGTGACCAGTATTGCGAGGATGACGACCGTCGCGAGCGGAACGATCCGATAGGACGGCAGAGCGGACACGCGTTTCACGGCACCGACCCTATCGACGCCCGTCCGCTCGACCTCTGCCGTACCGCGCCGTCGAGGCCCGATTCACTGCCCCTGGTGCACGCTCGCGTCGTCGAGCATGGCGGCGCGCAGGATGCTCTCGGGCACGCCCAGCGCCTCGACCAGGGTTGTCGCGTGCGGGCGCAGGCGGTCGACCAGCTCGTTGACCCCTCGACGCACGAGCTTGGCCCGGTCCACCGACATGAACCGGTGCATGATGTACCAGGCTTGGTTCTGCTCCAGCACGGAGTACACGTAAAGGTCGCAGACGGTGTCGGCCAGGGCGCGGGCCTGCTCGTCGTCGATATCGGCGATCCCCTCGATGAACGCCTCGAGCACCAGCCGCTCGATGTGCGCCTCACCGGCCAGCAGGATGTGGTCCTGGGCGTTGTTGAACGCCTCGAACGGCCCGGTCTCCTTGGCGCGAGCCTGCAACCGGTGCGCGGCGGTGCGCACGAGGTAGTCCTCGCGGTCCGCGAACAGCTGCAACTGCACCGCGCGACGGGACAGGTCGCCGTCCTCGAGCGAATCGCCGCCGCGGTCCCGCAGTCGCTGAATCAATTGGCGCACACCGGAACTCTCCCGCGCGACGTCCCGCGCCATGGTCGCGGCGAAACGCACCCAGCCCAGCGCGTCCAGATCGCGGACCTCGTCGGCGTAGGCGGTGAGCAGTTCCTTGGCGACCAGCTGGGTGAGCACCACGTTGTCACCCTCGAACGTGGTGAACACATCGGTGTCGGCCTTCAGCGTCACCAGCCGGTTCTCGGTGAGATAGCCTGCGCCGCCGCATGCTTCGCGACATTCCTGGATGGCGCGGGTGGCGTGCCGGGTCTGCGCGACCTTGAATCCGGCGGCCCGCTTCTCCAGTGCGCGCTGCGCGCCCGGATCCAGATCCTGGCCGGTCTGCACCAGATGCATCCGGCGGACCAGGTCGTTCTGCGCGAAGGACAGCGCGAAGGCCCGTGCGACATGTGGCAGCAGCCGGCGCTGATGACTGCGGTAGTCCAGCAGCACTACCTCCTCGCCGGTATCGGGATCGTCGAACTGACGTCGCTGCTCGGCGTACCGGACCGCGATGCTCAACGCGACGCGCGCGGCCGCCGCGGCCGCGCCGCCGACGCTGATCCGCCCGCGCACCAGCGTGCCGAGCGTGGTGAAGAAGCGCCGGCTCGGATTCTCGATATCGGAGCTGTACGTGCCGTCCGGGTCGACGTCGGCGTACCGGTTGAGCAGGTTCTCCCGCGGAATGCGCACGTGGTCGAACCGGATGCGCCCGTTGTCGACGCCGGGCAGGCCACCCTTGAGCCCGCAGTCCGAGGTCGTCACACCCGGCAGGTCGTTACCGTCGGCGTCGCGCAGCGGCACCAGGAAGCAGTGCACTCCCCGGCCCTCGCCGCCGGTGATCAGCTGGGCGAACACCGCTGCCATCCGGGCGTGCTCGGCCGCGCCGCCGATGTAGTCCTTGCGGGAGGAGTCGGTCGGGCTGTGCACGACGAATTCCTCGGTCGCCGGATCGTAGGTAGCGGTGGTCTCGAGGTTGGCCACATCGCTGCCGTGCCCGGATTCGGTCATGGCGAAGCAGCCCAGCAGATCCAGCGACATCAGCCGGGTGACCACGTCCTTGTGACGCTCGGTGCCCAGATTCTCCACCGCCCCGCCGAACAAGCCCCACTGCACACCGCTTTTCACCCACAGCGACAGGTCGGTGTAGGCGAGCATCTCCAGCCCGGTCACCGCGCCGCCGGGATCGGAGGTGCCGCCGTGCTCACGCCGGAATCCGCGCTCGGCGAGACCGAATTTCGAGACCAGCTGCATCTGCTCGAGCACCCGCGCCCGCGCGGCGTGATAGTCCAGGTCGGGATCCCCGAACAGACGCTCGTCGTCCAGTCGCGGCCGTGCCTGCTCGCGCACCTCGCGCCAGGGGCCGTCGAGCGCCGCGCGAAGGATGTCCGCTGTCTTGTTCCCTGGAGATGCCATGCCCCGACCCTAACGACCGGGTCCGGGCCACGCCCCGTGACCGGGCTCACCGCGAGGACGTGTCGAGTGTTCGTGTGGCCACACATCTGGGAGCCGAGCTGACACGAAGGCCCGGCACCCTCTACCTTGCATTGTGTGAGGGTACGGAATGCCGCCGAACCGTCTGCCGGAAGGCGCGGACGTGAGTGAGGAAGTAGAAGTCGAAGCCGCCGAGGAGGCGGAGACCCCGCGTCCGCGTCCGCGCTGGCGGCGTGCGGTCGATTGGGTGACCGACCGGATCGTCGCCGAGCGCATCGCCACCGTCGACGCCGTCGTCGAGGCGCCCGCGCCGCTGCAGCCGATCGATCTGTCCGACGACGCCGCCGTCACGCAGGTGATGGATCTGGCCGAACGGGTCGGCGAGGTGGTGCTCGCCTCGGGCACCGCCGTCACCGACACCACCACCCAGATCGAATTCGTCGCCGCCACCTACGGCTTGTCGCAGTGCGATATCGACGTCACCTTCAACTCGATCCGTATCTCGGCCGATCGCGGGCCCACCATGCCGCCGGCGTCAACCATGCGGATAGTCAATCACCGCACGCTCGACTTCACCCGCCTCGCCGCGGTCGACCGGCTCACCCGCCGCATCCGCCGTGAGGTGGTGCCGCCCGAGGACGCGCACGCCGCACTCGACGAGATCACCTCCGCACCGCACCCCTACAACCGCTGGGTGGCGACCGCGGGCTGGGCACTGCTCGCGGCCTCGATCGGCCTGCTGCTCGGCGGCGGACCGATCGTCGCCGCGTCCAGTTTCGTGGCCACCGCCGTGATCGACCGCACCAATCGCGCGCTGAACTACCGCGGATTGCCCTCGTTCTTCCAGGCGATCGTCGGCGGCGCGATCGCGACCGTGCCGGCGATCCTGCTCGCCACCTTCGCCGGTCGGGTGGAGACGAGTCCGTCGCTGATCGTCGCGGCCGGAATCACCGTGCTGCTGAGTGGATTACAGCTCGTCGGTTCGGTCGAGGACGCCATCACCGGTGCGCCGATCACGGCCGCCGCGCGCATGCTGGATCTGCTCATGATGACCGGCGGGATCATCGCCGGGGTAGCCCTGGCGCTGCGAGCGGCCGACATGTTGAACGCGGTGGCGCCGTCGATCGATATGAATTCCTCGGCGAATATCACCAATCTGCCGCTCAAGCTCTTCGCCGGTGCGCTGGCCTCGTTGGCCTTCGCTCTCGCCTGCTACGCCGAACGTCGCGCGCTGGCCGCCGCGGCGATCAGCGGTGCGGCGGCGACGCTGTGCTACCTACTGGTGCAGTACTCGAGCTTCGGGCCGGTGATGTCCTCGGGTGTGGCCGCCTGCGTGGTGGGTCTGGCCGGTGGTCTGATGGCCCGTCGGGCGCTGACTCCGCCGCTGGTCGTCGCGGTCGCCGGAATCACCCCGCTGCTACCCGGTCTGAGCATCTACCGCGGCCTGTCGGCCCTGCTGAACGATCAGCAGTCCACGGGTCTGAATCAGCTGCTCGCCGCATTCGGCGTGGGCTGTGCGCTCGCGGCCGGGGTCACCCTCGGTGAGTGGGGTGCGCGATTCCTGCGGCGGCCGCGAATTCTGCTGCGGTTCCGCGGGATTCACCCGCCGACGTTCGCCACCGGCGAGATCCCGGCCGTGCCGCCGAAGTGAGCGCGCGGCTCACGCCCCGATGCTGCGCGCCAGATCCTCGAGCGTCGCATCGAACAGGATGTCCGGATCACTCACGGCCATCGGGTAATTGCCGAAGACCTCCAGGGTGACGTGCCCGTAGATGCGCGCCCAGAACGTGGTCATCAGATAGGTGACGCCCAGATCCAGCTTCTCGGCCGGGAACTCCTGCCCCGATTCGGCCAGTACCACGAGCAGGTCCGCCTGGAACCGCTCGAGATCGGCGCGCAACGCCTCCGGGATCACCTCGGTCGAGGGGGTGACGATGTCGTAGGTGGTCAGCAGCAGACCGGCCGCCTGCAGGAAGATCCGGCCGAAGGGTTCGTCGAATTGCCGCATGGCACTGGCGTTCTCCCCGGCGGGCGAGGCGAATACCAGGGTGAACTCGGATGCGTGATCCAGCGCCCAGCGCCGGAAGCCCCGGCATACCGCCAGTAGCTGCACCACGCCGTCGTCGGGCAGTTCTGCCACCTGTGCCGCGAGCTCCTCGGCCAGGTCCGCGCAGATGTCCCGGCGCAGGGTCGCGACGAGATCCTCGCGCGAGGAGTAGTAGCGGTAGAGCGCCGGAGCGGTGATGCCCAGCGCTCGCGCGATGGCGCGCAGGGTCACCGCCTCCGGACCCTGTTCCGCGAGAAGGGATCTGGCCACCCGCCGGATGTCCGCGTCACTCACCGCGGGCGCGCGGCCGCGGCGCGCGGGCACACGGGTGGCTTGTCCACTGATCGATCGGGGCCCGTTGTGGTTGGGCACGTTACCTCCTCCGGGCCCGACCGCTCATTCGTAAGCAACCTGCCAGCTCTTGATTCCGTTCAACCACCCTGAGCGTAGCCGCACCGGCTCGGAGATTTGACGCAGGTTCGGCATCACGTCGGCGATGGCGTTGAAAATCAGGTCCAGTTGCAGGCGTGCCAGATTCGCTCCGACGCAGTAGTGGGTGCCCGTGCCACCGAATCCGACGTGCGGATTCGGGTCCCGCAGCACGTCGAATGCGAAGGGCTTCTCGAAGCGTTCCTCGTCGAAATTGGCCGAGGCGTAGAACAATCCGACGCGCTGTCCCTTGCTGATCGGCTGACCGCCGATCTCGGTGTCGGACAGGGCGGTTCGCTGGAACGCGATGACCGGGGTGGCCCAGCGGACGATCTCGTCCGGCGCGGTGCGCGGCCGCTCGGCCTTGTACAGCTCCCACTGCTCGGGGAAGTCGACGAACGCCTTCATGCCGTGTGTGGTGGCGTTGCGGGTGGTCTCGTTGCCCGCGACCGCCAGCAGGATGACGAACCAGGCGAATTCGTCCGAGCCCAGGGATTCGCCGTCCACATCGGCGGTGACCAGCTGGCTGACGATGTCGTCGGCCGGACAGCCGCGCCGTTCCTCGGCCAGATTCCACGAGTAGCCCATGACCTCGGCGGTCGCCATCTTGTGGTCGCCGCCGAAGTCCGGATCGTCGTAACCCATCATCGTGTTGGACCACTCGAACAGCTTGCCCCGGTCGGCCTGCGGGACGCCGAGCAGTTCCGCGATCGCCTGCAGCGGCAGTTCGGAGGCGACCTGGGTGACGAAGTCGCCGCCGCCGTTCTTCTTGGCCTCGTGCACGATGCGCTCGGCCCGCTCGCGCAGGGCGTTGCGCAGGCTCTCGACCGCACGCGGGGTGAATCCGCGGGAGATGATCCGGCGCAGCTTGTCGTGCGAGGGCGGATCCTGGTTGACCAGCATGCCGCGCTGGATGTCGATCTCCTCGCGGGCGATGTCCTCGTAGAAGCGGATCACGGCGGTGTTCTCGAAGTTGGAGAACACGTCGGGTTTCTTGGAGATCTCCTTGATGTGGTCGAGTTTGCTGACCACCCAGTAACCGTCGTCGCCGAAGCCCGCGGCGTTGTGCGGCTGGTCGACCCACCACACCGGGGCGGTGCGACGCAGCTCCGCCCACTCCGCAACGGGCAAACGACTGGCGAGCAGGTCGGGATCGGTGAAGTCGAAGCTGTGTGAGAGAGCGGGAGCGGACACGGTTACCTCCTTTGGAACACGTTCCGCATGAGTGAACCACACCACACTCATTTTGTGAACACCTATTATTAAACTCCGTAAACATTTCATCCGGAAGGGTCTGGCGAGAGGTGTCCGGAACACCCCTGCTCGCCCCTGGATCGGCGTGGCACGCTGGGCGGATGCACATCGCGATCGTCGGTGCCGGAATCTCCGGCCTGGCCGCTGCGCGGGTGTTGTCCGGAAGGGGACTGCGGGTGACGGTGTTCGACCGCGCGCCCGACGTCGGCGGCGTGTGGAGCACGACGCGGCACTATCCCGGCCTGCGCACCCAGAACAGCCGCCGGACCTACCGCTTCTCCGATTTCCCCATGCCGCCGCACCACCAGGACTAGCCGACCGCCCTGCAGATGCACGAGTACCTCGGCGCGTACGGGCGCGAGCGCGGGCTCACCGACCTGCTGCGCCTGGGCACCGAGGTCGAGTCGGCCATGCCGAAGCCGGGCGGCGGGTCGGCCCTCCACATCCGGGAGGTCGGCTCCGCGCGGTCCGCGAGCGTCGAGTGTGATCACCTGGTGGTCGCCAACGGCGTCTGCAGCGATCCGGCGATTCCGGGGTTCCCCGGCGCGGGCGCATTCGCCGCGGTCGGTGGACCGCTGTGCCACACCACCGGACTCGGCGACGGTGAGCGCGCCCGTGGCGAACATATGGTGATCGTCGATTACGGCGGTGTTCCCGTACCGCGAACCGAAACGGGCGATCAGGCGGGGCGACGGGTCAGTGTGCGCCACACCGCCTCGGACAGCCGGCCGACGGCGTCGTCGCGGTGATCGTCCGCGCGCCAGGTGATCACGTGGTCCGGGCGCACCAGCAGTGCGCCGCGATCACCGGTGCCGAGCGAATCATCCTGCGCCGCTGCGTATTCGGCAGGTAGGGCGACCGCGTCCAGGAACGCGCCGTACCGGTCGAGTGTGCGCGCGGCGCGCAGCCACGGTTGGCCGTCCGATCCGGCGAGCAGCAGGTAGCGGCCCTCGCGCACCAGGTCCAGCGTCGAACTGCCCCGATCGCCGGGCAGCGGCCGGTGCACGAGTCTGCTACCGATTTCGCCACGCCAGCGTTGTGGTTCATCGGCCAATGGCAGCGCCGGGTCCGCGCCGATCATCGGGTAGCGGTAACCGATCGCTACCGCGGCCTCGCTCAGCGTTTCGGCCCCGGCTCGGTATCCGGCTCGCGCCATCGCCTGCGTTACCGTCAGCACGCCCACCGCGCGCCGCTCGGGCTCGTAATCGTCCAGCAGGGCGGGATCGGCGTCGCCGCGTAATACCGAGACCAGTTTCGCGCTGAGATTCCAGGCATCCTGGATGCCGGTGTTCGCGCCGAAACCTCCGGCGGGCGGGGTGACGTGGGCCGCGTCGCCGAGCAGGAACACCCGGCCCGCGCGGTACCGGTCGGCCACCCAGCCGCCCATCAGCCACGATCGCACGCCGGTGACCGAGATCCGCGCGGCCGGGATGCCCAGCGCCCGCGAGACCAGCGCCGCGTTGCGCGGACCGTCGAAGGAGGCCGGGTCGGTGCGACTCGGGTCGAAGTTCACCGAGACCGCGCCCCGGCCGTAGGCCGCATTCCAGGTCAGAAATGCCCGTTCGGGCGCATCGGTCCACGCCATCGCCAGGCGACGTCCCGCCAGCGCGGCGCGCAGATCGGCGGTGTAGCCGATCTCCATGACGTGTGTGAGCCCCGGCTCACCGGTGCGCCCGATCTCCAGCCGCTCGCGCACCCCGCTGCCGTGGCCGTCGGCGGCCAGCAGATATTCGGCTTCGATCCGATACTCCCGGCCGTCCGGATCGGTGATCCGCGCAAGCACGCGCTCACCGTGATCCTCGAATCCGACCAGGCGGTGACCCCAGCGTAGGTCGGCGCCTGCGGCGAGCCCGTGCGCCCGCACGATCTCCTCGACCTCACCTTGCCCGAGAAGCGCACTCGGACAGGGTGATACAGCGCCGAAGTCGGCCACGGCGGGCAGCTGCCACCGGCGCAGTTCGGGCCCGGCCAGCGAAGCCACCTCAGCGGCGTGATCAGCCGGCGGCAGGACTGCCTGACGCGCGTAGATGTCCTTGTCCGCTCCCACGGACCGGTACGCCTCCATGGTGCGCGGGTAGAAAACCTTGGCGCGCAGCCTCTTCGATATACCCGGATGCTTCTCGACCAGAACGGGCACGATGCCGCGCGCGGCGAGAAAAAGCGCGGCCGACGCACCGACGATGCTGCCGCCCACGATCAACACGGGGGTTCGTAGTGTGCCGGGCCGATGCGCGATGCTCATGTGCCCATGCTGTGCGCAGGCGCGGATCGACTCCAGCCACACGGCATCTACCGATCGAAACCGCCATCAGTATCGGATTCGCATAGGGAATCCGCTCATGCTGGCGGTGCTGCCACGGAAATCCGCCACGCCCGACTCGAGTCAACGCACCCCGCGTTGCGCGGACCGTCCAAGGATGCCGGGTCGGTCCGACCGGGTCGTAGTTCACCGAGACCACGCCCGCCAGCGCATCGAGCCGGCGCGACCGAAACTTCCGAGGCCGACGGTTTCAGCGGGTGCGCCAGAGTGTCATGGGTGCGTGCCGCGAACACCGAATCGCTCGCCCCGAGAACCGGTCCCGGGGCGAGCGGACCATCAGTCGAGCTGGAGTTCCGGGGAGTAGATGTCCAGCCAGGTGTGCAGATCGACCGTGCGATCCAGTCCTGCCCTGGTCATCGACTCCATGTGCAGCGGGTCCTGGGTCACCGCATTCTGCAACCAGGCCCGGTCGACCAGCTGGAAGATCGGCGAATCCCCCTCGGACAGAATCTCTTTCACCAACTGCTGCAAATTCGCCGCGTACCCCGGGTCCTGCGTCGAGGGGTACGGGCTCTTCACGCGCTCGACAACCGATTGCGGCAGAACGTGTTTCGTAGCATGACGCAGCAGGCTCTTCTCGCGTCCGTCGAAGGTCTTCAGCGACCACGGCGTGTTGTACACGTAGCCGACCAGCCGGTGATCACAGAACGGCACCCGCACCTCGAGCCCGACCGCCATCGACGCGCGGTCCTTGCGATCCAGCAAGGCACGCACGAAACGCGTCAGATGCAGATGGCAGACCGTGCGCATACGACGCTCGACCTCGGACTCACCATCCAGATGCTCCACCTCGGCGACCGCCGTGGAGTACTGATCGGCGATATAGTTCTCCAGCTGAAGACGTTCGCGCAGTGCGGGATTGAGCATCTGCCAGCGCCCCTCGCCGGTGAGCGGATTGCTGAATGCCATCCACGGGAAAGTCTCCGCCTTCAGCGCCACCTCGTCGTGGAACCACCGATAGCCACCGAACACCTCGTCGGCCGACTCACCCGACAGCGCCACCGTCGACTGCGCGCGAATCGCCTTGAACAGCAAGTACAGCGAACTGTCCATATCCCCGAGCCCGGCCGGAATGTCGCGGGCGGTGATCACCGCGCGACGCACCGCCATATCCGACAGCTCCGACGGGTTGAGTATGACATCCTCGTGCGCCGAGCGGACGAGTTCGGCCACCTCGCGCACGTACGGCGAGTCGGGTGTATCGCGCATCTCGTCGGGGACGAAATTCTGTTCCTGGTTCACGAAATCGACCGAGAACGTGCGCAGTTGCTCGCCATCGCGGGCCAGCCGTGCGGCGGCCAGACCGGTGATTGCGCTGGAATCCAGTCCGCCCGAGAGCAATACGCAGCGCGGTACGTCCGAGATCAGCTGCCGATCGACGATGTCCGTCATCAACTCGCGCACCCGCTCGACGGTGTCCTCCTGGCTGTCGGTGTGTTCCACCGCGTCCAGCCGCCAGTAGGTGCGCTCGTGAATCCCATTGCGGTCCACCGTGATCAGCGTGCCGGGCAGGACCTCGTACATGCCCTTCCACAACGACCACTTCGGCGCCTTGGTGAACGCGAACAACTCGCGGAATCCGTCGTTGTCCACGACCTTGCGCGCGAGCGGATTGGCCAGGATCGCCTTCGGTTCCGACCCGAACAGCACACCATCCGGCGTCGGGTAGTAGTAGAACGGCTTGATACCCATACGGTCCCGGATCATCACCAGCTTCTCGGTGCGCTGATCCCAGATCGCGAACGCGTACATGCCATTGAGATGGTCGACGACCGATTCGCCCCACTGCAGGTAGCCGTGCAGCACGACCTCGGTGTCACTGTCGGTCCGGAAGGTGTGACCCCGCGCGGTCAGCTCGGCACGCAGTTCGTGGAAGTTGTAGGACTCTCCGGAATACACCATGCCGATGTCACCGGCCGGGGTGCTCACGCTCATCGGCTGCGTACCACCGGGCAGATCGATGATGGCCAAGCGCCGGTGCCCCAGCCCGCCGTGTGTGCGCACGAACGTGCCGCGCCCGTCCGGGCCGCGACAGGCCATGGTCTCGGTCATCGCGTCGAGGACACGCTGTTGCTGGGTCAGGTCGGAGTCGAACGACACCCAGCCCGCGATTCCACACATGATTCACGCCCTCCAATTAGTTAGCAACAACAACTACACGTAACTCCGTTGTAACACGGCCACATTCGCTGACACCAGACCTACGTAGCCCCGGAAAAAGATCGGCCCGTGTCGCACTCTCCGGGCGCGTCGCGATACCCATCCGCCGACCTCGCCTAATGCCGCTCACCACAACCGAAGCCACCCGATCCTGGACGATTCACATTGCCGCGAAAGCACTTTCGTGCTAATCGGCCTCGAGCGTCCGACGTCACCGACAAACGGAATATACGACAATTCACCCACTCCCACACCGTCGCCACACCCGCTGCAACACAGCCCGATTCGCAACACCGCTCACCAGCGCCAGGCCCCGACACCCCGATAACCAGCGAGCTGACGAACAGCGGCACAACTACCCGGTGGACGCTCAGGACCGACGAGACAAGCACGCCCAGGCGAGTACAGCCAGCGGAAGCCCCACGACGATCCCCCACCCGAGCCCGATCATCCGCGCCACTCCGGCCGAGTATCCCCCCAGCGAGCGAAACTCATTCGCGGACAAACAGATTCCACCGGAACAACAGACATGACCGCATTGAGGGTCAGCGCATCCACCTGATCGGTCGACGACACGATCACGACATCGACATCCGCCGCCCGCACCTGATCCACCAGAGGCAGTAGCGAATCCTCAGCAGCCCAGATCACCGCGTACCCGAGATGCCGCGCCAACCGCAAAACCTGAGCCCGCTGCCACTCATACGCCTCACCGTCCGCATCAACCACACCGAGCGCCGTAGGGTTGCGCCTCACCACCATGCCTCCTGTCAGTCGGGAAGCACCCGCCATCGCGGTCAGGGGTCGCAAGCACGACGGCGGGGCCGACTTCAACCCTTGTGTGCGGGAAGACTGCGGAGTGACACACGCTGTGGCACCCTCGGTGGTATGGACGAGATGGGGGTCGGCGATCGCACCGGTAGGGCGCGCAGACTCGCACGGCTTACTCAGGAACAGCTCGCCCACAAGGCCAATATCTCGCTGTCGCTCTTGCGCAAGGTCGAGCAGGGCACTCGGCCCGCATCACCGGCTTTCATCACGGCAGTTGCCCGCGCCCTCGGAGTCGGGATCGGAGAACTCACAGGGCAGCCCTACGCTCCGGGACGCTCGGATGCCGCAGCCCATGCGCTCATCCCCGATCTGCGTCGCGCGATAGTCGCGTTCACAGACGAATCACCCTCGGTACCAATGAGTTTCGAGGATCTGACCGCCTCGCTCGATGGTGTCCGGGAGGGTATGCGCCGCGCCCGATACTCCGACATGATCGACGATCTGCCGGATATCCTGCTCGGCCTGCACCAGCTCGCCGACATCGAGAACCCAGGTCGACAGCTCGAGCAGGTCTACTCGACCATGGCCTACGCATACTCGAAAGCGATGCTGTTCGCTTACCAATACGGCTATCTGGACCTGGCCGGATTAGCCGCCGAACGGTGCGCCTGGGCGGCCGAACGCAGCAGCGATCCGATATGGCCGATCGCCGCGGAGTACAATCGCGCGCTGATCATGCTCTATTCCGGGGCATACGTCGGCGGCCTGCGCACCATCGAACGCGCCTACACCGCAAGCGAGCGCATTCCGACCACAGCGAATCTTCTTGCGGTCCGTGGCGCCCTGCATCTGCGCGGCTCGATCCTGTCGGCACGCGCGGCCGACAACGACACGGCCGAATCCCATCTGCGCGGAGCCCAGGACATCGCCGCCGCGATCGGATCAGTCCGGTTCAACCACTACGGAACCGGCTTCCGGCCGTCGAACGTCGACATCCATTCGGTGGCGGTGCCGGTCGAGTTGTCCGACGGCACCACGGCCGTATCCCGGGCCGAGCAGATCCGACTGCCCGCCTCCGTCGCACCCTCGCGCGCCGGACACCACTTCATCGACCTCTCCCGGGCGTGGCTGCTGCACGGCGACAAACAACGCTCACTCCTGACCCTCGAACAAGCCCGCCGAGTCGCCCCCGAACTGACCCGCAACCACCCTCAGGTCCACGAGACGATCCGTGTCCTGGCCAAGACTCGGCGCGGCACCGATCCCCTCACCCGATTCGCCAAGTGGGCAAACGTCAAGATCTGATCCCGAGGTTCGGCGGGGCATCCTCGGACGATTCGTTCTCGTCCGAAAGTTTGATTCCGCAGCGGCGTCGACCAGGTATGGTCGGTGGGAAGTTAGGTAACCCATAGTAGGCCGGAGCCACGCCCGGGAACGACGTGAGGACATAGGACCATGCCCGACACCACAGCGCCCGCGCCCTTTTCCGCACAGATTCGCACCGCTACCGAGCGGCAGCACGCGGACGCGGAGAACTCCACGTTCATGAGCGATATGCTCGGCGGCGGGCTGGGGGTCGCGGCGTTCTACCGGTATACCGGGCAGTTGTGGCATGTCTACCGCGCGCTCGAGGAGCATGGCGACGCGCTGGCGGCCGATCCGGTGGCGGGGCCGTTCGTCCGCCCCGAGTTGGCCCGGGTGGCGCATCTGGAGGACGATCTGGCGCATCTCGGCGGCGCGAACTGGCGTGACGACCTGGATCCGCTGCCCTCCACCGCCGCGTATGCCGAGCGAGTGCGGGAATGCGCGCGGGAGTGGCCCGCGGGGTATGTCGCGCACCACTACACCCGGTACCTCGGGGATCTTTCCGGCGGGCAGGTCATCCGGGGGACCGCCGAGAAGCTGTGGCAGTTGCCCAAGCGTGGCGACGGCGTGCGGTTCTACGTCTTCGACCAGATTCCGAATCCGGCGGCGTTCAAGCGCGAATACCGCGAACTGCTCGACGCGCTGGCCGTGGACGATCTCGAGAAGCAGCGGGTGCTGGGCGAATGTCAGCGCGCCTTCGATTTCAACTCGGCGATGTTCCGCGAGCTCGCCGCGGAATTCCCGACCCGCAGGCAGGGCTGAAGGTACCGGCCTTCTCCGAAATCCGGTATGCCCGAAGGTCACATTCAGTACGCCCAAAGGTAACCAACCCTGCGGGGTTTATCTGAAAACCGTTGACACAGATATCAATCGGCGCTCCCACGTGGTGATACGTCCCACACCACGGGGAGCGCCGTTTGGTTGCGGTGACAATTTCCGCCCGCTAAAGTTACTCATCAGTTAGGCACGACGGTGTTCCTACCTCGGCCCAACGCCTGCTAGGGAAGCAGTCCAGCGCGGCCGATTCTCACGTCCGCATCCACCGCCGAATGTCGGACCAACAGTGCCATGCGCAGCCGGAGTTGTTGCGCCACACCATGTTCGACATGCAGGAGGGGCGATGGTTTCGTATATCGTGACGGGCGGCACCGGATTTCTCGGCCGCCGGGTTGTTCAGGATCTGCTCACCAGTGATCCCGAGGCGGTGATCCACATCCTCGTGCGCGAGGCCTCCGCCGCCAAGCTCGCCGAGCTCGCCGCGGGCTGGCGGGCGACCGACCGGGTGTTTCCGCTGATCGGCGACCTGACCTCGAAAAATCTTGGGCTGCAAGATGATCCGCCGGAGGCCGACCATGTGATCCACCTCGGCGCGGTCTACGACATGACCGCCGACGAGGAAACCGCCTTCGCCGCCAACGTCATCGGCACCCGCGCGGTGATAGAGCTGGCCACCGGGCTCGACGCGGTCCTGCACCACGTCTCGTCGGTGGCGGTCGCGGGCGATCACCGCGGCAAATTCTTCGAGGACGATTTCGATCTCGGCCAGAATCTCGAATCTCCTTACCACCGAACCAAATTCGCCGCCGAGAAGCTGGTCCGCGAGAGCAAGGGACTGCGCTGGCGGGTCTACCGCCCGGCCATCATCGCCGGGGATTCGACCACCGGCGAGATGGACAAGATCGACGGTCCCTACTATTTCTTCTCCGCCATCGCCCGGCTTGGCGCACTGCCCTCGGAACTGCCGATGGTGCTGCCGGATCTGGGCTGCACCAATATCGTTCCGGTCGATTACGTGGCCGCGGCCATGGGCCAACTGATCCGCCGACCAGGCCTGAACCGCCGCACCTTCCACCTGGTCAACCCGGAACCGCAGCCGTTCGCGCAGATCTACGCCGCACTGGCCCGCGCCGCGGGCGCACCCGCCGGACTGGGCACACTGCCCGGCAGCCAGGGCGCGTTGACCATGCTCGGCAAGGTCCCGGGCGTGCCGCAGCTGCGCGATTATCTGTTGCAGCAGTTCGGAATTCCGGCCGAGGTCGCACCGCACGTGACGTTCGCCTCGGAATTCGTCTCCGATTCCACCCGCGCCCAGCTACGCGGCCTCACTCCGCCCGCATTCGAGCAGTACGCCGGGAAGTTGTGGGAGTTCTGGCGCAGCCGGATGGATCCGGATCGGGCGCGCCGCACCGACGGCGACCCCCTGCGCGGGCGGATCGTGCTGATCACCGGCGCGTCCTCGGGTATCGGCCTGGCCACCGCGCACGCTGTCGCCCGCCGCGGCGCCACCGTCCTGATGGTTGCCCGCAGCACCGACGAGCTCGAGGCCGCCGCGGCCGAGGTGCGCGCGAACAGCGGTGCGGCACAGTCATATTCGTGCGACATCACCGACGGCAAGGCGGTCGAGCTGCTGGTCAAACAGGTGCTCGCGGACCATCGTCACATCGACTACGTGGTCAACAACGCGGGCCGCTCGATCCGCCGCTCGGTGCTCAACTCCACCGACCGGATGCACGATTTCGAGCGGACCATGGCGGTGAACTACTTCGGCGCGGTCCGGCTGATCCTGGCCGTGTTGCCCGAGATGCGCGAACGCCGGTTCGGGCATTTCGTCAACATCTCCTCCATCGCCGTGCAGACCAAACTGCCGCGCTTCGCCGCGTACGTGGCGAGCAAATCCGCGCTGGACACGTTCAGCGAGATCGCGGCCGTGGAGAACGCCGATGCCGGAATCACTTTCACCTCGGTGCGGATGCCGCTGGTGCGCACTCCGATGATCGCGCCGACCGATCTGTACCGCTCGCTCCCGGTGCACACTCCCGATCAGGCCGCGGCGATCGTGGTGCGCGCGTTGACCGAACGGCCGACCCGCATCGATACGCCGATCGGCACCTTCGCGCAGGTCGTGGACACCGTGATGCCCTCGGTGAAGAAGGCTGTCCTGCACCGCGGATTCCGGATGGTCGGCGAATCCACTGCGGCCAGGCCCGGCGCTGACCGCCCGGACGCCGGTGCGACCGAAAGCCGAAGCCCGTTACTGGCATTGGCCCCGATCGTGCAGCCACTGATGGGGATGCCGGAAACTGCTACTCGAATCACCAACCGAATCCCGGGGCTGCACTGGTAATTCGGGACAGCGCCGGAAATTCACCCGGGCGCCGTGCGGACGCAGCATCGGGCTGTCAGAGTCGAGGGTTATGAAGCTGCGTCGCCGCCTGCTCGAAGTGATGATCGCCGTGATCGGCGTGGTACTGGTGGTCAGCTGCGGGGGTCACGGTACCGCACCGTCGAACTCACCGCATGCCAGCCAGGTGCCGCTCGTCTCGACCGACAATCTGCCCGCGGCACAGCCTGGCGAGGTGCATCTGTTCGGGATCAACGATCTGCACGGCAATCTGGAACCGCCCGACGGGAGCAACGGGCACGTCGGTGCGTATCAGGCCGGCGGCGCGGCATACCTGGCCACGCACCTGGCGAAGCTGAAGGCCGCCTATCCGGCCAGCGCGATCCTGTCGGCCGGGGACAATATCAGCGCCAGCCCGCTGGTCTCGGCGCTGTTCCACGATGAGCCCACCATCGACTACCTCGATGAACTGGGCGTGGCCGCCTCCGCGGTCGGCAATCACGAATTCGACCATGGCACAGCCGAATTGACCCGATTGCAGGAGGGCGGTTGCGCCGCCGACGGCTGCTCCCCCGGACAGTCGTTCACCGGGGCCGCCTTCCCGTATCTGGCGGCCAACGTCACCGATGCGAACGGCCAGCTGCCGCCCGGTTTGAAACCGTGGACGATATTGCAGGTGGGCGGTCACAAGATCGGCGTCGTCGGCACCGTCACCCCGACGACCGCGGATATCGTGATGCCCGATGCCATCCGGGGTTACACCTTCGGCGACGAGGCCGACGCGGTGAACAAGTACGTCCCCGAAATAGTCGCCGCGGGTGCGCAGGCCGTGGTGGCGCTGGTGCACGACGGCGGCGCGCAGCGCACGCACGGCGCCGCGATCGACTACAACGGCTGCGCGAATATCAGCCCGAACGTCACCACGCTGGCCAACCGCATCGATCCCCGGGTGAAAGTGCTGTTCACCGCGCACTCCCATCAGGCCTACGACTGCACGATCGCGGGCAAGGTGGTGACGCAGGCGGCGTCGTACGGCCGTCTGATCACCGACGTCACCCTGCGATTCCACGACGGGACCGTCGATGCGAAGGCGGTCAATCGCGTGGTCACCCGGACCGTGACGCCCGATCCGGCCGCCGCGAAACTCGTCGGCTTCTTCGCCGATCAGGCTCGCCCGCGCGCCGAACACGTGATCGGCACCACCGCCGGACCGCTGTCCAATGAGCCCGCCCCGGGCGGGGATTCCCCGCTGGGCGATGTGATCGCCGATGCCATGCTCGCGGCCATGGCGCCCGACCACGCCGTGGCCGCGTTCATGAATCCCGGTGGCGTGCGGGCGGATCTGAACGGCGGCGCGATCACCTACGAGGAGGCGTACACGGTCCAGCCCTTCGGCAACGAGGTGGTGACCGTGTCCCTGACCGGCGAGCAGATCCTGAATCTGCTGGAGCAGCAGTGGGACAACACGACCACGCCCGGGGTGCTGTCGGTGGCCGGTATCACCTACTCCTACTCCGATTCCGCGCCCAAGGGGCACAAAATCCTCGACGACACCGTGCGGATCGCGGGACAGACCTTGAATCCCGCTGCGGTGTACCAGGTTTCGACCAACAACTTCCTGGCCTCCGGCGGGGACGGGTTCAGCGTCTTCACCCAGGGCAAGCAGAGCGCGGTCGGCCCGGCCGATCTCGACGCGTTCAACGCCTACCTGGCGAACCGGGCGAAGATCGAACCTCCGGTCAGCCGCGTTCAGCGTCGCTGATCACAGCCGGGCGGCGACCGCAGCGCAGGCGTCCAGCAGGGCGGGGACGAACGCGTCGGTCTCGAGGACACAGGCCGCATGACCCGCCCTGGCCAGGAAGAGCTCCGCACCCGGGATCAGCTTGGCCATCTCCAGCTGCCGGTGCACCGGCAGCGCCCGATCGCGCGTCGTGACGACCACCGCCGCAGGCACTTTCAGCGTTCCGAGCCATGACGAGGAGTCGAAGGCGCCCAGTTCGGCGATGGCCCGCGCCATCCCCCAGCCGCTCACGCTGCGCATCTCCGACCGGGCCCAGCGATCCAATCGCCCGGTCTCCCAGGAGATCTGCGGCAATCCGGGCAGGCGCTCACCGATAGTCGTCACCCGGCGCGAGGCTGCCCCGGAGGTGAGCCGTCCGAAGGCGCCCATACCGCCGTGGAAGGCCCGCTCGCGCCATGTCTCGCGGAAGCGATAGGTGGTGGCGCACAGCACGATTCCACCGACTCGCCCGGGGAACCGATGCGCGACGAGCTGGGCGACGATGCCGCCCATGGAGTATCCGGCCAGGATCGGGCGCTCGACGCCGACCAGATCCGCGACCGCGATCACATCCTCGGCCAGATCGTCCAGATCGAAACGGGGCGAACGGATTCCGTGCCCGTGCCAGCGTTGGTCGAACAGCACCACGCGATACCTGCCGGACAGTTCCTCGAGCGCGGGGAACCAGTTGAGCATCGCGGTGGTGACCATACCGTGCAACAGGATCAGCGTCGGGGCGCCGTCGGGACCCGGGATGTCGACCAGATAGGTCCGGCCGCGGCCGGGCAGGTCCACCATCGTCCCGGCGGGCACCTGATTCAGCCGTGTCACCCGGACGCCCAGGCGACGCCGCAGCGGTCGTGCCGCCGAGAACCGCGCGGCCCCCTGCTGATTCGCTGTGTTCCGATCGGCCATCGCCTGCCTCCTGGTGCACTGCCCGCCCGCGACGGATGAGAACGCGTTCCACCCGATGATCGCATACGCCCGGCTCACCGAGACGCCCGGCTCAGGAGCAGACGGCCACCGCGGACGTCATCGACGCCGGCGCGGGCCGCGAGACCGTAGCCACCGGCACCTGCGCGGGAAGTGCGTAGAGGCTGCGACCGGTGTGCCGCGACCGCCCCGGATCCACGACGATGCCGGGCACGACGGCCTGGTGACCGTCCGCATCGGTCACCAGGGCGGTGAACGGGCCCGCCCCGGCCCCGGAGATCGTCCAGAAGTTGTCCATGCGCCGCGTCAGGGTATGCCCGTCACCGCCCGCAATCGGACGAATCTCAATCCGGCTCAACGGATTTCCGGTATCGGTGAACTGAATGCCCAGCCAATCGGACGAGGAGCCGTCCTCGATCCGATACACCAGATCCGGCGAAGGCGAGGGATTGTGCACGCGGCTGACGCCGATCTGCGCGACTCCGGAGCCGGGATCGGCGATCCGCGCGAAGGCCGCGGCGCTCAGATCGTATTGGTGCGCAGCGCATCCCGGGCAGTGATCCACGATCTGCGCGCGCACCGACCCGAGCGGACCGTACAGGTCCACGTAACCGCCGCAAGCCGCGCTGCCGTCGTATTCGTCCGTCGGCACTCCGACGTAGTAGCCGTCCGACGGCAGGCCCAGGAACGAGCAGGCCACATCCGGACCGAACGTGTAGTACCGGGCCTGCGCGAGCACCGGCGGATCGACCTGTTCGGTGATCGGAATTCGCTGGGCCGCAGGCGTATTCGGAACGCTCATGGTGGCCGGGCGCGGCACCGCGCCGGGCGCGGCGGTCCGGCAGGCCGTCGGATCCGGTCGCACCGCCCATACCGCGGCAGAGATCACCACCACCGCGATCAGCGGCGCCCACACCCACGGCCGCACGCTACGAGCATGGTCCTGCTGCGATACTCGATGCATCGACTCGCCTCCACCCTCCACTCGCCGTGTACGTCTCCAGCAAAGCACCAGATACTGGGGCAAAGTGGGTGAATCAGGATCTCTACCTGCAAAACTCGGCGTGTCTACGGCGTGTCAGGAATGAGAACGGCTGCTCCCGCAAACTTTCCGTGCGCTAAATCCGACAGCGCGCGATCCGCGTTGTCCAGCCCGTAGGGGTGCACCGTCACCTCGAGCCGATGCGCACCGGCGAAGGCCAGGAACTCGCGGGCATCGGTTCTGGTGTTGGCCGTCACCGACCGAATCTCCCTCTCCTGGAACAGGTGACGCTGATAGTTCAGCGCCGGAACATCACTGAGGTGGATACCGGCGATCGCCAGCACACCGCCACGGTCCAGCGCCGCCATGGCCGGCGGTACCAAAGTCCCGACCGGTGCGAACAGGATCGCCGCATCCAGCGGTACCGGTGGCGGATCCGCGGCGCCCTGCGCCGAGGCCGCCCCGAGCGCCAGGGACAACTCCCGCGCGGCGGGATCACGGGTCATGACATGCACCTGCGCCCCGCGCGCCAGCGCCACCTGGGCGGCCAGATGCGCACTGCCACCGAATCCGTAGATACCCAGCCGCCCGCCCTCGGGCAGCGCGGCCCGCTGCAACGCCCGATATCCGATGATGCCGGCGCACAGCAGCGGCGCCAACTCCGCATCGGTATATCCGGATGGCAGCGGGTGCGCGTAATCGGCTGGCACCGTGGTGAATTCGGCATATCCCCCGTCGGCGTCCCAGCCGGTGTAGCGGGAGTGCGGGCACAGGTTCTCCGCACCGCGGCGGCAGAACCGGCACACCCCGCAGGTATGCCGCAGCCACGCGACGCCCACCCGGTCCCCGACCGCGAACTCCTCGGTGGCGTCCACGCCCCGCGCGACCACCTCGCCGACGATCTCGTGCCCGGGTATCACCCCGGGCCGATGCACCGGCAGATCCCCCTCGGCCACATGCAGATCCGTACGGCACACCCCGCAGGCCAGCATCCGCACCAGCAACTCACCCGGGCCCGGCTCCGGAATGGGCGCACGGACCCGCGCCAGCGGTCCGCCGGAGATCGGCCCCGGCCGGGCGACCTGCCAGGCGGTCATCCCGCCCCCGCCCGCCGCGACTCGACTCGTCGGCTCACTCATGGCTCCACCTCGCTTCCGCTCGGCTGTGCAGGTGACTCGCTCAGGGCCCCGTCCACACGGCCGATCGGACGCGTTTCCGCAGGCCGCTTGACTTGGAGCACACTCCAGATCGTAGCGTTGCACCCATGCGATTCGCCTTCAAAACCTCACCGCAGAACACCACCTGGGCCGACATGCTGGCGGTCTGGCGGGCCGCGGACCAGATCGACGTCTACGAGTCCGGCTGGACCTTCGACCACTTCTATCCGATCTTCTCCGATTCCACCGGCCCGTGCCTCGAGGGCTGGACGACGCTCACCGCCCTGGCCCAGGCCACCACGCGGTTGCGGCTGGGCACGCTGGTGACCGGAATCCACTACCGGCACCCGGCGGTATTGGCGAATATGGCTGCGGCACTGGACATCATCTCCGATGGACGGCTCGAACTGGGCATCGGCGCGGGCTGGAACGAGGAGGAGTCCGGCGCATACGGCATCGAGTTGGGCAGCATCCGCGAGCGGCTCGACCGTTTCGAGGAGGCCTGCCAGGTTCTGATCGGCCTGTTGAGCCAGGAGACAACCAGTTTCGACGGCAAGTTCTATCAGTTGAAGGACGCGCGCAACGAGCCCAAGGGCCCGCAGCAGCCGCACCCGCCGATCTGCATCGGCGGCAACGGCGAGAAGCGCACCCTGCGCATCACCGCCCGTTACGCGCAGCACTGGAACTTCGTCGGCGGAACACCCGAGGAGTTCGCGCACAAGCGCGAGGTGCTCGCCGCGCACTGCGCCGACATCGGCCGCGACCCGGCCGAGATCACCCTGTCCGCCCATCAGCGGCTGGAGCCGGGCCAGAGTTACGGCCAACTGCTGGAACAGATCTCCGCATTCGAGGACAAGGGCCTGGACCTGGCGATCATCTACATCCCCACACCGCACGATCCAGCGGTGATCGAACCGCTGGCCGAGGCGATCCGTGATTCGGGCCTGCTGAAGTCCTAGCCGTCCGCGGGCGGCCCCCGCGTCGGCGCATGTCCGATGAGCGGGCACGACCATCGTGACCATCGTCATTCCGGCCTACCGTCGAAGACGTCCTCACTACGGTGTGGGGAGCTCAACGACAGCAGTTTCGGAGGTCCGTGGATGTCGCACGAGGTGGTTCGCCGAGTCGAGGAGGTGGCCGCGAAATTCGCCGCGGCCGCCGACGCGACCGAGCGCGGGGGCAAGCTCTCGGACGAGAGCGTCGCGCTGGTCCGCCGGACCGGTGTGATGCGCCTGCTGCAACCCGCCGAATTCGGCGGATATGCCGCGCATCCCCGCGATTTCGCCGAGGCGGTGATGGCGGTGGCGAAGCGGTGCGGATCCACCGGCTGGGTGTGCGGAGTCGGCGGGGTGCATCCGTGGGAGATGGCGCTGCTGGACCGCCGCCTGCAGAACGAGCTGTGGGGCGAGAATCCGGACACCTGGATGGCCTCCCCGTACGCACCCCAGGGCACCGCGACGATCACCGACGACGGCTATATCGTCAAGGGGCACTGGAACTTCTCCTCCGGCACCGACCACTGCGACTGGGTCGTGCTGGGCGCGCTGGTCTGCGCCGCGGACGGCGCGCCGACCACCCCGCCCCGGGTGATCCACGTGGTGATTCCGCGCGAGGACTACACGATCATCGACGACTCGTGGGATGTGATCGGCCTGTGCGGCACCGGCAGCAAGGACGTCGTCGTGGACGGCGCGTACGTGCCCGCCTACCGCACGATCGACTCCACCGAGGTCGCCGAGGGCGAACTCGCCGCCGAGCGCGCCGGGCGCACCGAAACCCTCTACAAGATGCCCTTCTGGGCGATGTTCCCGCTCGGCATCACCTCCGCGGTGGTCGGCATCTGCGAGGGCGCCCTGGCCGCGCATCTGGACTATCAGCGCGAGCGGGTCAACGCGATGGGCACCCGGATCAAGGACGATCCCTATGTGCTGTCGGTGATTTCGGAGGCGGCCGCGGAAATCGCCGCCTCGCGCACCCAGCTCATCGACGGCGTCAGCCGCCTCTACGATCTGGCCGACGCGGGCAAGCCGATCACCTTCGAGGATCGTTCCCTGGTGCGCCGCAACCAGGTTCGCAGCGCCTGGCGCGCGGTCGACGCGGTGGACCAGATCTTCGCCCGCTCCGGCGGCAACGCCGCACGCAAACGCACTCCGCTGCAACGCTTCTGGCGAGACGCCCACGTCGGCCTGCAACACGCCATCCACACCCCCGGATCGCTGTACCACTCGGTCGCTCTTACTTCCATGGGCGTCGAGCCGGAAGGCGCACTGCGCGCGATGATCTGAACGCACACACGGTCGCGCGCCCATCCGGAACCTCCGAATGGGCGCGCGACCATTCCAGTTCCGAGACCGGACACCGAGCAGTCACGATCCATTATGCCAAGGTACGCAACGTATTCCAGTGCGCACCCGACGCCGGATGCACTCCCGGGCAGGGGCGCACGGGAGCCGGAGCGGGCAGGGACCGGACGTCAGTTCACCTGACGCCCGGTGCCCTCCCAGTAGCGGGCGCGCAGGGCCTTCTTGTCGGGCTTGCCGAGCGGGCTGACCGGGATGCTGTCGGCGAATTCGACGGTTTTGGGCGCGTGCACCGCACCCTTGTGTTCCTTGACCAGCGCCCGGAGCTCCTCGGCGGACACACTCTGGCCCGACCGCAACACCACGATCGCGGTGACGGACTCGCCCCACTTCTCGTCCGGGACGCCGATCACCGCCGCGGCGGACACCGCGGGATGGGCCGAGAGCACATCCTCGACCTCGCGCGGGAAGACGTTGAACCCGCCCGAGACGATCATGTCCTTCTTGCGGTCGACGATGTAGAGGTAGCCCTCGTCGTCCTTGCGGGCCACGTCGCCGGTGTGCAGCCAGCCGAATTTGGTCGCCTCGGCGGTCTGCTCGGGCTTGTTCAGATAGCCCTGCATGATCAGTGGGCCGCGCACACAGATCTCGCCGGGCTCGCCGTCGGGCACCTCGTTGCCCTCGTCGTCCAGCAGCGCGACGTGCAGCCACGGCACCGGACGCCCGCAGCTGGACAGCCGCTCGGGGCGGCTCAGATCGTGATCGGCCTTGCGCAGCGCCGAAATCGCCATCGGGCATTCGGCCTGGCCGTAGAACTGGAAGAAGATCGGGCCGAACCGCTCGATCGCCTCAGCCAGCCGCGCCGGGGAGATGGCCGACGCGCCGTAGAAGACGGTCTCCAGACTCGACAGGTCGTACTTGTCCAGATCCGGGTAGTCCAGCAGGGCGTAGAGCATGGTCGGCACGAGCATCGTCGCGGTGATCTTGTACTTCTCGACGGCCTGGCACAGCTTCTCCGGATTGAATCCGGGCAGCACCACGATCGAGCCGCCGCGCATGCTGGTCGGATTCCAGAACGCGCCGCCCGCGTGGCTCAACGGTGTGCAGACGAGAAACCTTGTCTCGCTGGGCCATTCCCATTCGGTCATCTGGATGCGCAGCATGGTCGCGGTGCCGCGGTTGCTGATCTGCACACCCTTGGGCTTACCGGTGGTGCCGCCGGTGTAGGCGAGGCTGAACACGTCGTCCAGGCCGGTGCTGGGTCCGACGAGTTTGCGCGGCTCGAACTTCTCGGACTCGGCCAGCAGATCGACGCCGGCCTGAGTGGGGCCGAAGGCGAGCAGATTCTTCAGTCCCGGAACCCGCGGCGCGAGCTGCGCGGCGCGCTCCTCGAAGGCGCCCGGGTCGTAGACGAGGGTGTCGATGCCCGCATCCTCGAGGACGTAGGCGTGATCCTCCAGCGAACCCATCGGATGCAACGCCATCGACCGGATCCCGGACAACGCGTTCGCGCCCTGGGCGATCAGGACCTCGGGCCGGTTCGCGGACAGGATCGCGATCGCGGAACCCGACGCTATGCCCAGGGCCGCATACGCCTGGGTGAAACGGCTGATCTGATCACGGACCTGCCGGTAGGTGAGCTCGGTGTCCCCGACGTACATCGCCGTCCGATCGGCATAGCGATCCAGGGAGCGGATCAGGATGTCGACCGGCAGCGGTTCACGGTGCAGGTAGTCGGGCTCGTCGTGCTGCGGGATGACAGGTGCCATCGGTCATGCGCCTTTCGCTGGGTACCGGACACCTCCCAAGTTAGAACACGTTACAGAAATTGCCTAGCTGAATCTTCTGCCTCCGCTCCGCTCCGGCGGGTTTTCGGCGCTGTAAGACTCGCCGTCCACCCCTCGAGACTCGGGCTTCGCCCATGCGCTTCGAGGGGTGAACGGCGAGCCCGCGCCGAAAACCCTTCAGGTGTTCTTGCTGAGCCTTTCGCTTCGCGGGCGACTCCCAGCGGACAGAGACGCTTCGCCGCTGGGCACGTCCGAGGTCGGTGCGTCGGGTCGGCAGCTCAATCGAGTCTCGACGCGACACGGCCCGGTGTGCTGCTGTTCGGCGGTTGCTGCCGAAAGCTACTGCTCAGCAGACTGGAGACGGACCGGGAGGCTTGCCAGATCGTTCTGTGTGAGCACCGGCAGATTGTGCAGTTCCTCGGCCGGGACGGCCAGGCTCAGGTCCGGGAAACGCTCGAACAGCGCGGGCAGCGCGATCGCGGCCTCGAGCCGGGCCAGCGCGGCACCCGGGCAGATGTGCGGGCCGTAGCCGAAGGAGATGTTGCGGTGGGCGGTCGGGCGGGTGATGTCGAACTCGTCGGCGTCCTCGCCATGCACCGCGAGATCCCGGCCGATCGCCCGGTACGACATGACCACGCCCTCGCCCTGCTCGATCACGGTGTCGCCCACCGTGATGTCCTCGGTCGCGAACCGCATGAGCAGGTGGATCACCGGGCCGTCCCAGCGCAGGGTCTCCTCGATGACCTGCTTCCACCCGACCTCGCCACTGCGCACCTTCTCCAGCTGGTCCGGATGGGTCAGCAGCGCGCGCACGGCCGAGATGATCAGGCTGACCGTGGTCTCGTGCCCGGCGGCGATCAGGGCGCGCAGGTTACCCTCGATCTCCTCCTCGGTCAGCGGCTCACCGCCCTCGTCGGCCTGGATGAACGCGCTGGTCAGATCGTCGGTGGGGTGCGCGGTGCGCTCGCGCACCATGGCGGTGAAGTACGCGATCATCTCCTCGATGATCCGCAGCCGCTCCTCCTGCGGGGTCAGCAGCGAGAAGAACGCCTTCCACCGCTCGAGCAGCATCGGATGATCGGCGCGATCCACGCCCATCAGCTCGCTGATCACACGCATCGGCAGCGGATAGGCGAAAACCGCCTTCAGGTCCACGACCTCGCCGGCATTCCCCGCGACGGTGAGATCATCCAGCAGTTCGGTGGTGAATCGCTCGATCGTGGGCCGTAGCGCCTCGAGCCGTCGCGGCGTGAGCGCCTGGGTGGTCTTGATCCGCAGCCGCCGGTGTTCGGGGCCGTCGACGGTGAACATCGATCGGCCCGCATCGATCATGCCGATCAGCGGCCACTCCCGGGTCACCGCGCCGGAGGTCCACAGCGACCAGGAACCGATGTCCTTGACCAGCCGCGAATCGACCAGCAGCTGCCGTGCGATCTGATGATCGGTCACCGTCCAGGCCGGCACGCCCAGCAACTCGATGCGAGTCAGCGGACCCTCGTCGCGCAATCGCGCGGTCTCCCCGCCCAGATCGCCGATCATCGGGTCGATAACCATGCCGACCTCGGCTGGCCCTACGTGGTTACGCTCGCTACCGCCGCCGGGCCTGACGCCGCCGCCGGGAGCTAGCGGACATTGACTGCTCACTGGATACCTCCGACTGCGCGAACAGGAGTGAAATTAACTGGTAGAGAAGACATTCCGCGCAGAAACGGCGACGGCCTGCGCACCAGGTTGTGCGGCGGCACCGCCAGATCGATATCGGGCAGCCGATCCAGCAGCACCTCGATACCGGTCCGGGCGATGATCTCGGCGATCTGCTGCGCCGGGAACGGGCAGCGATACTCACCGTGACTGAACGCGAAATGCGCGCTGTTGCCCGCATGCACGAGATCCGCACCGTCGCCCAGATGCGCGCGCACGTGCGGATCACCGTTGGCCGCGCCCAGGCCGAGTAGCAACATGTCACCGGCGCGAATCACCTTGTCCGCCAACCGAGTATCGCGCGAGGCCCAGCGTCCCGCGAGGATCTGGTTGGGCGCGTCCTCCCAGAGCGCCTCGTTCATGGCCTGATCCACGCTGCGCCGCCCGCCGCCGAACGCGACCGCAAAGCGCTCCTCGGTCAGCATCAGCCCCAGCGAGTTGATCAGCCAGTCCGCCGTGGTCAGATGTCCCGCGGCCAGCACCGCCTGCACGTCGTAGCCGTACTCCTCGTCGGTGAACGGCTCCGGGAACTCGATCATCGCGGTGATCATGTTGCGGCCCGGGCGTTCTCGTTCCCGATGCACCCGGCCGTGCGCGAGTTCGGTGAACCGCTGATAGGCCGCCTGCGCCTGAGCGCCGCCATCGGCGAGGGTCTTCATCGCCCACGCGAGTTCGGGGGCCTCCTCGTCGGAGAAGCCCATCAACCGAGCCAGCGCGAGCACCGGCAGCGGCTCGGCGAATTCGGAGACCAGTTCGGCCTCGCCCCGCCCGCAGAACACGTCGATCATCCGATCCGCGAGATCCTCACAGGTACTGCGCAATTCGAACGGATCGATCGATTCCAGCGCCGGTTCCACCATCGCCACGTGCCGACGGTGTTCCGCGCCCGCGGTGAAGTAGATCGAGGGCATGGGCTGACCGACCATCGGCAACAGCGGCCAGTCCGGCGGGATGTTCGGCCACTGATTCCACAGTGCGACATTGCGCGGGAACAGATCCGGATCACTGGTCACCTGATGCAGTTCCCGATAGCCGATGACCAGCCACGCCGGAATCCCGCCCGCCAGCTCGACCGCCACCACCGGCCCGTGCGCGCTGCGCATCTCCTCGTAGAGCCGATGCGGATCGGTGTGGAACCGCGGCCCGCTCAGCGGCACCACCGAGGACTCCGGGTGCATCGGGCAGCCGCCGATGTGGTCGTATCCGGCTTCGGGCGTTGTCATGGCGCGGACTCCGGGGTCGGGACGGCATCTGCGTAGAGATGCTCGACGAGGGTGATCAGGACCTGCTTGCCCGAATCTCGGGATCGGGCATCGCATTGCACCAGCGGCACATGCGGATCCAGGTCCAGTGCGGCGCGCACCTCCTCGGGATCGGTGGTCCGGGAGCCGAAGTCGTTGCACGCCACCACGAACGGCGTGCGCTGGAATTCGAGCCGGTCGATGGCGTACCAGCAGTCCGCGATCCGGTTCGGGTCCACGAGCACGATCGCGCCGAGCGCACCGGTGAACAGCCTGTCCCACAGGAACCAGAACCGCTCCTGGCCGGGCGCGCCGAACAGGTACAGCACATGTTCGGCATCGATGGTGATGCGGCCGAAGTCGAATGCCACAGTAGTCGTGGACTTTCCGGGCACGGCGGACGAATCGTCAACGCCCGCAGCGGCATCGGTCATCGTCGCCTCGGTGTCCAGCGGCCGGATCTCGCTGACCGACCGGACCATGGTGGTCTTACCGACCCCGAAACCGCCCACGATGACGATTTTCAGCCCGTGCTGCGCGGTGTCCTGCAGCGGCGCGTCCGCGCGCTCGGGCCGATCAAAGTTTGCGAAGTCCAACGAGCACCTTCTCGAGGGTGGAGGCATCGGCGACCCCGGTCCACCCCGCACCGCGGTCGGTGGAACCGGAATACGGATGCCGCACGGTGATCCGCCCGGCGTGCAGCAGATCCGACAGCAGGATCGTGACGATGCCGACCGGCAGCCGCAGTTCGGCGGCGATCTCGACCACCGCGGTCGGGGCCCGGCACATGTCCAGGATCGCGACGTGTTCGGATTGCATGCCGGGACTGGGTGCGCATTCGCTGACCACGAGAGTGACCAGGTCGAACGCATCGGAATCGGGTTTACTGCGGCCGCCGGTGAGCGTGTAGAGCCGATCGGGCCCCTCGTCCCGGACGGACCTGCTCATCGCGAGTACCTCACGCTGTACCCCCGTTTCGCGGTGGGGCCACCAGATGGTGGCCGAGTTGTTCGACCAGTTCGGCCATGTTGTGCCCGACCAGGCCCGCGTCGGCCTCCTCGGTCGCGACCACCGCCAGATGCGTGCCCAAACCCGACTGCACGATGAACAGGATCCCGCCGTGAAATTCGGTCATCGATTGGCGCACACCGCCTTTGGCGTCGCCGAATTCGACCGACGCGCCGTGCGAGAGACTCTGGATACCCGCCGCGATGGCCGCGAGCTGATCGGCCTTGTCGATGGTCAGCTCCGGCGTATGGCACATCTTGAGCCCGTCGCTGGACAGCAGCAGCGCATGACGCGTCTGCGGGGTGCGGGACAGCAGCTGTTCGAGCAGCCAGCCCAGCTGGGACGGCGCGGATGTCGTCATAATTCGTTCTCCACGGTCGGGGACGGGGTGGTGGTGACCTCGGTGTCGCGCCCGCTGATCGCACGCTGGAACGCACCCATCGCGGAGGGTTTCGGCGGCGGGGAGACCGGCGTGCTCGGCGGCCCGGCGGGTTCGGCCAGTCCCTCGGGATGTACGGCGGCCAAGGTGCTGCCCCTGCGTCGCTTCGGTAGCGGCGATGTGGCTGGGGCCGTGACGGTTTCGGCCTCGGCCGATCCGGTGGCAGCGGCGAGGGCATGGGCGGCGGTATCCGACCGCGCGGCGGGTAGCTGCTGGAATTCGGTGCGGGCGGAGGCGATCGACACCGCCGCGGGCGCGCCGCGGTCCACTCGCACGATCAGATCGCGTGGCACCACCACGACCACCGCGGTGCCGCCGATCGCCGAGGGCCGATAGGACACCCGCAGACCATGCTTGCGGGCCAGATGTCCGACCACCGCGAGACCGAGCCGAGTTCCGGTGAGCGAGGACAGATCCGAGCGCTCCCCCGCCCCCGTGCCCGCCACCGACTCCTCCGCGCGGCGCAGCGCGGATTCGCTCATCACCAGACCGCTGTCCTCGATCGTGACCACCACACCCGCGGGAACCTCGGCGGCGTAGACGTGCACCTCGGTGGTCGGCGGGGAGAAGTTGCAGGCGTTGTCGAGCAGTTCGGCCAGCGCGTGCATCACGCCCTCGGCCGCATGCCCGGCGACGCCGATTTCGGCGATGACGCGCAACCGGATTCGCTGGTATCCGGCGATCCGGCCCATCGAGCCGCGCAGAATCGACTCCATCGCAATGGGTTTGGCCCAGCGTCGTCCGGTGCGCGCACCGCTGAGCACCGCGACGCTGTCCGCGAGGCGGCCGGCCTGGGCGGTGCGGTGGTCGAGTTGCAGCAGGTCGGCGAGCACTTTCGGATCGCCGTGGCGATGTTCCATCTCGCGCAGTTCGGCCAGCATGCTGGTGGTCATGGCCTGCATCCGCCCGGCCGCGCCCGCGAAAGCGGCCATCGCCGAGGCGCGGCGGCGCTCGCTGTGCCGGGCCTGCGCGGTGCGGTCCGCCACGGCCCGCTCGGCGGCCTCGATCCGCAGGGCGGCATCCTCACCGACCGCGACAAGCTGCGCCGAAAGTTCCTCGCGCACGGCGCTCACCCGGGCCGATGCCTCGCGGTGCACCGCTTCGAGGGTCCGCTCGGACTCCTCGGCCAATGCCCGGTACCGGCGCGCCTGCGCCGCGTAGTAGACGCCGGTGGCGGCGATGGCGCATACCAGGACAGCAGCCGCACTGCAACCGATCGCCATCGAGACGCGCTCATCGACGGGAGTGAAGATCACCGCGCCCATCACCGCGACCGCCGCCACAACCGCACACGCGCCGAACGCCCCACCCGCCGTGCGCAGATCTCGATTGCCGGAACCGGCAGCCTGACCGTTCTGCGGATTTACTGATACGGCCAACTTCCGCACTTTCCGTTCCGTAACCAACCATTCAAAGAAACAGCCCGGGTGTACACCCCGTATACACCTGAATCCCCTGTTAGAGACCCTGATTCATTCCGCGCAGCAGCATAGCCCGACGGGCACGACGACGCCACTCGACGAGATCCAACTCAGTCGAGTTACGCTCCAGCATTGCCCGCCGGATGAAAGATTCATCTTGAAGTTTGAACCTTAAGTACCCCACCGCTTCACGCGGAAACCTTAGGACATCCGAACATCTTCGCCCGTCGTACGATACGCCCCGTAAACACCGATAACGCTGCTATCACGCCCCGATCACGATGTGGCACAACGGAGCTCGCCGGACGGTCGGCTGCCTCGCCTACGGACGCGGGCGGCCCGTCAGGGTACCGCCCGCGCGCGCAAGTTACCGACGCGTCTCGGGCGGCGTCACGCCGTCGCGCACAGGTCAGCGAGCACCGAGCAGATGCTCCAGCGCCAGCTGATCGAGCCGCTCGAAGGCCATTCCCCGGCGTCCGGCGGCCTCGGGATCGAACTCCTCGAAGCTGGAACGGTCGCCGAGCAGACCCGCCAAGCCGTCGGCCGCGGTGGGCTCGGCCAACTCCTGCACCCGCGAATCCCGCAGTGCCTCTTGCACATCCGGATCGGCCCGGAATGCCTTCGCCCGGTCGGCCAGGATGAGATAGTTCCGCATACATCCGGCCGCCGCGGCCCATACGCCATCGAAATCCTCGGTGCGCGCGGGCTTGAAATCGAAATGGCGCGGACCCCGATAGTCACTGCGTTCGAGCAGGTCCACCAGCCAGAATGCCTGGCGCACATCCCCCGCGCCGAAACGCAGGTCCTGATCGTATTTCGGGCCGGTCTGGCCGTTCAGGTCGATATGGAAGAGTTTGCCGTGCCACAGCGCCTGGGCGATGCCGTGCGGGAAATTCAGTCCGGCCATCTGTTCGTGTCCCACTTCGGGATTCAGGCCGAACAGTTCCGGGAATTCCAGCTCGTCGATGAAGGCCAGCGCGTGGCCGATCGTGGGCAGCAGAATGTCCCCGCGCGGCTCGTTCGGCTTGGGCTCGATGGCGAAGCGCAAGTCGTAACCCTGCTCGCGCACATGCGTGGCGAGCAGGTCGAACGCCTCCTTCAGCCGATCCAGCGCGAGCCGCACGTCCTTGGCCCCGCCGGATTCCGCCCCGTCGCGACCACCCCACGCGACGTAGGTGGACGCGCCCAGTTCGACGGCCAGATCGATATTGCGCAGGGTCTTGCGCAGCGCGTACCGCCGCACGTCGCGATCGTTGGCGGTGAACGCGCCGTCCTTGAACACCGGATGGGTGAACAGGTTGGTGGTGGCCATCGGCACGGCCAGGCCGAACTTGTCCAGCGCGGCACGGAATCGCGTGATGACCTGTGCACGTTGGGATTCCGATGCGTCGAACGGGATCACGTCGTTGTCGTGGAAGGTGATGCCGTACGCGCCCAGCTCTGCCAGGCGCTCGATCGATTCGACCGGATCCATGGCCGGGCGGGTCGCGTCGCCGAACGGATCGCGACCCTGCCAGCCGACGGTCCACAGGCCGAAGGTGAAGCGATCGGCGGGGGTGGGAGTGAACCTGCTCATGGGCGGCTCCGAACTCTGCGCGGGATCATGAATCCCTATTTGTAAAGTCGAAAAACAAATATAGTGGGCGGTGACCCGGATGGGAAGACTGTCCGCACGACCACGGCAGGAGCGTGACCATGGCTGTTCAACGCGTCGTCATCGGCGTCGACAGTTCGACGCAGGCGACCAAGGCGCTGGCGGTCGACGTGGACTCGGGGAAGGTGCTCGGCGAGGGACGCGCACCGCATACGGTCAGTACGGGCGAGGCGCGCGAGAGCGATCCGCGGCAGTGGTGGTCGGCGCTGTGCGCGGCCGTCGCGGAAACCGGGTATGCCACACGGGCCGAGGCGATTTCGATCGGCGGTCAGCAGCACGGACTCGTAACACTCGACGCTTCGGGCGAGCCGGTCCGCCCGGCTCTGCTGTGGAACGACGTGCGCTCCGCGCCTCAGGCCGAGGCGCTGGTCGAGCGGTTCGGCGCGCAGTGGTGGGCCGAGCGCGCGGGCTCGGTGCCCAATGCCTCGTTCACCGCCGCCAAGTGGGCCTGGCTGCGCGAGAACGAACCTCGCGATGCCGAACGCGTTGCGGCCGTGCGTCTTCCGCATGATTATCTCACCGAACGGCTGACCGGTGTCGGGGCGACAGATCGGGGCGACGCCTCCGGGACGGCCTGGTGGTCACCATCGGGGTACGACGATCAGGTGCTCGAGGCGATCGGGCTGGACTCCGCGACACTCCCCGCTCTCGCGCCGCCGGACCGCCCGGTGGGTCTTTCTCGTACAGACGGCCCTGTGCCGCAGGGGATTCCGGTCGCCGTGGGCACGGGTGACAATATGGCCGCGGCACTGGGCCTGGGCCTCGAGCCGGGCACCCCGGTACTGAGCCTGGGCACCTCCGGCACCGTCTACGCTCGCACTCTGGTCCGGCCGTGCGATCCCACCGGTGTCGTGGCCGGATTCGCCGATGCCGGGGGCGACTGGCTGCCGCTGGCGTGCACCCTGAACTGCACCCAGGCGATCGACCGCATCGCGACGCTGCTGAGTCTGAACCGGGAGCAGGTGGAACCGGGTGGCGGCGCGGTCGTCCTGCCATATCTCGACGGCGAGCGCACCCCCCGTCTTCCCTCCGCGAGCGGATTGATCCACGGTCTGCGCCACGACACCACCCCCGGTCAGGTATTGCAGGCCGCCTACGATGGCGCGGTGTATTCCCTGCTGGCGGCCCTCGAATCGGTCCTGACGCCACCGGACCGCGCTGCCGCGCGGCCGATCCGCTCTGTGGCATCCGCCCCCACGACATCACCGAACCGGGCTGCCCCGCTGCTCCTGATCGGCGGCGGCGCACGCGGGACGGCCTGGCAGCAGACGGTCCTGCGCCTGTCCGGCCGCGCGGTCCGCATCCCGCCCGCCGCGGAACTGGTCGCCCTGGGCGCGGCCGCCCAGTCCGCGGCACTGTTGACCGGCGAAGACCCCTATGCGGTCGCCCGACGCTGGGGCACCGCCGAAGGCCCACTGCTGGAACCGATTCCGCGAGATGTCGCCGCCTGCGACCGACTCGCCGCAACCCTCGACGCCGCCGCACCGCTGCTCGACGGCGTCGCGCCACGCCCATCCACCCCGGCGAGCGGCGAATGACCACACCAGTGTTCACCTCGAGCTGCCCACCCGTGCGACTACGACTGCTCACATCACATTGCAGTCGCACGCCGACGCAACCGCCAACGCACACAGCACGCCCCACCTCCAGCCGCCGGGTACGCATACTCACCAAGGAAATTCACCTGCTCACTGCGAGTGCGTCATGACCGGCACACAACCGAAGGCGCATGGGCCGAACACCGTACGGCACAGCGGCGCAGCGTATTTCGGGGCTGATACGCCCGCCCACGGTCCGGCTGCCTCACAGCTCAGTATGCGCAGGCACAACCTCGCACTGGTATTGCGGACCGTCGCCACGCACACCGATCTCTCCCGTGCGGACGTGGCGGCCCGCACCGGACTCACCCGCGCTGCGGTCTCCAGCCTGGTGGACGAACTCATCGCCGCCGAACTCGTCCGCGAAGGGCCGATGGCCTCCTCGGGACGCGCGGGACGTCCCGGGCGCACGCTGGCGCTGAACGACAGCGGCCCAGCCGGATTCGGACTCGAGATCGGCGTAGGCCATCTCGGCGCATGCGTGACCGATCTGCGCGGTGAGGTGCGGGTATGGCGACGCGTCGAACGAGCCAATGCCCACCGCGATCCCGCCGATGTCCTTGCCGCACTGGCGGATCTGGCCGCCGATGCGCGAACCGAGGCCCAGACCCTGGGCTTGCGGCCGCTGTCTCCGCTGCTGTCGGTGCCCGGCCTGCCCGGCCCGGGACCCGCAATGCTCACGCACGCACCGAATCTCGGCTGGCACGACATTCCGATCGCCACGCTGTGGCCCGGCCCCGACACTCCGGAACTGGAGAACGAGGCCAATCTGGGAGCCCTCGCCGAACTCTGGACCGCGCACGCGCCCGGCAACTTCCTGCACGTCTCCGCCGAGGCCGGAATCGGCGCGGCACTCGTCATCGACGGACGGCTCTACAGCGGATCACGTGGTTTCGCAGGAGAACTCGGCCATATGCCGGTTCATCCTGACGGACCGCGCTGCACCTGCGGCAGCCGAGGTTGCCTCGAGCTGTACGCGAATCAGGATGCGGTACTGCACGCTGCCGGATTACCCGAGCCGACCACCACCGACCCGGTCACCGTCCTGACCGAGCACGCGAACGCCGGACACCCGGGCGCGTTGGAAGCGATCGAACGAGCCGGAGACGCACTGGGTATCGCCCTGGCCGGTGCGATCGGACTGTTCGACCCTGCCGCGGTGGTCCTCGGCGGGGCCTATGCCGAACTCGGCGGCTGGCTGCTGCCCCGAATTCGCCGACAGCTCGAAAACCGGCTCACCGTAAGACCTTTCGACCCTCGAACGGTTACGGCATCACCGCTGGGCCGACGTGGCCCGATCCTCGGCGCGGCCCTGCACACGACTCAGGAGATGCTACGAAATCCGGCCGCCCTCGGTCGATAGCGACACTCCACGGGTCATTCCGGCCAAGTCGACAGGGCCGGGCCGAATGTGCGATGCGCGTTGGCCACTACGGATTTGCCGACTGTCAGGTTGCCCGCGGCCCCGATCACCGCACCGATCCCGATCGGCAATGTCTTGCCGAACAGGAGAACGCCGCGTTTTGCGATGAATTGGACAATGAACCTTTTCACCAGGGCATTGTCGATATTGCGCACCACTGGAAGTTTGTCGGCTACCACGGTAGCCCAATCCCTGGCCGCCTGACCGGGATTCCTGCCCAGCAGATCGGCGCCGCCCTCACCGAGCACCACACCGACGACCAGGGCGCGGCGCTGTTCCGGCGACATCGATTCGATATCGTGCACGGCCCCCACCGAGGCCGCGTACAGCGCGGATGCCTCCAGGAAGAAGACGGATTCGATTCCGCTGGCGGCCAATCCGATCAAAGTACCCACACCGGGGACCACTGCCGACAGACCCGCGATCGTGCCGCTGGCGGTGACGATGATCAGATATCTCGATTCCAGTTTCTTTTCGATGTCCTCGGGCGAACGGTCCGGGTGCCGACGTCGTAACCGGTCGACATATTTCGCCGCCAGCGGTCCCTGCACTCCGGTCCCGCCGCGCAGGAGCAATTCGACAGACTTCTGTAGAGCGTTTTCGAAGATGACGGCGTTCCTTTCCTCGGCCCGGCGCGTTCGTATCGACACGGCTCGATCTCCCGAGCATATCCGAGCGTCAGCGCGGCGGCAGCGGCACCGAGCCGGGGTATCGCAAGCCCACCCGCCCGAGCGCAGTTGCCGTAAGGATTCCGTCACCGAACAGCCATTTTCCGAAACTGTCTGCGCTCAAAAGGTTTTCAACGCCCCACCAGCCGTCTCGTAGCACAGATCGCGGAAAGGCCGATTCGCGCCGAACACCGGTACGGCGAGCCTTCCGGGTACACCCCCTCGCACCGCACATGCTGGAGCCGAGCCGGACAACACCGGTGGAACTCCGTGAAAGGCGTGCCCTCATGCGAATCGTGGCCGAAGTGCTGGTCGGACTACTCGCCCTCCTGCACATCTACATCTTGATCATGGAGATGTTCCTGTGGACCACCCCGCGTGTTCGCGCCTCGTTCGGCAGCACCGCCGAATTCGCCGAGCAGACCAAGGTGCTGGCCGCGAATCAGGGCCTTTACAACGGATTTCTCGCCGCGGGCCTGATCTGGAGCCTGATCGCCGCCGACCCGGTCGGCCATGACGCCGCGATCTTCTTCACCGCCTGCGTCGTGGTCGCGGGACTCTACGGCGGCTTCACCGCCGGACGGCGCATTCTCCTGGTCCAGGCATTGCCGGGCGCGATATCCCTGATCGCAGTCCTGCTGGCCGGTTGAGACTACGACGTCTCCGAGCCCGCGAGCCGCGCGGGATCGAAGGTGAACACGTGATTCGACATCGCCGAATCTTCCCAGGACACAAGGTGACCCGACACCGATGTCGCCTCGTGCCGAATACCGCTGCGGTACAGCCTGGAACTCAGCCGAAATTCGACCCGGCGGTCATACCACCGTCGGCGACGAATTCCGCACCGTTGCAGTAGCTGGACTCCTCCGACGCCAGGAAGACCACCAGACCGGTCACCTCTTCGGGAAGTCCCAGGCGGGCAAGCGGATTGGCGGATCTGTCCACCGCCGGGGCAGCGCCGGGCTCGGCGACCGGTGCGCCGATCATCGGCGTCATGATGCCACCCGGATGCACGGAGTTGACCCGGACGCCGTGCGGGGCCAGCTCCAGCGCAGCGGATTTGGTGAGCCCGCGCACGCCGAACTTCGACGCGGTGTACGCGTGCATTCCCGCGACGCCCTGCATCCCCGCGGCCGAGGAAATATTGATCACCGAGGCCGGACGCGATTCCACCAGCGCGTCCCGGGCCGCGCTCAGGCCGAGGAACGGACCGGTCAGATTCACCGAAAGCACGCGCTCCCACTGCTTTTCGGTGTAGACGCCGAGCGGGCCGCCGTCCAGCAGACCGGCATTGTTGACCAGCACGTTGAGCCCGCCGAACCGCTCGACCGCGGCCTGGACCGCCGCCGTCCAGTCGTCCGCGCGAGTCACGTCGAGGTGCACGAAGATCGCCCGCTCGCCGAGTTCGGCCGCCAGCCGCTCACCGGCGTCGTCGGCGATATCGCCCAGCACCACCGCCGCGCCCTCGGCGACGAAGGCGCGCGCATGCGATGCGCCCATGCCTCCGGCCGCGCCGGTGATCAGCGCGACGCGTCCGGTCAATCGTCCTGCCACAGTTGTAATCTCCTCATCGAGTCGGATGCGGGGCTGACGCCGAGACGTCCAGCGCGAAAGCCACTGGCGGATAGCGTCATTCACCGTCGGCCGCACGGGCGACGGCGGGCTGTTCCAGGCGCAGCACGCAGTGCGTGGTGGTGTAGATGGTCGGCATGCATTCGTTGCAGTGGATACACGCCGATCGGGTCGCGGGGTCGGATTGGATGCGGCGCAACAGATCCGGCTCCCGCAGCAATGCGCGGCCCATGGCGACGAAGTCGAAACCCTCGGACCGCGCGAGCTGCATCGTCTCCAGATTCGTGATGCCGCCCAACAGGATCAGCGGCAGTGCCAGTTCGCGGCGGAACTGCCGGGCCAGATCCAGCAGATAGGCGTCGCGATACGGATATTCGCGCAGGAACTTCTTGCCCACCACGCGAAAACCCCATCGCGTCGGCACCGGCAGCGTCTTCGCGAACGAGGCGCGCGGCGCATCGCCGTGGAACAGCAGCATCGGATTGAGCAGCGAACTGCCCGCGGTCAACTCCAGCGCGTCCAGGCAGCCGTCCTGTTCCAGCCACGCGGCGACCCGCAAGGACGCGGCCAGGCCGAAGCCGCCGCGCACGCCGTCCTCCATATTCAACTTGGCCGTCACCGCCAGCCGCCCGCCCACCGCGTCGCGGACCGCACGCGCGATCTCGCGCGCCAGCCGGGCCCGGTTCTCATCGGATCCGCCGTAGCGATCGGTGCGCCGGTTCAGCAGCGGACTCAGGAACGAACTCGCCAGATAGTTGTGGCCGAAGTGGATCTCCACCGCGTCGAATCCGGCCTGCTCGGCGTACCGGGCCGCATCGGCATGCGCCGCAACGAGTTCGGCGATCTCCGACTCGTCGGGAACCTTCATCATCCGCATGCCCAGCGGGCTGAACATGCGACTGGGCGCGAGCGCGGGCGCCCGGTTGGACGCGGCGTTGGCGACCGGTCCGGCGTGACCGAGCTGGGCGCTGACCGCCGCGCCCTCGGCATGCACCGCGTCGGTGAGTCTGCGCAGTCCGGGCAGTGCTTCCGGGCGCATCCAGATCTGATGCCGGTCGGTGCGCCCGCCCGGGGCGACGGCGCAGTAGGCGACGGTCGTCATACCGACACCGCCGGAGGCGATTTCGCGGTGGAAGCCGATCAGCTCATCGGTCACCAGGGCGTCCGGCGTGCGTCCCTCGAAGGTCGCGGCCTTGATCACCCTGTTGCGCAATGTGATCGGGCCGAGCTTGGCCGGTGCGAAGATGTCGTTCATCGATTCTCTCCTGTGGGAGCGGTCAATCCGGCCACCACGAAATCGCGCAGCGTCGCCACCGCGCCCGCGGACAGTTCGGAGCCCTGTGATTCGACATTGCCGAATCGCATGATGATCAGATCGAAGGCGAGCATCCAGCGGCGGCGGCTCTCGCGGTCGCTCAGGCCGGGCAGCAGCCCGTCCCAGGTGTCGAGGCGGAACCACGGCCGGCTGAATCCGATCGGGCGGCGGCCGAGCACGAATTGCGCCATCAGCCGCAGATGCAACCGCCCCACCGGATCGGCGGCCAGTGCCACGAACGGCTCGATCACCGCGTCCACGACCTCGGCCACCCCGGCATGCCGCGCGGTCAGTTCGGTGAGCCGGGTATCCCACAGCGCACCGAGCCGGTCCTCGATCAGCGCCGCGACGAGCGCCTCCTTGGAACCGAAATGGTAGTGCACCGCAGCGGAATTCGCGCGCGCCGCCGCGCAGATCCCACGCACCGACACCTCGTCGTACCGCCCGGTCAGCAGCAGTTGTTCCGCCGCCGCGAGCAACCGCTCACGAGTACCCGTCGAGTTCTCGACCTGCTCAGCCATGGCACGAGTGAAACACATTTCAACCAACGATTCAATCACTGATTGACTCAACTCGGACGGACTCGGCCGACAGCAGCCCACGTCATCTCGACGGAATCTCGGCGCGGCGGCACCGACCGGATCGAAATCCCGGGCCGGGTGCGACATCTGCGAGGTAGCGGGTGTCATCCGGGCATACATGTTGTGCCCCAGCCGATTACGCGGACCTGCGACCACGCGAGCCCCCGAGCGAACCGACCCGACAGCGGATGACGCAGAGCTTCCGAAAACCGCTTGGGCACAAGGGATTACCCAGGGAACGGTTGCGTCGGTCACGCGGAAGACTGCGCGGCTGCGGTAGCGGTTCCAGTATCACCACCTCAACGAACGACACCCCACAGAGAGATTGTTAGACAACAATTAGAGGTCACGATCGCCTAGATCTGTCATTCTGCGGATATCAGGAGCTTCTACCGCGCATAGTCTTGTGGCCACGGTCGAGGAGTGTTAACTTCAAGAACAATATTGTTGGACAATATGCGAGTAGACCGCGTGGGATGCCGAGCCCGAACAGCCCCCGAGACGTTCCAGATTGAACTCGAACGCCGGACAGGTGGCTGCGGGATCCGTTGTGCCCGTGGGTAGGTCAAGGAGACGAAGATGTCGACCAACCAGGGCGATCCGACGCCGGAGCCACTCGACGCCCGGCGAACGCGCAACGCGGTGTTCGGTGCCGCCTTCGGATTCTTCGTCGACATGTACGACGTGTACCTGCCGACGGTGACCCTCGTGCCCGCGATGATCTATTTCATTCCCTCCGACATGCCGGCGAATACCAAGGCGGTCACCTCGGCGCTGGTCTTCGTGGCGACCCTGGTCGGGCGGCCGGTGGGCTCGATGATCTTCGGCTACTTCGCCGATACGGTCGGCCGGCGCACGGTGACGCTCTGGGCGGTTGCCGGATGCGGCGTGTCGACCGCTCTCATCGCGGCCCTGCCCGGTTACGCCGATATCGGCATCGCCAGCACCGCACTGCTGATCGTGTTGCGTTTCGTGGACGGCGTGTTCATGGGCGGCGGATACACCGGATCGACGCCGCTGGCCATGGAGGCATCACCGAGGGGCCGACGCGGCTGGTACGGCGGCTTCATCGGCGGTGGCTCGGCCCTGGCCAACTGCGTGATCGCGGTGACGACCCTGGTGGTGCTGCAATTCGCCCACGAGGGTGGTCCGCATGCGGCGTATACCGTGTGGGGCTGGCGGATACCGTTCATTTTCGGAGCCGTGCTGTCGGTCGCATTTCTCGTCTATTACTCACGGGCCGTGGACGAGTCGGTGGCCTGGAAGTCGACCCGGAAGACGAAGAATCCGATTCGTGAGATCGTGCTGGGATCGCAACGTCGCGACTTCGTGCAGATATTCGTGCTGATGACCGGGGTCTGGTTCGCGTCGAGTATGGCTTCGGGAATTCTGCCCACCGCGCTGCACGAGGACAGCCATCTCACCGCGACGCAGGTCACCGGCGTGCTGGTCATCGCGCAGGGAATCCACGCGATCTTCTTCCCATTCCTGGGACAGCTCAGCGAGCGTATCGGCAGGCGGCGTTTCATCGCCTACAACGGTGTGGCCGTCGGGGTGATCTGCGCGGGCAGTTTCGCGTTGCTGGCCGTGGGCTGGTCGAGCGGATTCTTCACGCTCGTAATGGTCGCGCTGGTCATCCGGATGACCGGTGGGAGTGTGTTCGCGGTGACGCCGTCCTATCTGTGCGAGCGTTTCCCGGTCGCGGCTCGCGGCACCGGTTTCGGCCTCGGTTACAGCACACCGCTGTTGATCACCTCGTTCTACGCCTATTACCAGAATTGGCTGGGAGCACTGATGCCGCGCGATTTCACCCCGGCCGTGCTGCTGGTGATCGGGGGCGTATTGATCACCGGTGGCGCGCTACTCGGTCCCGAGACGCGCGATGCCGATCTTTCGGCCGATTCCGTTCGGATCGACAGAAATATAGTGGTCGGTTGAGTGTCGTGCGCACAGTGCCACAGCGATCGTGAGCACATCGGCTGGGACCGTGTCAGGAGCCGGATGCGACTCGGGACCAGTCTCGGTGGGCGGTATCGCGACTACCGCCGCACACCGGCCATGCCCTAACGTCCGCAGGGATCGCACTCGACCTGTGAGAAAGGGCGGACCCACCGCGATGGCCGACTTGACCTACGAGAACACGTTGCGGGAGTTGCACACCGACCAGGGAGTGCTGCGGTATCACGAGGCCGGTGACGGCCCGCCGCTGCTGATGCTGCACGGGTCCGGGCCGGGTGTCACCGGATGGCGCAACTATCGTGGCAACCTCGCGGTCTTCGCCGAGCATTTCCGTTGTCTGGTACTGGAATTCCCGGGGTTCGGGGTGAGCGATCCGACCGATCAGCATCCGATGCTGGCCGCGCCCGCCTCGGTCGTGCGCTTCCTGGCCGGGCTGGGCCTCGAGCAGGTGAACGTGATCGGCAATTCGATGGGCGGCATCGTTGCCGCCAATCTCGCTATCGCACAACCGAATCTGTTCCGCCGCATCGTCACCATCGGCGGCGTGGGCCGCAACATCCTCAGCCCCGGCCCCGGCGAGGGCATCAACCTGCTGATGGATTTCACCGACAATCCCACCCGCGAGGCCTTGATCGGCTGGCTGCACTCGATGGTGTACGACCGCGGCATCGTCACCGAGGAGATGATCGAGGAACGCTGGACCCTCGCCACCGAGCCGAAGACCCTCGAATCCGCCCGCCGCATGTACAGCCGCAAGGCGATGACCGCCTCAGCCGCGGCGGCCGCCGCCTCCGACCAGCCCCCGTACTGGGCCATGCTCCACAAGATCACCGCCCCCACCCTCATCACCTGGGGCCGCGACGATCGAGTGAGCCCCGTCGACATGGCCCTGCTCCCCCTCCGCACCCTCCCCCACGGCGAAATTCACATCTTCCCGAACTGCGGGCACTGGGTGATGATCGAGCAGAAAGCGGCCTGGGAGAGCGCGGTCCTGGCATTCCTGACGCGACCGGACACGGACTGAATTCCGCTGGGGGCCGGAGGTTTCCGGCCCCTCGCAAGACCAACAGATCGGCGACTCCTCTCCGGTAACCACCCATATCTCGGCTGACCACGGGTTTGGTCGAAAAGTGGTGTGTGCAAGCATAATTGGGTCAATTGTCCAGAGTGAAGATTCTGATTTCACATGGGCTCGGAGGGTGTTTCGAGATGATCTTCGCGATAGAATTCGAACAGTCACTGACCCCACCACCCGATCGCGACGCGGTCGAGTTGCTGCGCGGAGTCGAACGCGCGGCACGCATGCTGGCCGAGTTCGCGGCCACCGGGTCCCCTGACGATATCGGGAAGGTCGGCGTCAGCATTCTGGCGCATCTGGACCCGGACAGGCGGATCACCGACGACACCGACCGCGCCCGCATGCGCGGAATCCGGATCGGCAGGCAACGGCCCGACGGGATGTCCGCCATCACCGGAGACATCGACCCGGTACTACGGGCGCTGCTGGACCCGGTGCTGGCCAAATACGCGCGTCCCGGCGTAGCTAACCCGCACGACCCCACCAGCCCCGGCGCGAATCTGGACCGCACCGATCCACAGCTGATCACCGCTGCCGCACAACGCGACACACGTACCGCACCCCAGCGCACCCACGACGCGTTCACACTGTTGCTACGAGAGCTGGTGGACACCGACAAGCTCGGCACGCATCGAGGAATACCGGTCACCACCGTGCTCACGATGCGCCTGGCAGACCTCGAACAACTGTCCGGAGCCGCGACCACCGCAACCGGCGGCACCGTCGCGATCCCCGACGCGTTGCGCCTGGCCGAAACCTCACGCCCCTACCTGGCAGTGTTCGACCGCGCCGGGCTACCCCTGCATTTCGCACGGATGCGGCGACTGGCCTCACCCGCACAACGACTCTCACTCATCGCCGCACTGGCAGGATGCTCACGGCCAGGCTGTGATGCGCCCGCATCACTGTGCGCGGTGCATCACGTCCGCGATTACAGCAAGGGCGGACCGACCGACATCGAAAACCTCGTCCTGGCGTGCGACCATTGCCATTCTCTGATCAACGACAGCGACACGGGCTGGAAAACTGTTGCCCTGGATGAGGATTCACAGTTCCCAGGCCGGACCGCGTGGATCGCCCCGGACCATATCGACCCCACCGCTACCCCGAAAGTGAATCATCGCCACCACGCGGGAGAACTCCTCGCGCAAATCGTGGCCGACATCCACACCCGCCGCGAACGAGAACGTAACGCGCACCGGCGCTGGTTGCGAGAGCGACAACCGGCGACATCGCAGCCTGACCCCGGTGAGAAATTGCCCTCACCAGGGGTACAGGCGTCGGCCGACAACGCAGGCAACCGTTCTGACAACGGCAAAGCGAAACAGAGAACACGCCGGGCATCGGCTCTGGCTGCGGGAGCGACAAGCCGGCGACGTCGCAGCCGACCCCGGCGAGAAATAGCCCTCACAAGGGCACAAGCACCGGCCGACAGCCAGTGCACCCGCCGCAGGGCAAAACCAGAATGGGCCGCGCACCTAGTCCTACCGCCAGCGCCAGAAGCCACGACGTGGCACCACAACTCGATCCTCATCACCACAGCGCCCCCCTTGGCACTGAGAGTTCATCTGCGGGCGTGACGGATCGTGACAGTCATGCGGCGAAGCCTGCCGCGCAACCGGCCGTCGGTGTCCGGCGCCAGCGTCAACCCAGTGCTGTCGGCGATACGATCGGCTACCGCCGTCACCGCGGTCGTGTCGGTCCAAATGTGTTCGGCGAATTCAGGTTTACTCAGCTGCTCGAGGCAATAGTCGAGCCTGTCCACAGCGAACTGCTCTCCGCGCAGCAGCAGATCACCCTGACCGATCCGGCGCAGGACCGGCGCGAGGCCCAAACCGCGATCTCGGAGACGATTCAGCACCGTTTCCCGGCTGGCCAGCAACGCGAAATGACGTACGTCATGTCCTGCCTCGCGCAACCTCCCCACCGTCTCGGCGAAGTATCGAGGCTCGACGACTGTCATCGGTGCGATCACCACGCCATCGTGGTTACCGAGCACGTGATCCAGGACCTCGAACACTCCCTGACGCCAACTGGGATAGTCCTGGAAGTCCGCGCGCAACCGCGGCGGCATCATCCGGTGCAGCCCGAACCCGGCCTCCTCCGGGTCACACAGCACACTGCCGGCAAGCCGTCGACGCAACTCGCACGCGGTCTGCGTCTTACCCCCGCCGAAGGGCCCATTGATCCACAGCAGCACGGGCATCACCCTACGACGGATCGGGCCGACGACTGGGCACTACGACGCGCAGGTCAGCATCTGATCGTGGCGGCAGGACAGCAGGACCAATCACAACGGCCGCCGCCATGCTCGCAGCTCGGGAACGCTGACACCCGGGTACGCTCGTCAACTTGCCGTTTCCGATTCCAGGAGGTTGTGCGGCCGTGTCATTTCCGCCCGAAATCACGCAGCGGATAGTCAGTACTCCGGAGCAGATGGCTGCCGCCTGGGTGGATGGCGCGCCGCCACGGCTCGAACCAATCATGTTGGCTCCCTATGACTCCGGCTGGCCACGGCTGTTCGACGAACAAGCCGATCTGATTCGCCGGGCCCTCGGCGCGGCGGCATGCACGATCGAACATGTCGGCAGTACCGCGGTCCCGGGTCTGGCCGCCAAACCGATCATCGACATCGACCTCATCGTGGCGGACTCCGCGGACGAGGCCGCCTACCTCCCCGGGCTGGAGCAGGCTGGTTTTCGGCTGATCCTGCGAGAGCCGCACTGGCACCAGCACCGGATGCTCACCCGCACCGACCCCGCGGTGAACCTGCACGTCTTCAGCCCGAATGCCACTGAACACATCCGGCACCTGGTGTTTCGGGACCGGCTGCGCGGCCATCCGGGAGACAGGAATCTCTACGAGAGCACCAAGCGCACACTCGCCGCCGAAACGGCCGACAACCCCGCCGACTACAACCTGGCCAAGAACCCGGTTATCGACGAGATCTACCAACGGGCCTTCGCCGAGGCGGCTCAGCCGAATTCGACGGTGGCGAGCATGCGGCGGGCGAGTTCTTCGGGGTCGCCTTCGCCGAGTTGCGAATCCTCCAGTGCGCCTTCGCGACACAGCGAGGCATAGCCGTGCACGAGGGACCAGGCGGCGAGTTCGACGGCTCGGCGGCGGTCGGGAGGTACGCCGGTTCCGGCGACGCCCTCGCGCAGGTAGGCGCCGGAGCGGGTGCGGGCGGCGACGAGTTGGTCATTGCCGGTGTCGAGCAGGTCGTGGCGGAACATGATTTCGAAGTGGCCGGGATGCAGTCGGGCGAATCGGATGTAGGCGACCGCCACCTCGCGGAAATCTGTTCCGGCACTGTGCAATTCGTCGGCGAGCAGGCCGAATCCCTCGATCGCCAGTTCGGTCAGCATGCCTTGGCGGTTGCCGAAGTGGTGGGCGGGGGCCGCGTGCGAGACTCCGGCGCGCTGCGCGAGCGCACGCAGCGACACCGCGTCGATGCCCTCGGCCGCGATCTGCTCGGCGGCCTCGGCCAGCAATACCGCACGCAGGTCCCCGTGGTGATAGCGGTTCCTGGTCACCTCATGATCATGACCCAGAATCTAGACATTGACAAGTTTACTGCACGATCCTAATCTAGTCAGCGTCAAGATTTATCGCCTGCTCAGGAGACCCTGATGGCACCATTGGTCGTTCTCGTCGTCGTCAGCGGCATCGCCCGCCTGCTCGGCCTGCTACTGCTCCCGGGATGGCTCGATTCCTGGCCGCACGCCGTCCGGCTCGGTCTCGCGGCGATGTTCGCGCTGACCGCCAGCGCTCATTTCCTACAGCCCCGCCGCGATGCCCTCATCGAGATGGTTCCACCGCGCCTACCTGGCCCGGCTAACCTGGTCACCCTGACCGGAATTCTCGAATTGGCCGGTGCCGCAGGGCTTCTCATCCCGCCGGTCGCTCCGATAGCAGCATTCTGTCTCGTGGCGATGCTCGTACTGATGTTCCCGGCCAACGTTCGCGCGGCCCGCGCCCACGTCGGCCTGAAAACCGTTCCCCTCCCGGCTCGCACGACACTACAGGTCCTGTTCATCGCCGCCTGCATTCTCGCCGCGTTCTGAATTACGTTCTCCGAGAATATATTCGCCGCTGACAAGGTTGCCCCCGGGCAAGCCCCGCCGACATCACTCGCCCCACAACGCCGCATCACCTGTTCTGGAAGGTCGTGCCCGGCGCACCCGCGCCGGGCACGGCTCGATCCGGGCGCGGCCTCCGGCGGCAACTACTGCGCACCCCCGGAGGTGAGTTCACGAGCATCCTGCGACGACAGTCCGAATCCGGCCTATGCGGGCGCGCATCACGCAACGGTGCCGTAAGCCGTCGAGCCCACGCAGACAACAGGATTCGGATCATCGCCTGGCGATCGCGTGTGCTCCACACTCCCTGCCGGCATGGTCACGCATCGCCCGATCAACCGCGCCGCACGAGGCGCAGAGCCGCGTGTGTCACGTCAGCGGATTTGCGCACCATCGGGGAAATCGGTGGAACGGGCCAGGGTTTCCCAGGTCGCGATGTCTTCATCGACGGACGCGCGGCCCGCTGTGACCAGGCGTAGCGCATCGGAACCGAGCAGCAGATGCGCCGGTGGAGTCGGAGAATCCAGAATGGCCAGCACGGCCTCTGCCGCCTTGGCGGGATCGCCCAGTTGGTTGCCGCTGGCGGCCTGGCGCGCGGTGCGGATCGGATCGAACAACTCGTCGTAGTCGGCGACGGCGCGTTCGGCGCGGACCATCGAGCGGCCCGCCCAATCGGTGCGGAACGAGCCGGGTTCGATTGCGGTGACGTGGATTCCGAATCCGGCCACCTCCTTGCCGATCGTTTCGAGAATGCCCTCCAGGGCGTATTTACTGCCGCAGTACGCGGACAAGCCGGGCACGGTCATCAGCCCGCCCATCGACGTGACCGCCAGGATGTGCCCGCGGCGGCGCTCGCGCATGCCCGGCAGCACCGCCCGGATGGTTGCCGCGGCCCCGAAAACGTTGACCTCGAACTGATTTCGCAATACGGATAGGGGCGTCTCCTCGAAGACGCCCTCGACTCCGTAACCGGCATTGGCGATCAGTACATCGATTCCGCCGAGGGTGTTCTCGACCTCGCCGACCACATCGAAGACCTGTTGTTCGTCGGTGACATCCAGCAACCGCGCATACGCCCGCCCCGGCGCCAGAGCTTCGAAAGCGGCCGCGTCGTCGGGCTTGCGAACCGTGCCGCACACGCGGTGACCTGCTTCGAGCGCACCCTCGGCGAAGGCGCGGCCCAAGCCGCTACTGACGCCGGTGATGAGAAAAAGTTTCGCCATGCCGCAAAGTCTACACACCGTTGATTTTTTTACACGTGACGTAGATTACCCTGGTGGGAGCGGTATCCTCACGTGCATGGTCACGAGCACCCCCCGCCGACGACACCGCGACACCCTGCGCAAGGGCGAACTGCGCGAGAAAGCCATCCTCGACACCGCGGAATCCCTGCTGGCCGATCCCGGCCCCGACGCCATGACCGTCGAGGACATCGCACGCGGCGCCGGTATCTCCCGCGGCTCGCTGTACTTCTACTTCGGCTCCAAGAACGAAGTCCTCACCGCACTCGTGGCCCGCACCCTCGAACAACTCCGGTCCACCGCCCTGGTCCCCACCGCCGACACCGATCTACCGCCGCGCGAGGCCATCGCCATGGCCGTGACCGGCACCGAAAGCATGTGGCGCGAACACGGGTCGGTGATGCGCACCGCCGTCGAATACTCCGCGATCGTCCCCGAAATCGGCGACCTGTGGGCCTCGGCCATCGCCACCAGCCGCGACGCCCTGACCCTGATCCTCGTGCGCGCCGGACTACCCGACGGCCCCGGCCCCGCCGACGCCCCCGCCCTGGCCCAAGCCCTGTGCTGGATGAGCGAACGAACCTTCTACCGCACCATCGTCGAATCCCCCGACCAACTCCCCGCCACCGCCCGCACCTGCACCGAAATCTGGTACCGCGTCATCCCCGACAGCGACACCTGACACCGCCCCAATGTCGTCCTCCCGCCGGATATCTGGTGCAACACAGGCACCTGCGAGCCTTGTCGTCGATGTTTCACCTCGATCCATCGGCCGCTCGCGCAGCGCCATGCACCGCGATCATTCACGCTGGGGCACAACAGAAAACGGGCCGCATCGGCTGTGACGATGCGGCCCGAAGATCCGGCGGATCAGTCCTCCGCGACGACCACGCGGACGTCGATGTTGCCGCGGGTGGCGTTGGAGTAGGGGCACACCTTGTGAGCGGCGTCGGCCAGTTCCTGGGCCTGCTCGCGGGACAGGTTCGGGAGGGAGACCTCGAGGGTCACCTCCAGGGCGAAGCCGCCCTCGTCGTTGGAACCGAGGCCGACCCGCGCGCCGACGGCGGAGTCGTCGATATTCGCCTTGGCCTGGCCGCCGATCATGCGCAGGGCCGAATGGAAGCATGCCGCGTAACCGGCCGCGAACAACTGCTCCGGGTTGGTGCCCTGGCCCGAGCCGCCCATCTCCTTCGGAAACGACAGCGCCAGATCGATCTTGCCGTCGGTGGTGCGGGCGCGGCCGTTGCGGCCGTCGCCGGTGGCCAGCGCCTCCGCCGTGTACAGGACCTGCATCTCAGTTCTCCTTCGCGGTGTGGGCGCTCAATACGCCGTTGAGGCGCTGCAGCAGTTCGTACAGCGTCCCGATATCTTCCGATGACATTCCGGCGACCTCGGCCATCTCGGCCGGAAGACCGCAGGCATTGGCCCGCAGCCGCCGACCGGATTCGGTGAGTTCGATCTCGACGCGGCGCTCATCGGCCGCCGAACGATTCCGCGTCACCAAACCGGCTGTCTCGAGCCGCTTGAGCAGCGGCGACAACGTTCCCGAATCCAGCCCCAGCGCCGCACACAGCTCTCCGACGCTGCGTCCGTCGCGCCGCTCCCACAGCGCCAGCATCACCAGATACTGCGGATAGGTCAGCCCCAGCGCCTCCAGCTTCGGCCGGTACACCGCCGTCATCGAGCGTGATGCCGAGTACAGCGCGAAGCACAGTTGCTGATCCAGAGCCAGTTGATCGGTCACGCTCAATAATATAGCGCGCAACTAAGTTGTGCACAACCATTCTCGGAACACTTCTCGTGATGCAGATGGGAACTCATCGCGTAAGCCGCCGATAGGCGCCCGCCGCTGTTCGAGCGCTCGCTACTTCAACCTGGGAAGATCGTCGGATCCGCCGCGTCATCGCCCCGCCGGATTCGCCGCGTAGGTGACGCGCGATCCCGTCAGCCGGAGACGACCGCGGCCACGGCCTCGAGAGCCGGTCGCGGCGCGCGCCCCAAGATCGCGGCGAGGTCCCCGGTCGGAGTGCCGGTCCATCCACCCCGGAACGCCCGATACACGCCCAGCAGAATCTCGGCCAACTCCCCCGGCACACCCTGCTCGGCGACCGCTCGCAGAAACTCCTCATCCGCGACTGGTCGATAGTCGATCTTCGTCCCGGCGATCGTGGCAGCCAGACGCGCCAGATCATCCCAGTCGATACTGTCCGCGGCGGTGAGCGTGTAGCACCGCCCGCGATGCCGATCGGAGACCAGCACCCGCGCGGCAGCCTCCGCGAGATCCTCGATATGGGCCGGTGCGGTGCGCGCCCGACCGGCCGGCGCCGCGAGCGTCCCGGCGGCGATCGCCGTCGTCACATCACGGCCGACGGTCTGGGCCAGCCCGTATGTGGTGCGCAGAATCGTCGCATCGGCGGACAGGTTGCGCAGCAACGCTTCCGAAGCCGCGAAGTCGGACATCATCGGCAGCGGATATCGCTCCGGATCGGGCCAGCTCACATAGACGATGCGCGGCACGCCCGCGGCCACCGCCGCCCGGATCGCCGCGGCGTGCTGGACACCCCGACGCTGTGCCGGTGTGCCGTAATTGGTGCCGTTGAGCAGTACCGCCGTCACACCGCGGAACGCGGTCACCATCCCATCGGGTTCGTCGAAATCGAAGCGACGCAAGGGAATTCCGGTCTCCACGAATGCTTTTACGGATGCCGGATCACGAGTCCCGGCAACGATATCCACCTCGGGAACCAGGCGACGCAACCGATCCAGAACGGGCCGGCCGAACAGTTCGCCACCGGCTCCGGTCACGAGAAACATACGCACTCCTGTAATCTGCCGAATAAAGCGGGTCAGTTGACCCGGTTGAAACTATACGGGTCAACTGACCCGTTTACCAGATCGGAGTGTGCCGGTGACCGACCGACCGCTGCGCGCCGACGCGCGCGACAACCGCGCCAAGATCCTCGCCGCGGCCCGATCCGCCTTCGACGACCTCGGCCCACAGGCGAATCTGCGTGAGATCGCCCGACGCGCGAAAGTCGCCCAGGGCACCGTGCACCGCCACTTCCCCACCAAACAGGCCCTGTTCGCCGCGATCATCACCGACCGGCTCCGCGAACTGACCCAGCTCGCACGAGATCTGCGCACCCAGCACGACCCCGGGGACGCTTTCCTCGCCTTCCTCACCGCCACCGTCGCCAATGCCCGCGACAACCGTTCCATGGCAGCGGTTTTCGAGGAGGCGGGAAGTACCGAGGAGATGCGCGCAGCCGGACAGCGGATGGACGCCGAACTCACCTACCTGCTCGCGCAGGCCCAGGCCCACGGCGCCATCCGCACCGACGTCGACCTCGCCGATATTCACGCGATCGCCGCCGCGGTCCTGGCCGTCGACGCCCATCCCGCCCCCGACGACACCGACCGCGCCCGCCGCGTCGCCGTCGTGCTCGACGGCCTACGCCCACCCCGAACCGCCGACTCGCCCTGATCACAAGCCGCACAGCCACCTCATCCACCGCCCAGCTGTGCACCTGCCCGCACTGCCGTGCCCCCGCACATCCTGGCAGGCGAGCGGCCCGGCGACGCGGAGTCCGGCCATCCGCCATCCCCACTGGACCGAGCACCTGTCCGGCCGGGTGGGAGATCAACGGCGGTCCGCCTGGCGGGCCTCAGTCCTGGACCGGCGGGATGTTCGCCAGTCGTTCGGCTTCGGCATCGACCGCGGCGGCGTCCATATATGCCTCGGTGGTCAGCTCGAGCATGCTGGCCCAGCGGGTGATGCGGGGGTGCCAGCGCTGGATGTAGGCGTGGGCGTGGGCGGCCTCGGCGACGTTCCCGCCCGCTTCGGCGGCGGTTTTCGCGGCCATCGCCGCGGCCACCGTATTCTCGGCCAGGGCCAGCTGTTCGCGGCAGTGGTCGGGGGTGAAGATCTCCTCGCGGACGGTGTCCGCCTCCACCTGCAGATTGGTGATGAGACTGCGTAGCCTCGGGTCCAGCGGCTGAATGCTGGGCCGCCCGGCCTCGGCCGCGGCCTTGGCGCGGCGGGCGCGGCGTTCGGCGTCGCGGCGGTCCCATTCGGCGAGCTGGGCCCGGTAATCCTCGACCTCTGCCTCGGTCACCGAGCGATAGACCAGCCGCGCCGTCAGCGACATCCGCTCCCCGCCCTCGTGATCGAGTATCACCGCGCCGATGTGCTCGATCGGCTGCGCCGGCTCGGGACGAGCCTCCACCCGCGCGTCCAGCACGTCGTGATAGTGCTGTTCGGTGACGTCGTCACAGGTGATGTCGAACAGCGCGGTGCCGACCTCCACATAGGTGCGGCAGATCCGGCCGGTGACCTCCTCCGGCGAACCGAATTGTCCCCCACCGCGATCCACCCGGCTGGTGCCGTCGAACCTGGTATAGGTGATTTCCCAGCTATAGGTGTCGGGCCCGTTCATCGCTGTCCTCCGTCGGCACATGATCGGTTGGCCTGCAGATCGATCCGATCCGGTACAGCACCGTAGCCCACGGCGGCGATCGACAGGCCGGAGATCAATTAGTCCGCAGGGAGTTCGATGCCCTCCGCGGCGGCCTTGGCGGCCACCTCCTCCGGAAACACGTTGCGGAATAGGTAGAGATCTTGCCCCAGACGCCAGCCCGGCGCCAGCGCAACGGCATAGCGCTCGAAATAACCGAGTTGCTTACCCATCAGGATCAGCTGCTCGGGCCCCGACGCACCGCGCCGCTTACCGAATTCGATCAGCCGCGCGGCCACCTTGCCCATATCCAGCTTGGCGAGCTTGCCCGACAGGACCGGCGCGAGCGCGGTCGCGAGCTGACGGCCGATGGTCGCGTCGTCGCCGGAATCCGCCTCGACCAGATCCAGCTCCCGCAACGCCCGTGCGACAGGCCGGAAATCACCGTCGATGGCGCTGGCGTGGAACAGCGCGCGCACGAAATCCCGCCACGGCGGCGACATCGTGCCCACGATGCCGAAATCGAGCATCGCCGCGCGGCCGTCGTCCAGCAGCCATAGATTGCCCGCGTGCACGTCACCATGGAAAAGCCCGTGTACCACAACGCTTTCCAGCCACGCCTTGACCAACCGGCGGATCAGCAGCTCCGGATCCGGATGCACCGCGCGGATATCGTCGAACCGGTCCAGCGGCAGCCCGCTCATCCGTTCCATGCACAGCACCCGCGGACCGGAATACTCCGGATACACCTCGGGTATCGCGACACTCACGTTGTCGCCGAAGGCGCGCAGATTCTCCCGGGCGCGGGCCTGATTGCTCGCCTCGTTGCGGAAATCCAGTTCCGCGACGGTCGTGTCGTACAGATCACGGACCACGCCACCGGCATTGGCGACCCGCGCGTTCTCCGAACGTCGCTCCATCATCCGGGCCAGCCGGAACGCCGCACGCAGATCGACGATCATCCGCCGGGCGATATCGGGCCGCTGTACCTTCACCACCGCGCGACGGCCATCGGCCAGCACGCACCCGTGCACCTGCGCCACCGAGGCCGCCGACAGCGGAGTGTCCTCGAACTCCCGGAACAGCTCGTCGATCGGGCGGCCCAGATCGGCCTCGACGATCTTGCGCGCGTCAACGCCGGGAAAGGGCGGCACATCGTCCAGGCAGCGCAGACACGCGTCGGCGAGTTCGGGCGGGAACGCACCGGGCGAGGAGGCGATCAGCTGACCCAGCTTGACGAACATCGGACCGAGTACCTCGAAGCCGTCGACCACGCCGTCGGCCATCGCGTGCCGACGCTTGGCCCTGCGCAGCCCGCCGCGCACCACCCGGCGCACCATGCAGCCGCCGAGCACCGAACCGATGACCGTGGTACGCCGGAACTCGGCGAATCCGAATTTCTCCAGGGCCGGACGGACCACCTGCTCGTCCGGCCGAGTCGAGGTTGTCACCGATTCCGCCGTCATCGTGCGCCCGCCGCACTCGCGCGGTCGATCCACTGCGCGCTGCTCGATATCGCGATCATCTCCTCACTCGCCGTTCGCATCGCACAGAGTCTACGGCCCCGCGGCTGGTGCGCCGGTTCACACCGGCACGCCGAGTCCGGCCGCCAGGACCGGCCAGGACCGCTTCAGCGCGTCCTGCCAGTACCCCCAGGAATGCGTACCCGACGGTTCGAAATCGAAGGTCGCGGGGATGCCGAGCTGCCCGAGGCGGGTCCGCAGATTGTGCGTGCACCAGTTCACCGCCGCCTCGATGACGCCGCCGATCACCATCTGATCGGCATAACCGGACACTCCCGGCAGCATGTGCGCACCGTCGTAGGTGTCGTATCTGCCCGGAATGCCCGATCCGCTCGAGATGAACAGCTTCAGTCCGCGCAACCCGGCGGCGTGCACGTACGGATCGTTGGCCGCCCACATCGGATCGTCGTCGGGGCCGTACATGTTCACCGTGTCACCGCCGCCCCAGTCCTCGACCGCGAGCTTGACGAATTCCCGGCCGATCGGATCGCTGATCTGCGCACATCCGCTGTAGGCGGCCACCGCGCGGTACAGTCCCGGCTTCGCGATCGGCAGCTGCAGCACCGAGGTGCCCGAAGTGGACAGTCCCGCAACGGCATTCGCGCCCGTGGTGGGGAAGGTGGCCGCGATCAGCGGCGGCAGTTCCTCGGTGAGGAACGTCTTCCATTTGTACAGCCCGAGCTTCGGGTCGCGCGCACGCCAGTCGGTGTAGTAGCTCCACCGGCCGCCGACCGGCTGCACGACGATCACCTGTTTACCCGACAGGAACCGCTGCACGTCGGTATTGCGCTGCCAGGTCGCCGAATCCTGCCCTCCCCCACCGCCGTTGAGCAGATACAGCACGCCCGCGGGCGCCTTCGGATCGGCCGGGCGCTGGACGTTCACCATGATGTTGGTGTTCATCGCCGCCGAATGCACGCGCAGCTGAACGGTATTCGCGTCCACTGGCCAGGTGCCCGTCACGGCCGAGCCGTCGGGGGCGTCGGCCACGCCGGGCGCTGCGGTCAGCACTGCGGCCACGACACTCACGACAGCCGGAATTACGCCGATACGCAACATATTTCGAATCATCGGAACTCTCTGTCACTGTTCCCGGCCCGTACCGGGAAAGCTGTGCGACACGTATATGCCTGCCGGGCAGCGGAATTCGCTTCGCCCGGCAGGCACACGCGTGATGAACGGATGGAACGATCTACAGCTTCCCGCCGCCGCCCAGGAGCCACGGGTTGAAGGTGCACTTCAGCGGCACGCTGGGATCGAGGGTGTTGAGGATGATCGACAGCACCCGCGGGGAGTACATCATCGTCAGGTGATCGGACAGGTCCTGATCGCAGCCGTCCTGCAGGGTGATGTTGCGCACCGTCGCACCCGGGCCGGGTTGCAGGAACGTCAGGTTGTAGGGCGTGGTGACCTCGTCGTAGCGGGTGCCAACCACCGTGTAGTTCACCCCCGGCATGGTGTCGCCGCCGGCGTTGAGCTTGTTGGTGAAGTCCGAGCCGACGGTCTGCTCGATACCGGAGTGCCCGACGAAGATCTCGATCAGACCCAGCACATCGATGCCGAAGTTGTTGATGGCCCGGCCGAGTGCGCCGATACCGTCCAGCGTGGTGCCGTGATTGGTTGCGCCGAAGGTCATCTCGTGATCGACCTTGGCCGCGCCGCCCTCGTACTTCAGGTACCACCGCGACATCGCCCCGCCCTGCGAGTGGCCGACGATGTTCACCTTCGGCGCACCGGTCGACGCGAGCACCCGATCGACGAAGGTCGCCAGCTGCTTGGCCGAGTCCGGGATGTTCTCGGTGCCGTTCGCGCCCGGCAGCACCGAACCCAGTCCGCCGCCGGCCAGCAGATTCGACTGACCGTAGTTGAACGTGTAGACGCAGTACCCGGCATTCTTTATCGGCTGACTGACGTACGCGAAGTTGTCGTAGGCGTTCTCCCACGTCCCGTGGACCAGCACCACCGGCTCGGGATGCTGCGCGGTCGGCTTGCAGCTCCAGTCGTTGGTCCCCGGCGGAGCCACGTTCGGGTGCAGCAGCGCATAACCGAACGCGGCCAGGAAGGCCGTGCTCGCCGGGCCGTAACCGACTGTGTCGGAGGATGTTCCGCCCTGCGAGCCCGAACTCGAGCCCGAACCGCCGTAGCAGTCGCCCGAGCCGTTGCCCGATCCCGCACCGCTGCCCGAGGTGCACGCCGAACCCGTACCGGCGCTGCCGGTGTCGACGATCGGCTTGGCGGCCTTGTTCTTCAGACCCTTGGCGATGAAGTCGGCGAGCGTTTGATCGGTCGGCTGCTGGACCGGCGCCGGTGCCGGGGCGGCGTTCGCCCCGACGCAGCCGAAGCCCACCGTCAGCAGTGTGACACCCATGAGGACCACAGCTCGCAACGACCGGGCACGGGTAGTTCGTCTCATTCCAAACCTTCCTGCAGAACCACGACGTTCTCGGTTTCGTTGCCCGGAAAGCGATATCCGGGCAACGAAACTGCGCTCACGCTAGGGTCTGTGAACAGGGGTTCGATATGGTCCGACCAGGGCTCTTCGAAATCTCACTAGCGCACTCGACGGTGCCGGTGAGAGTGCACAACGGCCGCGCCCATCACGGAATTATCACGGACAGTCGATGTGCGGCAGCGAATCCGGCCTTTTCAGCGCGCCTGGACGTCGAGCTTGCTGGCCTTACCGTGGAATGCCTTCGCAATGGCATTCCACGCCGCCGGGAGCTCGTCGGCGAAGGACGCCCACGCGTGCGTTCCGGTCGGCTTGTACTCGACCGTCACCGGAATACGCAGCTGTACAAGACGTTCCGCGAATCGCTGCGTGCACGCCAGCGCACCGGCCTCGAGTACGGCGCCGCCGCCGGACTGTTGCAGCGCACCGGCCACATTCGGGGCGTCGGCGATGGTTTCGAGATCGGGCAGACCGGGCACGCCGGTCGCGGCCGAGAGATAGATCGCGGTGCCGCGCAATGTCGCGGCGCCGATGAAGCTGTCGTGCGCGAGCCACGCCGGGGAATTCGGTGGCCCCCACAGATTTTCCGGATTGCCGCCGCGCGAGGCCACGGTGATGCGGGTGACCGCCTCGCCGACATCGTCCGCGGTGGAATAACATCCGCTGATCCCGGCCACGGCGCGGAAGAAACCCGGATGCCGCTGCGCGAGCATCATCGCTCCCTGCGCACCCATCGATACGCCCGCGACCGCGCGACGGCCGTCGGAGTGCAGATAGGACTCGACGATCGGCGGCAACTCGTCGATCAGGAAGGTCTCCCACCGGTTCAGGCCCAGGGTGCGGTCGTAATGCTCCCAGTTGCTGTACATACTGCCGACGCCGTCACCGGTCAGCACCACATCCACCGGTTTGTCCGCGAAGAATTCGGCCGCATGGCCTTTGGTCAGCCAGTCGGAGGTCGGCGAGCCGTCCACGCCGTCCAGCAGATACAGCGCCGGACGCGGTCCCGGGCCCGCGCCGTGCAGTACGTCGACCGGGATCACCCGGCGCATCGATGCCGAGCGCACATAGAGGCGCTCCCAGTGCGGCCCGCGAGTCTCGGTGCGCACCAGGCTCGATCGGCTCGAGGCCGCACCCAGGGCGGGCGGACCTGTCGGAACCGGCGCCGCGCAGACGGGCGCGGCGAGAATCGCGGTGGCCGCCAACACCGCCACCGCGCCGAGGGATGCGCGAAGGGTCATAACTCGCCGGAACCGGCGCCGCGCGCGAGCCCGCGCGAATGATCCCGAACGGGCCTGGCGGTGCTCACACGTACTCCTTCGAACAAGGCAAAGCATCCTCGGCGGTCACAGGGGAATGACCGGCGCGGAGCCCGCCGGACGCTGGGGTGAGGGTTACGTCCGGCGGGTCGAATCCACACGTACATGTACCAGGTGGCGGGAGGGGTTGGAAGTCCAGTTGCCTTGGTCGGAGGTACGTTTGCCGGATGGGGGGTTTCGGGGCACCATCCGGCGGTGGTCGGTGTGACAACCGGACCTGGGCCCTCCTTCCTGTTCCGGGTACGGCGCCGCCACCTTTTCGCGGCGCCGACCGCGCAAACACCGGCGCCGCATGCAGATCACGATACGGCTACGGAACCCGTGCGGCGATGGGACGACGGTGTTCCGATGACAATTCATGAATCATCCGCAGGCCCCCTAGGGGCGACACACAAGTGCCCGTCGGGAAGCGTTTCCGGCCGAATTCGCCTCGAATTCCCGGACGCCACATTGCGATCGCCCGAATCCGGCCGGACAGCGCGCACCTCAGCACTCGTCGGGAGCCGGAATCCCTTGCAGCCGTTGGTCTACCCAGGCCGCGGCTTCGGGATATCCGAGCGCGTCGGCGATCAGGTGCTCGCCCAGGACATTCCGGTACACCGCCCGCGCCCCGAGCGCGCACTGCTGCGCGTAGTAGTCGCGAGCTCCCCGCGCCGGGATCCAGAACTCCTGCGCACCCTGGTAGACATACAGCGGCACAGGCGATCTCATCCCGCTCATCACGGTGACCGCGTAGATCCGGTCGGCCAGCGGGCTGTGCAGCGCGTCGGGGACCTTCGCGGCCAGGTCGGCGGGCAGCATCAGCACGCCGATCGGGGCGAACACACTGTCGCAGGTGTCCTTCAACGGTGAGATCGCCGCCCAGCGCGCCAGATTGTTCATCATGCCCAGGATTTCCGGACGTTCCCTGGCCACGCCGAACGTCGCGGCCAGGAAGATGCCCGAGGCCAGATTCGCGTTCATACTGCTTGCCAGCATCCGGTAGTCGACGGGTACGCCGCCCAGCGCCGCGCCGACGATCACCGTCGTCAATTCCGGTGCGTAGGAACCGATCAGCGCGACCGCGCCGCGCGTGGCGATGGCCCCTCCCGAGTAACCGTGCATGGCGAAACGACTGGCGCCGAATTCCTCCGGGCGAAGATTGCGGACCGCGCGAATCGAATCGAGTACCGCGTGTCCGGCGACATAGGGTTCGGCATACGCCATCCGCGGTCCCTCGTGATCGGGAATCAGCACCGCGTAGCCGCGCAGCACCGCCAGCTGGGTCGTCGGCGGGAGGTCGTCGCCGAGGTTGGTGTGCGCGTTGAAGCCGTGAGCCAGGGTGTAACCCGGGGTGCAGGCACGTCCGAGCGCATCGATCGCCAGGTTGTTCACCACCACCGGCCGCTCCCCCGGACTCACCCAGTTCGCTGCCGGGATCACCAGGGTGGCCGTGGCGAAGGAGGCACCGCCGTAGGCGTCGGTGGTCCGGAACTTCAGCAGCAGCACCTGCCGGACCGGAACCACCAGCACCGGGGCCGCCGTCGCGGTCACATCGCGGACGGCGATGATCGCGCCGGGCACTTCGGCGGCCAGGTCAGGGGGCCACTGGTCGAATATCGGATCGCCGACGGCCGACGGCATCACCGCCTGCTGTAGTCGCGCCAGATCCGCCGAGGCCCCCGGCGAGGCCGCGATCGGATCCGCCGGCGACACGATCGGCGGCGCGGGCACCACCGCGTCGATCCATCGCTGCACCGCGCCTATGTCGATGCCGGGCAGCGCCGGAATCGCCGGGAGCGCGGGCGGATTCGGCGGACCGGCGGGTATCGGCCCGGCATCTGCGAAGCCGGTGGCCGAGCCGCAGACCAATGCGATCACGATGAGCAGGACACGCCAAGTACGCATCACGCACCCCCAGGACGAATTCACCCCGGCGCTTCCAACCGGCGGACCCATCCCCGAATATGGGCTCACCGCACCGAGTCGTTCGAGCGTACTGCGGGAGAATGCCCTGCCACCTCGTCGTTCTCCGATCGTATGCACGGTGAGGCCGGTTCGATATCGGTTCGCAGGCGCCCCAATCACAAGCAAGACACCGGATCGCAGCCGCATCGGCGCGATCCCGCCGGAATTCGGCACACCAACAGCAAATCTTTCGACGCCGACCGACCGGTCGCTATTCCGGCGTTACCGAAATTTTCGACTTCGCCGCACTAACAAACCCTTCACCTGCGGCGATAAATTTCGGAGAGCAATCGGATCGGTCGTTCCGCGCCCCGGCGCGCGAACGTATGTGCATCCGATTGTGCATCAGTAATTACGGATTCGGAGTTGGCTTGCCTGAGTGGCGAATTGGCGGTAGATCTTCGAGAGTGACAGTCGATAGCGCGCAGACCTCACCGCTGCGGCACAGCTGGGAGCAGATACCCGAGACCGCGCGGACCGCGGTCGAGGCGCTGACCGGTCCGATCCTTCGGACGGATCCGGTCAACGCGGGATTCAGCAGCCATCTCGCCACCGTGATCGAGACCGCGCGGGAACGCACGTTCGTCAAGGGCATTCCACTGGCCGATCCGGAGGTGTGGTCACAGCGCCGCGAGGCGAACCTGTGGTCCTACGTGTCTCCGATCGGCCCGCCGGTGCGCTGGCACATTACCGCCGGCGGCTGGGATCTACTCGGATTCCATTACATCCCAGGACATTTCGCGGATTACCGGATCGACGCGGACCTCGCGGCCACGGCCCGGACCATGACCGAACTCGCCCGATTACCCTGCCCGCCCGACCTCGAGATCAACGACGCGGTCCAGCGATGGGGCCGCTACGCACCCGACCCGAGCGAGCGCGCCCTGTTCGCCGGATCGACGCTGCTGCATACCGATTGGAACTATTCCAACGTCATCATCGGCGAGAACGACATCGCCCGGCTGGTCGACTGGCCATGGGCGACCCGCGGTGCCGCCTGGATCGATCCGGCGTGCTGGATCGTCTGGCTCGTTCTGGCCGGGCACGAACCTGCCGAGGCCGAACTGTGGGCCGCGCGAACCACCGCCTGGCACACCGCGACCCGGCATCAGCTGTGGGCGTTCTCCGCGGCACTCGCGGGAGAGTGGGAGGCCACCGCACGCCGTCGCCCGAACATCTGGACCCACGGCCTGCGCGACGCGGCGCGCCGCTGGGCCGACCACCGCGCCATGTCCTGATGCCCTAGCCCACACCGCCGCTCGCCCGACCGGCGATCACACCGTCCAGGTGATTCGCGGTGATCTGCCGCGCGGCATTGGCGACCGCCGTGATCATGCACGTGCCGAACGCGCCGTGCCGGTCGAACAGGGTGGCGCTGCCGACCGCGATACCGCGCTCGCTCAGATGGTTGTCGGCCTCGAGCCCGATATCCTCGCCGATCGGCATGCGCGAGAGCGCCATCGTCAGATCGGTGTTGATGAAACCCACCCCGGCGTCGGACCAGTTGGTCACCATACTCGTCTGCTCACCGGCCATCGCGGCGCGCACGAACGGCGAGAGCGCCTCACCCGCCACCACCCGGACCGGGTTCTGCCAGCTGCGTTTGCGGCTGGCGTCCTCGTGCTCGGACGGTACCCGGGACCACTCGCCCGAGGCATCGCTGCGCCACAGCGGCGCATCGGGACCGTGCGAGAGCGGCGCGACGTCCAGCGACGGCGGCACCGGCTGCTGTTCGCGCCTCCAGATCACCCCGGGCGGCTGCTGCGAGGGCTGCAGGAAGACCACCGATGCCCGTGCCGCGGGCGTTCCGTCCGCCAGCACCGTCGCATCGGCCAGCCGGATGCGGCGTCCGTCCCGCACCCGCTGCGTCGCCACCGTCAGCTCTCGCATGGGCGCGGGTTTGAACATGTCGACGGTCAACCGCACCGGAACGAAACCGTCCGTACCATGCGCACGTTCGAGCTCGCGCGCCAGCAGCCCGCACAGCGCCGGCCCCACGACCTGCTCGGACGACCACTGGCTCGCCGCAATCGGACGCGGTGCGAATCGGTCGCCTACCGTGTCGAAGTAGCCGTACATATCGCTCATGACGCCACGTCCTGCCCGTTCTCCCGGTCACCGCGTAACCGATCTTGCTTCTCAGCCAGATATAGCACGCATATGAAACGGGTTCTCATCACACCCTCGGGAGGGCGCGGAACACACATGTACCGCCCGGCTCCGAGATTGGCGGCGAGACGATTTCGCAGCAGTTTTGAACTGGCGTTCAGATAGCAACACGACAATCCCGTACCTGCGGCCCCGCACGACATCGACGCCACCGAACAGCAATCCAACAGCACCCGAAACGCGCAGTGCGACTGCACAATCGATGTTGCAGATGTACTTGCATCTGCTCGCTACACGGTCCTAGACTCGAACCGCAAGGCAGTACAGGGGACTACCAGACAGCCGTAGGGTGAATCAGGAACCAATTCCAGGTCACCGGCGCACCCGCGGCGTGGCGTCAGGGGCGTTCGAATGAACCAGCCATTGGACCTCGGCCGACTCGGAATCATTGATAGAAACCGGACCGAGCGCAATGTTTATTCGCGGGAGACCGCAACGCGTTTCGTAATCGACGCGGTCGAGTCCACCGGCGCGGCTACACGTGACGATTTCGATGTCGACCGGATCGTCAGTACCGCGCATGCGATGGTGAACGATTGGAATTTCACGTCGTTGCAGCCAGAGGCGTTCTGGCGCATCGCATCCAGCTGTATCAAGCAGTAATACATATAAATAACGGAGTCCACAGCCGACGACGGGGCCGCCGCGCGATAGCCGACGGCCTCGTCGTCGGCTGTCTCCAGGTCATCTGGGCTCTGTGCGTCATCCGGGCGGACTCGGCTGCGCGCCAGCGCATTTCGGGCGTGATGCCCGAAATGCTCAGTCGAATCCGGCTATTTCAGCGTCCGGCTATTTCAGCCTGGCCGCTTCTTCGGCCATCAGTTTCCGCGACCGGTCCGGCGGCTCGGCCTGCACGCTGAGCCTGTCCATGACCTGGCGGTACATCTCCAGATCCTGTTGCCGATCCAGGTACAGCGAACTGGTCAGCTGCTCCAAGTACACGATGTCGGGCAGCTCCGGCTCGGCGAAGCGCAGCATGGTGAACGAACTGCCCGCCGCCGCATTGCCGCCGGCGGCGTACGGCAGCACCTGGATGGTCACGTTCGGCCAGGACGAGATCTCGACCAGACGTTCCAGCTGAGCCCGCAGTACCTCGGTGCCGCCGATCGGCCGGTGCAGCACCGACTCATCGATGACCGCCCAGAGCGTCGGCCCGCCGCGACGATCCAGAATCTCCTGCCGACGCCGACGCAGCTCGACCCGGCGTGCGGTCTCCACGCTCTCGTGTCCGAGCGCGACGACCGCGCGAGCGTACTCCTCGGTCTGCAACAGCCCGGGAACCAGTTGCCCCTCAAAGGTTCTGATCGACTTCGACGCGTGTTCGAGACCGAGATAGGTCTCGAACCACGGCGGCAGAAGGTCGCTGTATCGATGCCACCACCCGGGCTGGTTGGCCTTGCGAACGAGTTCGAGCAACGTTTCGCGCTCCACGTCGTCGTTCACACCGTAGAGTGTCAGCAGATCCCGGATGTCACGTTCTTTGAAACCGGTGCGCCCCAGCTCGAGTCGGCTGATCTTGGCGTGCGAGCCGCGGATGGCCTCGCCCGCCGCTTCGCGCGTGATGTTCGCCTGCTCACGCAGTTTGCGGAGCTGCCCGCCGACCGCGATCCGTAGCGCCGTCGGACCGCGCTCGGCGGCAAGCGATTCCACACGGCCGATCCGGCCGGGTTCTGCGACCATGAAATCCACTCCGATGCTCGACGACCAACGGCAGTGCAAGCCACAACAACCCCGACGAAGACCGACACCACGCCGAAGTAATGCTACCGCCGATCACGCCAAATCGTCGAATTCCCCGCTCTTGGCTCCGCGCAGGAACGCATCGATTTCCGGGCGGGTGTAGACCAGTACGGCCCCCTCCGGATCACGGGAGTTGCGCACGGCCACCAGACCGTTCGCCATATCGGCAACCTCCACACAGTTGCCGCTGGGGTTGCTGAAAGTGCTCTTACGCCAGGCCAGGTCGGACGTGCGACCAACGCCTGCGGCTGTGCTCTCGGTCATTTCTGTCTCCTCGCTAGACGATTCCGAACCTGCCGCCCTCGGCGGCCCTGCCGGTGCTTGCAGATGTTCGCGCAAATGTTCTTGCAAATGAACCGACGATCTGACGATAGCACGCCGGTTGCCTCGGATCGAGGGTTCGCTCAATCGAAACAACAAGTGCGGCAAGAACTTTGATCATGACATGTCAATAGCTCATGAGCTGCGCATTTGAACAAAACAGCGACCGGTTGGTTGGTTTTATCGCTTCCGAATGATGAGATCTCACAAGGTCATCGGCCGGAAAACACTGCGCCGCGACAGTGCAGATGTACTTGCATCTGCACTGTACGGCGTCCTAAACTCGTCCAGGACGACATGGCCGGACAACGCCGGAGGGTTGGGCCCCCGCGCCAGGTATCGCCACCGCATTTTCACGAGCGAACGGCTAGAGGCGTCCTATGACATACGTGATTCAGCAGCAAGGCACCCGCGAGCGCGTCGGGAGCACGACACCGCCGAGCGAGTGTGGCGTGGAGCCTTGGGATTTGACCTACCGGCGCGCTCGCGCCATTTTGCACGCGCACGACCGCCATCTCGGCTGTCGCCAGTGGATCGCCGCGGCGGCTTATCTTTCCGCCGGGCTGGACGACGAGTAGGTCTGTCCGCGGGCCTGACGCCGCGTAGGCCCTTCCACAGGCATGGACGCCGAGTATGCGTCAAGCCGGGTAAACGCGAAAACCGCTACGCAGCAGGTCATTCGGGTGAGACTCGCCGAGTGATGCGTTCTACCATGGAATATGACGCATCATTCGTATTCGTCTCGCGGAACGAGGGCATCATGATCCTCACGGCTGTACACGAAGTGGTTCTCGCCCAGGTCTCGAATCCGACGCCGGAGGCGCCTCCCCTGGCGAGCAAGATCATGCAGCTGCTGCACTACTGCACCTGGTTCGCCCTACTGTCCGGGAGCGCCGCACTCATCTTCGCCGGCGCGCGCTTCGGCTGGGAGAAGTGGGAGCGCGGCCGCCTCGAATCGCCGAAGATGGTGGCCGGGGCGCTGATCGGCGGCGTCGTGACGACCAGCGCGGGCACGCTGATGAATTCGGTGCTGGGCTACTAGCTCGCCAACATGCCGATACAGTCGGTGCCGTCCGTCGGCGGCACATGATGGGAGAGGCACGGTGGCAGGTCGGCGCACCGACACCCGCGACCGAATCCGCGCTGTCGCGATGGAGTTGTTCTCCGCGCAGGGCTACGACCAGACCTCCGTGCGGGAGATCGCCGAGCGACTCGGCATCACCAAGGCCGCGGTCTACTACCACTTTCCGGCCAAGGAGGACATCGTCGTCAGCCTGGCCGACGATCTGCGCGACGGGGTCGAGGAGATCCTCACCTGGGCCGCTGCCCAGCCGCCCGGCCGGGAAACCGGCCGGGAGATCCTGCGGCGCTACGGAATGGCGCTGCACGACACCGGACGCGAGATGACCCGGTTCATGTACGAGAACCAGGCCGCGTTCCGTCGGCTCGGCGTGGGATCCGCACTGCGGCATCAGTTCCGTCAGGTCGCCGACGCGGTGACCGGACCCGATCGCGATCCGCTGGCGATCTTCCATGCGCGCCAGGCGCTTCTGGCGATCTCCTGGAGTGTGGGCATGATGGGCGATGTCGGGCTGAGCGACGAGCAGTGCCACGCCGCGGCCGTCTCCCTCGCCCTGGACATCTACGAGCGGACCGCGAGCAACGCCTGAAAACACTGCTGGCCACCGGGTTTCGATCTCACAGCAAACTGATCGCGTGTCCAGCTGCCGCGTGTCCCCCGCTATGCCGCACAATGAGGGCGCAGTTGCTCTTCGGCTAGAGGGAAGTTCATGTTCGCGCGTAAGACTCTGATGATCTCGCTGTTCGTTCCGATTCTCGCCGCCGGTTGCTCCTCGCACGCCGCGAAATCGGTTACCCAGGCGGTCAAACCCGCCAATGCCAAATTCGCCACCTCCGTACCGGCCGGTCCCGGACCGTCGGGAACCTATACGGTGCAGGCCCAACCCGCCCCCGGCACATGCCATTTCGGTAAGACCTCGGACGGGCAGCCGCTGCCCGACCCGAATTGCACTCCGGGAGCGACCAATCCGAAGGTCACCGCCGACACGCTGGCCCAGACCATCTGTCACAGCGGCTACACGTCCTCGATCCGGCCACCGGCCAATATCACCGGCCGGGAGAAGGAAGCCAACGCGAAGTCGTACGGGTATACCGGATCTCCGCACGACGCCGAGTACGACCACCTGATCTCACTCGAACTGGGCGGGGATCCCAACGACCCGCGCAACCTCTGGGTCGAGCCGCCCTCCCCCGGCCACAAGGCCGGTGCGGGCCCCAACAACCCGAAGGACTCGGTGGAGAATCAGCTGCATTCGCTGGTGTGCTCGGGCAAGGTCGCGCTCACCGACGCGCAGAGCGCCATCGCCGGTGACTGGACCACCGCACTGGCGAAGGTCGGGCACCCGAGCGGCAAGTGATCACGACCGGATCCCGGTCACCAGGCTGACCAGTGCGGGCACCAGCCCCTCGCGCGGATCCCGGTTCGGCACCGGGCGGCCGTGTGCCCGAAGATAATCGGGCACATCGGTCCGCTCGGCCCGCCAGTCGTGCGTGGTGAGGCGGGCGGTGACCTCACTGCGCGGCTCGTTGTAGATCAGCGCGGTCCACTGCCCGCTACTGCCGGTCTCGGACTCGTCGGGCATCTCCCCGATGGCCGCGGCGGCATCCTCGGGCAGCGGGTCCATCTGCTCCACGGCCACCCGGCTGCCTGCGACGCTCAGCGCATCGATGGTGTCGAACAGTTGTTCCTGAGCGTCGGCCGGGAGATAGATGAGCAGGCCTTCGACCAGCCAAGCGGTCGGCCGCGCGCGATCGAACCCCTGCTCGCGCAACGCGCGCGGCCAATCCTCCCGCAGGTCGGCGACCACCTCGCGACGGTCGACCAGCGGCTTGTCGCCGTTGGCGGCCAGCGTTTCCCGCTTGAATTCGAGCACCCGCGACCGATCGAGCTCGTAGACGATCGTGTCCTCGGGCCAGTGCAGCCGATAGGCTCGCGAGTCCAGGCCCGCGGCCAGGATCACCACCTGCCGGATCCCCGCATCGATCGCGGCGGCGACGAAATCGTCGAAGTAGCGGGTTCGCGCGGCCTGGAATTCCTGGAAGCCGCGGCCGAATTCGGATTCGGCGAGCAGTTCGGCGGGTGCGCCGCCGTCGAGCATCTCGGACCATTCCGGGCCCGCCGCGCGAACGAAGACCTCGGCGAACGGATCCACGGCCAGAGCCGAGGGATCTCGACCGGCCAGGGCACGCGCCGCGGCGACGAACAGTGCGGTGGATCCAACGCTGGTGGTGATGTCCCAGGAGTCTCCCTCGGTACGCATGATGACCACCGTACCGATCGCACCGGGCCGCCGCCTACGCTCGATAAGTGCGCGCCACCAGGGCAGATCGTAGATACCACAGCCCGGAGGGCTGATTCGGATCGAATCCGGTGAGCTGTCCCACACGCTTGAGCCGATAGTCGATCGTGTTGGTGTGCACGTGCAGCCCGCGCGCGGTGCGGCCGCGGTTGAGGTTGTTGGCGATATGGCGTTGCAGGGTGGTCAGCAGGTCGGGGTGGTTCTCCAGCGGGTCCAGCAGCGAGCCCAGGTATTCGCGGCCGGGGCCCGGCCGGGTGAGCTGGTATTCCAGTGCGAGATCGTCGAATCGGTAGAGTCCGTCGACGCAGTCGAGCCGATGCACGATATCCAGCAGTTCGTGCGCGCGGTCCGCGCCGTCGGGGATCTCCGGGGCCTTGGCCCGCACGGCGGTGGCCCGGATCGGCACCTGCGCGGCGCGCGACAAGCAGGTCAGCAGTTCGTCGAGTTGCGCGCTGTCCAGGGCGTTCTCGGGGATCAGCACGGTGCCGCCGTCCACGCTCAGCAGCGACAGCACCGATTCGCCGCAGCGCGTTGCCAATTCGGCCTGCACCCGCCGAAGTTTACGGCGGGCCACGACCTTTCCGTCCACGCGCGGATTGCGCTCCTCCGGATGCGGCGGAATCGACAGGGCCAGAACGTGATACGAGGATGCGATCTCGATACCGCACTCGCGCGCCATGGTCGCGCTGGAATGTCCGCCCAGCAGTGCGGAGGTCAGCGTGTGCACCGCGGTGTGGTGTTCGCTCACCACCGCGCGGTACTCCTTGACGTAGGCCACCGATACCGTCGAGGTGAGCGTGCCCAGGATCTCCAGCATCCGTCGCGCGGTGGCCAGGACGGTGTCGTAGTCCTCGGCGGTGGCCTGTGCGAACACCAGGTCGAAACCGATCTTGAAACCCTCGTAGACCGCCCGGTGGATGGTGTCGATCGGAATGCCCTCGCGGGCCCACTCGGCGGCCGCGGCCTGCACGCGCTCGGTCTTGGCGGCGATATCGCCGCCGTCGAGCATGCTGGTGGTCATCTCCACGCAGAGCCGGGTGATGGTGGCGACGTCACCGTGCAGCACATCGTCCGGCAGGGTGCCGCAGGGGGCGACATTGGCGATGAAGTGATCGACCATCTGCCGGGACAGGCTCCAGACGTCCTGCAGGGGCTGGGAGACCGGACGTCCGGAGACGGTCAGATCGCCGGCCGAGGGTGTGACGGTCATGGTGGCTCCTTCCGCGCCTGCGGTAATCGCGCACGGATTACAGTATCGGGCAACACTTCTCGCCTGAACAGACGAGCGACGGCCTTGTCGCCCGAGTGTATTCGCCCATACCGAGTCTGTGACGAGTCACAATCGCTCCGCGCGACGTCCTTCGGTAGTTCGCGGCCAGCCAATACACGTATACACATACGATAGTGGCTGAAAGTTAGCTCCAGCCTCGTTTCAGCCGGTCCACGCGCCGAAGCCGTCCTACAATAGTGAATCGCTGAACCCCAGGAGCCACTACCAACGAGATCCGTACGGTTCAGGCCGATATATTTACCCGTCTACGTCCCTACCGGTTTCCCAACAGCAACTGCTCCCGCTTAGGCTGGCTCATCGTGGTTTCACCGATCGATGTCGCGAAGCGATTAGTCCTCGGGCGCCCGTTCCGCAGTGATCGACTCGGTGAGACGCTCCTGTCCAAACGGATCGCCCTGCCGATCTTCGCGAGCGACGCGCTCTCCTCGGTCGCGTACGCGACGCAGGAGATCCTGCTCATCCTCACCCTGGGCGGTGTGGTCTATCTGCATCTGGCCTGGTGGGTGTCCGCGGCCGTGGCCGTGCTGCTGGCCGTGGTGGTGCTGTCCTACCGGCAGGTCGTGCAGGCGTACCCGTCCGGCGGCGGATCCTACGAAGTGGCCGCGGAGAATCTCGGTCCCGGTGCGGGACTCGTGGTCGCCGCGGCGTCGCTGGTGGACTACATCATGACCGTCGCGGTATCGGTGGCCTCCGGCGTGGACAACATCATCTCCGCGCTACCGGACCTGAATCCGTATCGAGTGGCGATCAATATCGGCTTCGTCGCCCTGCTGACCGCGATGAATCTGCGCGGTGTCAGGGAGTCCGGCCGGACCTTCGCCATCCCGGTCTACGGATTCGTCGTCGGCGTGCTGGTCATGACCGTCATCGGACTGGGGCAAACCCTGTTCGGGCATGCGCCGGTCGCCGAGAGCGCCCATTACCAGATCCACCCCGAACAGGTCGGCCTGTCCTCGGCCGCGGTGGCGTTCCTGCTGCTGCGGGCCTTCTCCTCCGGCTGTACCGCCCTGACCGGGGCCGAGGCCATCTCCAACGGCGTCCCGGCTTTCCGCAAACCGAAGGCGCTCAACGCCGCCCGCACCATGACGGCGATGGGCGCGCTGGCCATCGCGCTGTTCGTCGGCGTGACGGCCCTGGCGATGATCTCGCACACCAAGGTCACCGAGAACACCTGCGACATCACCAACTTCCCCGGCAACTGCAACACCGATGCGCAGAAGACGGTCATCGCGCAGATCTCCGCCGCGGTGTTCGGCGGGCACAGCATCGCCTTCTACTACCTGATGGTGACCACGGCCCTGATCCTGATCCTGGCGGCCAACACCGCGTACAACGGCTTCCCGCTACTGAACTCGATCCTGGCCCAGCGCCGGTACATGCCCCGGCAGCTGCACACCCGCGGCGATCGGCTGGCCTTCTCCAACGGCATCATCCTGCTCGCCGTGGTCGCGGGCGGGCTCATCTACGCCTTCCACGGCTCGACCACGCGACTGATCCAGCTGTACATCGTCGGGGTTTTCACCTCGTTCACGCTGTGTCAGGCGGGCATGGTGCGGCACTGGAACCGGGAGCTGCGCACCGCGAAGACACCGGCCGAGCGCGCGCGCATCCACCGGGGGCGGATCATCAACGCCTTCGGATCCTGTTTCACCGGCGTCGTGCTGGTCGTGGTGATGGTCACCAAGTTCACCCACGGCGCGTATCTGGTGGTGTTCGCGATCCCGGTGCTGGTGGCGATCATGGCGGGAATTCATCGGCACTACACGCGGGTGCGCGCCGAGCTCGACATCGATCCCGACGAGCTCGAGACGCTGCCCGGTCGCGTGCACGCGATCGTGCTGGTTTCCAGCTGGCACAAGGCGACTCAGCGCGCGGTGCAGTTCGCCCGCGCGACCCGGCCGGACACGCTCACCGCTATCTCGGTGAACGTCGACGACTCCGATACCCGCCAGCTGACCCGGGACTGGGAGACCGCAGGGGTGGCGATCCCGCTGAAGGTGATCGAATCGCCCTATCGCGAAATCACCCGGCCCGTCATCGAATACATCAAGCGGGTGCGTACCTCGCGCCCGCGCGACGTGGTCGCGATCTACATCCCCGAGTACGTAGTGGGCCGCTGGTGGGAGAACCTGCTGCACAACCAGAGTTCGCTGCGACTCAAGGCGCGCTTGCTGTTCGTACCCGGCGTGATGGTGACCAGCGTGCCGTATCAGCTGCGCTCGTCGCGGTCGCGCTCCTCGGAACGAATTCAGCACAGCCCGGGTGAGATTCGCCGCGGCATCACCGGATCAGGTTGAGGCACAACCAATCCGCCAGCAGTCCGATCAGCAGGTACAGCACCGCGCACACCCGCAACCAGCGGGTGATCGCTCGCAGCCACCGCCCCTTGGCCAACAGCGACCGGTAGGTGTGCGGCGGCAGATCCCGGGCCCGGCCGCACTCCGCGGCCGCGTGGGCCTCACGTGCCCAGGTCTCGGTGAAGAAGGAGGAGAACAAGATCGCGGTCGCTGCCGCGATGACGAGTACCCCCCAGACCATGATTCCTTTAAAGCACGCGCGGACTCGCCGGACAAGTTCGGTTCGTCTCATTGGTCGTTTTCATCGAACCGACAGTTCCGGCTCCCGAAGATCGGGTAGCTCGCACGGACGCTGCACAAGCACGATATCTACCAGTCCATATGGTGCCCAAGTCCGTCATGGACCAACGCTAGTATCGCAGTGTGCAACTCAGGTACAACTTCCGCCTCTACCCGACACCTGGTCAACAGGAGCAGTTGGCGAAGACGTTCGGTTGCGCCAGAGTTGTGTTCAATGATGCTTTGCGGGCTCGGAGGGAGGCGTTCGAGAGAGGCGAACGTGTCAGCGACGGCGAGTTGTCCAGACAGCTCACCGAAGCGAAGAAGACCCCCGAGCGAGCGTGGCTGGGTGACGTGTCCAGCGTCGCCCTGCAACAGGCTCTCGCAGACCTGAACACCGCCTACCGGAACTTCTTTCAGTCGGTCACTGGCAGGCGCAGAGGTGCCGAAGTGAGGCCTCCGCGGTTCCGTTCCCGCAAGGACAGTCGACAAACGATCAGGTTCACGAAGAACTCCCGGTTCGCGGTGACGTCCGGCGGAAAGCTGCGCTTGCCGAAGATCGGGGAATTGACGGTCCGTTGGTCGCGGGAGCTGCCTTCCGAACCGTCGTCGGTGACAGTGATCAAGGATGCCGCTGGACGATACTTCGCGTCGTTCGTGCTGGAGACGACCGATGCGCCGTTACCCCCTTCGGATTCGGAGGTGGGTATCGACCTGGGCCTGTCCACGTTCGCTGTGTTGTCCGACGGCAGAACGATCGTTTCGCCCAGATTTCTGCGACAGGCGGAGCGTCGGTTGCGGAAGCTGCAGAAAGCGTTGTCTCGCAAGAAGAAAGGTTCCGCCAACCGACTGAAGGCCCGAATCAGGGTAGCCAAGGCTCATGCCAGAGTCGCCGACACGAGGCGCGACTGGATCAACAAGCACTCCACGAAAATCATTCGCGAGAACCAAGTGGTGTTCGTGGAGGACTTGTGTATAAGGGGTTTGGCACGTACCCGGTTGGCGAAATCGGTGCATGATGCGGGCTGGGGTATGTTCACCCGTAAACTGGAGGAGAAAGCCTCCAGGTACGGGCGAGCTTTTGGCAGAATTGACAGGTTCTTCCCGTCCACTCGACTGTGTTCCGCCTGCGGGACGCAGAGCGGCAGGAAGCCGCTGTATGTCCGAGAATGGACATGCACGTGCGGGGTCACTCATGACCGGGATGCGAACGCCGCGAAGAACATTTTGGCCGCAGGGCTTGCGGACAAATCAAACGCCTGTGGAGGGGATGTCAGCCCGGGATTCGCCCGGCAGTCGCCTGTGAAGCAGGAACCCGCCGAGGGCACCACACGGTGCTGGTAGGGCTCCCGCTGTCAGGGCTGGGAGGAAGTCAAAGTTCAGGGCAATCGACGATCGACGAGAGCAGCGGATGCGCGAATCACAGCTGATGGCCAATGACGCGGCCTTCTTCTACCTGGCGCGGTCGGGGCGGATGACCGACTGGCCGATGTGGTGGGTGTTCGACAGTGGCGAGGCCGCCGCACCGACCGGTGAGCAGGTCACGGCGTACTTCGAGGCGCGGGCGGCGGCGCTGGAGCCGTTGCGGCGGCGCATCCACGAGGCGCCGGGCGGGCTCACGCACCCGTTCTGGGGCGTCGATGACAGTTCCATCGAGAGTCATGTCGTCACCCACCCCGAGGGGCTGGAGTGGGCCGCGTGCCAGGACCGCATGGCGAAGGTCCTGACCGAGCCGCTGGACGCGCGGGTGTGCGCGTGGCGGTTGCACGTGTTCCCGGCGGTTCGCGGCATCGAGACGCTGACCGGCGCGGGCACCGTGGTGATGATGCACACCAGTCACGCGCTGATGGCCGGCCCGGCGATGACCTCGCTGGGCGAGGCGTTGTTCGCGGCGGACCCCGCGCCGGTGCGGATCGACGGGCAGCCGGCCGCGGCCCGGCGTCCGCGGCTGTGGTCCGCAGCGCTGGCCGATGCCGTGCGGATACCGTGGCGCACAGTGCGATTCATGGCCGGGGCCCGTGCGCTGAACCGGTGGTCCGTGCCCGAGGGCGAGGCCGATTGGTCGGTCATCTCCGCGCGGACCAGGACGGTGCTGAATCAGCGCATCGGCGCGGACCGCGCCATGCGCACGGTCCCGCTGGATCTCGCGTCGGTGCGCTCACCCGGGGCCACCGTCACCGCCGTCGGGCTGACCGCGATATCCCTTGCGCTGCAACGTTATTTCGACAAGCGCGAACTGCCCTGCCCGGATGACCTGTCGGCCTTCGTCACGATCGCGATACCGGACGTGCGGGTGCTGGGAGTCAACCGGATCGGCGCCGACGTGGTGGATCTGCATCCTGGCGAACCGGACACCGCCGCGCGGGCCCGCGCCGTGGACGCCACCCTGCGCGCTCGCCGCGGATCGGCCTCGAGCCCCCGCGAACTGGCCCGCCTGCACCTGATCGACGGGCTGCCCAGCCGCATCTACCGGACGAAATTCGGCACCCTCCCGCCCGCGGACCCGCCACCGCTCGCACCCGCGCACACGATTCTGACGAGTATCCGCTGCGAGTCCGATACCGCATTGTCGTTGCTGGACAGCCGATTCCGATTCGCGGGCATGCTGCCGCCGGTGTATCCGGACATCGCGCTGGCGCATTCCTTCGTCGGCGCGGGTGAGGTCTTCGCGGTCTCGGTGGCCTGCGATCCGGCCGTCGTCACCGATCTGGACGTCTACTGCGAGATGCTGCGCAACGCCTTCCACGAGCTGGCCACCCTCGCCTGAGATCCGGCCGCTGCCACCGCGAACGCGCTGTGCGCCAAGGTTTTCAGCCGTCGATGCGGTGGCCCGCCTGTTCCAGCGCGTCCTTGGCCTCGACGAGCCGGTGTTCGGGCACCAGCACCAGATCGGCGTGATAGGTGGAGGTCACGAAGACCGGGATGCCCGCCTCGGTCAGCGGTCCGACGACCGCCGCGGGCATGCTGGTGTCCCGGCCGTGCCTGGCGGGGTCGCCGTACAGGCCGATCCAGATCTCACCCTCGGCCCACGGCGGGGCGTCGCGGACCACGGTCAGCCCCTCGGGCGCCCGTACCAACGCGATCCACTCGTCGTCCTCGGGAAACGTTGCCTCGGCGACGTATTCGACCGCGAACCGGGAGGGGACGACGTGCAGCCGCTGGACGCTCATCCGGCCATCCTAGGACGCGCGCGATTCCGGCCCGCGACCCCTGTGCATCGATATGCCGATGGTGTGGACGACACTGGAGTGCGCACGGTCCCGATATCCGTCCCGAGGAGGTGCGGTCATGGTCGACGACGTCGAGAAGCGCTGGCACGATCCGGAGATGTACCGGCGGGCGGTCGGATACTGCGTGGGCGTGCTGATCGTCACGGCGCTGATATTCCTGGCGATCGACCAGTGGGCGAGCCGCCGCGAGACCTGCGGGCAGTCGCCGCGGACCTTCTGCGACGGCGCGTCGCAGGCGGCGATCCTCGGCGGTCCGGGTCTGGCGCTGGTCATCGGCACGATCGGCGCGTTCGTCACCACCTACCGCGTCTGGCGGCAGCATCGCGCCTGGCCCATCTGGCAGGGCGCGGGATGGTTCCTGATGATCGTGAGCCTCGCCTATCTGTCGATCGGCACGGGCAGTGTCATGAGTTGAACACGGGACACGAGCGGACACATGCGAAAGGGCCGCCGATTCATCCCGCGAATCGGCGGCCCTCGTCCGAAAGCCTCAGGGGTTGGCGGGTTCCCGGCGACGCGCCAGACTGTTCACCACCGGATATCCGGCGCAGACCAGAACGGTCCACACCACGCCGACGATGATCGCCGTGCGACCGCTGTCGGTGAAGAACAGCAGGACCACGACCAGGCCCAGGAAGGCCAGGGCCAGTACGGTGCTCACCGGTGCTCCGGGCAGGCGGTAGTCCGAGGGCGGGAGTTCCCCGCGCCCGACGCGGACGCGATACACCATGTGGCACACCAGGATCACACCCCACACGACGATGATGCCGATGGTGCTGACCGAGGTGATGTAGGCGAACGCCTTGTCCGGCGAGATCACGTTGACGATCACGCCGATCACCATCGCCGCCGCCGAGGCGATGATGCCCGCGTACGGCACCTGCCGACTGCTCAGCGCGCCCAGCCCGCGCGGCGCCTCACCGTGTTGCGCGAGGCTGCGCAGCATGCGGCCGGTGGAGTAGATGCCCGAGTTGCACGAGGACAGCGCCGCGGTCAGCAGCACGAAGTTGATCAGGTCGGCAGCGCCCGGGATGCCGACCTTCTCGAAGACCTCCACGAACGGGCTTGCGCCGGAATGGAAGTTGGTCCAGCTGAGCACCGACATGATGATCACCAGCGCACCGACATAGAACAGTCCGATCCGCAGTGGGAGGGTGTTGATCGCCTTGCGGAGCGTCTTGCGAGGTTCGCGGGCCTCTCCCGCGGTCACACCAACCAATTCCACACCGACATAGGCGAACACCACGATCTGCAACGCCAGCAGGGCCTGCCAGGGGCCGTTCGGGAAGACGCCGCCCTGGGACCACAGATTCGTCACGGACGGATTCGGCGCGTGCCCGAATCCGATGACCAGCACGCCGATTCCGATCACGATCATCGCCAGGATCGCGAAGATCTTGATCGCGGAGAACCAGAACTCGCCCTCACCGAACACCTTCACCGAGATCAGATTCGCCCCGAACAACACGGCAAGCACCACCAGCGCGGTCGCCCACTGCGGAACCGCGAACCAACGCTGCACATAGTTTCCGGCGACGGTGATCTCGGCCATGCAGGTGCTCACCCACACGGCCCAGTACGTCCAGCCGGTCACGAATCCCGCGAAGCGCCCGAGGAATTCGTGCGCGTACTCGGCGAAACTCCCCGATACGGGTCGGTAGGTCAGTAGCTCCCCCAGCGCTCGCATGATCACGAAGATCGCGACGCCCGCCACCAGGTAGCACAGGATCAGCGCCGGTCCAGCCTGCTCGATGGCGCCACCCGCACCCCAGAACAGGCCGGTGCCGATGGCACCGCCGATCGCGATCATCTGCACCGTGCGCGGGTTCAATCCGCGCTTGTAGCCTTCTTCCTCGTCCACGGGTTCCACGGTCGCCGTGCCCGGCGCCGCACTCCGGTCCATCGTCATGCGACGAACGTACCGGGCGAGCGTTCGCCCCGCAGTACGCCGGATCGAACCTTTCACTCCATTACGGGGCAGCAATCGACCGGTTCACTCCATGACGAGACAACAGTGGTGCATTCCATAACAACTACCGATTGCATCCGGAACAATTGTAGTTTCACAATACTTGTGTGCCTACAACTGTTGAGGGGTTGAGTTCGCGCGGCAAGACAATCGTGCTGGTGACGTGCTGCCTGAGCCTGCTGATCTCGTCGATGGACTCCACCATCGTCAACGTCGCGATCCCGTCGATCCGCGGCGAGATGCACGCGCCGCTGTCGCGGCTGCAGTGGATCGTCGACATCTACACCTTGACCCTGGCCAGTCTGCTGATGCTCTCGGGTGCGACCGCCGACCGGTGGGGCCGCAAGCGGATGTTCCGCATCGGGCTGACCATCTTCGCGGTGGGCTCACTGCTGTGCAGCCTCGCGCCCACCGTCAACATGCTGATCGGCGCGCGATTCGTGCAGGCCATCGGCGGATCCATGCTCAACCCGGTGGCGATGTCCATCATCACCAACGTCTTCACCGACCGGGTCGAGCGTGCCCGCGCCGTCGGCGTCTGGGGTGCGGTGGTCGGCATATCCACCGCGCTGGGGCCGATGGTGGGCGGGTTGCTGATCGATTCGCTGGGCTGGCAGTCGGTGTTCTGGATCAACCTGCCGATCGTCGCGATCGCACTGGTGCTCACGACGCTGTTCGTCCCCGAATCCAAGGCGTCCAAGGCCCGCGGCATCGACCCGCTCGGACAGGCACTGGCCATCGTGGTCATGTTCACGCTGGTCTTCGGGCTGATCGAACACAAGCCGATCATGCTCGTCGTCACCGCGATCGCCCTGGCCGGGTTCTGCTACGTGGAATGGCGGCATCGCACGCCGTTCATCGATCTGCGCTTCTTCCGCAGCTTCCCGTTCGCATCGGCGACCCTGACCGCGGTCTGCGCCTTCGCCTGCCTGGGCGCGTTCCTGTTCAGCGCCTCGCTGTATCTACAAGGGACACGGCATTATTCGGCCGTGCACACCGGTCTGCTGTATCTGCCCATGGCCTTGGGCATGCTGATCTGCTCGCCGCTGTCGGGACGGATGGTCGGCCGCTTCGGTACCCGGCCGCCGCTGGTGATCGCGGGCATCCTGCTGGCGACCTCCACGATCGCGCTGACCACGCTGCGGCCCGATACGCCGGTGTGGGCGCTGATCCTGATGTTCGCCGTGTTCGGCCTGGGCTTCGGCACCGTCAACACGCCGATCACCACCGCCGCGGTCAGCGGTATGCCGCTGGACCAGGCGGGCGCGGCCTCGGCGGTGGCCTCCACGAGCCGCCAGATCGGCACGAGTCTGGGCGTGGCCTTGTGCGGTCTGCTGACCGGTGCGAGTCTGTGGTGGGTCCTGGCCGTCCTCGCGGTCGGAGTCATCGTGCTCGGCGTGTCCGCCAGCACCGGCTGGGCCCGGCGCACCCAGGAGGCCGTCGCTCCTCTGCTCGAACAGAAGGTTCCCACTCATGCCGGATGACGTCCCGACTCCCGACGAGGTATGGCGGATGCTGTTACACGCCGTCGGGACCCGCGACAAGTGGAAGCGGGCCATCACCGAACGCACGGGACTGCCGTTCAGCCGGATCAAGATCCTGCGCCAGCTGCGCTGCGGGCCGATGACGGTCAAGGAACTCGCCGCCGCGGCCGCGATGGACGCGCCCGCCACCACGGTCACCGTCAACGATCTCGAAGCCCGCGGCCTGGTGCTGCGCTCGGTGGATCCGACCAACCGGCGCACGAAGGTCGTATCCATCACCGACCTCGGCGGCCAGGTCGTGGCCGACGCCCTCGCGACGCACGATCCCGCACCGGAATCGATTGCCGCACTGTCGGCTTCGGACCTGCGCACGCTGCGCGACCTGCTGCGCAAACTGGACGGCTGACCCCGTCCGGACCGGTCCACAGCAAACCTCGAGCTCCAGCGTTCGCACGCGGCCGGACCGGCGGAATAAGGTTGTGCCCCATGACCCCCTTGCAGCAGTACATGGCCGAGGAGATCGCGACCGATCACGCGGACGGCATCCTCGATCGCCGCGAGGCCCTGCGCCGCCTGGGCATGATGGGGCTCGGCGTCGCCGCGGCCTCGGCGCTCCTGGCCGCCTGCTCGTCGAATCAGAGTGACGGCCAAGCACATTCGAGCTCGTCCGCGGCTACCGCTTCGGGGCCGCCCGGGGCGGCGGGCGCACTGCCCACCAGCGCGGTCACCTTCGCGGGCCCGCAGGGGCGAACCCTGCACGCGGCGTGGTCGGAGGCGAAGAAGAGCCCGCGCGGGGGTGTGCTGGTGATCCACGAGAACACCGGGCTCACCGACTTCATCCGCTCGGTCACCGGACGTTTCGCGAGCCTCGGCTACAGTGCGCTGGCGGTCGACCTGCTGTCCGAAGAGGGAGGCACCGCAACGTTTTCCGAGCCCGCGGCGGCCACCGCGGCGCTGAGCAAGATCCCGCAGGAACGATTCGTCGCGGATCTGCAAGCCGGTCTCGAGGAACTCGCGCGCCGGGTGCCGGACGGGAAGCTGGGCGTGACCGGATTCTGCTTCGGCGGCGGGCTGACCTGGATGCTGCTCACCGCCGGGACGCCGAACATCGCCGCGGCCACGCCGTTCTACGGCCCCTTCCCCGCCGGAGGCGATCTGTCCCGGTCCAAGGCAGCGGTGCTGGCGATCTACGGATCGCTCGACGCCCGGGTCGGGGCCACCCGCCCGGCCGCCGAGGCCGCACTGGAGAACGCGGGTCTGCCGCACGAGACCTTCATCGCGCAGGGCGCGGACCACGCCTTCTTCAACGACACCGGCCCGCGATACAACGCCGCCGGGGCCACCGAGGCGTGGCGGCGCGTCACCGACTGGTACGGGCGTTACCTGGGCTGAGTTCCGGCGCTGCCACCGCGCAGGACCGCGAGGACATCGTGCACGACGGTGTCCAGGTCGCGGGTGGCGTCGACGGTGTGGCCGTACTCCCGCGCGGCCAACGGCTGCAACGTGGCCAGCTGTGAGTCGAGCAGCTCGACGTGCATGAAATGTCCTGTGCGCGTTGCAATCCGGTGGATCAGCTCCGCGCGCGGGACGTCCAGGGCGACGAAGTACAGTCCGGGAGCCGCGGCCCGGAGGCGGTCGCGGTACTCGTATTTGAGCGCCGAGCAGCTGACCACCGCGCCGCGGTCGCCGTGATCGGCCAGCCAGCGGCCCACCGCGTCCAGCCACGGCAGGCGGTCCGCGTCGTCCAGCGGGATGCCGGAGGTCATCTTGGCGATATTGGCCGCGGGATGCAGATCGTCACCGTCGGTGTAGGCCACGCCGAGTGCGTTCGCCAGCAGCCGCCCCACCGTCGTTTTGCCGGAGCCGGACACGCCCATGACGGCGATCAGGGGCCGCGATGTGGTCATGCGGGCGACGATAGCCATGCGGTACGCGCTCGTGTGCACCGGCACCGGGCACCCGATACCGACCCGGCGTTCGTACCGAACCGGACATCTCGATTAGGCTCGATTCGTGGCGCAGGAGAAGACTCCGGAGTGGGCGGCCGACAAGGGTTCCGGCTTCGAATTGGGCACCGACGGACCGCGCGTGATCATGGCCGGTGTGGACGGAACCGAGGTCTCCTGGCGCGCCGCTGCCTACGCCGGGGGCCTGGCCAGACGACAGAACGCACTGCTGGCGCTGGTGTACATCCAGCCGTACATGGCGATATCCGGGGTGTACGGCGCGGATGTGCAGGGCGCGACCGCCGAGGTGGCCGACGACCTCGCGCGCGAGATCTCCGAACATGCCGAACGAGTCAAGGACGTGTACACCACACGCTGGAAGTTCTTCACCCGCCGCGGCGATCCGTACACCGGACTGGCCCAAGCTGCCGACGAACTCAAGGCCGACGCGGTGATCGTCGGGGCATCGGAGAAGGCCGGGCACCGGTTCATCGGGTCGGTGGCGGTGCGGCTGGTCAAGGCCGGGCGCTGGCCGGTGACCGTCGTTCCGTGATCCCCACCGGTCTCGCCGCGATCAGATGCGGGTCAGCTCGAACAGCCGAAAAGGGCGTTCGGGGACCATATTCTGCTCCATCACGTACCCGGGCCAGCGCTCGATTGCGCGCTCCCAGGCCCACTTTCGCTCCGTGCCGCTCAGGCGCCGGACGCGAACCTTGAAACGTTCTCCGCGACTGTGCACCTCGGCGTGATCGGCGGCATCGAGGTTGGCCGACCACGAAGGATGCTGCGGCCGACCCCAATTGGAGCCGACCAGCAGGATGTCGTCCGGTCCCTCGGGCACGTACAGCAGCGAGACCGTGCGCGGCACACCGGATTTGCGGCCGAGGACGGTGAGCTCGAGCGAGGGCAGACCGGCCACGTCCAGTACCCCGTGCCGCCCCCGGCTGATCCGGCGGACGAGGCGCTCCAGCGCAATGACCAAGGGCGCGATACGCATCACGATCCGGCGACGCCCCAGCGCGCGACCGACAGCGGGTAGCGGGTTCCTCAGCAGGCGATTCACCGTATCCCTCCGTAATGTCGCAGCAATCTCGCGCAATGTAACGGGTTACAGGCCCCGTTTATTCCGCCACGATTGTGGCGACCGTCATGTGTCGGTGAGGAATTCGGCCATCGCGCCCGCTACGGCGGCGGGTTGGTCGATCATGGACAGCACGTAGGCGTCGTCGATCTCCCTCAACCGCCCCTTGGGCAGCAAATCCGCCAGCCGGGAGCCGTGCTCACGCGGCATGACCTTGCCCGCCGAAGACCACAGCACCAGCGCCTCACCGCCGAAATCGCGCAGCGCCTCGGTATCGGCGATCAACTGCGCCCGCGGCGGCAGTGATTTTCCGTATTTGCGCACATCACGCCGGACTCCGGCATCACGCAGACCCGGTTCGGTCCAGCCGCGCACCAGATCGTCGGGCAGGGGATGCCGAGCCATCCAGCCCAGCATCACCGGCAGCCGCCGCAGCGCGGGGATACGCAACTGACGCAGGGCCAGCGTGAGGCCGCCCGGGGCGTAGACCGCGACGACGGTCATCTTGCCCGGCAGGCCGGGTGGGAAGTTGTCGAACGCCTCACACGGCATGACGATCAGGCGGGCAACCCGCTCATCCAGGCCGTACGCGGTGAGGAACAGCCCGCCGCCCCAGTCGGTGTGCACCAGGGTCACGCCGTGCAGGTCCAGCGCCTCGAGCAGATCGGCGAGCACCTGATTCAGGCCACGCATGCTCAGATCCGCATCCGCGCGCATGGGCTCGGGATGGGCGCCCAGCGGCAGCGTCGGCCGGATGTACCGGAACCCCTCGGGCAACAGCGGCATCACCCGGTCCCACTGCGTGTGGTTCATCAGCAACCCGTGCAGCAGCACGACCGGTGGACCCTCCCCCTGTTCGACATAGTGCACCCGGCCCGCGGCGATCTCGACGACTGGCATCCGAACCGATCCCTTCGCTAGAACAGTTGCTCTAGAGCATGTGTTCTAGTGTGGTGGTATGGCGGAGAACATGTCAACCAGCACCCGCGCGCGAATCGTCACCGCCGCGACCGAGCTGATGCGTCGTCAGGGGTACGGCGCGACCACCGTCAAGGAGCTCACCGTCGCGGCCGGTGCGCCGATCGGATCGCTGTACCACCACTTCCCGGAGGGCAAACAGCAGGTCGCCGCGGAGGCGCTGCGCACCAGCGGCGCGGCCTACATCCAGCTGCTGCCGCTGCTGATGGATCCCTACGACGACCTGCGCGAGGCGGTCCCGGCCGCATTCGCTGCCGCGGCAGCCGATATGGAACAGTCCGGATGGATGAACATGTGCCCGGTCGGGACCGTCGCCGGGGAGATCGCCGACAGCCGGCCCGCGCTGCGGGAGGTGGCCGCGGAGGTCGTCGAATCGTGGATCGAGCAGGGTACCGACTACCTCGTCGGCCGCGGCCTGCGCCGCGATCCGGCACGCGCGCTGATGCTGGCGATGCTGGGCGCGCTCGAGGGAGCGTTCATCCTGAGCCGGACCCTCCGCTCCCCCGAACCGCTGCACGCGGCCGGTCGAGCCATGGCCGCTCAGCTCGAAATCGCCCTGCGAACCGATGACGCCGCGCCTGCCTGAACACAACAGGCCAGACGCCCGGTCAGGCGATGGTGAATTCCGCTGATGTGCCGATGAACCGCGTGTTGTGGCCGGTGGCGTCGCGGCGGTCGCCGGTGTAGCGGATGCGGTAGCGGCCCGGGCGGGTTCCGGTGGGGACGGTCCATTGGATGCGCACGATCGAGGCGGCGGGCTGGCCGTCCGGACGCCGCCAGTGCAGCTCGGTGCACCAGTCGTTGTCGTCCTGAATTCGTTGCCAGTCCCGGCCGTTCGCGCGCTCGACCTCGAAATAGGTTCCGCCGGTGTGGAAGTCGTTGTTCGGATGCGCGCCACAGAATTCGGCCGTGATCGTCTGTCCCGCAACGCCGTTCGACGGCTGAGTGAGCACGTCACCGAAGACGCGCCCGGCGACGGGCAGGTCCGGCGGGACCGGCGGCAGCAGATTCGGCTGCGGTCCGGAGGTCCAGTCCAGCGGTGCGGGGCCACGGCCGAGGTCGGTGCGCGCGGCCAGAGCCCGTGCCAGCCGGTCGAATTCCTGCATGTAGGCCGGGAGCGTCCAGCGGCCGAACTGGGTCTCCCCGCCCTCGTACTGCTGGGAGACGTACTCCTCGGGCGTGGTCACGTACTGGCTGTAGCCGTTGGCGTACCCCTGCATGAGCACGTGTTCGAGCGGCACGCCGAGCGCATGTGCGACCAGACGCCGGATCCGCAGTCCGGCCACGACGGTGTATTCCGCTGGGCCGCAGGCCAATACCAGATCACCGATGCGCATGATCTGGATCATCAGCACCTGCGGATTCCACGGGCGCGGCGGCAGGATGCCCAGCGGGGCGGCGATCAGCTTGGGCGCCTGGGCATCTCGCATCCACTGTTCGATCGGAGCGTCGATGCCGCCGAGTGCGGCGACCATCGGATTGGTGTCGCCCTCCCGCAGGAACGACAGCTGACTGTTCCAGTTGTCCTCCTCACTCGTCGCCATCGCGCCCGCGCCCATCATGGCCGGTGCGGTGCGGGCGGGTTTGCCGTCGGGGGTGTACGAACCGTCGATGGCGACATCGGCCATGTTCACGTAGTGCGCGACCGCGTCGACTCCGCCGCGGCTCATGGGGCGCGCGACGGCGAAGGCGGCGCGGCCGGCCCGATACTGCCGCTCGCCGATGATCGTGCAGTTGAGCCGGTTGTTCTCGGTCGGCCCGGACGGGTGCATCGGGACGCAGTTCAGATTGGGCGTCATATCGCCCGCGTTGGTCTGCGCGAACGCCGCGAGGAAGTCCGGCCGGCCGTCGCCGTGGCGCACACCCATCTCGTCGTGTTCCCAGCGGTAGCTGGCATAGCCCTTGTTGTCGGTGGAGATGAGCGTATTGCGGTCGGTCAGCGAGGTGCCGTGGGTGGCGAACCAGGTGATCGCCCCGACGTCCCGGCCGCCCTGACGCAGCCGCAGCACCGTCACCGCGGGGTCGATGGCATCGGGGAACACGGCCTTGTCCGGCGGCGGGTCGAGTTCGAAGGCGACCCGGGAGCGGTTGGCGCTGGCATCGTGCAGTTCCCTGTGCCCGAGCATGATCGTCCCGGGCGCCAGATGATCGTGGGCCTGCCCGATCGCGGTGACGATCCCGTTCACCTCGGCCTCGAACGAGTTCTGCTGAAACCCGTACGCGGCAAGGGAATACGCGTATTCGCGGGCGGTCCCGCCGCACGAATTGTGATTGTGCGTGGCGTTGATGTTCACGTTGCGTTCGGTATACAGATTCCCGAATCGCCGTGCCAGCCGATGCAGCACCTCGAGGTGCACCGACTGGAACAGACACGCGTTGTCGGCGGTGATGAAGACGACGCGATCCCCGCTGACCCGGTCCACGATGACGTAGGCGCGCGCCCAGCACCGCGAGAGCAGTCCGGTGGCGACCTGATCGGCCTCGGAGTAGCCCATCATGCCCTGCCCCGCGGGCGCGCCCGTGATATCGCCGATCCCGCATCCGATCAGGTATCCCTGGCCGTCCGCCTGGTGCCGCGGCGGCTGCGCGCCCGCGGGATTCGCCGCGGACATACCGGCCACCGCCGCGGCCGCCGTACCGGCCAGCACCGATCGACGCGAAACCGTCACCGAGGGCTCCTTCGTGTCGTGACGCGCGGAGGTGACGCCCGACCGGGTCCGGGCGGCACTGTGCTGCACACCATGCCGTATTCCTGTTCGGCGCAGCGTACTGGTCAATTGTCCAGTACGCCAGCCCGCGCGTACATCATCTCGGGAATACCCCGGGCAGACCACCAGGCGCACCGAAACGTCAACGCTGGCATACGCATGGCAAACGCCCGGCGAGATCGAATCAACGATCTGCCGGGCGTTCGTCGACCGGTGTCGGCTCACGGAACACCGGCGGTTCTGGTCGGGATGGTTCAGATGTTGCCCGCGAAGGTGGCCGCGCTGCCGAGGATGCCGGCGGCGGCGCTACCAGTGGCGCTGAGTCCGGCGATGATGAGAGCGAGAAGCATTGGGAAGACCTTTCGATGATCCGGAGATAACCGAAAAGTACAGCCGCGCAAGTGGAGTGACAATGGTTGTAACTCCACTCTGCCCAAACTCTACGTCGCTTGACAGTTGGTTCACAGCAAATGTGTGATCCGGGTCCCACGGTCTCAGGCGATCTCGCTGGTCAGCGGGAGATCGGTCACCGAACCGCCGACGTGCAGAGTGAACGAGCCCGGCTCCCACACCCCATCCCCGCTCGGTCCAGTGCTCGAACGCTCGCCGCGGCAGCTCGATCTCGACCCGCCGGGATCCGCCCGCGTCGAGGGTGACCGCGTCGAATGCCGCCAGCCAGCGCACCGGCCGGTCGAGGGTGCTGTGCGGCCGCGAAAGGTAAGCCTGCACAACGTATTTGCCGGACCGGTCACCGGTGTTGCGGACCGTGACGGTCGCGGTACGACCGGACACCTCGAGATCACTCAGTTCCCAGGTCGTATAGCCCAGGCCGTGCCCGAACGGGTACGCGGGCTCGACACCGGACCGCAGCCACGCGCGGTAGCCGATGTGCACACCCTCCGCGTAGGTCAGCGTGCCGCCGGAGTCCGGCGTGGTGTCGAGCACCGGGACGTCGGCCATCGTCACCGGCCAGGTGGTGGGCAACCGGCCGCCCGGTTCGCGCGCGCCGGTCAGCACGTCGGCGAGCGCGCCGCCGAATTCCTGCCCCGGGAACCAGGACAGCAGGACCGCCGCGACGTCATCGCGCCACGGCATCTCCACGGGCGCACCGGAATTCACCACCACGACCGTGCGCGGATTCACCGCCGCGACGGCCGAGACGAGTTCGTCAGCGTTCCGGTGGCACGGTGCTGGCGGCCGATCTCCTCGCCGTCGGCGAGATATCGCAGTGCGAGACCGGTCGGATGTAGAAGCGCACGTCGGTGCACCAATGCCAGCCGACCTCACCGCGGCACCGACAGGACCGTCGCTCGTCACGTCGGCGAATCGTTGTCGGCATCCGATTCTTTCGCCCGGCTACCGCAAGGTGGTAGCCGATCCGTTCCGACGATGGCTGAGCGCTGGTGCGGACGGCGGGGCCGCGGCACACGCTCGGGAAGGCGAGGGTTGACCTTCGGGTTACCCGAGGCTTCATGATGACCCGCGTGACCGAATCGGAATTCGAGGACGAACCGGGTGAGTTCGTCACGATCGGAGTGTTGGCTCGGGCGAGCGGGCTCACCGCGACGGCGCTGCGGTTCTACGACGACTGTGGACTGCTGCCGCCCGCGCGGGTGGATTCGTTCACCGGGTATCGGTATTACACGCCGGGACAGCGGGAGCGGGCGGTGACCATTCGCCGGTTGCGGGAGATCGGGATGTCGCTCGACGCCGTGGCCACGGTGCTGGCGGGGGATGCCGAGGTCGGCGGTCGGCTGCTCGACGAGCACGTCGCGGGGCTCGAGCGGCGGGCTCGCGAGGCCGCGGCGGCGGTCGGGGCCATCAAGTACGCATTGCGGGCCGAATCCGAGCCGCGCCTGGTCGTGGTCGGCGGAGCCGAATTCGCCGAGGCGATCGAGCAGGTTCGGTCGGCGGCCGCACGGGACACCGAGTTCGCGGCGCTCAGCGGGATTCTCGTCGAGGCCGACGGCGATTCGGTGGTGTTGACCGCGACGGATCGATATCGGCTCAGCACGCGGGCCCTGGTCCCGGTGCATGCGACCGCGCATCCCTGGTCGATGGTGATCGAGGCCGGTGACCTCGCCGCGGCGACCGCCCGGCTGCGCGAACGGGAACACATCCCGATCTCCCCCGCCGCCGACGCCCTCGTATTGACCACAACCGAAGAAATCCGCTGTCCGGCAATCGAAGAGGCGTATCCGGACTATCGGCGCATGCTCGCCGAACTGCCCTCGGCCCGCACCCGCGTGGTGGTGCACCGCGATCTACTCCTCGAAGCCACCGATGAGGCCGGGACGCGAACCCTGCGCTGCGCGATAGATGCCGACTCGCTGCGAACGTCCACGCGACCGAGCGGTTCGGAACGGCGAATTCCCGCTTCGGTCAACGGAATACCGATCGCACTGGCCTTCGACCCCGGTACCCTGTCCCCCGCGCTGCGCACGGCCGTCGGCCCGGAGATCATGCTCGACATCGCCGCACCGGACCAGCCGGTCGTCATCCGCTCGGCCGCCGCCGGAGACCTCACCACCCTCGCCATGCCGACCCGTACGTCGACGCCCGGCACCACAACCGCCCGGAAGGACCATCCGTGAACAGCACCGCCCAACCTGACGACACCATGACCGCGATCACCGTCGCGGTCGGGTACGGCCACAACGGCGACCCCGACACGGCTCGCGACACACTTCTGCGCCTCTGGCACACGATGGGCCCACTCGGCGACCCGCTGCACCGCTGCACCCTCGCGCACTACCTGGCCGACCTGTACGACGACGCCGCGCAGGCCCTGATCTGGGACGTCCGGGCGCTCGACGCGGCCGGTGCGCTCACCGACGAGCGCGCCCGGCGGCATCATCCGGCCCTGCGCGTGCGCGGCTTCTACCCCTCCCTGCACCTGAACCTGGCCGACAATCTGCGCCGCCTCGGCTCCTTCGAGGCCGCGGATCAGCACCTCGACGCCGCACGCGAATATTTCGACGCGCTCGGCGCGGACCCCTACGGGGACGGTATCCGAGCCGCCGCCGACGAGGTCGCCGCCGCGGTCCGCGCCCGCTCGACCGAACGCCGGGACAGCGCGCCCGACGGGCGGTCGTGAACTCCGCCGAATCACACTCGCTGCCGATCGATGTGATTCAAAATCCCTGTACACCAACTCTTTACGGACCATAGTTGAATCCGGCGTCAGCTTTGCATACCGTGTCGAGTACCGCGACCGCGGTGCAGGCACTCGGCAGACGAGGTGGGCGCGAGAAGTGGGTACACCGAACCCGGTACAGGACTGGACGGCGCTGGGCAGCAGACAGGTCGCGGTGAACGGGATCGAACTACGGGTCGTCGAACACGGTGAGGGGCCGCTGGTGGTGTTCTGCCACGGCTTCCCCGAACTCGGATTCTCCTGGCGGCACCAGGTCTTCGCCTTCGCCGAGGCCGGATTCCGCACGCTGACCCCGGATATGCGCGGCTACGGCGGCAGCTCGCGGCCGGATCGGATCGAGGACTACGCCATGACCACCCTCTGCGGAGACCTGGTCGGCCTGCTCGACGCGGTCGGCGCGCGGGACGCGATCTTCGTCGGGCACGACTGGGGCGCCTCGGTCGTGTGGCAGCTGGCGCTGCGGCATCCGGACCGGGTGCGGGCGGTGGCGGGGCTGAGCGTTCCGGTCGCGCCGCGCCCCAAGGCAGCGCCGATCTCGATCTTCCGCTCGCGACTGGGCGAGAACTTCTACATGTGCTGGTTCCAGGAGCCCGGCGTCGCGGACGCCGTCCTGGCCGCCGACGTGCGGCGCACCCTGCTGCGGGACGAGGTGGTGACCGTCGAGGACATGTCCGGCGACAGCGCGGACCCGCGGCCGCCGCGGTGGCTGTCGGAGGACGAACTGCGGTATTACGTCGACACGTTCACCGCAACCGGTTTCACCGGCGGGCTCAACTACTACCGCAACCTCGACCGCGACTGGGAACTGTCCGCCGATCTGGCCGGGGCGAAGATCACCGCACCCGCCTACTTCATCGCGGGCGCGGACGACGCGGTGCTGCGCTTCACCCCGCTGGCCAAGATGAACACCGTGCTCACCGACCTGCGCGGCACCCTGCTACTCGACGGCGCGGGCCACTGGATCCAGCAGGAGCGCCCCGACGAGGTCAGCGCCGCGCTGATCGAATTCGCCCGCGGCGTGCCCGGGAACTGATCCCGGACGCCGAACTACAGTTGATTTCACTCCGATGCCGCAGTGCTGCGGCACGCATCGATGGGAGACCCGATGGACCTGTTCACCGGTTCCGAACGCGCCCAGAAGTACATCGAGGACCTCACGGCTTTCATGACGGATCGCGTCTACCCGGCGGAGGCGGTCTATCAGGAGCAGATGCGCGCCGCCGGGGCGCCGCACCACCATCCGCAGATCCTCGAGGACCTCAAGACCGAGGCGCGTGAGCGCGGGCTGTGGAATCTGTTCCACCCGCATCCGCAATGGGGCCCGGGCCTGACCAATCTCGAGTACGCGCCGCTGGCCGAGATCATGGGCCGCAGCCCGGCGCTGGCCCCCGAGGCGTGCAACTGCGCGGCCCCGGACACCGGGAATATGGAAGTGTTCACGCTGTTCGGCACCGAGGAGCACAAGCAGCGCTGGCTCGAACCGCTGCTGGCCGGGACCATCCGCTCCGCGTTCGCCATGACCGAACCGGACGTGGCGAGCTCGGATGCGACCAATATCGAGATGAGCATGCGCCGCGACGGCGACGACTACCTGCTCAACGGCCGAAAGTGGTTCGCCTCCAACGCTTTGCACGCCAATTGCAAGGTGCTGATCGTGATGGGCAAGACCGATCCCGACGCCCTTCCGCACCGGCAGCAGTCGATGATGGTCGTCCCGATCGACGCGCCCGGTGTGCTGGTGGTCCGGAATCTCCCGGTCTTCGGATATTCCGACCGCGAGGGTCACGCGGAGATCGTCTTCGACAACGTGCGCGTCCCGAGCCGCGATGTACTCGCCGGTGAGGGTGAGGGGTTCGCGATCAGCCAGGCCAGGCTCGGGCCCGGCCGCATCCACCACTGCATGCGGGCCATCGGCATGGCCGAGCGCGCCCTGGAACTGATGTGCCGGCGCGCGGAGTCGCGCAGCACCTTCGGCGCGAAGCTCAGCGAACGCGCCAACATCCAGGACTGGATCGCCGAGGCCCGCATCGAGATCGAACAGACCCGCCTGCTGACCCTCAAGGCGGCCTGGATGATGGACACCGTCGGCAACAAGCAGGCACGGGTGGAGATCGCCGCGATCAAGGTCGCCGCGCCGAATATGGCGCTGAAGATCGTGGACCGGGCGATTCAGCTGCACGGCGCGGGCGGGGTGACCGAGGACTTCCCCCTCGCCAGCTTCTGGGCGCATCTGCGCACACTGCGTCTGGCCGACGGACCCGACGAGGTGCACAAGCGCAGTATCGCGCGGGCCGAACTGGGCAAGTACCGGCAGCGGGGCAGCGCCAAGGCCTGAGCGGGCCGCCGGACCACGGCTTCGACCACCGAACACGTTGCGGCCGTGGCGGATTAGATACACCAGTCGTCGCGGCCGTGCTCACCAGCCACGGCGGGCTCACTCCGCCTCGATCCGCAGGGCATTGACCCACAGGGTGGTCAGGGTGTCCACCAGCTTCTCGAACGGGATCCGCTGGTCGAGTACGAAGACCAGGTAGGCCATGCGGCTGACCATCCCCGAGAGCGCGTGCGCGGTGATCATCGGATCCAGATCGGCCGCGGCCTGCCCGGACTTCTGCAACGCGCGGATCATCCGCGCATTGCGCTGAACGAACGCGCGGCCGCGCTCGATGCGCATCCGCCGGAAGTTCTCGTCCACCTGGGCGACCTGTTCGAAGACCGCCATCAGGCGCGCGTTTCGCTTGTAGGACAACAGATATTCGCGGTTCGCGGCCTCGATCAGTGCGCACGGATCGGTGATACCGCTGCGCTCGCGCACGTGCGGATGCAGCATCTCCTCCTGCACCTGCTCGACCACCGCACCGAAGATCTCGTCCTTACCGTCGAAATAGGTGTAGAACGAGCCCGCGGCCACCCCCGCGGCGGCGGAGATGTCGGAGATCTTCGCCTCGAGGTAGCCGTCACGTTCGAACACCTCCCGCGCGGCCGCGATCAGCGTCGCGCGGGTCCGGATCCCCCGCCGCGTGCGGGGCGCGGGCCGACCGGACTCTTCTTGGCCCGCAACGGCTTTCGACACCACACCGATCACCTGCTCCCGGCTCACCCACGCCTCACTTCCCGATCGCCACGCTATCACCGCGACCGCCGAATTCGACGTCGGCTTCGGAAAGCGGAACTCCCGCGACAGCGCGGCACGGCGGTACCGTATGTGACATGCAGACCGGTGCACCGAGCAGGACCGCGATGGCTGTGGCGCGGGCGCGGGCCGACCACCAGACCGCCGACGAACCGCGGATCTTCACCGATCCGCTCGCCGAGCGCATCGTGGGGCCCGCGGCGCCCCGGACGTCGGACTTCGACCGCGACCTGGACGATGTGGTCCGGCGTCGTCGCCTCATGATCGCGGCGCGCAGCCGTTTCGCCGACGACACCGTCGCCGCGGCGATCGTCGCCGGGACCCGTCAGGTCGTCGTCCTGGGGGCGGGCCTGGACACCTCGGCCTATCGCAATACCCACTCCGATGTGCGATTCTTCGAGGTCGACCATCCGGACACCCAGGCGTGGAAACGTCACCGCCTGGCCGAATCCGGTGTGGCCGTCCCGGATACGCTCACCTTCGCGCCGGTCGACTTCGAACGGACGGACCTGGGCGAGGGTCTGTCCGCCGCCGGATTCGACCGGTCCGGAGCGGTGGTCTTCGTGTGGCTGGGCGTCGTGATGTATCTGACCCGCGCCTCGCTGACGCAGACGTTGCGCTACCTCGGCGGGCAGGACGCACCCGCCGAGGTGGTCCTGGATTATCTGTATCCGCCGTCGGGCTCGGCCGCACAGCAGGCGCGCGCGGATCGCGTCGCCGCGGTCGGCGAACCGTGGATCGGCCAGTACACCGCCGAGGAGATCGGGGCGGAATTATCGGCCGCCGGATTCGCGCGGATACAGGACCTGCCGGCCGCCGAGATCGTCGCCCGGTACACGAACCGAACCGCTTCCGGCACGAGCGACTCCGGGCCGCACCTGATCCACGCCAGTACGGCATAGCCTGGACACCGGGACTTCGCATCGGGTCCGCCGAAATACGAAATCCCCCGGCACGACCGTACGTTCACGGCATCCGCACGGCGGCGACGAGTATGCACCACGTGCATGATATGCGCCACGTATACGGGCGGGCGGACATATTCGCGTGTGGTATACCGACATTCGCATCTCGCACCGAGGCGAAAGGGACCGCATTGGACAAGCTCACGGACCTGCTCGAGTTCGAGACGATGCTGCTCGGTCGCTACAGCCTGACCTCCCAGCGCGGCGGGGGCCGCCTGGACCGCAGCGCGTACACGCTGCTTTACCGGCTGCACATGGAGGGCGCGATGTCCATCGGACAGTTGAGCGAGGCCCTGGGACTGGACGCCTCGACGGTGAACCGGCAGACCGCCGCCATGCGCCGCGCGGGGCTGGTCGATCGGATTCCCGACCCGGACGGCGGTATGGCCCGGAAATTCCAGGTCAGCGAGCAGGGCGCCGCACAACTCGAGGCCGATCGGGCCGCGGCGGTCGGACATCTGGACGCCATCCTCGCGGACTGGTCCCGCGAGGATCTGGGCGCGCTGGTCGGTCTTCTCGAGCGTCTGAACACCGATATCGAGCGGTATCACGGCCGCCCCTGGCCGCGTCCCTGAACAGGTTCAGTCCGGCGTGTCCGCGGTGGTCGCACGGGCCGGAATGTGACGAGCGAACACCGCCCACAGCGCGATCCCGACCACCGTCGCACCCACACCGATCTCGCAGACCCGCGCCCAGCCGCCGGATTCGTAGGCCGCGCCCGCGGTGACCGATCCGGCGACGCCGCCGAGGAAGTACATCACCATGTAGGCCGTGGTGAGCCGACTGCGTGCGGCCGGGTCCAGCGCGTAGATCGCGCTCTGATTGGACAGCTGGATGCCCTGGATCCCGAAGTCGAAGACCAGCAGTGCCACGATCAGCGCGATGATCGAATGCCCACCCCAGGCCAGCAATGCCCAGCTGGCCAGCAGGACCACCCACACCAGCGTCGTCACCGGACGCAGATACCCGCGATCGGACAACCGCCCCACCACCGGCGCACCCAGCGCCCCGGCCACACCGGCGATGCCGAACAGTCCGATGACGACCTCCGAGTAGTGATACGGACTGCCGTGATCGCCGGCGAGCAGGAAGGCCAGCGCGGTCCACACACCCGAAAAGCACGCCATCGCAAGGAAACCCAGCACCATGCGATGCCGCAGCATCGGGTGCAGGCGGATCAGCGACAGGATCGACACGAGCACCTCGCGATAACGCTCCCCGCTCGCGGCCCGGCCAGTGGCGGGCGTGAGCAGATACACGCTCACCGACATCACCAGCTGAATCGCCGCCGCCACCACCAGCACCGCCCGCCAGCCGCCCAGTTGCGCGATCGCGCCCGACAGCACCCGCGAGGACAGGATCCCCAGCAGCAGTCCGCTCATCACCGTGCCGACGACCTGACCGCGACGTCCTGGTTCGGCCAGTGACGAAGACCACGGCACCACGACCTGCGCCGCGGAGGCCGTGATCCCGGTGACGAACACGGCTGCCAGCAGGATCGGGAAGTTCGGCGCGACCGCCGAGACGACCAGCGCCACCACCGAGGCGATCAGCAGTCCGGGGACCATCCGGCGGCGTTCGAGGAAGTCGCCCAGCGGGACCAGCAGCGCCAGCCCGCACAGATAGCCGACCTGAGCCCCGCTCACCAGCAGTGCGGCGGTCGCGGTCGAGATGCGCAGATCGCTTCCGACCTGTTGCAGCAGCGGCTGGAGGTAGTAGAGACAGCCCGCGGACGATCCCGCGGTCACCGCGAAGACGAGCACGAGCAGACGGGTGAGCCGGGCCTGCTGCGGCGCGGCGACGGTCGAGACACACACTCCATCCATGGTCCGGCACTCGGCCGATCAATGGAAGCGATGGATTTCGATACCCACATCACTCTCGGAGATACCGGAGCTAGGCTCACGGAATGGAGTTGCGTCAGATCGAATGCTTCCTGGCCTGCCGGGAGGCCGGATCGTTCACCGCGGCGGCCCGGTCACTGAATCTGGTGCAGTCCGCGGTATCGACGAGCGTGGCGAAACTCGAACGCGAACTGGGCGAACGACTGTTCGACCGAACCCCGCGCGGACTGGAACTCACCGAAGCCGGGCGCGCGATCGGCGGACCGGCCGCGGCGATGGTGCGTTCCCGCCGGGAGATCAGCGACGCGATCGCCGCCGCCCGCGGCGAGGTCCGCGGCGAGGTGATGATCGGCAATCTGATGAATATCCGTTCCCTGGACCTGGCCGCCGCCCTGGCCGATATGCATCGCCGCTATCCGGCGCTGACCCTGCAGATGCGGCAGAGCGTCTCAGGGGTGAGCGGCAATATCGCCGGACTGCTCGACGGCAGCCTCGATATCGCGCTGCTGGCCGGGTCGACCGACGAAATCCCCGGTCTGAGGCTGTTTCCGATCACCGAGGAGACGGTGGTGCTGTGCGTGCGACCGGATCATCCGCTCGCCGGGCGGCCGTTCACGCCCGACGCGCTGACGGGCGTGCGCTTCATCGACTATCCGCCGGGCTGGGGTATCCGGAGTATCGCCGATGAACGATTCCCCTTGCGCCGCACCGTCATCGAGGTGGCCGATCAGGAGTTCGCCCTCGAATTGGCCGCCCAGGACTTCGGGGTCACGCTCGTACCGCGGTCAACCGCCGAGTGCTGGGACGCCCTGATCCACCTCGAACTCGCCGATGGGCCGATCCCCTGGAAACTGGCCGTGGCGCACGACGCGCAGCGCACACCGTCGCATGCGGCGCGGATGGTTATCGAGACGCTGCGAAATCTCGAGTCGAACGCACCGGCGGGTATGCCGCGGCGGATGTGAGCCGAGACGCGTGGGTTTGCTTGTGCAGCAGCAGGATTCGTAGCCGGTAGGACGAATTGGCACCGCGCGCGGACGGTTCGGGCCCGAGCACGCCTGACGGGCACCATGAACGCCGCGCGGGCCGCTGCCCGCCGACAGTGACGAACTCCGGACCCGACCTCACTCGCCGGGCAGTGCGGCCGAGATCCGGGGGTGATCGGCGAGCACATCGATCTCGACGATTCGACCGCCTGCCACGGTGAAGGCCATGAGGGATGCCGCCTGCCCGTCGACGGTGACGAGCGCACCGGCCGCGCCGTTCACCAGGACCGGACGCAGCACCGCGCGCGGGTGTGCGAATCGCACCGCTTGGGCGGCGGCATCGTCTGATCCGCTCGTCTCCCAGAGCTTTCCGGTTCCGAGGTCACCGCGCAGGACGACGTCGGGGGCGAGCACCCGCACCAGCGCGGGGATGTCGCCACGCCGGGCGGCGGCGAAGAAGGCGTCCACGACGCGACGTTGCTCGTCCGGGTTCGCCTCGGGCGCGGGGGCCGCGCGGACTCGTCGTCGCGCCCGGCTGGCCAGTTGTCGCGTCGCCTCGGGCGAGCGGTCCAGAATCGCCGCGATCTCGCCGAACGGCACGGCGAAACTGTCGTGCAGGACGAAGGCGACCCGCTCGGCGGGATCGAGGCGGTCCAGTACCACCTGTAGCGCCAACCCGATCGAATCCGCCAGCAGCGCTTGGGTTTCCGGTGTCGTTTGACCATCCGCGGTGACGATCGGATCGGGCAGGCGAACTCCTACCGGCACCTCGTGCCGCGCACCGCGCGAGCGCAGCAGATCCAGACAGGTGTGCGCGAGCGCCGTGGTCAGCCAGCCGCCCGGGTTGCGCACCGCGTCCTCGGGCGTGCGGCGGGTGCGCAACCACACTTCTTGTAACGCGTCGTCCGCCTCGCTCACCGAACCCAGCATCCGATAGGCCATCGCCCGCAACCGGGCCCGGCTCTGCTCGAGTTCGCGCGTGAGCGAATCGGTCATTGTCACATCTGCCCGACGTCATCCGCCATAGGAGTGAGAGTTATTCGCCAGCTTAGTCAGGAGGGCCGCCGAAATGGCCGTATCGACCCAGCCGCCGTCCACCACACGCACCCGCTCGATCGCCTACTGGACCGCCACCCTGCTCATCGCCGCTGAACTCGGTGTGGGCGGGATCTGGGACGTGGCCCGCATCCCGTATGTCCGCGATCTTGTCGTACACCTGGGATATCCCACGTATTTCCTGGTGCTGCTGGGCGTCTGGAAGATCCTCGGCGCGATCGTGCTGCTGGTCCCCGGACGTGCGCTGCTGAAGGAATGGGCGTACGCGGGCGCGTTCTTCGTCTATACCGGGGCCATCGCCTCCCATCTGACCACGCGATACGCCGTCGGCGAGGTGGCCGTGCTGACGATGATGACCGCGCTGACGGTGCTGTCGTGGGCGCTGCGCCCGTCGGGCCGACGACCGGGTCCGGCTGTTCGCTGAGGGCGTGATCCGAGCCCTGGGCCGGTCGGCGGCGTCAGGATATCCTTACAGCATGGCGAAGGCGGAGATACCGGACGAGGGCGGGGCCGCGTGGCGGCGGCTCACCTCCCGTCGCGGCGGACCACGAACCGGTGACGACGCGCTGACCGCACTGGCCGATATCGGCGCGGTGCGCAGGCTGCTGGATCAATGGGAACTCGGCGCGGTGCGCATCGCGCGCCGCGGGGACAAGTCGTGGGCCGAGATCGCCACCTATCTGGGCGTGACCAGGCAGTCGGCCTGGGAGCGCTGGCGGGATCTGGATTCCGAACCCGAGCGCGACACCGCCGAGGATGTCGAATCCTCCGGTCCGGCAAAGGAATCGGGCGAGGCGGAAGTCACGGAGTGGGAGCGGGATCTGCTCGACGCGGGCGCCCGCGGTCGGCGCAGGCGCGCGAATGTCGTTGTGCCATCGGTCGTCGGGCTCGAATGGGCCGCGGCTCTGCAAGCACTCACCGGCAGGGGGCTGGCCGCCGCGAACGCCGATCCGGATGCGCCGCTGCCGGATCCGGGCGACTCGGGCTGGTTCGTCACCGATCAGAGCCCGGAATCCGGCGCCCGGGTGTCCAGCGGTGCGGCGGTGCGACTGTGGTTGCGGCGCGAGGGCGGAGCCGGTGTGCGCGAACCGCGTCAGCCGATGCCGCCGCTGCGATCGATTCCGGAGCTGCCCGAGCCGACCGGTCGGACCGCGAGCTGACCAGGCGCGGGTCGCCACCGAAACGGGCCGCCACACAGGTACTTCCAGAAAGCTTGCATCGTCGTCTCGAGGTGCGCACAGCATGGTGCCCATCAATGAGGTATGGACTCGATACTGCCGCGCTCGGCGCGACGCGGATGGCTGTGGGTTGTCGTCGGTACCAGCGCCGTCGTACCGATGATCATGGGCGTCGCCGCGGCGCCGTCGGCCCGGGCGGCGACGCACGATTCCGTTGCCGCACAGCACAATAGCGCTCCCACCGCGTCGGCGGTCGCCGTGCCGGTGCCCAGCCTGCCGATCCCCGGGCTGCCGAGCGGTTCCGCGGGAACCGCGCCCCAGGTGTCGCCCGAGGCGATGGGCCAGAAGATGCAGGCCGCGATCACCTCCGCTTCCCCGGGCACCCGGGTCGGCATCGATGTGCTCGACACCGCCACCGGCGCCACGATCGCCGACCGCGACAGTGCCCAGCAGTTCTACACCGCATCCGTGGTCAAACTGCTGATCGCCCTCGACAAGCTGAATTCACAAGGTTGGCGGACCGATCCGGCCACCACCGCGCAGCTCCAGCAGATGCTCTCGGCCAGCGACGACGATATCGCCGACAGGCTGTGGGTCGCCGACGGCCGCGGCGCGATCGTCACGCGGATGGCCGGCCTGATGCGCCTGACCGGCACCCGCGCACCGAGCGATCCCGGCCAGTGGGGTGAAACGCTCACCACCGCAAAGGATGTCGTCACCGTATACCGGTATCTCACCAGTACGGTCCCCCAACCGGCCCGCGACGTCATCATGACGGGTCTGCGGGGCGCGAAGCAGACCGCCGCCGACGGCACCGACCAGTACTTCGGCATCCCCGACGGGCTCACCGGCGCGGACTGGGCCGTCAAACAGGGCTGGATGTCATTGAACGACTCCACCACCATGGACACCACCGGACTCGTCGGCGCCGGAGCCGGGCAGCCGCTGCGTTACGTGGTCGTCGTCCTGAGTTCGCAGCCCGCGGGCATCAGCTGGACCACCGGGGGTAACGCGCTCACCGCCGGGGTACGAGTCCTGCACGGAACGGTGGACTGACTCTCCTGCGGCGCTTCGCCGGAGGCGAACATTCGCCGAACCGACACGGCGGCTCATTGCCGAAGGGTGCGAACCCATTCGCGACTGATCGCCAGGCGGCGGTCGCGGGCCGCGCCGAACAGTTCGACGCTCTGCACACCCGGCCAGTCGGCGGGCAGCATCGACGGCGGCAGACCCGGATCGATGTACGGGATGATGCGCCATTCGTCCAGCAGCGGAACGAATTCCACGAACGCCTCGCGCGGGGTGAGCTGCCGGGCTTTCGCGGATTTCGCGTGGTGCGAGAGGAATTCGCGATGACGCGCGGCGATTCCGTCCAGATCCCACCATCGGGCCGCGGCATCGGCCATCGAGTCCGGAACCACCGCCGAGGTGGCCAGGAAGGTCGTCACGCAGTCCGACAGACCAAGTGCGGCAACGATATCGGCGACCTCGGCGGCGAGGTATTCCGGCGCGATCCACAGTCCCGGCGAAACGGTTCCGCAGCCGATCCAGCCCAGCCGGCGGCGCAGCTGATGCCTTGCGGCGCGCAGGGTTTCGGGAATGGTGAACGAGATCAGCCGCCACGGGTCGGCATCGGTCATCTGCCGGAATCCGAAGATGCGGCGATCACCGCGCGCGTACATCGCCTCGGCCTGTGCGGTCAGGCGGTATCCGGCGCGGCCCTCGCGGACCGCGGACTTCAGCACGCCCCGGCGCTTGAGCCGGGTCACCGCGATCCGGGTCGCATCGGGCGCGATGCCCAACTCGCGCATCAGTTCCACGAGTTCGGCGATGGCCGCCCAGCCGCCCAGCTCGTTTCGATACGCACCCAGGACGGTGCGGATCAGCGAGGTCGCGCTGCCCGGACGGGAGTCGAAGTCGTCCAGGATCGCATGTTCAGGCGAGGAGTTCGTCACGGATCGCCAGTATGCCCGCGGCCGTCTCGCCGAAGCTCGTACTCAACGGACTCAATCCGATTCGCAGCCCGCGCGGCGGCCGGAAATCGGGAATCACGCCGCGACTCCACAGTTTTCCGGTGATCTCGGCGAATCGCGGATGATCGATGATGACGTGACCGCCGCGCCTGGCCGGATCCGGTGGTGAGCCGATCTCCACACCGAGCGGGATCAGCGCCTCGCGCACGAGATCCAGGCAATATTCGCCCAGCGCAACGGATTTCGCGCGCACGGCCGTCATGCCGACCTCGCCGATCAGCGCGAGGGTGTCCTGGATCGCCAGCATGCCCAGGATCGGCGGCGTACCGCTGATCACCTGCCGAATCCCCTGTGCCGGTTGATATCCCTGTGCCATCGCGAACGGCTGGTCACGTCCCATCCAGCCCCAGATCGGCTGCCGGAACCGGCCCTGATGCTCGGCCCGGACGTAGGCGAACGCGGGCGCTCCCGGGCCGCCGTTGAGATATTTGTAGGTGCATCCGACGGCGAGATCCACTGTCCAGGAGTCGAGTTCGAGCGGTACCGAGCCGACCGAATGACACAGGTCCAGTAACAGCAGCGCACCCGCGTCGTGCGTCACCCGCGCCGCGCCCGCGGCGTCCGCGAGATACCCCGACCGATACGCGACGTGTCCGAGCACGACCAGGGCGGTGCGTTCGGAGACGACCGCGGCCAATTCCTCGACCCCGACGCCGCCACGTGGGTCCGCTTCGATCCAGCGCAGGGTCAGTCCGTGGTCCTGCGCAATGGATTCCAGGATGTAGCGGTCGGTCGGAAAATTGTCCCGATCCACCACGATCTCGGTTCGCCCGGGCCGCAACGCGATTGCGCCGCGAGCCAGCTTGTACAGCAGGACGGTGGTCGAGTCGCCGATGGTGGTCTGCCCCGGGGCCGCGCCCAGGACGGTTTCGCCGAGCATGTCCCCGATGGTCAGCGGCAGGTCGAACCACTGCTCGTCCCAGCCGCGGATCAGCCGCCCGCCCCAGGCGTCGGTGACGAACGAGGCGATCCGCTCGGCGCTGGCCCGCAGCGGGCGCCCGAGCGAATTCCCGTCCAGGTAGGCGACCACGTCGGGATCGTCCGAGCCGACGAACAGATCGCGGCAGGCGCGCAACGGATCCCGCGCATCGAGTTCGGCCGCGCGGGTGAGCAGTGCTGTGGTCATCGACGTCCAATCTCGGTGCGGACCGCGAACAGTTCGGGAAAGAAGCTCAGCTCCAACGCTTTACGCAAGAATCCCACACCGCTCGAGCCCCCGGTGCCGGGTTTGGTCCCGATGGTGCGCAGGACGGTGCGCATGTGCCGGAAACGCCACAGCTGGAAATTCTCCTCGAGGTCGACCAGTTCCTCGAACGCCTCGTAGGCCGCCCAGTGTTCGCGATGATGTTCGTAGACGAAACCGATCAGCGGGATCAGCTCCGGATTCATCGTGTAGGGCGCGCTCACCTCGCGGGTCAGCGCGGACTCGGGTACCGCGTAGCCCAGCCGGGACAGGCGGTGCCAGAACGCGTCGTACAGGCTCGGTTCGCCGAGCAGCCCGCGTAACAGCGCGCGGGCCGCGGGGTCGGCGTCGAAGACCTCCAGCATGTCGGCGTTCTTCGCGCCCAGGACGAATTCGACCGCGCGATACTGATAGGACTGGAATCCCGAGGCGTTGCCCAGGAAATCCCGGAACTGGCCGTATTCGGTGGGTGCGAGCGTCGCCAGGACCGACCACTGTTCGGTCAGGGTCTTCTGGATGTGCTTGACCCGGGCCACGCATTTGAGCGCCGCGCCCAGGTCGTCCCGTCCAATGCCGTACGCGCGGCGAGGATTTCGTGCAGGACCAGTTTGAGCCACAGCTCGCTGGTCTGATGCTGGATGATGAACAGCAGTTCGTCGTGATGTTCGGGACGGCTCACCGGTTTCTGCGCGCTGAGCAGCGTGTCCAGATCCAGGTATTCGCCGTAGCTCAGGCGCGAACGGAAATCTCGGACGACGCCCGGTTCGATGGCCCTGCTGCCCGAATGTGCGCTCATGTCGACCTCGCCGGTGGTTCGATTACGCTCTCATATTACATAATTCTGACGGCCGCTGTATATACGTCACAAGGAGCAGCTCGTGCAGACCTCCACACGCCACGTCGACATCGTCTTCGCCCCGGCCACCGTGGCCGATCGCCGCACCGTCGCCGACTTGATCGATCGAGCACTCGATGCCCGAGGCCTGCTCGGCGACGTGGTATTCGCCCAGGACACAGCACAATTCGTCGCCGCCACGACAGCCGCGGCGCAACGCGGCGAGTTCATCGTGATTCCCGGCGACGGGGTGGAGTTCATCGCGCCGCCCACCGGAGCGATCCGCGTGGACCTCGGCCGCGCGGCCGCCGACCGGTCCAGCGCGATCCGGGCGCACATCCGCGAGCGCGGCCTCGACGGCCTGCGCTTCGCGATCGACAGCTGGTATCACCACCGCCTGCGTCCGGCCACGGTCGTGCGCTACGGCAACCATCCCGAGCAGCATGCCGACCTGCGCATCCCCGACGGACCCGGCCCATTTCCCACTGTCGCGCTGTTCCACGGCGGCTACTGGCGGTCACGCTGGGCCGCGGATCTCATGGAGGCTCTCGCCGTCGACCTGACCGCCCGGGGGTATCTCACCTGGAACGTCGAATACCGTCGTCCCGATGAACATGGTTGGGCGGCAACGACTCACGATGTCGCCGATGCCGTGCGGGCGCTCGGCCGGGTCGAGGCGGCGGATCTCGCACGCATAGTCGTGGCCGGGCATTCGGCCGGAGCACAGCTGGCCCTGCGTGCCGCGGCCGACGCGGTCGCCGCGCATGCGGCCGTGCGCCCGATTCTCGCGATCAGCCTGGCCGGCGTGTTGAACCTGCGCACGGCCGACGACCGAGGACTCAGCGAGGGGGCGACCTCCGCCGCGCTGGGCGGTCACCGGTCCGAACATCCGGAGATCTATCGACGCTCGTCGCCCATCGACCGACTGCCGCTCGGTGTCGCGCAACTGGTCGTCAGCGCAGTGCACGACGACCCGAATCTGCTGGAGATGAGCCGCGAATATCATTCCGCCGCAATGGCATTCGGTGATGCGGTGGGGTATATCGAGGGGCCGGGCAACCACTTCGCCGTCATCGACCCGGCGGACGAACTCTGGTCTAGCGTGGCGGCCGAGATCGCTCGAGCGACCAATAATGACAGATAAACTGTACAGCTTGAGCTGTTCAACCTAGACTGGCGAGCGCATCCAGCCGACGGAAGGATCATGACCATGCGCTTCGCCGTCCACTACATCGATTTCCTGCCGGGCGACCCCGCCGCCCTGGCCCCCACGCTGTCCCGCACCGCCGTCGCCGCCGAGCAGGCCGGTGCCGAGATTTTCACCCTGGCCGACCACTTCTTCCAGATGGAGGGCGTGGGCAAGGCCGAGGATCCGTTCCTCGAGGGCTATACCAGTATGGGTTTCCTGGCCGGACGGACCGAGAAGATCACCCTGACCATGCTGGTCACCGGCGTCACCTACCGCTACCCGGGCCTGCTGGCCAAGATCGCCACCACCCTGGACGTGCTCTCCGGCGGCCGATCCATGCTGGGCCTGGGCGCGGCCTGGTACGAACGTGAGCACACCGCGCTGGGCGTGCCGTATCCGCCGCTGCGCGACCGGTTCGAGATGCTCGAGGAGACCCTGCAGATCTGCTTGCAGATGTGGAGCGACAACGACGGCCCCTACCGGGGCAAACACTATCAACTCGCCGAGACCATCTGTCAGCCGCAGCCGATTCGCCGCCCGCCGATCGTGCTCGGCGGCAGTGGCGAGAAGAAGACCTTGCGCATGGTCGCCCAGTACGCCGATGTCTGGCACACCAACGCACCGGTACCCGAACTGCCGCACAAGATCGAGGTGCTGCACCGGCACTGCGCGAACGTGGACCGCGATCCGTCCGAAATCCGCATGCACACAGGACATTTCACCGATCCGTTCACGGACACCGACGCCTACCTGAAGAACGCGGAGGCGTGCGCCGCACTGGGATTCGACCTGCTCAACGTCGGCCCGCTGCCGGGCACCCCGGATCCTGCCGGCTGGGTCGAGCGATTCGGCGAGCAGATCGCACCCCGCCTCGCCGAGATCGGCTGATCAGGCCCCGGCGAACGCCCCGCGATACGCGGCGGCCGGATGGGACTGCGGCAACCGGTCCCGTCCGGTGCGACCGGCTATCTCCAGGCATCCGAGCACAATGGGATTGTGTGAGACCCCGAGTCCCATATATTCTCTAGGCAGGAGCCGGTGCATCGCGCCCGCAGGAACCGGGGCGGATCACCGGCACGGCTGGAGGAGGCACCGATGACGTTGTCCGATACCGGGCGCGCCGACCCGTTCGGCGCGCACTACCGCGACATGCTGGCGACACTGTCCGATGGGTCGGTGCACCGGAACTTCGATCCTTATCTCGACATCGATTGGGACAGTCCGGAATTGGCGATCGATCCGGACGATCCGCGCTGGGTGCTCGATCCGGAGATCGATCCGCTCGGCGCGACCGAGTGGTATCGGGCGCTGCCGCTGGAACGGCAGATCGAGATCGGCAGATGGCGCGTGGCCAATGTGGTCAAGGTCGGCCTGGCCTTCGAGACGGTGCTGATCCGCGGGCTGATGCAGTACGTGCTCAAACTGCCCAACGGGGCGCCGGAGTTCCGGTACTGCATGCACGAGATGACCGAGGAGTGCAACCACATCCAGATGTTCCAGGAGCTGGTGAACCGGATCGGCGTCGACGTCCCCGGTATGCGGCCGGCCTTCCGGGCGCTGTCGCCGTTCATCGGCGTCGCGGGCGGATATGCGCACGTCATCCTGGTCATCGGGATCCTGGGCGGCGAGGAGCCCATCGACCACTACCAGAAGGCGATGATCCGGGCCGGGGACCGGCTGCCGCCCGCGGTGCTGCGCACGATGCAGATCCACATCGCCGAGGAGGCGCGGCACATCTCGTTCGCCCACGAATTCCTCACCGCCCATATCGAGAAGCTGAGTCCGTCCGGAAAAGCGGTGTGCGCGTTGGCGTTCCCACTGGCCATGCGCTGGCTGGCCGGTGAGATCATGACCCCGCCGAAATCCTTCGCCACCCGCTTCGGCATCCCCCGCGAGGTCTTCCGCGAGGCGTTCTGGCAAGCGCCGCAGTCCCGCCGGATCCTGGCCGGCTACTTCGACGACGTCCGCAAACTGGCCGACGACCTGGGCCTGCGCCCCCGGCTGGCCCGCAAGGTCTGGCAACTGCTGCACATCGACGGCGACTCGTCCCGCTACCGCAGCGAACCGCCCCGCCGCCTCAACCCGCCGACCGCCCACCCCGCCGCGTCCTGAGGCCACCGGACCGCACCCGCCGTACGACCCGTCTCGGTCGCGCAGCAAGGTCAGCGTCTCGATGCCGACTCGCGCGCCGAGGCCCGGCAGGGCGCCCGCCCACCGAAGTTGGCGACGGTGATTCGAATCGTAATGCGGCCGAACGGGATTCAGTGGTTCGAGCCGGTTCGGACCGCGAACGCACCGGGCCCGATCGGGAGCCCCTAGCGGCAACGTGTGTGAGGCTCGGGCTCCGGTGCGGCCAGGGCTTCGATGAGTTGGAGCAGCGGCATGTCCGGGTCGAGCTGGACGCCGTGGGCGCGCGCCACGCCGTCCAGGACGCTCCAGGCGTAGCCTGCCAGTTCGGCGATCAGGCGGTGGCGCGGCAGGGGCGGCTTCTGCTCGCGGGACCAGCGGGTGACCGTGGCCTCGGTCATCGAGACGATGGCGAACGTCATGGTGTCGACCACCGGCGGATCGGCGACGCCGACCACGCCGCCCAGGCCGGCCACCAGGCGCGCGGCACGGCGGGTGATGCTGCTGAGCAGGCCGCTGAGGGCATCGCTGCCCTCGTCGTCGCCCTCGGCGGGACCGGTGCGCAGGAATTCGTGCAGGCGCGGATGGTCGCAGATCCAATCGACGACCACACTCACCGCGCGGGCGAGGATCTCGCTGATCGAGCCGTCACCGATGTCCAGGGCCGCGTCCAGGGCGTCGGTGAAACGGTCGCCGATCACCGAACGCACCCGCCGGTCGAGTTCCTCACGGCCCGAGAACTGCCGGTACAGTACGGATTTGGCCAATCCCGCGCGAGCGGCGATCTGCCGGGCGGAGATGTCCGCACCGGCGGGGGCCTCCTCCACCAGCTCGATGGCCGCCTGAACGATCCGCGCCCGGCGTTGGTCGTTGTGCGGCTGCCAGCGCGCCTGTCGTCCGCCCGCCACCTCCGGGGACGCCGCTGCTGTGGACACCCCAGAAGTGTAGGCCGCGCCCGCCCGGCGCCCATACCTGTCGGGCGGACTTCAGCGGGTATCCCGCCAGCGCGCGATCGCGCGCCCGATCTCGGTCACCGGCGGTTCGCGGTACATCCACTCCCGGGCCAGCCGATGCCAGTTGTTCGTGCAGTTCAGCTGACCCAGCGCGGCCAGGGTGAACAGATCCACCCGGCGCGAGAACACGTGTTCGGGCGGCAGCCGCTGACTGCGCATCCCGCGGAACTCCGCCGAGCGCGGATCGATCGCGAGAACCACCGCGCCGGTGGCGAATTCGGGGTCGAGGGTGATCTCCTCGTCGAGCAGATGCCAGCCGGTCGCGGCCCAGACGTAATCGAGGCATTCCTGAACGGTCACACCCGAATCCGGATCGATGATCTCCCGGCTCACCCACCCGTCGTACAGATCTTCGCCGCGATGTTCGGCCGCGGCCTGCAGAGCCGCGCGTTCGAGCTCGACATGCGCTGGATCCATGCTGTGGTAGAGCCCGAAATCCACGAAGGCCAGGCGGCCGTCCGCGGCGAGCAGGATATTGCCCGGATGCGGATCGCCGCAGAATTCGTAGTCGGTGAACACCGGATCGATGTAGAAGCGGTAGATCAGCTCGCCGAGGCGATCGCGATCGGCGCCGGGCAGCTCCCGCAGGCTGTCGAAGGACCGCCCGTCGACGAATTCGGTCACCAGAACGCTTGGGCCGCAATGCTCTTCGATACTGTCCGGCACCACGATGTAAGGATGGCCCCGATAACGTTCGGCCACCCGATGCTGATTGCGGGCCTCGCGCGGATAGTCGAGTTCACTGCCGATGTTGTCGGCGATCTCGTCCAGGACGTCACTGTCGGCCGCACTCGGCAGGATAGATCTCCAGAGCCTGCTGAACATGGCGAGATTGCGCATATCCGCCTCGACGGCCTCGTCCACACCCGGATATTTGACCTTGACCGCGACCTCGCGGCCGTCGCGCAATCTCGCGCGGTAGACCTGCCCGATCGAGGCCGCCGCGATCGCGGTCTCGTCGAAGTCCGCGAACACTCGCCGCAGCGAGCCCAGATCGTCCTCGATCACCGCCCGCATCCGGTCGAACGGCACCTCCGGCGCATGGTCGCGCAGCTCGGCGAGCTTGCCGCGGAACATCTCCCGGTGTTCGGCGGGCAGCAGATCGACGTCCAGGACCGAGAGCATCTGGCCCAGTTTCATCGCCGCGCCGCGCAACCCGCCGAGCACGGTGACCAGTTGCTGCGCCGCCTGCAGGGTGGACCGTTCGGCCAGGACCTGCCGGGCCTGCTCGGTGCGGCCCAGCATGGCCAACCGCGTGCCGACCCCGCGGATGGTCTGCTCCGCGGCCAGCCTGCCCAGCTTGCCGCCGCGCGCGAGACGTCCCTTGGGCACCCGAGCATTCATTGTCCGAACCTCCCTCGCCCGCGGCGCGACGCGCGGGTGCGCCACACTCTTCGCAAATTTCCCGATATCGGCAACTCGAGCCCGTCTAAGCTGAGCACCGCTCATCTTCTCCGACCGCAGGCAGGAGGGTAGCGATGCCGCCGAAGGCTGTTGGCCAGCGTCGCCGTCCGACCCAGGAACGGGCCAGGGCGACCAGGGAACTCATCCTGGACACCGCCGCCCGGCTGTTCGGCGAGCGCGGTATCGCCGACACCTCCACCAACCGGATCGCGGCCGAGGCCGGGATCAGCATCGGCACCGTCTACCGCTACTTCTCCGATCGCGCGGTCATCGTCGAGGAATTGCTGCGCCGCCTGCTCGAGAGCGTCGAACAGCGGCTCACCCAGCACGCGCTGGGCCTGTCGGATCGGTCGATCCTGGAACAGGTGACCCGCATCCTGGAGGTCATCACCGACGAACTGGTGGACAACGCCCGGCTGGTGCGCGCCCTGGTGGCGGGAGTTCAGTTCTACAACAGCGGAATTCCCGAATTCGAGCCCCGATTGCGGTTGCTGGTCAAGGTGATGGTCATCCAGATCCTGGGCCCCGGGGACGATCACCGTTACGACGTGACCAGCTTCGTGCTGATGAACACCTGTTTCGCCGCCGTGCTGCGCGCCTCGGCCCTCGAGGTGGACAGCACCGAACGGCACGAGGCGATCGCGATGACCGCGCAGATGATCGCGGCCTGGTGCGATGCCCAGATCGCCGCGCAGGCCGCGTGATACGCGGCGGATCGTTTCTCGCACAGGGGATGCCAAAGATGAGCACTCTGCCATCTCTCCGGTCGAAAGCCACTCCGGAAGGGTGCACCAGCACCATCATCTCCCCTGGTAGAGAACATAATTAGCGCCCGCTGAGAATTGTTCGAAGAGGAGTAGAAGGTGAGTTACCGCTCGGATTACCGTCTTCGATAGGGCTGACGCCCGGTTACAGCAAAGCAGCGCTGCCCGGTCCGACGCCCGCCCCGCGCGCAATCGGCGCGGGGACGACGGTGACAGGAGGTCACAGGTGACGATCGACAGCCTCGCCCGCCCCGAACCGGACATGGTGAGACAACCCATGTCCCCGTCGGTACGCGATGTCGACACACTCACCCGCACCGTGCTCGCCCGCCTCGCCGAATCCGCCGAGATATCCGAACAGGCCGAACAGTTCATCTCCGCGGATCTCAAAGCCATCGTGCGGGCCTGCGCCGAGTTGATGATCCAGGGCATGAACGGCGGCCCGCTCCCCTGCCCCGCCGAACGTCTGGAGAGCGCGGCGGCCGGATGCGCCCGCGCCGAGATTCCGATCGATGCGGTCCTGTCCGCGGTGCGCGCGGGATTCACCGTGGCGCTCGAGCAGATGTTCGCGCGCACGAGTCCGGCGAACGCGCACGGCGTGCACACGGCCACCACCACGATCCTCGAGCTGTCGAAGGTGTTCAACTCCGCGGTCGGCACGGCGTATGTGCGCGAGCGTCGCGCCGAGGCCGCCGAACAGCAGACCGCGGCGCACAGTCTGACCTCCGCGCTGCTCGCCGGGACCAGCACCGCGACGGCCGGTGCACGCGAATTACCGGTCGCCGACAGGTATTTCGTCCTCGCCGTGGGCCTCGCGGCCCATCCCGACGAGACCCGGCCGCATCTGGACCGCCGGGTCGTCGCGCGGCGCAAGCTGCGGCGGGTGCAGGCCGAGCTGGCGACCGCGCTCGGGGGCCGGGCGTTGTCCCTGTTGTCCGTGGACGGCGGCACCGTTCTCGTACCGTCCACGGCCGCAACCGATTCCGAGCTCGACGGTCTGGTCGGCGGCCTGTCCGGGGCGGCCCAGACGCCGATCACGGTCACGGTCGTGACCGCCCGGCCGCACGAGGTGCCCGGCGCGGCCCACCTGGCCCACGAATTGCTGGACACCGTGCAGCATCTGGGCCTGGGCCCCGGCCTGTACCGGTTCACCGAACTGGCCCTGCAATATCAACTGACCCGCCCCGGAACCGCCCGTGACGCACTCGAAACCCGGCTGAACCCACTGGACGAACACCCCGATCTGCTGGAGACCCTGCGGATCTACATCGCCGCCAACCTCAGCCGCGTCCGAACCGCCCGCCTGCTGGACGTACACCCGAACACCGTGGACTACCGCCTGCGCCGCATCGCGGGCCTCACCGGCTTCGACCCCGCCCAGACCACGGGCCTGTGGTACCTGCATTCGGCCCTGGTGGCACGCATGGGCCGACACCCGAGCCCCGCGGCCCCGCTCCGGATTCCGCCTGGCCACAATGCGGACCGACTCGACAGCGACTGCGCCTGATCCACCGCGAGCTGCATGTGCGGCAACGTATTTGCTCAATGCCCCCGTCAAGTCCGGTGCGCCCTCTCGACAGCAACAGAGCCCGAATTGCCGAGACCGATTCTCCGCCAACATATCCGCGAAAAGCGGCCCCTTCAACCTTTCGGCAGCAACAGAGCCCGGCCCCGCCGCGAACCGTCTGTCCGCCAACATATCCGAGCACAGCGGCGCTCGCCCCCAACGAACGATTTCGACCAGCCTCGCAGTTCGAGACGCATGGAAGCGGAGCACATCTGGGTAGCTACAACACCTTGTCGGCAGACGGCTCCGCTCCACGACGCCCGGTCGAGGTACCCTCTGTCCGGAGGTGACGACAACGTCGGCCCGGCCGATTCGGAGCTACCCGAAGGGGGCGTATGCGCAGGTTCGACGCCACGGGCAGGCGCGAATCACCATGGTCCGCTTCGGCATGCCGCGCCGGTGACCGCTGCGGCCGGGTGAGCCGACGGTGAGCCGACGGCGAATCTCCGTGGTCGGCGCGGCCGGATCGGGTAAGAGCACGCTGGCCCGGCGGATCTCCCGGCAACTGGGCGTACCGTATATCGAACTCGACGCCATCCATCACCAGCCGGGCTGGACGCCGATGCCCGAGAACGAATTCCGCGCCGCGGTCGCCGAGCGGATCGCCTGCGAGGCATGGGTGAGCGACGGCAACTATCGCGGCAAACTCGGAGATCTGGTGTGGCGCAACGCCGATACCGTGGTCTGGTTCGATCTGCCGCGCCCGCTGGTCGCTCTGCAGCTCATTCGCCGGACGCTCGGGCGCGTGATCACCCGGCGCGTGCTGTGGAACGGCAACCGGGAAAGCTGGCGCGACATCTTCACCCTCGATCCCGAACGATCGATCATCGTCTGGTCCTGGACGTCCCACCCCGCCCTGCGAGCACGCTACGTTGCCGCGCAAACCGATCCCGCCTGGCGGCACCTCGAATTCGTCCGCATCCGGTCACATCGCGACGCCGACGCCTTTCTCGACGAACTCCGCCACTCGGGATGAATCGCTCGAGTGGTTCGGAGACGGCTGCGGCCAAACCGCCGCCCCAGCAACCGTTCCATAATTTCCGGATGGAAACCTTTGCGGCGTAGGCGAACTCGACCTACTGAGATGCCGTCAGCCACCTCCGAAGTCGGTCGATCGGAATCCGGCGATAGTCGGAATCGGACCTGCCAACGCGGCTCCCGACAGCCCGCGGCGACCTGGCCACCGCCCGGTATCCGTTCCTTCGAACGGACACCGTTGCGGCAGAACAGGACTCAGGCGCCCGCAGCGGTCCGGACCGGGGTGAACCGGCTCTCAACGGGGTCCAGCCCGTAGTGACCGCGCAGGGTGGTGGCGGTGTATTCGGTCCGGAAGAGGCCGCGCTGCTGCAGGATCGGCACGACGCGGTCCACGAAATCGGTCAGGCCGCCCGGTAGATAAGGCGGCATGATGTTGAATCCGTCGGCCGCGCCGCCCTCGAACCAGCTCTGCAACTCGTCGGCGATCTGCTCCGGGGTCCCGGCGAAGCTGCGATGACCGCGGCCGCCGCCGAGTTTGCCGATCAACTGCCGCACGGTCAGGTCCTCACGTTCGGCGAGGTCCTTCACCAGGGTGAATCGGCTCTTACCGCCCTGGATGTCACTCTCGGCGGGCAGCGGCGGCAGCGGCGCGTCCAGGGCGTGCTCGGTCAGGTCGACGCCCAGCATGCTCGACAGTTGCCGCAGCGCGTAATCGGGTGAGATCAGATCGGTGAACTCCTGTTCCAGCGCCCGCGCCTGCTCGGGGGTGTCGGCGATGAACGGAACCAGGCCGGGCAGCACCTTGAGTTCGTCGGGCGAGCGGCCGTACCGGGCCAGTCTGGACTTCAGGTCGCGGTAGAAGACACGTCCCTCCTCGAGGGTGCGCTGCGCGGTGAACACCGCCTCGGCGTGCCGCGCGGCGAATTCCTTTCCGCTCTCCGATGATCCGGCCTGCACCAGCAGCGGGCGGCCCTGCGGGCTGCGGGGTGAATTCAACGGGCCGCGCACCCGGAATCGCTCACCCCGGTAATCGACCGTGTGCACCTTGTCCGGATCGGCGAAGACGCCCGATTCGGTATCGAGCCGGATCGCCTCGGATTCCCAGCTGTCCCAGAGGTTCAGCGCGACATCGAGGAATTCCTCGGCCCGTTCGTACCGTCGCGCGTGCTCGGGAATGGCGTCGTAACCGAAGTTGTACGCCTCCTCGGCATTACCGGAGGTGACGATATTCCATCCGGCCCGCCCGTGACTGATGTGATCGAGCGAGGTGAATTTGCGTGCCAGATTGAACGGTTCGTTGTAGCTGGTGGACGCGGTGGCGATCAGCCCGACGTGCTCGGTGGCCGTCGCGATCGCCGACAGCAGGGTGATCGGTTCGAACACCGCCGGTGCGTTGCGCTCGATGCGCGGGCCCACGGCCAGGTTGTCGGCGAAGAACACCGAATCCAGCCGGCCGCGTTCGGCGATGCGGCCCAGCTCCCGGAAGTGCTCGACGTCCAGTAGCCGATGTTCCGCGGTGCGCGGATGCCGCCAGGCGGCTTCGTGGTGCCCGACGCCCATCAGGAAGGCGTTGATGTGAAAGGTTCTGCCGCGTTGGGGCATCGATGTGAATCCTTCGTTATCTACTGAGAACTGGTGCGCCAACGAGAAAGTCGGCGTTCGACGGCGATGAGTGCGCCGTTGAAGACCAGTCCCACCAAGGCGATGGCGACGATGCCCGCGTACATGTCGGGGATCTGGAAGTTCTGCTGCGCGGCGGTGATCAGATAGCCGAGTCCCGCTCGCGCGCCGACCATCTCGGCCGCGATCAGCACCAGGATCGCGCCCGAGGCCCCCATCCGCAGACCGGTGAAGATCGAGGGCAGCGCGGAGGGCAGGATCACCTTCCAGAACAGCCGAATCGAGGAGAATCCCAGTGACACAGCGGATTTCACCAGCAGCGGATCTGCCGTTCGGACACCGGTGATGGTGTTCAGCATGATCGGGAAGAATCCGGCGTAGACCACCAGCGCGACCTTCGAGGTCTCCCCGATCCCCAGGACCAGGATGAACACCGGCAGCAGGGCCAGCGCGGCGGTGTTGCGGAACAGTTCCAGGATCGGCCCGAGGAAATCGGCCACCGGCCGGAACCATGCGATCGCCACGCCGACCGGCACACCGATTACCACGGCCAGCGCGAATCCGGTGAGCGAGCGACTCAAGCTCGCCGAGATGTGCTCCCACATCTGCCCGTCGCGGACCAATTCCACGAACGCCTGCGCGACCGTCGAGAACGGCGGCAGAAAGATCTCGTCGACCAGTCCGATGCGAGGCGCGACCTCCCAGATCGCGAGGAACAGCACGATCGCGACCAACGGCTTGCCGAACCGCCACACGGTCCGGCCGAAGCCGCGTGCCAGCCGCGCGCCGGTGAGCCGGGACGCATCGGTCCGGGACGGCGCGGACTTCTCCGTCACGACGGCCGCGGCGGCCCCTGCCGCGCCGGTGTCCACGACGCCGATCCGCGAGGCGTCCGGCTGTTCCGCAGCGCGCGAGGGCGTGGCCGCCCCCGGCGCTCGCGCGGTCTCCGATTCGGTCTCGATCGTGCGATCGGCGATGGTTCGTGCGCTAGACATGAGCGGCTCTCCCGTCGGGTCCCTGTTCGGCCGTGGCGACGCCGCCGAGTTGTTCGACTCGGGCGACCTCGCTCTGCAACAGCGTCCAGATGTGGTGACGAATCTCCCGGAAACGCTCGGAGGAGCGAATATCCGTGTCCTCGGCAGGATCCGGATCCTCCCGGCGCTCGAGATCGATGTCGACGATCGCCTTGATCCGGCCGGGACGTGAGGTGAGCACCGCGACGCGCTGACCGAGATACACCGCTTCGTCGATACCGTGGGTGATGAACAGAATGGTCTTGCCGGTGCTGCGCCAGATCCGTAACAGCTCGTCCTGCAACGTCTCCCGGGTCTGGGCGTCCAGGGCGGCGAACGGCTCGTCCATCAGCAGCACCTCCGGGTCGAAGGCGAGGCTGCGCGCGATCGCCACGCGCTGCTTCATCCCGCCGGACAACTCGTGCGGATACCGGTCGCCGAATCCGTTCAGCCCCACCAGTTCCAGATAGTGCTCGGCGATCGAGCGACGCTCACGACGGCGAATTCCCTTGGCCTCCAGGCCGAATTCGATATTGCCCCGCGCGGTGCGCCACGGCAGCAGCGCGTACTGCTGGAATACGATGCCGCGGTCCAGGCCCGGTCCGGTGATCGGCCGCCCGTCCAGCAGCAACTGCCCACCGCTGGGCTTGCTCAGGCCGCCCAGCAGATCCAGCAGTGTCGATTTACCCGAACCGCTCGGACCGACCAGCACGAGGAACTCACCCTCGGTCAGCTCGAGGCTCACGTCCTCCAGCGCGGTGAAACTATCCCGCTCGCCACGCACCCGGAACTCCTTGCGCACTCCGTCGAGGACGAGTTTGGCCGGCGTGCTCATTTCGCCACCTCTTCACCGTTGGGGCCGCTGTTCGGCGGATACTTGCCGTTGGCGTAGGGATTGAATTCATTGGTGTAGATGTCTTTCGCCGCGACCTTGCCCGCCGGCAACTGCTTGTTGCGCACCAGCCAATCGATCCAGATCTGCAGTTCCCGCTCCGCGATCACCGCTCCGGGAACGGGGATGCCGGAGCTCTTGTAGTACTTCAGCAGACCGGAGTTCTCGTTGCGGCCGCGCTTGTGGATGATGTCGGCGAAACGAGCCACCACCTGATCACGCGGGGTCAGTTGCAGCCAGCGGGTGGCACGGGCGGTGCCCTGCACGAAATCCCGGACCGCGTCCGGGTGCTGCGCGATGAAGTCCTTGCGGAAGACGTATGTGCCGTAATCGAATTGGCCGAACAGATTCTTGTCGGTGTAGAGCGTGTGCACACCGCCGCGAGCGACGGCCGTCTCCAGGTACACGCCCTGGAGAGCGGCCACGTCGATCTGTCCGGTGCGCAACGCCTCCTCGGTGCTGGTGGGCGGCAACACCACGAATTGGACCTGCGCGATCTCCGGTTCGCTGAGCCCCTGCTCGTGCAACCACTCACGGGTGATGAACTCGTGATGCGCGCCGAGGGTGTTGACACCGACCTTCTTGCCGATCAGGTCCCGAGCGGTCTTGATTCCCGAGTCGTCGCGCACGAAATAACCGGTGTAGGACTTCTCGTCCGCGCCGTACGAGCTGAGCACCGAGGTGACCGGCGCCCCACCGGCGATCAGTTTGACCACCGCGCCGTTGAACGCGCTGCCGAATTCGACCTGTTTGGTGGCCGCGGCCTGGATGTTCGCCGGGCCACTGGTCGTATCGCCCAGCCACTGCAATTGAATCTTGGAAAAGTACCCCAGATCCGCGGCCAGCTCGTAGGGCTGGACGGTACCGGTGGCGCCCTGGTAGCGCAGGATGGTCTTACCGTCTGCGGTGGTGCTCACCCCGTGGGTACCGCAGGCGCTGAGCACGGCGACGACGAGCGGGACAAGAGTGCAGGCGATTGCGCGCATCGCGCGGGACCGCCGTAATCGGAACAGCATCAACTGGTACTTTCACTGAATACGCTTGTGGTAGAGCGTGTCTGGATCGACTGAGCCATCGGTACGCCAGCGGCGTCCGGATCGGTGAGTGCGGCGTCGGACCGACGCTTCAGGCGCGACAGGTGGCCGAGGCCAAGCGCATCAGATCGACGGTGCGGCGCCGGGTCAGCGGAACGAACAGGGTCATCCCAGCTCCTTTGCAACCGTGGGGAGTTCACGGTGATCCGGATGGATCATCATGGTGTCAGTTGGCCGAACCTATCGAGGAACTATGGCCGTATACCGGGCCCGCGACAAGAGTTGCGCGCAGCCCGAGCCGATACCTGTTCCGGCTGCCGGGTGGTGTGCCGTACCCCCGGCGCGAGCAGATTAAGGTTTGTGGTGACAAGTGGATCCGAACCTGCGAGGAGCCGACCGGGTGCTGCGAGACGTTACCGTTGCCGCCGCGGTGATCGTGATCGCCGCGGCCACCGCACAGCCGTGCGCCGCCGCCCCGCTGCCGTGGGCGCCCTCGCCCGTGAACGCCTGTGGCGAAACGGGTTTCGATCCGCAGGCCCGGACGCCGAATCCGGCGGTTCCGGCCCCGCCGCCCGCACCGGCGCAGCCGCCCACCATCCAGATCCAGGTGGTGCAGCCCAAGATCACGCCGGTGAAGATTCCCAAGCAGGTCTACAACACCCGGATCGCACCGGCGGCGCTCCCGGCCGACATGTGCGCCAATCCGTGCCCGCAACTGGCCGATGGGCGCACCCGAACCTCCTATCCGATTCCGCCGGGTACGCCGACCTGGCCCGAGGGCCCGCCGAAGCCGGCGACCACAACCGCGCCGACCACCACGCCGCAGCCCACCACACCGCCGCCGACCAGCACGCCACCGGCGAGCCCGTGGCAGCTGCCGAAACTGCAGATCGTCCCGCAGCCGGAGACGATCCCCCTGCCGGTCACGCTGCTCGGCCCGGATGTCACCGGACCACGCCCGCAACCGGTTCCGCCCGTTGTCCATCCGCCGGTGCAGCCCGCACCGGTCACGCGCCCGCTCGCACCCTTCCGGATCCGCGACGTCTACCCCGTGACGCAGCTGACCGGACCCGGATCGCAGAACCGCACCGATGTGCGCTGGCAGGTGGACGACACCGATCTGGGCCTGATGTGGGAATCCGCGCCGGGCCGGGTCGCCGTCGCCTTCGGCGACACGTTCGGCCCGGGTTTCCGGGACGGCGGCCCGAGCGGTACGAACTGGCGCAGCAACGTCATCGGCTTCAGCTCCGATCACGACCTCGCGCAGGGCATGAAGATCGACAGCATGGTCTCCGACGCGCCCTGTCACGCCACGGAGGTGCTCGGCAGTTACAAGGTGAACAACTTCGAGATCACCGTCATCCCGACATCCGGTTTCGCCCTGGGCGATCGGCAGTACCTGAGCTACATGTCGGTCGCGCGCTGGGCCAAGAAGCCGGGGCGCTGGTGGACCAATTACGGCGGCCTGGCCTATTCCGACGACGGCGGGCAGACCTGGGTGGACGACGAGCACGTGCGCTGGGACAACGTCTTCGGCCAGGGGCAGTTCCAAGTGGTGGCGATGGTGCCGCACGACGGTTACGTCTACCTGTTCGGCACGCCCAACGGACGTTTCGGCACCATCGCCCTCGCGCGCGTCCCGCAAGCCGACGTGCTGAACAAAACGGCCTACCAGTACTGGATCGACGGCTTCTGGCGACCGACCTTCCAGGTGCCCACGCCGGGCGGCGCGGGGATCGAGCTGTCGGCCAGCCCCATCATGTCCGGTATCGCCGGGGAACTGTCGGTCCGCTACGACACGGCCGCGGGACGCTGGGAGATGAGCTACCTCGACGCCGACAACAATGTGCTGCTGCTACGCCGGTCCACCACCCCGCAGGGCACCTGGTCCGCGCCCGCCACCCTGCTGCACACCGAGGACTATCCCTCGGGCTACGGCGGCTTCATGCACCCCTGGTCCACCGCGCACGATCTCTATTTCACCCTGTCCGAATGGCGTCACTACAACGTCTACCTCATGCACGCCTCCATCGGTTGACATCGGCCTGCCCAATGCACTTCGCCGGACCGCCCGTTCCCCGGCCCGGCCGACCGGTCGCACCGGCATCGTCGGCGACACTCAGCGAGGTTGCCGGGTCGGCCACCCCGCGCATCCGGAGATCGATGGCGACCGGGTCCGTCCACCCGGTGATCCGCCCCCGCAGCGCGAAATATCAAGCGACACAGGTCCATAGATCACCGGCAGGAGACAATGATGACCAGCGGACAACAACCACTCACCGTCGATGAGGGCGACCTGGACCATCGCGCCGCGCTGGACGATCTGCTGGCGAATCTCGGATTGTCGGCGGCCGATGCCGGAGGCGAGGTCGTCTTCGACGGGCAGGATCCGATTCTGGCGGCACGGCATCGGCTGGGCGCGTGCATCGGGATTCCGCTCATGGGTGCGGCCGTCGGCGCGGTCGCGGTGCATCGGCGTCGCGGCGGGCCCGCGCAGGATCTGCGCCTGGACCTGCGCCAGGCCGTGCACGGCATCACCCCGCACGCGTTCTGGCATCCCACCCTCGCCGGTGAGCTGCCGCCGTTCCCGCTGGTGGCGGACAATCCCTTCCTGCTCGCGCCGTATCGCACCGCCGACGGACGCACCGTGATGGCCTCGGGGGTGTATCCGCATCTGGCCGCGAAATGGTGCCGGTTCCTCGATGTCCCACCGGATTACGCGAAGGTCGCCGACGCGTTCGCCGCGCGCGACGCCTTCGAACTGGAGGAGGCCGCGAACGCCGCCGGACTGCCGCTGTGCGTGGCGCGGACGCCGGACGAATGGCTCGCCCACCCGCAAGGCGCGCTGCTGGCCACCCAGCCGGTGATCGGCCTGCACCGCGTCGGTGACGCTCCCGTGCACGAGTTCAGCTCGGCCGCAAGGCCTTTGGACGACATCCGGGTGTTGTCGTGCACGCACGCCATCGCCGGTCCGACAGTCGGGCGCACCCTCGCCGAACAGGGTGCGGACGTACTGTGCGCCACCCGCCCCAACGACTACGAGCACGATTTCATCTATGCCGAGGCCAATGTCGGCTCCCGCAGCGCCTATGTCGATCTCGATACCGACTCCGGCCGCGAACGCGCCGATCGGCTCCTGGCGGATGCGCACATCGTGGTCAACAACCATCGCGGCGACAAGCTCGAGAAACTCGGTCTCGACCCAGCACAGCTCGCGGCCCGGTACCCGGGGATCATCGTCGTCTCGGTCACCTGCTACGGCTCCGAGGGGCCGTGGCGGACCCGCGGCGGATTCGACATGAACGGCTCGGCCGCGTCGGGCCTGATGAGTATCGAGGGCGGAACCGGGCATCCGAAACTCCCCGTCACCGGCATGATCAACGATTTCATCACCGGCTACATGGGCGCCATCGGGGCCCTCGCCGCGCTCGTGAAGCGCGGTACCGAGGGCGGATCCTGGCACGTCACGGTCAACCTCACCCGCACCGCGATGTGGTATCAGACGCTCGGCCTGGTCGACCCGGCCGATGCGGGCTCCGATGATCGGCACACCCTGCTCGAACCCGCCGCCTACGATGCCGCGAGCCCGCTCGGCGACGTGCACATGCTCGCCCCGCCGGTCCGGTTCTCGCACACCGCGCCCGCCTGGCCGGACCCGCCGCTGGTGCCTCGCGGCTCGAGCCGCCCGCGGTGGCGCACCGTATGAGCCACTCTTTTCCCTCAGCGTGACCGAGCGGTTTGGGCAAGAATGGCCCCGAAAGGTCGATCCGAACAAAGGATTACACAGATGCGACGACCAGCATGGACACGTGCGGCGGCAACCGTGGCACTCGCGACCCCCACCGCGCTCGCGGCGCTCGTGATGCCCGCGGCCACGGCCGCGCCCGCGTTGGCGGCGCCGGATGCGCGGTTCAACGCGTCCGCGCCCGGCACGGTCACCGCGACCGTGCACAACAAGAACACCCAGCAGGGCACCGTCTGCTGGGCGACCGACACCGACAGCAAGACCGTCTTCGGCAGCGGCGGCCAGGATTCGTACGCCGGTCCCGGCCGGACGATCACCGTATCGATCCGGAATCTGCCGAACGGCCGGATCCACGCGCAGGCGTTCTGCGCGTACCACACCCCGCCGCTGGGTTCGCACGACTACACCTCGTCCACGCCGCCCACGACGGTCACCGTCACCGGCGGCGCGCCCAGCGGCAGCGCCGGGTAGCCAGTCGGTTCCCGGGCCCGTAGAGATGCGCGACGGCCGGGCTCGCGGCGTCCGTCAGGCCCGCGGGCCCGGCCGCGCCGTCTCCGACTTGTGGTCGGATATCTCTGGGGCTCAGCCGATTTCGATTTTCGCCCGATAGTTCCGCAGCACGACCGCCAGGCAGGCCAGCGCGACCAGGGCGCCGGCCACGAGCATGACCGGATATCCGAGCCCGGTGGTCTGGTTCAGGAAGGCCAGCAGGGCGGGCAGGCCGAAGCCGATGTAGCAGACCGAGTAGAAGACGGCGGTCAGCCCCGCCAGATCCGCCGGTTCGGCGATGCGCTCGACCTCCTGAAGTCCGGCGACCAGGCCGATGCCGTTCCCGGCCCCGAGCACCGCTGCCGCGACCAGCGCGATCCACAGCGTCAGCGTGTCCGCGGCGACCGCCGCGAGCACCATCCCGCCCGTGACCAGCACCAGCGCGAACGTCGCGATTCGCGCCGCACCGGGCCGATCGATCCGCCTCGCCACCGACTGGATCAGGAATCCGCAACCCAGGGTCAGCACCGTGAGCAGCGCGGAGAAACCGATCTGCAGGCTGTGCGCCTTTGCGGCCAGCAGCGTCGGCAGGACCGCGTAGGCCGTACCGACCGAGGCGAACACCCACACCGCCACCGGCAGCGCGACGCCCAGGAAGCGGCGGTGCCCGGGGGACGGAATCCGCAGATCGTCCCGCAGACGTCCCGGATTCGGTTGCCGCACAATTGTTTCCGGAACGCGCATCACCCAGGCCACACCCACCGCACACAGCGCGACGTTCACCAGATACGGCAGCGAATGCGGCCACGGAGCCCACTGCGCCAGCACCCCGGCCACACCCGCGCCGAGCGCGAATCCCGCGGTCAGACTCATCGCCGAGCGCCGCGCACCGGTCCCGACCGCCGCCGCCGACGAATACGGCGGCTGTGACAATTCCTTGACCCAACTGCCGCCCACGGCCATCGCCAGTCCCAGCGCCACGCCCGAGAGCACCCGCCCGGCGGACAGCAGCGCCACCGAATCGGCTCCCACGGCCAGCAGCAACGACGCCGCCGCGGCGATGAACGGCGCGGGCCGCATGAGCCCGCGCCGCCCGAACCGATCCGAGAGCGGGCCGCCGATCAGCAGGGCGGGCACGATGCCCAGCACATAGTCGAACAACAGCACGTCCACGGTGGTGACGGACAGACCGTGATTCTTGTACATCACCAGCAACGGCGTGAATTCGTTTCCACCCCAGGCGATCACGAACATCGCCGCGGCCACGCCCCGCCAGGCCCGCGGCGCGGCCAGCGCGCCGGGCGCGCCCTGGACCTCGACCACCGAAGTCGTCATCACAAACCCCGCAATTCCAACTGGTGCACGCCGGACAGATGCTCGATCAGCAGCGCGGCGAAGGCGTCGGCGGCACCGGACTCGATCGCATCGGCCAGTCGCGCGTGCTCGGCCACGATCTGCGCCGCATTACCCGAATGTCGTTTCACCGCAAGGCTGTTCATCCGGCGCTGCCGCTCCCGCAGCGAGTCGTAGAACCCGGTCAGCAGCGGATTGCCCGCGGCGGCGACGGCCCCGCGGTGGAATTCGGTGTCCATGGCCGCGAACCGCTCGAGATCCCCCGCCGCGGCCAGCTCACGCTGTGATTCGATCACCGCGCGCAACTCCGCCAGGAGCGCGGTGCGATCCACGGTCGCCAACGCCCGCACCGCGGCGGTCTCCACGACGTACCGGGCGTGCGCGACATGTTCGGCCTCCCCCGGCGGGACCGGCACCACCAGCGCGCCGCGCTTGGGGTACAGCCGCATCCACCCCTCGGCCTCCAACCGCAGAAACGCCTCGCGCACCGGGGTGCGGGAGGTCCCCAGATCCGCGGCGACCTCACCCTCGCTGATCAACTCGCCCCCGGGCAGCGCACCGCCCAGGATCCGTTCCTTGACCTCCCGATACGCACGCTCGGCAGATGAATACGTCATAGACACAAGATGTATCTTAGCTTGGCCGCCGCGTCGAACCTTCGGGTAGCCTCCACTGAGCACCAGGTCACACCCCGGTTCACGGGTGCATGCGCGCACCCTTGGTCACCTTGTCAACGACGTTGCGCGGCCCGTAGACGGCGATTCCGACAAGGTCGAGCGAATCGCTGCCGACCGCGCGTACGGCGGCGCGGTTGGCGGCGTCGTGGCCGGTGGCGAACAGGTCGGAGGTGAATATCGCCGTCCGGAGTCCACGGTCGAGCGCCTTCGTGTGCGCCGCCCGCAGTGTCTCCTTCGCACCCTCGAAGACGAGCACCGGTTGCCGGAACATGGACTGGTAGGCGTTGCCGTCCGCATCCTCGTACGGTTCGCCGATCACCTCCGGCCGCGCCGTGCCCAGACCACTGACCAGGAAGGCCGTCACATTCAAGCGCTGCCACGTCTGCAGGTCGTCCCGCAGCAGGACGGCGATCTTGGTATCGAAACGCACATTCTCCATGCCGACGACTGTGCGCCGGTCGGGCGAATGAAGGCTTGTACGATTCTGGCATGGTTGCCGACGGCACAGAGCAGGTCCGGGCCTGGCAGCCGCGGGTGCCGGGCATCGTCGAGGTGTTCCATGCTCGATTCGTCGAACACGTCTATCCGATGCACGCGCACGACGCGTGGACGCTGCTCATCGTCGACGAGGGCGCGGTCCGCTACGACCTGGACCGGCACGAATACGGCGTCCTGGGTACGGCGGTCTCGCTGCTGCCGCCGCATGTCCCGCACAACGGTCAGGCCGCGACCGCGCACGGATTCCGCAAGCGGGTCCTGTACCTCGACACCGGCCGCCTGCCCGAGACGATGATCGGTTCCGCGGTCGACACACCGACGTTCACCGATCCGCTGCTGCACCTGCGCATCCGCCAGCTGCATACCGTACTCGCCACTCCGGGTGAGGAATTCGAGGCCGCCGGACGTCTCACGCTCGTCCACGATCGCCTCGACACCCTGCTGCGCGGGATCGAACCGCCCACCCGCCACGCCGATCCCCGCCTCGCGCACCGACTGCGCGACATCCTCGATTCCCGTGCCACAGAGGGTGTTTCGCTGGACGAGGCCGCGGCCGAACTGCATGCCGACCCCACCCACCTGATCCGCGCCTTCGGCCGCGAGTTCGGCATGCCGCCGCACCGGTACCTGATCGCCCGCCGGGTCGATCTTGCCCGGCCGCTCCTGCTGAGCGGCATGCCCACCCGAGATGTTGCCGCCGCCACGGGTTTTCACGATCAGCCGCATCTGACCCGGCATTTCAAACGCATCCTCGGCACGACACCCGCCCGGTACGCGCACAGCGGCCCCACACACTGATCGGCGCGACCGAACCGATCGGACAGCGCGCCCGGGTCTGCCGATTCGGCCGGACATACCAATGAGCATGCGGGGTGGGTTCCGCTGCGGGCGAACTCGTTGATCGCGGCAGGATCAATGTGCGACTGTATATTTCGCGCGGCACGGTCGGCACATGCGATCCGCCACAGCGATGCTCGGCGACCCGACCGGCCGCACACCGGTCCGCCACACGCCGAGAACCGCATCCGTCCCGTCGATCGCGCTCGAGCCGAGCACATCGAGGAGTGGGCCATGCCCGAGGCCGATCCGGCGGCGATGTCGGAGAACCCTTTTTCGCCAGCGCAATCCGGCGAGCGCGGGCGGCCGCCGATCGCTCGGCGGCCGGTGTTCGCGGTCGCGGCGGTGGCGGCGATCGTGCATCTGGTGGTGGCCACGCGGTTCGGCTGGCATCGCGACGAGTTCTACTACGTCCTGTGCGGCAGGCATCCGGACTGGGGCTATGTCGATCAGCCTCCGCTGGCCCCGCTGCTGGCGCGAGTGGCCGCCGAGTTGCCGGGCGGGGTGCTGCCGCTGCGATTGCGGGCAATCGCCGCCCAGATCGGTTGCGTCCTACTGACTTCCGTGCTGGCCGCCGAATTCGGCGGGCGGCGGCGGGCCCAGACCCTGGCCGCGGCGGCCGTCGCCGCCTGCCCGGTGTTCGTGGCGGCCTCGATGCTGTTCGGCACGACGGTTCTCGATCAGCTGGGCTGGGTGGCGGTACTCGTGCTCACGGCCGGAGCACTGCGATCGGGCACGACCCGAGCCTGGCTCGCCGCGGGCCTGGTGGCCGGTATCGCATTGCAGGCCAAGGACACTGTGGCGGTGCTGCTGATCGGCATCGTGGCCGGCCTGGCGATCTTCCGGCGTGACGCGCTGCGCGGTCGCGGTCCCTGGCTGGCCGGGACGCTCGCGATCGTGATCACGGCGCCCAACATCGTCTGGGACGCACGGCATCAGTGGGCGAATCTGCACATGGCGCGGGCGCTGGCCGATCAGCAGGGCGGCCCGCTCGGTGCGCTGTCACAGATACCCACACTGGTGTTGCTGCTGGCCGGTCCGCCATTGGTCGCGCTGTGGTATTACGGTGTGCACCAACTGGTTTCGCGCGAGGGCCGGGAACATCGCTGGCTGCTGGCGGCGGCCGCGGTCATCCTGCTGCTGTTCACCGTCAGCGGCGGCAAAGTCTACTACGCCGCACCGGTGCTGGCTGGTCTGTTCGCCGCCGGGGCCGTACGGGTCGAGCGCCTCGTGCCGACGAGCCGACGCTGGCCGCTCGCGGTCGCCGGATCCGCGATCATCGCGATCGTGATCGGCCTGCCGGTGCTCCCGCCGCGCGCGGAGACCGCGCTGCGCCCGATCAATCCGCAGGCCATGGAGACCTACGGCTGGCCTCGACTCGTCGACCAGATCGCCCGTGCCGCGGCACCATTGCCCGCCGAGGTCCCCATCTTCGCCAGCAATTACGGCGAGGCCGGTGCGGTGAGCATCCTGGGCCCCGCGGCCGGACTACACCGAACGGTGCTCAGCGGCCACAACAACTATCTGTTCTGGGGCCCGCCGCCGGGCACGCCCGACACCGTCCTGTGCGTGGGCCAGTGGAATACCGCCTACCTGCACCGCTTCTGGTCCCAGGTCACCGAAATCGCACCACTCACCCTGCCGGACGGGCTAACCGATCAGGAAACCGCTCGGCACGCCGCCATCTACCTGTGCACCCGGCCACACGGCACCTGGGCACAGCTGTGGCCCGGCCTGCGCCACCTGGACTGACCATGCCGGGCTCACTCATCTCTAGCTGTACTCGTAGAAACCGCGGCCGGTCTTGCGACCCAGGCGGCCCGCGTCGACCATGCGACGCAGCAGGGCCGGGGGTGCGTAATGCGGTTCGGCGAATTCGGCGTACAGCGACTCCGACGCGGCCAGGGCGATATCCAGGCCGACGGTGTCCAGCAGGGTCAGCGGGCCCATCGGGTAGCCGCAGCCGCCCTTCATCGCCGCGTCGATGTCCTCGGCCGAGGCATAACCCGATTCGAGCATCCGCACCGCCTGACACAGGTACGGGATCAGCAGCGCGTTGACGATGAACCCGGACCGGTCGCCGGCCTGCACGGTGGTCTTGTTCAGCGTGTTCTTCGCGTAGTCGGTGACCGCAGCGGCGGTCTCCGGCGAGGTGACCAGGGTCGAGATGATCTCCACCAGCGGCATCACCGGCACCGGATTGAAGAAGTGCATGCCCAGCACCCGCTCGGGCCGCTGGGTCGCGCCCGCGACCTTGATCACCGGAATCGACGAGGTGTTGGTGGCCAGGATTCCGGCGGGCTTGACGATCTTGTCGAGCTTGCGGAAGATCTCGTACTTCAGCGACTCGATCTCCGGAGCCGCCTCGACCACCAGATCACGATCGGCGAAGTCTTCGACGTCCAGCGTCACCCGCACCCGGGCGATCGCCGCGTCGGCGTCGTCCTGGCTGATCTTCCCCTTGCTCACGCCTCGCGAGATCGAGGCCGCGATCCGCTTCTGCGCGGCGTCGACCAGTTCCTGCTTCGTCTCGAGGACCAGGACCTCGCTTCCGGCCTTGGCGCACACCTCGGCGATGCCCGCGCCCATCGTGCCGCCACCGATCACACCGATCAGCTTCACAGTCACCACTCCAAATCCTGTTCGACAACAGTTCCCGGCCCAGGGCCACAGCTCACAATACGAAGGAGGAACTAGACGCCGCGCACCCCGCCCGGCCTCGACCCGCCGCCACCGCGACCGGCTGCACGATCTGCCGAGGCAGCCGTACCGACCGCCTGGGACCTTGCTCACAATCCGCGACGAAATTTTTACTCTCTCAAACAGAGAAGATAATCTCGAAATCGCGAGAGGGTGATTCTCTCAACCTGTGCCGGTCGGGGTCACACACCGATGCGCAGGCCACGGGCGGAAAGGATCCCCGCATGACCATCACCGACAACGATCTTCCCATGCTCGCCGACGGCGCCCCGGAACCCGTCGTCGCGGAGATCGACGGCATCCCGATCTCCGGACTGCTGGCCCGGGCGCACAACCCGCGCGCGGTCGTCGTCGCACTGCACGGCGGTGCGACCACCTCGCTGTACTTCGACTGCCCGGGACATCCGGACCTCTCACTCCTGCGCACCGCAGCCGCCGCCGGATTCACAGTGCTGGCCCTGGACCGGCCCGGTTACGGCCGATCCCGCCCGTACGGCAAGACTTTGGCCGACCCGCGGTTGCGGATCGATCTCATGTACCGCGCGATCGACCATCACCTGGACGCGGCGTCGCGCGGCGCAGGGGTGTTCCTGATGGCGCATTCGGCCGGGTGCGAGACCGCGGTCCGGATGGCCGCGGACGCCGAACGCGGACCGCGGCTGCTGGGCCTGGAACTCTCGGGCACGGGACGGCAACGCCAGCCCACGGCAGAGGAGATCCTCGCCGTGCGGCCCCGGCCCGACAATGTGAAGGTGGGGCGGTTGCTGTGGGAGCCCGCGCGGCTGTATCCGCCCGAACATGTGGGCGGCGGGCTGATCGGTTCCAGCGGACCGGGATTCGAAGGGCAGCTGGTGCAGGAATGGGCGGCGACACATTTTCCGGAACTGGGTCCGCGAGTGCGGATTCCGGTGCGCTTCACCGTCGCCGACCACGAGAAGGTGTGGCGGAACGATACCGCCGGACTGCTCGAGGTCGCCGAACTGTTCCCGGCCGTCCCGCGCCTGGTACTGAACGTCCAGCGGAATTCCGGACACAACATCAGCATCGGGCACACCGCGGCGGCCTACCACCTCGAGGTCCTGGCCTTCGCCGCCGAATGCATCGTCGCCCGGGAGAACGGCGAGTTCAGCGGTCCGGCAAGGCAATTCGACGGTCTGGCCGCAACACAGGGATGATTCGGCGTCCGGACCCGCGCCCTGCGATTCCGACGGCGGGGTCCACACCGAGCATCGGATCCAGCCCGCCGGATGCGGTGGGATCCGCACGAATCCTGTTCGGCGACCCTTTAATCCACACCCGGCAGGTCAAGCGGCCAGGTCGACGCCGAGAATTCGGTCCAAGGTGCGAGCGCCCGAGTCGGTGAGCCGCAGGGCCCGGCGGGTGTTGTGGCGGACCACCCAACCGGCCGACTCCATCCGGGTCAGCAGTGCCGCGCCGAGGGCTCCGCTGAGGTGGTGGCGCTGTTCGCTCCAGTCCACGCAGAAACGCAGCAGCGGACGTCGCTGGGCACGGGTGGCGGCCAGGTCGACGCCCAGGGCGGTGAAGATCGAGTCGGCGGCGGGGCCCAGCTCGTAGGGGTGCGTGCGGACGGGCGCGGACAGCCTGTCCCCTTGTGCGCGTTCGGTTCCCGCCAGGCCGTCGGTCCGGATCAGGGCCCCGCGGTCGAGCAGCGACTCGGTGACCGCGACGCCGAGCCGACCGGCGAGATGGTCGTAGCAACTGCGGGCGCGGCGCAGGGCCGCGGCCCGGGTCGATTCCCGCAACGAACGCACGGGACGAGTCGGGGCGAGCGCGGCCACCGCCTCGAGTGCGGTGCCCACCTGCGCATCGGCCAGCCGGTAGTAGCGATGGCGGCCGGAACGTTCCACGCTCAGCAGGCCACCGTCCACCAGCCGCGCGAGATGTTCGCTGGCGGTGGAGGCCGCCACCCCCGCCTCGGCCGCGAGGACCGAGGCCGGTAGCGCGCGTCCGTCAGCCAGGCTGATCAGCACTCGCGCCCGCGTCGCATCGGCCAGCAGCGCGCCGATCGACGCGACATCGGCGTATCCGTACAGGGGCCGCTCGTCCGTCATGACACCAGTCTGCCCCGACGACACTTCGGTGCGCACCGAAGTGTGCCTGCGTTCATCCATTCTTCGGCGCACACCGAAGTTTTTCGGGGAAACACTTGGCGGCATGAGCATTTCGAGCCCCATCGTCGGGGGATCGTCCCGGGTACGGCCGGGTCGGGTACTGGGTGTGATGTGCGCGGGCATGTTTCTCGTGCTTCTGGACGTCACGATCGTCAACGTCGCGTTGCCCGCCATCGGGCACGGGTTACGTTCGGACGTGGCGATGCTGCAGTGGGTCGTCGACGGATACGTGGTGGCCATCGCCGGACTGCTCCTGGCGGGCGGCGCGATCGGCGACCGGATCGGGCATCGGCGAGTGCTGCTCACCGGATTCGCGGTATTCGGCGCGGCGTCGCTGGTCTGCGCGATCGCACCGGATATCGGAGTCCTCATCGGGGCACGAATAGTCCAGGGCGTGGGCGGGGCGCTGCTGTTGCCCGGCACGATGGCGGTCATCGTGGAGGTGTTCCCGGATCGCGGTGCGCAGGCGCGGGCGCTGGGTTCCTGGGCGGCGGTCTCCTCGCTGGCCCTGCCCGCGGGGCCGCTGCTGGGCGGGCTGCTCACCGGCTGGTTCGGATGGCGTCCGGTGTTCTGGATCAATGTGCCGCTGACCGCGCTGGTCATCCTCGCGACACTGCGCACGGTGCCGGATCGTCCGGGCGATGACCGCGAACGGATCGATCTCGTCGGCCTGGCCGGATTCGTCGTCGGACTCGGCGGGCTGGTGTTCGCCGTGATCTCGATCGGTCATCATGCCCGATGGCCGACCATCACCGCGGCGGCGGTCGTGACGGTCGCGGCCCTGACCACCGCGCTGATCTCCTCCGCGCGCGGCGAGAATCCGGTCCTTCCCCTGGATCTGTTGCGCCGCAAGGATTTCCTGAGTCCCAACGTGGTGGCGCTGACCATGAACCTGATCTTCAACGGGCTGCTGTTCGTCACCACGCTGTATCTGCAGGACGTCCTGGGCTATGCGCCGCTGCCGGCCGGGCTTGCGGTGCTGCCGCTCGCGGTGCCGCTGGTCGTCCTCGCACCGGTGTCGGGCCGCATCACCGCGCGCCGCGGGCCGCGCACGGCCGTCGCCGTCGGATGCGTCGTCGCGATCGTGGGGACGCTCCTGCTGACCCGGTTGCAGAACACCGGCGGAATCGGTTGGCTGCTGGCCGGATTCGGAATTCTGGGATGCGGCGCGGGACTGGTCACCGCCTCGGTGGTGGCGGCGGTGGTACGCGCGACACCCCCCGACCGCTCCGGACTGGCGACCGGCACCTCCAATACCGCCCGCCAGATAGGCACCGCCAGCGGCGTGGCGATCTTCGGCGCCATCGCGGGCTCCCCCACCGGCGCGCACTTCATCGGCGCGATTCACCTGCTGGCCGTCGCTTCCGCCGCGGCCTGGGCCGGTGCGCTCATCCTCACCGTGTACGGCGTCGCGGGACGTCCGGCAAACGAGTGAAACCGGCGATCTCGCAAGCCGACACAGCACCACATCCCACCCGCTGACCGGCCGCCAGGATAGGCTCTTCGAACGAACGAGCGAAAGCAGACGGTTCGCGGCACAGCTTGCCGCCCGGACGCGTGGCGGGCGCCAGAAGCGAGTGCCCGATACCGAGCCGAGCGGCAAACCCGAGAACCCGCCGAAACGGAGCGACACCAGCAACACCGTTCGCGGCCCGTCTCGCCGCTCGGACGCGTGGCGGGTACGAGGAAAGAGTGCCCGACACGAGGCCGAGCGGCGAGACTCCGGGGGCCGCGAACACGCCGGAGCGAAGCGGAGGCCGAAGATACAGGTGGTGAGGATGAGCCGGACCGTGGACGGGCATACCGGCGTGCCCGACGACCTGCGCGAGACCGTCACCTTCGACCTCGAGGAGATCGACGAGACGATCGCCGCGATGGCCGCCGAGCAGGCACAGGAGCGTCCACGCGACGGCGAGTTCATCACCCAGCGACTGGGCCTGGACGGCGAACGCCCCGAGACGCTCACCCTCATCGGGGCCCGATACGAACTGTCCCGAGACCGCGTGCGCCAGTTGTACACTCGCGCCGTCGGCCAGATGGTCCGGCGGGTACAGGCCACCGGCCTGCCCGACACCGCGATCTTCGCCGCGCGCTATCCGGTCGGCTGGGGTGATCAGCGGCTGGTGCGGACCCTGCTCGGCGAGATCTACGCGACCGATACCGATATCGCCGGACAGGATCTGGCCTATCTGCGGCTGCGCCTGGCCGGGCACGCCCTGATGGACGCGAAACGCGTGGCGGGCTTCGTCTTCCAGCAGATCGCCGGATGGCAGCAGCGCGGCCGCTGGCACGCCGTCCCGCGATTCACCGAACCCGTTGCTGGGCAGTTGATCCCGTTGATCCGGCGCACCGACTGGGCGAGCGGGGATCCCGCCCCGCTGCCGGAACTGCCGCTGACCACCGTGGACACCGCCGACGACGCCCGCGGCTCGATATTCGCCGAGAAGCTCGGTCGCGAAACGAGTTTCGACACGGCCCTGGAGGCGCGGCTGCTGCGCATGCTCGACGAGAGCGAACAGGTCGCCGCCTACACCGAACGTCCACTCGCCGTCGATTACCACCTCGACGAGATCGACCGGGTGCACTACCCCACCGCCGCCGCCCGGCTCACCGACGGGCGGGCGCTGCTGATCGATGTGGTCCCGCTGGCCCGGATCGCGGTGTACGGCAACCGGGTCAAGCTCGCGGCGGCCCGCGCCGCGGCGCACGAACGCGGCTGGGGTCATCTGGTGTTCACCGGAAGCCGGATGGGCGAACCGGACCTGCGCGCACACCCGGTCCCCGCGCACGCGGAGAACATCCTGCGCAACCGGCTGGCCGAAGGTCCCATGGACTGGGCCGAATTCCGCCGCTACCGCGACGAGACCGACATCCAGCTCACCGATCTGAGCGCGATGGCGCTGCGCCACGGCTGGCGCTGGGAGCGCGGCCCGTTCCGGCTGACCCGCCAGGGCTGACCAGCCGGAACCCGTTCCCCCACAACACTCATCGCAGGATCATCGCCGAGCCGATGAAGGCCACGATGACCAACATGGCGAAACAGGCGATCAACTGCCAGTGCATCATCGCCGTGCGCTGGCGCTCGACGGTCAAGCGCAGCGTGGCATCGATCCGGCTGTGATCGGCGAGTCGCCGGCGCGCGCCGTCGAGTTCCTCGGCGACCTGCTCGGCCCGTTCGAGCCGGTGCATGAGCTTGTGCACCTGTTTGGCCTTGTCCCGAGTAGCCTTGCGCGCCAGGGCCAGTGCCGTGCGCTGATTCACCAGTTCCTGACGCTGCTGCGCGATCACCGCGGCCTGGGCCCGGGTGTGCTGCTCCCACGTACTCACCGTCGCCCAACCTCCTGCGGTCTCGTCGCGATATCCGAAGGCAACCTGCGCGGCGACCCACTCCTGCATGAAATCCCGCACGGTCCACGCCTGTTCGCGCGGTTGTGCGAGTCCGTTCGCACCGGCCTCGAGCAGGCCGGACACGACCCGGTAGGCACAGCCGTCGGCCGCGAAGTCGTCCACGGCCAGACCCGGCACCTGTGCCACCCAGAATCCGGGCGGGCACAGCCACAGCACCTCGTCGACGCCGACCGCCCGCAACCGGGCGGTGCGCTCGACCGCGAACCCGACATGGACCGGCGCGCTGCACACTTCGATCGCGCATATCCGAGATCCGCTGCGCCACAACAGGCCTGGGGTTTGCGCCCCGACCGGCTTGTCGACTTCGGCGTCCTCGGCGCCCTCGGCCAGCAGCCGTCCACGCAACCAGTACTTGAACCGCTGCACATCCCAGTGGCAGTCGCCGCAGCCGGGCTCGCGACACCGCTCTCCCGGCTGATGTCCGCGCGGATTCGGTTCCACCACAGGAAGATCCGCGGGTTCAGCCGCGGTCAGCAGTAACGCCTGCCCCGCCCCGGAATCGATATGTCTCTCACGTTCAGCCATGCCCGCACCTCGACGCTCGGCCCCGGCACGTGCCGGTGGTCCGGCCGTACCCACTGCCCGCTCGCTACGCTCGCCCATGCGATCCACTGCCCCTACACCGTGCACCGGCGGCACGTCCGAAACCGCCCCCTCTAGAGTGCCGTAAAGATCGGTAATCGGCACCGCGTCCTGCCTACTTTCGTTATGCAACCGGGAGCCGCGCGTGATCATGAGACCCGCGCGGGGCGCCGAACGGTCTCGGCGAAGGGATTTCGACCTTGGCGCGCCCAACCCCGCCCGCTACGCTGCGCTGGTGACCCCCACCGAATACACGAATGTATCGTCGCCGCTCCGCGCCGCGCGGGTGGCCAATTCGGTGGCCTTCGCCCTACAGGGTTTCTTCCTGGCCGTGATCCTCACCGAACTACCGCAAGCACAATCGCGTTTCGGTCTGAGCGACACGCTGATCCTGGTCGCGGTGGTGGTTATCTCACTGCTGGCCGCGGTGGGAAGCGTTGTGGCCGAACAGCTTGCCGTGCGGTGGTCCAGCCGGGTGACGCTGCGGATCGGACTCGGGCTGATCGCGGTCACCGGAGTGCTCATCGCCGTCGCCCCGGACAAGGCCGTGCTGTTCGCGGCGCTGAGCGGGTACGGCGTCGCGGTCGGCATCGTCGACGCGAGCACGAATATGCAGGCGGTGTTCATCCAGCACGGATACGGGCGGTTCGTGCTGTCGTCGTTCTACGCCGCGTGGAGTGCGGGATCGATTCTGGGCGCGCTGTTCGTCTCCGGATGCGAGAAGGTCCACATCACCTGGACCGAGGCGGTATTCGTCTCGGCGATGGTGGTGCTGGTGGCCGGGTTCGTGTTCGGGCCGCGGCTGCTGGGCACCCGCCAGGCCGAGGCCGAACCCGCCGAAGCCGAGCACGCGGCCATCGTCCCGTTGCGGGCCTATCTGGCGCTGGGCATCGCGATGGCGCTGGTGTTCGCCATCGATCTGGCGGTCGGCAACTGGTCGGCGCTGTATCTGAAGAACGAGCTGCTGTCCTCCTCGGCGACCGCGGCGCTGGCGCTGGCCGCCTACCAGGGCGCCTCGCTGCTGACCAGGCTGACCGGCGATCTGTGGGTGCGGCGGTTCGGGCCACGCGCGGTCGTGCTCGTCGCCGCCGCGATCGGTGTGGTCGGGCTGGTGGTCGTGGTGGGCGCGCCCGGACCGACGGCCGCGCTGATCGGATTCCTGATCGCCGGAATCGGGCTGCCCGTGATCGCCCCGCTGTGTTTCAGCGAGGCCGGGCGACTCACCGGCGGCTCCGGACTCGACGCGGTGATCGCGCGACTGAACCTGTTCAACTACGCGGGCACGCTGATCGGCGGCGGCGTGGTGGGCGCGGTGTCGGACATGTCGAGTCTGCGCATCGGATTCGTCATACCGCTGCTGTTCGCCGCCGCGCTGGTGCTGTTCGCCCGCACATTCCACGCACGCACCGCCGCGACGGCTCGGGAATCGGGCGAATCGGCCTGACCCGCACGCCGCCGCCCCGGCGGGCGCGCTGATGTGATGCGATGGATCACGTGAACGACGACACGATGGTCACCGTCGACCGCGCCGGCCTCTGGGACGCGGAGGCCATCTCCGACGTCGCGGCCGCCACCTTCCCGCTCGCCTGCCCGCCCGGGCTCGCCACCGCCGATATCGAGACCTATATCGACGAGGCGCTCTCGGACGAACGGTTCGGCGACTATCTCAGCGATCCGAATCGCACGGTACTCAAGGCCGTGTCCGGGGGGCAGATCGTCGGCTACACCATGCTCATCGCGGGCGAACCCACCGATCCGGCCGTGGCGCGGGCCGTGGACCTGCGGCCGGTACTGGAGATCAACAAGATGTACGTGCTGTCCGGCCACCACGGCAGCGGCGTATCGACCGCCCTGATGACCGCGGCCCTGAACCACGCCCGCGACAACGGCTACGCGGGCGCGTGGCTCGGCGTCAACCAGGACAACGCCCGCGCCCAGCGGTTCTACGCCAAACGCGGGTTCCGCACCGTCGGCACCCGGACCTTCACCGTCGGCGCGACGGTATGCCACGACTACCTCATGCAGCAGGCCCTGGAGCCTGCCGAATCAAGCTGAATCCGTTTCGGACAGAGCAGCTTTACCCGCTGGACGCACGAACGGCCCGACTGCGCACGGGACGTGTGCCGGCCGCTCGAGGCGACTACGCCCGCGCAGCCGACACCGCGATCGCCCGGAATTACGCCACCACCGGCACGGCCTTCCCGATCAGTGCGGCGGTTCGGCCTTCTGCGCGGATCGCGACTTCAGGTCGTGCGCCACCGCCTGATCAGTGCAGCAGTTTGGTCTTCAGCGCGGAGATATCGGCATTGCTCAGCTGCAGTCCCTGGTGGAGGTAGTTGTCGAAGTTGCCGTAGGACTCGTCGACCTGGTCGAAAGCCGCGTCGAGTTCCGACTGGGCCACGCCGTTCGCCATATCGCCGTCGCGGGCGTCGCGGTAGTAGTTCGACAGCAGGTAGTCGTAGTCGACGGTCTCGCGGTCCACGCCCAGGGCGGTCAGCAGCACCGCGGACGTCCAGCCGGTGCGGTCCTTGCCCTCGCTGCAGTGGTAGAGCACCGCGCCGTCGGAGGTGCGGGCGATGTCGTGCAGAACGGCGGCGAAAGCCTCGCTCGCACCCGGCGCGGTGATGAACGCACGGTACATATCGGGACCGGCGGACAGGCTCGAGACGAGTGCCTGCGGCGATGCCTGGCCGATGACGTCGTTCCAGGTCTCGATCGCACCCGCGGGCACCCGATCCGGGGACAGCATGCGCTCGTAGGAGGTCCGCAGATCGTGGATGGCACGGACCTTGCGTGTGGTCAGGGCGGTGAGGTCGGCATTGGTCGCCTTGGCCAGCGCACCGGTGCGGTACACCAGGCCGGTGCGGACCGTGCGGCCGTCGGCGGTGCGGTAACCGCCGATGTCGCGGGCGTTGAGCACACCCTGTAGCGGCACAGCGCGCTGGACGGTGGTGTCCACGACCGCGGTGGTCGCCGGGGGCGGGTCGGCGGCCAGGGCGGAGCCCACCGCGGGGCCCAGGCCGATGGCCGTACCGGCGGCCAGCGCCGCCACGACACGAATCGAACGATGGACCATCACAGCTCCGATCTGCTCGGGACGGCGGCCCGATCTCGGCCGCCACCATCCTGGACGACCGTCCAGAATTTGCGGTACGCCCGCCAAGGTACCCCGGGCCGCCGCTCGATCAGCCCGCGGGCACCTCGTACCGAGAGAGCGCGAGCAGCCGGGAAATCGCCCGCAGATACTTCTTGCGATAGCCGCCGTCGAGCATCTCCTGGGAGAAGATCGCGTCGAGTTTGGCCCCCGACACCGTCACCGGAATTCCCGCGTCGTAAAGCCGGTCGGCCAGAACCACCACGCGCAACGCCACCGCCTGATCGGTCACCTCGTGCACGCCGGAGATGTACACCGCGCTCACCCCGGAGATCAGCGCGCCGAAGCGCGAGGGGTGCAGGGTGCTCAGATGTCGCAGCAGCGCGTCGAAGTCGTCGAGGGTGGTACCCGGTGTGGCCGCGGCCTTCTCGGCCAGCAGTTCGGGCGCGGTCGGTTCGGGCGCGGGCGGCAGATCGCGGTGCCGGTAGTCGGGGCCGTCCACCCGCACCGTCTCGAACAGCGAACCCAGCTTCTTGATCTCCCGCAGGAAGTCCTGTGCGGCGAAACGGCCCTCGCCGAGCTGACTGGGCAGCGTGTTGGACGTCGCCGCGACCGAGACCCCGCGCGCGGTCAGCTCGGTCAGCAGCCGCGAGACCAGGGTGGTGTCACCGGGATCGTCGAGTTCGAACTCGTCGATGCACAGCACACTGTTGCTCGCCAGCCGGTCCACCGCGTTCACGAAGCCCAGCGCGCCCACCAGGTTGGTGAGCTCACCGAAGGTGCCGAACGATTTCGGCGCGGGCGAGGCGTGGAAGATCGAGGCCAGCAGGTGCGTCTTGCCGACGCCGAATCCGCCGTCCAGATACAGGCCCGCGCCCTGGACGTGCTTCTTCTTGCCGAACAGGCTCTTGCGGTTCGCGGCGGCGTGGATCGAGTCGACCCGCCCGGCGAAATCGCGTGCGGAGCGCACGGCCGCGGTCTGACTCGGCTCGTTCGGGTCGGGAATGTAGGAGTCGAAGCTCACTTCGTCGAATGTGGGCGGGGGCACCATCTGGGCGATGAGTTGATCGGCCGGAACTTCCGGATGGCGATCGACGAGGCGTTGCTGCACCCAAGTAGCGTACTGACGTGGTGTGATCGGACCTTATGCAGCGTGTGCCCAATGCGATCCAGTTCACAACACTCGGGCCCGACGAGCTCGTGCGGCTCTACGCCTATCCGGCCTCGATCGAATCCCCTTGGATTCGAGTCAACTTCGTCACCAGCATCGACGGCGCGGCCACCGTGGACGGAAGGTCGGGTGCGCTGGGCAGTCCGGCCGACCGCACGGTGTTCGAGATCCTGCGGGATCTGGCCGATGTGGTGCTGGTCGGCGGGGGAACCGCACGTCAGGAGAACTACGGCGGCGCGCACACCGATGCCCACCGCCGCCAGCGGCTGTACCACCACGGCCTCGGCGGCAGCCCGGACGGCTCACCGCCCCCGATCGCGGTGGTGACCGCGAGCGCGTCGCTGGATCCGGCCGGACGGCTGTTCACCGACACCGCCCGCCCGCCGATGATCCTCACCACCTCCATGGCGCCGCCCGACCGCAAACGCGCGCTCGCCGACGCCGGCGCGGAGGTGATCGAATGCGGCGAGACCACCGTGACCGCACCGGATATTCGCGCGGCCCTCGCACGACGCGGATTGCTGCGGGTGCTGTGCGAGGGCGGCCCCTCGCTGTTCGGCGACCTGATCACCGCGGGCGTGGTCGAGGATCTCTGCCTCACCGCATCACCGCTGCTCATCGGCGGTACCGCGGGACGAATTGCGGTGTCCCCCAAGGCGTCGCCCACTCCGATGACGTTGCGTCACGCACTGCTGGACGACGACGGCACGATCCTGACCCGCTGGGAACGCGCCCGCACCCAAGGCTGAAAGCGCCCGCCGGACCTGGCAGGCTGTATCGCATGCGCAGGACTCGAGCCGCACTGCTGGCATCGTCATCGCTGACGATCCTCCTCACCGCCGCCTGCGGCGCCGGCCCGTCCGATCGTCCGGGAATCGCCGAGGTCCGCCCGCATTCCGGCGGCGCGGCCGCCACCACCACACCGGCCCCCGCACCGCCGCCGTCGGCCGAGGCGCCCAAGACGGATCTGGGCTGGCACGACTGCGCGGCGGCCACGTTCAACTCGCTCGGCCTGGGCGCGCCACCGGCCGGAGTGATCTTCGAATGCGCCGACTATTCCACCCCGATCGATGCCGGGGGCGCGGTGCTGGGCACCTTCCGCAATTCCGCCGTGCGTGCCCGTCTGCCGCGAACCCCCGCGAACGCCGCGCCGCTGGTACTCACCTCCGGTGCGGACCGCTCCTCCACCGCGACACTCGCCGGGCTGGTCACCGGCCCGGCCTCCGCGGTGCTGGCCGACCATCCGATCGTCGCGGTGGACCGGCGTGGCGTCGGTAGTTCCCAGCCGATCAACTGCCTGACCGACGACACCCGGCGCAGCCTCGCGGACAACGACCAGTCCGCCGGAGGCAACCAGATCGACGCGATGGCCAAGGTCAGCCAGGACGCCACCATCGCCTGTCAGGACTTCCTGCAGCCCTACCAGGGCACCTTCGACGCCGGGCACGCCGCCGACGACATCGATCAACTGCGCAGGCAATGGCAGGTGGACCACATCGCGCTGCTGGGCGCCGGCGACGGCTCGCGGGTGGCGCTGGCCTACGCCGCCAAGTACGGCGATCGTCTGGCCCGCCTCGTGCTGGACTCCCCGGTGGCCGCCAACGCCGACTCGGCCACCCGCGCCGAACAGCGCGTGAAAGGCTCCGAGGCCGCGATCACCGCATTCGCCCAACGCTGTGCCGCACTGAACTGCTCGCTCGGCAACGATCCGCGTGGCGCGATCATCGCACTGGTCAACCGCGCGGCCGCCGGGCAACTCGGCGGCATCTCCGCGAACGCGCTGCTGACCGCCGTCTCCGGATTCCTCACCGAACCCCGGTCCGATCAGGCCAATCACACCGCCGACCTGGCCGACGCGCTGTCCGCGGCGGGTCGCGGCGACAACGGTGCCCTGAACCAGCTGATCGGCCGGGAATCGGCCGCCACCGACTCCGACGGGCAGTTCGTCTCGAACTGCAGCGACAACCAGAAACCGGCCACCCCCGACCGGGTGAAACAGCTCGAAACCGCTTGGGCCAAGCAGTATCCCGTCTTCGGCAAGGCCGCGGCGATCGGCCTGATGGCGTGCACGGCCTGGCCGACGCCGAATCCGGCGCAGTTGCCCAGCACGTTCGACCTGCCGACCCTGATCCTGGGCAACGACGCGAATCCGGTCGCGGGCAGCGACGCGCGTCCCTCGGTCACCGGCGCGCTCGGCGCGGCGGGTGCGCGCACGTCCACCGTCACGTGGCAGGGCTGGGGTTACCCGGTGTTCACCCACTCGGCCTGCGTGCAGCAGAACCTGGTCGGCTACCTGAAGGATGCGACGTTGCCCGCCGACGGCACGGCCTGTCCCGCCTGACTCCGCAGCCCCGGCGAAACGACCCGGCGCGTAGTACGACCCCGAGGCCGCGAATCATGCCCCCGAAGCGCGCGGAGGCGGCGGCGAAGAGACGGTTTCGGCGGGTCCGAGCAACGGTCCCGGTACTTTCCGGTGTACCGTGCCCCAGTGTTCCTTCGTCAGCTCGAGCCGCGCACCGCTCGTACGACCTCCGAGGTCCTGAACTTCGCACTATGGCCTTTCGCGGTCATGACCGTGTTGCATCAGGTCATCGTCAAGGCGACGAACTTCAACATCACCGACGACTTCGGACCGGTCTACAAGGCGTCCCTGGCGTTCCTGAACGGACGGCCGATCTACGCCGAGAACTTCAACCTGGTCGACCCGCACTACCTGTACCCGCCGAGCGGCACGCTGCTCATCGCGCCGCTGGCGATCATCGACCCGGACAAGTCGAAATGGTGCTTCGACGGGCTCAACGCCGTCGCGATCCTGATCGCCTGGTATCTGTTGCTCAAACTGTTCAAGCTGAGCATCAAGTCGTACGCCGCGCCGCTGCTCATGCTGCTCATGTTCTCGTCCGAAACAGTCATCAACACACTGGCTTTCGGCAATGTGAACGGATGCATCCTGCTCGCGGAAGTCGCCTTCATCGCCCTGCTGCTCGCCCGGCGTGAACTCTGGGCCGGTGCGATCATGGGTTTGGCGATAGCCGTGAAACCGACGATCGCCCCGATGTTGCTGATACCGCTGATGCGGCGGCAGTGGAAAGTCTTCCTGCCCGCGCTCGGCATTCCGATCGCACTGACGGCCATCGCGCTGCCGCTGATCAAGGACCCGATGGACTATCTGCATCGGACCCTGCCGTACTCGATGCAGGCCCGCGACTACTTCAACAGCTCGATTCCGGGTACGGCCGCCTACTGGAGTCTGCCCTCGCCGCTGGTCTGGGGCATCCGCATCGGCATGGGCGTACTCGTACTGATCTCGCTGTGGCTGCTGTACCGGTACTACCGCAACGACGAACTGTTCTTCATCTGCACCAGTTCCGGCATCCTGCTGCTGGCCGAATTCCTGATCAGCGGGCTGGGTCAGCAGTACTACTCGATGCTGCTGTTCCCGTTCCTGATGACGGTGGTGCTGCGCAATTCGGTGCTGCGGAACTGGCCCGCCTGGCTGGCGATATTCGGCTTCACCACCTTCGACAAGTGGCTGCTGGACCACTGGCAGAGCGTGGGCCGGGATATCGAGTACCTGCGGATCACCTTCGGCTGGGGACTGTTGCTGTTCGTGACGTTCTGCGTACTCGGCGATCGGTATCTGACCGCGCGCCGGGAGGGACGCCTGGACTCCGGGATCGACCCGTCGTTCCTGCTGACCGACCGCAACACCGCGACCATGCCCGACGCTCCGCGCCCCCAGCGAACCCCGGCCCCGGATACCACCACCGCGACGATCGCTCCGGCCGACCCGGACGACGAGCAGCCCGCCGCCGCACCGGACGAGGCCGGCGTCCTGCGCTGAGCGGATCGCCGGAGATCGCTGGACAAGTGGCGACCGCCACCGAAAAATCATTACAACCCGCAGTTCCGAGTTGTCCGGTCCGCACTACTGTGACCCGGGCATTCACACCACACACCTGGGAGCTGCAGTGTTGTCGAAAATCGTCGGGGTAAGCGCACTATCCATCGGGCTCGCGGCCGGTTTCACCGGTGCCGCCGGTGCCGATCCGATCGTTCCGGGACCTACTTCGGTCGGGCCGTTCACTCAAACGGGTGAGCCCACCGGTAGGGCCGCGTGTGATCAGGCATCGATCGATACGGGCAACTTCAGCGCCTGCTTCGAGTACCCGGATGGCAGCGGGAACTGGTACTACACCCCGAGTAACTGAGGTCGACCGAATCGCACCGCGTCGTCGCGGCGGCGCGGTGCGCCGTCGTCTCATTAGAATCGGGCTATGAGTTCCGAGTCCGAGACATCGCTGCCCGCACCCAAGATCGTGCTCACCCCGCAGGAATGGCGGGCCAAGCTCAGCCCGCAGGAGTACGCGGTGCTGCGGGAAGCCGGTACCGAACGACCCTACACCGGCGAATACACCGATACCGAGACCGCCGGTGTATACGAATGCCGGGCCTGTGGCACGGAACTGTTCCGCAGCACCGAGAAATTCCATTCGCACTGCGGCTGGCCGTCGTTCTTCGATCCGGCGGATTCGGATGCGGTGCTGCTGCGCGTCGACGACTCACTGGGTATGCGCCGGGTCGAGGTGCTGTGCGCGAACTGCCACAGCCACCTCGGCCACGTCTTCGAGGGGGAGGGATACCCGACCCCGACCGACAAGCGGTACTGCATCAACTCCATCTCGCTGCGCCTGCACCCCGCGGACGGCCCTACCAGCTGAAACACCGCTTCCGGGCGCTGAGCCGACCGAGCGGACATGACGTGTCACCGAAGGTTGGAGAAGGTGGCATCACTTTGGAGTTCACCTTCGGAGAACTGACACAGCATCGCGCGGTCTCCTACTACGGCAACCAACACCGCCTACTACGCCGAGTCACCCTCGCCGGCGATGTCCCCGTCGACATCCACGGCCAACCCAGCACCTCGCTCAGCGGCGCCGAGGCCTACCCCACTGCGAGTCAGGAGGATCCGATCTCCAGGCGGAAAACTACGAAAGACCAGGCGACACAGAACATTTGATCAACCACCGTTCTCCGGTACGGGTTGTCGACTCAGGCAACGAGAACGAGCGCGACTGAAGTCACGATCGAGAACGCGAGGAAGACCACGGCTCCCAGCATGTTCCGGTCGCCGCTGCGGATGTGCGCGATGATCGCGCCGCCGAAGTAGAGCACCAGTCCGATCGCGGCGGCGATCGCGAAGAGCGGGAACCAGATGCCCCCGATGAGACCGACCGTCGCGGCGATCTGCAGGCTCCCGAGCACGGTGAGCTGGGAAGTGGTGAGATGGACCGCTTCCGCGAATCGGCGTATCCACGCTGGGCGCACGAACTTCATCACTCCGGACTGCAACATCGCCAGAGCGAGCAGGACGGACAGGATCAGGGCTGCGATATGCATGATGGCAACGCTAGAAATCCGATAGGTACCCTTTGGTAACCTTCGGACTGTGAGCCCACCTGCCGGAATCATGTTCATGTCCGACTGTCCTGCGCGCACAGCACTCGAGATCATCGCGAACAAGTGGTCCGTAGTCACCCTGTACGCGCTGGCAGACGGCCCCAAACGGCACAGTGAACTTGTCGCTCTGTCCGGCGGGATCTCCCGGAAGGTGCTGACCCAGACCCTGCGCCGCCTGCAGAGCAACGGCCTCATCGATCGACAGCGGTACGCCGAAGCGCCCCCACGGGTGGAATACAGCCTGACCCCGCTCGGCCGGACACTCCAGGAGCCGATAGCGATGCTGACGGAGTGGGCGCAGACGTACGGAGAAGCACTCGTCGACTTCCAGGAATCGACAGACACGAACCACACGCACTAGGTTCCAGACCGAAGGCTTCGGCGTGTCGTTGATCGACACGCCGAAGAGCGCTCGATTGTCGTGCAGGTTTTCGCGAACGAATTCAGGCTGATCGTCCGTGATCTACGCGGCCTCTCAGTGATTCCCGCGACGCCCTGTCGAACACCAATCCTTCCTCTGACCAGCCGAAAAAGCCGCACTCACCGGTCAGGCGGCCCGCCGACGTTCGGTCGGATACTGCATCAACTCGATCTCGCTGCGCCTGCACCCCTCGGACGACGCAACACACTGAGACGACGGGGGAACAGTACGGCTCGGGACCGGTACCGCGCATGACCCGATTTACCGGGGCTCGCGATGCATGACCCGAACCGGTATGCGGCGGGACGCGATCGATCAGGGCAGCGAGGCCATCAACTGCTCGAGTTCGACGCGCGGACCGGTGAAGAACGGAATCTCCTCGCGCACATGCCGCCTGGCCTCGGTGGCCCGCAGATCGCGCATCAGATCGACGATGCGATGCAGTTCGGGCGCCTCGAACGCCAGGATCCACTCGTAGTCGCCGAGCGCGAACGCGGGGACGGTGTTGGCACGCACGTCGGGATAGTCGCGGGCTTCCTTACCGTGGTCCGCGAGCATCTTGCGGCGCTCGGCGTCGGGCAGCAGATACCAGTCGTACGAACGGACGAACGGGTAGACGCACAGGTAGTTGCCGGGGTCCTCACCGGCCAGGAAGGCCGGGATGTGGCTCTTGTTGAACTCTGCCGGGCGGTGTACCGCGGCGTTGCTCCACACCGGAGCGCTGGCCCGGCCCAGTTCGGTGGTGCGGCGCAGGTCGGCGTAGGCGGCCTGCAGGGCCTCGATACTGTCGGCGTGCCACCAGACCATGAAATCGGCGTCGGCGCGCATGCCGGCGACGTCGTACAGGCCGCGCACGACAACGCCCTTGTCGGCGAGACCGTCGAAGAACGCGCGCGCCTCCTTGGTCGCCGCCTCACGGTCCTGTCCCAATACCCCGGGCTGCACCTGGAACACCGAGAACATCAGATACCGGATGGTCGAATTGAGCGCCGCGTAATCGAGTCGTGCCATACCCCCTATGGTGCCACTGCGGGTCGTCCCGCCACGCAGCCGCACCGCTTAGCGGGGGAAACGCCGCGGATATCGAGTGCGGATCCGGCTACGGGGTGCGGCAATCGGATAGTTGTGGACTTGTAATGCCATGTGTGCCAACGTTTTCCGCATGACGACACCCGCGATCGGCCTCGGTTCAGTTCGTTCGCCCCGCGAGAATCCGCTCGGCGGCGGCGGTCCCCGACGCCGCGCAGGCCGGGACCCCGACACCGTGCAGGTAGGCACCCGCCACGGCCAGTCCCGGCACCGCCGCGACGGCCGATTCGATCGTGGAGACGAGCTCGGTGTGCCCGGGCGCGTATTGCGGCAGGCCGCCGCGCCACCGCTGGACCGCGGCGGTGACCGGCCGCACCGGGATCCCGGTGACCGTCGCGAGATCCTCGGTCGCGGTGGCGATCAGCTCGGCATCGGACAGCGCCAGCAGGCTGTCGTCGCCGAACCGGCCGAACGAGGCGCGCACGACCGCGACGTCGCGGCCGGCCAGATGCGGCCACTTGCGACTGGAGAGCGTGAAGGCCTTGGCCCGCAACGATTCTCCCGTGGCGACCAGGATGCCCGAATTCTCCGGCAGTGGCGTGTCCACCGGCAGGGCAAGTGCCACCACCGCCGAGGAGGACAGCTCGATCCGCGCGGCCGCGCCGGCGGCCTCGGGCACGACCGAGTCCAGCAGATCGGCGGTGACGGGCGCGGGCGTGGCGAGGACGACCGCGTCGCACTCTCCCACCGGTTCCAGCCGCCAGCCGTGCGAGGTGCGGGTCAGATCCTTTGCGGTGGTATCGATGTCGAGTTGCGGGGCCGCCGCCGCCAGCAGCGCGTCGAGCAGGACGCGGTAACCGTCGCGGATGCCGCCGAAGACCGGTGCGGTCGATGGCGGCGGCAACGCCCGCGACACCGCCTGCGACAGATTCGCCGCGCCCGCGTCGAGCGTGGCGGCCAAGCCGGGCAGTGCGGACCGCACCCCGATCGAATTCGCCAGTCCCGCATAGACTCCGCCCAGCAGCGGCTCGACGCTGCGGCTCACCACCTGTGCGCCGAATCGCTCGGCTACCAGCTCCGCCACCGAGATGTCGCCGCCGGGGGCCCAGTGCAGCGGTCGGGCCGGTTCCTCGGCGATCTGCCGCAGCGTCGCCTCGTCGACCAGTCCGGCCATGGACTCCGCCTGTGCGGGAATGCCCATCAGCGTGCCCGTCGGCAGCGGATGCGCCGTGCCGCCGGACCAGATCAGCGGCCGAAGCCCGGAGGGATGTACCAGCTGGTCCTCGAGGCCCAATTCGCCTAGCAGAGCGGGGATTTCGGGCCGTCGCCCGACGAACGCCTCCGCCCCCAGATCCACCGGCCCGCCCGCGAGCGTACCGGTGTGCAGTGTGCCGCCGATCCGTTCGCGCCGTTCCACCAACACCAGCTCCAGCTCGGAGCCCAGCACCGCCCGCAACCGATAGGCCGCGACCAGACCGCTGATCCCCGCACCGACCACCACGACCCGCATCGACCACTCCTCACCACACCGGCGAACCTGCCTCACCCAGCCCGTACCGAACCTACTCGGCGAACCGGCCGCCCACCGCAACGGTCACCCGACTCGTAGCTTGCCGTGACGTTCGTCTCGCACAGCGCAACCGGACGGACATTCGAAACACCGATCTCCCACCGTGCGACCGAACCGCATAGGTCCCTCGCATCGGATATCACGGCGACAGTGCTCGCTTGTCCGGTACGAGTGCGCCTGCCGCGGGCCCGGTTCCCTACACCGGCAAGCTGTGGATCAGGTCGACGGCGGCGGTGAGCGCGCCCGGATCGGTATCAGGCAGGACGCCGTGACCGAGGTTGAAGATATGGCCTGCCGCGCCGAGGGTGATCGCCTCGTCCGCCTCGTGGGCGATGCGGCGCACCTCGCGCTCGAGCACCTCGGGCCCGGCGAACAGCGTGGCGGGATCGAGGTTGCCCTGCAACGCCTTTCCGGGGCCGACGCGGCGCACGGCCTCGGTCAGCGGGACGCGCCAGTCCACGCCGACCACATCGGCTCCGGCCTCGCCCATCGCGCCGAGCAGTTCCCCGGTGCCGACGCCGAAGTGGATGCGCGGCACGCCGGGTCCGGCAATCGCGGCGACCTCGGCGAAGACCCGCTCCGAGTGCGGCAGGACGAATTCGCGGTACTGCGCCAGCGAGAGCGCACCCGCCCAGGAGTCGAACAACTGCATCGCGTCCACCCCGGCGGCCAGCTGCGCGCGCAGGAATTCGATGGTGATATCGGTGAGCACACCGAGGAGCTCGTGCCAGATGTCCGGTTCGGCGAGCATCATGGCCTTGGTCCGCTCATGATTCTTACTGGGCCCGCCCTCGACCAGATACGACGCGAGAGTGAAAGGGGCACCGGCGAATCCGATCAACGGAGTGTCGCCGAGCTCGCCTACCAGCAGCCGCACCCCCTCGGCGATCGCACCGACCTCCTCGTGCCGCAGCCGCGGCAGCGCCCGCACATCGGCGGTCGAGCGCACCGGATCGGCCACCACCGGTCCCACACCCGACACGATGTCCAGGTCGATCCCGGCCGCCTTGAGCGGAACGACGATGTCGGAGTACAAGATCGCCGCATCCACACCGTGCCGCCGAACCGGCTGCATGGTGATCTCACAGACCAGCTCCGGATCGAAACAGGATTCGAGCATGCCGACCCCGGCACGCACCTCGCGGTACTCCGGAAGCGACCGCCCGGCCTGTCGCATGAACCAGACGGGACGCCGCTTCGGGCTCGCCCCGGTAGCGGCGGCGAGAAGCGGTGCGTCGGACAACCGGCGGCGTGTTGGTGTGCTCATCACCGCCATCGTATGCGACACCCCGCTCCTACCCAGGTCCCGGAGGCAACAACATCCCATCCGGCCTATACCAGCAACACCAGCCTCAACTCGGACACACCCGACCTCGTTGTCCGAATGCAACCCGGTTTGCGGGGAGCCATCGGGGCGCAGCGAACCCGCCGCAGGGAAGCGGAGGCCGAAATACGGCGCGCCTCCGGTCTTGCCGGGGGGTTCGGGGATAGGTTCACATTCGTGACACCGCTCGACTTCCGCGACGGCGCCGCACCGACCCCGGGCCCAGCCGGCGAACCCGCCCAGTTTCGCGCCGCGGTCGATGCGATGGGCACCGCTTCCGTGCACCCCCGGATCGAGCTTGCACCGATTCGGCCGCCGCAACGCCTGGCCCCGTACTCCTACGCCATCGGCGCCGAAGTCACGCACCCGGACACCAACGTGATCCCGGTCGATTCCGAGGACGACGCATTCGGCCGGTTGATCCTGCTACACGATCCGAACGGCCAGGACGCCTGGCACGGGGTGTTCCGGCTCGTCGCCTATATCCAGGCCGACATCGATGCGGCGCTGGCCGGGGATCCGCTGCTGCCGGAGGTGGCCTGGAGCTGGCTGGTGGACGCGCTGGAATCGCGCGGGGAGTCCTTCACCGCGCTGGGCGGCACGGTCACCTCCACCAGTTCGATCCGGTACGGCGATATCGCCGGGCCGCCGCGGGCCTATCAGCTAGAGTTGCGCGCCTCCTGGACGGTGGACTCCACCGAGCTCGCACCGCACGTCGAGGCATTCTGCGAAGTGCTGGCCTATGCGGCCGGTTTGCCGCCCGCGGGCATCACCCATTTGCCTCCGCGTCCGCAGAATACCGACGACCAGTTCTGACCGGCGACGTAGAGTTCTGGGCTATGTCAGTTGCCGACGAATCCGCGAAATTCCAGGGTGAGGACCGGGACGATGCCGCCGTCCCGTTGCTCGAACCCGCCGAGGGCGTGCCCCCGGTCACGGATACGGCGCGGGCCGTCGAAGAGGTCGCGGCGCGATTGGCCGCCGGTACCGGACCACTGGCGGTGGACGCCGAGCGCGCCTCGGGCTTCCGCTATTCCAATCGCGCCTATCTGATTCAGTTGCGCCGCAAGGGTTCCGGCACCGTGCTCATCGATCCGATTCCGGTGACCGATGCGCTGGGGCCGCTGGCGGAGGCGATCAACGATCTGGAATGGGTACTGCATTCGGCCGATCAGGACCTACCCGGGCTGGCCGAACTCGGTTTACACCCGGCGAGGTTGTTCGACACCGAATTGGGCGGGCGTCTGGCCGGATTCGAGCGGGTGGGCCTGGCCGCGATGGTGGACAAATTACTCGGCCGCGAGTTGCGCAAGGGGCACGGAGCTGCGGATTGGTCGACCCGTCCGCTGCCCGCCGACTGGCTGAACTACGCCGCACTCGATGTGGAACTGCTGCTGGAACTGCGCGACGCGGTCGCCGAATCACTCCGCGAGCAGGGCAAATTCGATTGGGCCGCACAGGAATTCGAGCACGTCCGAACGATCGAGCCCAGCGCGCCGAAGCCGGATCGGTGGCGGCGCACCTCGGGCATCCACACCCTGCGCCGCCCGCGCCAGCTCGCGGTGGTGCGCGAGTTATGGGCCACCCGTGACGATCTGGCCAGAAACCGGGACATCGCCCCCGCGCGGATCCTGCCGGATTCGGCGATCGTCGCCGCGGCGGCCGCGGATCCGAAGAACATCGCCGCCCTGCGCGCCCTGCCGGTCTTCGGCGGCCCCCGCCAGCGCCGGTACTCCCGGGACTGGCTCGGTGCGGTGGAACGCGCACGCGCCCTGCCCGATTCGGAACTTCCCCCCCTCAGCCAGCCCTTCGACGGCCCGCCGCCGGTGAACCGCTGGGAGCGGCGCGATCCGGTCGCCTCGGCCCGGCTCACCGCCGCCCGCGCCGCCATGGGCGAGCTGTCGACGCGCTATTCGGTTCCGGTGGAGAATCTGCTGACCCCCGACCTGCTGCGCCGCCTCTGCTGGGACGGGCTGCCCGAATTCCGTTCCGGCACAGTACCGGACGACCCGGCTCGCGCCATCGACGACTATCTGACCGCCTGCGGGGCCCGGCCCTGGCAGCGCGAACTGGATGTGGCTCCCCTGGCCGCGGCCCTGTTCGCCACCGAGCCCGCACCGCCCGCCCGCGACCGATGAGAACGCGGCTGACCAGCTGACAAGGCCGACCGTTCGGCTTGTCCCGGACGGTGCGGTTGCGGCGGGGCCGTGCTCGTGCCCCGTCGCGGACCGGCTGCTCAGACCCCGCCCAGCCAGGCGGTGATGCGCTGCGCGATGTCGGGGGCGGTGAGGCCGAGCTCCGTGTGGATCTGCGCCCGGGAGGCGTGGTCCAGGAACCGTTGCGGCACACCGATATCGCGAGTGGGCACGTCGATTCCGCCGGCGCGCAACCGCGCGGAGACCGTGGAGCCGATGCCGCCGTGCACGCCGCCGTCCTCCAGGGTGACCACCAGGCGGTAGTTCTCGGCCAGTTTCATGACGGTGTCCGAAACCGGCAGGACCCAGCGCGGATCCACGACGGTCACCGAAATCCCTTCCGGCGCCAGCAGATCCGCGACCTGCGTCGCGGTCCGCGCGAAGGGACCGACCGCGACCAGCAGGACGTCACCGTGCACGGTCTGCGCCGAACCGCCCTCGGGCATCCGCAGCACGTCGACCCCGTCCAGCCGCTCCACCGCGGAGATGTCCTCGGCGACAGGGCCTTTGGGGAATCGCAGCACGGTCGGGCCGTCGGCGACGGCGAGCGCCTCGGCCAATTCCTCCCGCAACGTCGCCGCATCACGGGGCGCGGCGACCCGGATGCCGGGCACGATGCCCAGCACCGACAGATCCCACATGCCGTTGTGGCTGGCGCCGTCGTCACCGGTGACACCGGCGCGGTCCAGTACGAGCGTCACCGGCAGCTTCAGCAGTGCGACGTCCATCACCAGCTGATCGAACGCGCGGTTCAGGAAGGTGGAGTAGATCGCCACGACCGGATGCATCCCGCCCAGCGCCAGACCGGCCGCCGAGGTGACCGCGTGCTGTTCGGCGATGCCGACGTCGAACATCCGATCCGGGAAACGCTCCCCGAACGGGGTCAGCCCCGTCGGACCGGGCATGGCCGCGGTGATGGCCACCACGTCCTCGCGCTGTTCGGCCTGACGGATCAGCTCCTCGGAGAAGACCGAGGTCCAGCCGACCGAACTGCCGCCCTTGGGCTTCCCGGTCTCGGGGTCGATCGAGCCGATCGAATGCATCTGATCGGCCTCGTGGTCCTCGGCGGGTTGATAGCCGCGGCCCTTCTGCGTCACCACGTGCACCACGACCGGACCGCCGAAATCCTTGGCGCGCCGGAACGCGGCCTCGAGTGCGACGGTGTCGTGGCCGTCCACCGGACCGAAATATTTCAGGCCAAGATCGCTGAACAGCTCCTGCGGCGCGACGGCGTCCTTGATCCCGGCCTTGAGCGCGTGCAGCATCGAGTAGGCCGAGCCGCCGACCCTCGGAATCCCCTGCACGAACCGTTTGGTCGCGTCGAGGGCCTGTTCGTAGGCGGGCTGCATGCGTAGTGCGCCGAGCCGATCGGCCAGGCCGCCGATGGTGGGCGAATAGGATCGGCCGTTGTCGTTGACGACGATCACCACCGAGCGGTCCTGCCCGGCGGCGATATTGTTCAGCGCCTCCCAGCACATGCCGCCGGTGAGCGCGCCGTCGCCGACCACCGCGACGACGTGGCGGCGCTGTTTGGTCAGCGCGAACGCCTTCGCCAGACCGTCGGCGTAGGACAGCGAGGCCGAGGCGTGCGAGGACTCGACCCAGTCGTGCGCGCTCTCGACGCGGCTGGGATAGCCCGACAGGCCGCCCTGTTTGCGTAGCCGGTCGAAGCAGTCCTTGCGGCCGGTGAGCATTTTGTGCACGTAGGCCTGGTGGCCGGTGTCGAAGATGATCGGGTCGGCCGGGGAGTCGAAGATCCTGTGCAGCGCGATGGTCATCTCCACCACGCCCAGGTTCGGCCCCAGATGGCCGCCGGTCACCGCGACCTTCTGGACCAGGAACTCACGAATCTCCCGCGCCAGCTCACTCAATTCCGGTGCCGTCAGCCGGCGCAGGTCCTCGGGCGTCTCGACCCGGGAAAGCACTCCCACCGCTATCGCTCCCTACTCCGGAGGTGTCGTCTGTTCCGAACAGTCTACGGAGCCATCCGGGGAACCGATGACCGGAACAGCGACCTGCCCGCGACACACCGGCGATCCGTTGGCTGCGTCACACCGGATTCGACGCCGACGAGAGGCGCGGCCCGGACGAAGCGGACACGGCGGGATCACTGCTCACGTACAGGATCACGCACCGCCGCACCGAGACACCGAGGTGACCCGATCACCGAAGCGACGCACTTCACACTTTCGGCTCGTCGTCGACACGCGGCGGCCCTGCCGACCAGACAGTGCGCCGCTGCCGCGCACACCGATCCGCACCGGCCGGGCCGTGACCACCGACAGCTTGCGCACCGCGTGACCGGACGTATGCCGCGACCGCGAACACCGGTCCGCGCCACCGGAATCGACGGCCGCGTACGCGACGACGGTCGAGCGGGACACGCTCAGGCCTCGAGCGGTTCGAGCAGCGCCAGACATTCGACGTGATGTGTGGCGGGGAAGGCATCGAAGGCGCGCAGGCGGGTGGGTGCGTAGCCGTGCGCGCGGTAGAGCGAGATGTCGCGGGCGAAAGCCGCGGGATCGCAACCGATGTGCACGATGCGCGCGGGCCGGGCTGCGGTCAGCGGGGTGATCACCGTCTTGCCCGCACCGGCTCGCGGCGGGTCCAGGACCACGACATCCGGCGCGGCACGGGTGATTCCGTCGCTGAGCCAGCGTTCGACGCGCTGCGCGTCCAGGCTCACCCACGGCAGGTCGGCGAGCGCGGCGGAACCGTCCGCCACGGCCGTCCGCGCCGACTCGACACCGGACACCGCGCCGTTCGACCCCACCGCGGACCCGATCCGCGCGGCGAAAACACCTGCGCCGCAGTATAGATCCCAGGCCCGCATCCCCGGCGACGGATCCGCCCACTCCGCGACGACATCCGAATAGCATTGCGCCGCACCGCGATGCGGCTGCCAGAACCCGGCCGCCGAAACCTCCCACCGGCGCCCGGCCACATACTGCACGGCCCGGCCGGTTCCCTCGACGATCCGCTCGTGCCGTG